>NZ_CAESCH010000002.1:0-600000 GCF_903166545.1 Metabacillus schmidteae | reverse complement strand
AATCTTTCCAACTGCCATTGCGCGATTAACAAAATCACTAAAACTAGAAGAACCTAGTAATACATCAATATATTCTACATTACCACCACTGTGTTGGTAAGAAATTGCGCGTTGTTTTAAAACTTCTGTTCTCTCTTTAATAGATTCTTCTAGTTCTGCTATTTCATCTTCCATTGCTGAAACTTCATCTTGAGTTGTTTTTATTTTTGATTCAGTTTCTTTTATTTTATTTGAGTTATCATTTATTGCCGCATCAACACGTTCACTTTTCTTTTTCAGCTCTGCTAACTCTTGTTGGATTTGCTCTACTCCCTGAGTAGTACTTTTTATATTTTCCTGAATTTCTGTACGTTCTTCCGTTTCAGCGTTAGCCGAAGGAATAGCAAATGAACTTCCTAATCCGATCATGACTACTAAATTCATGATAACTAGTTTCTTTTTCGACATTCTCTTCCCTACTTTCGTTTCTCTCGTACAATCAGTATTTTTTCCTATGTATCTATTATAATTCATTACTTTATACTCATATTTGCCACAATTAGTAGTATATCATCAAAAAATGACAAAACAATGTTTATAATATTACAATTATATTTCAAATATAACAAAAGCCCTTTTTATTCTACTAAAATTGGCACATGTTACACTGTAACATAGATACCATTTCAATTCCACCATCAATCTATAAATGGAATCGTTTCGGTTTCTTTGTTACTATTTATTAGATTGATTGTCTTGGATGAGGTAGTTTCGATTTCTTGTATTCCCTGTAAATAGATATTGTAGTTTCTGTAGGATCCTTTTGGCACTTGAAGGGGATTTTATAAGTAGAATTCCTGATTGCTTATATTATCTGAGATGAGGAACTTATAACCAGTCAGTAAAGGGTTCCGTTTTCGGGTGCATCATTTTTATTATGATAGACAATGAGTATTGTACAATAAAAAAAGATGGTCAATTCTCCTGTCATTGCAGTGCCGTTTTGAGTATCAATTTTAATGAGGGGGAGAAGGTCCGCATTATCGGTTCGGGGATAAGGTGAAGCACCTGATTTGAATAAATAGACGGAGTAATTTCGCTTATTTAATAATAATTATTTAAAAAAGCATAAATAGACGGAGAGATTCCGCCTATTGACTCGAAAAAGGCGAAAAAGGAGATTTTTGTATTGCATAATCGGAAAACCTCCCCTTATTTATCACGAAACGAGCTCCATTCTTCATCTAACCGGAAAATCTCCGCTTATTTTCCTTTTGCTGGTTACTCGGTTCAGGACAAGACATCCTATTAAAAGTAAGTGAGTCTTTATATAAATAAGGATTTTATACTCCTAATAAAGAATAATAACGATGGCAATTCCACTGTCATAGCGGCCCGTATTTTAAGAAAAGCACCTCAAAAAAGAATCCTTTAATTTGTAAGTGCCCGTTCTTTCACCAACTTCCCATCGTTATTCATCCTCCTTCCCCTCAAAAAAACCTCCTAAACAAAATGGAAGGTCTCTTACCTATACTATTCAATTACTTCAACTGCTCTTCGACTGCTTTTAACCATGTTGTGGCCATCAGCATGTTACCTGCAGAGTTCATATGTACTCCGTCTGTTGTTAAGTTGTAGCCTTTATTTCCTTCTAAATACTTTACAAAGGCTTGATGAGTTGGGACGAGTGTTGCTTCGAATTGTTTTGACATATCATTAACAACTTTAACATATTCTTTTAGCAGTTGATTTCCAGGAGCCTGTAACTTTTCTTCAATTACTGTTGGTTCCATTATAATAATGTGTGCGTTTGTATGTTCTTTTACCTTGGTTAGTAGTTCTTTGTAAACTTGTTCAAATTTCTCCACAGTTATCTGTTCAATTTCAGGGCGATCTAGTTGTCTCCAAACATCATTAATTCCAATTGAAATGGAGAGATAGTCAGGGTTATGTTCAATGACATCTTTTTGCCATCTTGCGGCCAAGTCTGTTATGCGGTTCCCGCTGATTCCCTTGTTTACAATGTTATATACTTTCTCTGGATACGTTGTGAGCAGGTAATCGTGAATGATTCTTACATAACTTACGCCAATTTTTTCCGGATCCTCTCGCTTTCCAGATGCCGTAATACTGTCACCAATAAAAAGTATTTTCTGTTGCTTCATCTTCTCTCCTCCATCTCCAAAAAAACGACTATAAAGCTGTTCAAGAAACGTTCGGATTTTCCTTTTAATCATTTTTATAGACATTAAATGTGCTCATTTCTTTTACTTCTCCATTCACAAGAATAGATAAAACATGCTTACCTGGATAATGCTTCCTTGTTGTTAAATCCTTAAAGGAGTGTTTTTTCACATATTGCTTTTTTTCCCCCGGCTTTATCATGACTTCCGAAAGCTGGAATTGTTTAATCGAAGGCTTGCCATTTGCTTTAATAAAATCGATGGAATATTCAACTCTTACTTTCCGTATTTTTGTATCTTCCGAAGCTAATTTGAATGAAAAAGATATTGTATCTCCAATGATTACATTTTGAGTTATTTCCATATCTAATATCGTCATTGTATTTAGTGGGCCTAATCCAAACAATTCAAGAGCTTCTAAGTTTCCCTTTTTCAGTAAGGTCCGTAATCCTTTTTTTAAAATCCAATTTGTTAATTCATATTCTCCATTCCATCTTTTCGCTAGTGAAAGAACGATTGCTGGATGATCTTTCGAAATATCATTTATGTTATTGGCAACACTTTTCCTTACATATAAAGAAGGATCTTCCTTCAAGTTTTCTAAAATTGGAAGAATTGGTGCAGGGTCATTCTTTAAATCTGTTAATACCATTCCCCATGGAAGCCTTGGCCGAGAGCCTTCACTAGCAAGCCTTCTAATATGCTCATTTGAATGACTGCTCCAGGTTAAAAATTGCCTCATCATTTTTTCTTGGTCTTTTACCACAAAAGGGCGAACGGCAAACTCAGATGTTGAATATTGCGTAAAAAACTCGAGGGCATCAATCGACACATCCCAATTATTTAATCCGTATACTTCTATGTAATCCGGAAAAATAATCCCGGTTAAACTCCCTTTAAAATGTGGGGCTACCTTTTTCAATATATCAACAACGTCTGGAAACTCAAGATTAATAGTAGTATGAAAACACTCAGTAATTCTGCGGACTCGTTGCTTTAACGTAAAGTCAGCCCAATCTCCTTCATAAATGACTGTATGAAACTTTTCTGAATCAAACGAAGGATAAGCACTCTTCAATTTCGATGACAGATCATTAATAAAAGCTTGATTGAATATGTTTCGAAGTTCCTCAGCCATATGTTCTCCCCTAACTTAGTGTTTAATAGATATTATTATATCACTTCTAACCCCAACCCAAAAAAGGTGACAAGAGCAAACTCTACTCGTCACCTTTTTCTATTCAACACATTGTTCATGAACATATATATGAACAATGTTTTAGAAGTGCATCTACGATTCGATCCGGAGAAAAAGGTTTCACCAATTGTACCTCTCTCCAAAAAAACACGCACAATCATAATTAATTAGTCAATCATTAATCCGATCTCCAGTTTTTTACCGTTCTGAAATGTCATTTCTATTTCAATTGCTTCTTTAAAACCGGAAAGTGTCATTTTACCCTCTATAATCGTTGGTGCTGTAATATCAATTGTCATTCCCTTTGAAAAAATATTTGTACATAGTCCACCTGAAATCATATTGCCAAGTTCACCAGCAAATGATTTTAACATATCACCTTCTAGTGCCATGCCAAACATTAATTCTCCGACAAAACTGAAAAAATCAACATCAGACTTATAGAGTACCTTACCTTTTATTGAGCCCGTTATCCCAACCAGGACACCAAAGTGACATGTTAACTCTGAACAAATGACAGGCGCTGTTATATTTTCATATGTAATCGGAAGAATCTGTTTTACGGACTCTATCGTTGATCCATTCAGATCTTCTAATGCGTTTGATACAGTCGTACTCAATACCAACACCCCCTGCTCTATTAGATAATGTCATAGAATGAAAGTTTCACCCCGTACTTATTTACTAGAATTAACCCTAAGACTTTTTTCTTATTATATAGTAAATCATTTCTAATGACATCACAATTAGGATATTTACTACTTGCCTGAGTTCCTAGTAATTTCAAAACACACTCGGATTTACTAGATATATCGACAAGCTTCTGCCATTTGTTTAGCTCCAAAAACTTCCATTTATTGCTCCGGTCCTAATGACGAAAGCTTTATTTTCTTATACAAAAAAAGCCTGCCTGTCATTCAGACAAACTGGCCATCATTATTAGTGCAAATTTACGTTTTTTTTCATCCATTGATAGATATCTTCACATACTGCCTCACGGTTCACTTCATTTAACATTTCATGACGACCATTTTCATAAAACTTAAAATCGATATGCTTTATATCATGTTTTCTTAATTGCTTTATCATTTCGTTTACACCTTTTGTATAACTCCCTACAGGATCCATATCTCCACTAAACAGAAAAAATGGCAGGTTTTTGTCTATCTTAGCTATTTCTTCATCCCTGTGAATCATATCAAGCCCATAGTATAAATCTTGGAAAAAGCCTGTTGTGCCTACTTTTCCACAATACGGATCATTTAAATATGTTGTTACTTGTTCAGAATCACGTGTCAGCCATTCATACTTTGTATTGGCATTTTTGAATTTTTTATTATAGCTTCCAGTTGTTAATTTTTGAAGAAAAGGGCTTTCTGCACGATTTCCCCACTTTTTGACCTGGATTTTTGCTAATTTCTTTGCAATCTTCAAGATAAAGCCTGGATTCCCACCAGTACCAGATAAAATAACCCCCGCAAGTTTAACCTGGAAACGCTGTACAAATCGTCGAACTAAAAAAGAACCCATACTGTGTCCCATAAGGAAAACAGGTAACTCAGGATACTGACCTTTTATGTGATCATAAACCTCCTTCATGTCATCAACTGCTCTTTCAAATCCGTCACTTTCGGCAAAAAAACCATAGACACCATTTTTTTCACCTGTCTGTCCATGACCTCGATGATCATGTCCTATTACAATAATACCGTTGGAATTGAGAAACATAGCAAAAGATTCATACCGTTTAATATGCTCTGCCATTCCATGAGCAACCTGTACGACCGCTTTTGGCTCAACCGACTTCTCTTCCCATTTACACACAAACACTTGATGTGCATCAGACATAGATAACCAGCTTTCACTTCTCATACCCTTCCCCCTGTCAATTGCCTGAAAGCCAGCCACTTCTACTTTTCGAAGTTCCAAAGCTCTTTTTTTGATGTTGTAATTGCATCTGCTCCCGCTTCAAGTGCTTTTTCTACTTCTTCAGCAGTCCGAATTAACCCGCCTGCCAGTATTTTTGTCTGTGTACGTTCCTTTACCTCTTTGATCATCCACGGCATCGCACCTGGTAATACTTCAATAAAATCCGGTTTTGTTTTCTCCACTAAGCGATAGCTTCGTTCCAGGGCATGTGAATCGATTAGAAACATCCTTTGAATGGCAACCACACCTTTTTGCTTTGCCTTTAAAATGACATTTGATTTTGTGGAGATAAGCCCGTAAGGTCTATACTCCTGACAAAGGTACTCTGCCGCAAAGTCATCACTTTTCAATCCATGAATTAAGTCCACATGATAAATGATTTTTTTATTGTGCTGATCTGCCAACTTATGAAGATTGGCCAATTGTGAAATATGCGTTTCTAAAAAAACACCAATCTGATAGTCACTGACCAGAAATCGTTCGAATTGTTTGATAGATGAGAAAGCCGGTAAAATTTTTTGCATGTGATCGCCTCACTTTATCTTTATGTTGCCTTTTTATTAGAATGACTTTGCTTGTTTCCCAAAGTCCTGATGAGTTTTTCTTATTATATTTTTTTCATCATAAATCCTTCCTATAAAAATGTCACCCTTTTCTACAAATTTCTTTCCCGGTACTTTATTTTTAATCATTTGGATAATTCAACCTAATTTGTTAACAATACCTGTTAGAACCCTTTTTTGCTAGGAGGTTTTTCTTGAGAACTCGAATTCCTAAACCATTATCTAATTTAATAAAAGAAAAACAAAATAAAAGATTTGATGAAAGATTGTCTGCCATCCAAGAGATAAATCCGAGATCTCAAGATCAAAAGAATGTAGAATTTATCTCACCCAACCTTAAATGGAACTTAGAGTATATAAAGAAAACAATTGGAAACAGCTCTGATATTGTTATTAGACATTTTAAGGCTGGACAAAGTGGACAAGTGGAAATCGGTGTTATTTTTACTGATGGTTTAGCTGACAAGACATTTGTTCAAGATTTTGTTTTAGACACACTTATGGTTCAAATTAGAAGTGCAGATGTTGATCATCCTATTCATTCAGATTTGTTTGAATTTATCAAGAGTCAATCTCTTCCGACCGGGGAAATCAAAGAAGTCATTCATTTTGAAACTCTTTTTTTCCACTTTTTATCTGGCGATACTATTTTAATAATTGACGGATTCCCTAAATGCTTAGCAATCGGCTCTAGAGGCTGGGTTGATCGCGGAGTACAGGAACCCTCTTCTCAAACAGTTGTTAGGGGCCCAAAGGATGGTTTTTCTGAAACATTAAGAACGAATACAGCATTAATAAGACGTCGGATTAAGGATCCAAATCTTTGGCTTGAGACGAAACAGCTTGGCAAAAAAACAAAAACAGATGTGGCCATTATGTATCTAAAAGGTGTGGCTAACGACAAGAGTGTAAAAGAAGTTCATATCCGTTTAGATAAGATTAAAATAGATGCCATCCTTGAGAGTGGATATATAGAAGAACTGATACAAGATAGTACGTTTACTCCCTTTCCAACAGTCTTTAATACAGAACGTCCTGATACTGTTGCAGCAGCCATCTTGGAAGGAAGAATAGCTATTATTGTTGACGGAACTCCATTCGTTTTAATTGTTCCTGCTCTATTAATCAATTTTTTCCAAGCAAGTGAGGATTATTATCAGAGAGCTGACATTGCGACACTTATTCGATTACTTCGATATCTTGCCTTTTTTCTTGCGTTACTTACACCTTCAGCTTATATTGCGGTAACAACCTTTCATCAGGAAATGCTGCCTACTCCTTTACTCATAAGTCTGGCAGCACAGAGAGATGGAGTACCATTTCCTGCGATTGTTGAGGCGATCCTTATGGAGATGACATTTGAAATATTACGTGAAGCCGGAGTGCGAATGCCTAGAGCTGTTGGTTCTGCAATCTCAATTGTTGGAGCACTTGTTATTGGGCAGGCAGCTGTTGAAGCTGGCATTGTCACCGCTACAATGGTTATTGTTGTTTCCTTAACAGCAATGAGCAGCTTTGTTTCTCCAACCTTTAATATGGGTATTGCTGTGCGTATACTTCGTTTTGGATTTATGATTCTTGCTGGAACATTCGGGCTATTTGGCATTATTTTAGGTTTAATTGCCATGGTCCTTCATCTTAGCAGTTTGAGGTCTTTCGGGATTCCATATTTATCTCCGAATGCACCATTTATATTAGATGATCAAAAAGATAATTTTTTACGATTTCCACATTGGGCATTATTTTCGCGTCCACGATTAATAAATCAAACGGATACGGATCGAGAGGATACACCTTCTCCGAAACCACCTACTAGTTAGGAGTTTAATGAATGTACAAGAAGTTACTCATTATCATTTGCATGCTTCTTTTCACTTCCGGTTGCTGGAGTAAAAAAGATTTAAACGAACTTGCTATTGTTACAGCCATAGGTATAGATAAATCAGAAGATGGTTATTCGGTTTCGATTCAAGTATTAAATCCGTCAGAACTTGCTGGTAATACAAGCTCTGGTCGAACGGAAGTTGTCAGATTTATTAAATCAGGTGAAACCGTAATGGAAGCATTACGTAAGCTTACAACCGATACTCCAAGACGTATTTATTTAGCACATCTTCGTGAGGTTGTTTTTGGAGAAGAACTAGCTAGAGACGGAATAGGTAAAGCACTCGATTTTCTTTCAAGAGATCATGAAATGAGAACTGACTTTTATATCACTGTTGCAAAAGGTTCCACTGCTGCAGATATCCTAAATATCCAAACAGCAATTGAAAAGGTACCGGCAAATAAATTGTTTAACGCACTAGAAAACTCTGAGAATGTTTGGGCAGCAGCAAAGACAGTTAAGTTGGATGAATTAATTAACAGTGTTGTTAGTAAAGGAAAAGAACCTGTTTTAACCGGTATTTATCATTATGGAAATGCAGAAGTCGGAAGCAGTATCGAAAATGTACATAATGTTTCACCCGAAACAGGACTAAGACTTGATTATCTTGCTGTTTTTAAGAAAGATAAACTAATTGGTTGGTTAAATATGGATGAAAGCAAAGGATTTAACTATATAACAGATAATATTAAAAATACAGTGGTAACCACTGAATCAGAAGGTGGCAAAGTAACAATTGAAACATTGCGTTCTAAAACCAAAGTAAAGGGAAAAGTGGTAAAAGGTAAACCCGTTATCGATATTTCTATTTCACCTGAAGGAAATATCGCTGATGTGGAAAGTAATATCGATTTATCAAAACCTGAAAATATCGAAAAATTAGAAAAAGGGTATAGTGAGAATGTGAAAGAAAAAGTACAAACCTCTATTCAAAAGGTCCAAACTGAATTCCAAAGTGATATTTTCGGGTTTGGAGAAGCCATTCATCGAGCCGATCCAAAGGCTTGGAAAACACTAGAGAAAAATTGGGATGAACATTTCACAAATTTAGACGTTCAAGTTCATGTCAAAGCAGATATTCGGAGACTAGGGACAATCACTGAGTCATTCCAGAAAAAGATAGAGGAGTAAGCATACATGTGGTCAACTGTTGGAATACTTCTTATAGGTATAATTGTTTGGCTTATTGAAGTTAAGCCTTTATTTAAAAGTAAAAACTATAGAGTGATTTTCGTCTATAGTTTCATAGTGATCATTGGATTAACATTAAGTATTCTTTTAGTACTTAACATAACAATTCCAACTCCTTTAGATTTTCTAAATTATATTTATAGTCCTGTTAGTTCATTGATCGAACGTTTTTTGTCATAGAGGTAAGGTGGTAGGTAAACATGCTTGAAAAAGGGAAGATTAATGCTGGTGAATTTGAAATTATTGTCATTATTTTTACTCTAGGGAGTTCCATTTTAATAGGGCCGTCTTTACTTGCCGCATATGCAAAACAGGATGCTTGGATTGCCTCCTTTCTCTCCCTGTTTATTGGTCTATTCTTTATTTTTCTATATAATCAGCTTTCATCCAATTACCCTAAAATGACGTTTGTAGAAATAACTGAAAAGATATTAGGAAAATGGGTTGGAAGTGCTGTTTCCTTTCTCTTCTTGTTTTACTTTTTGATTATTTCTGCAGGTTTACTTCGGGAGATTGGAGACTTCTTAACAACTCAAATCATCGTTGAAACACCTATTCAGATGATCATGATTGCATTTATTATCATTAGTATGATAGGTGTCAAATTAGGAATTGAGGTCATCAGCCGAACAGCGATCATCTTTTTCCCCTGGATGATTTTGATGCTTATATTATTATTTGTATTTCTTATTCCTGAAGTGGAAATTTCTAATATTCAACCTATCTTTGGTGAAGGATTTCAGGCTATTGCAAATGCTACCTACAGAAGTTTAGGACTCCCTTACTTAGAATTGTTCATTTTTTTGATGATTACTCCATTTGTAACAGACAAACATGGCTCTAAGAAAGCCTTTTATAAAGGGACAATTATTGGGGGAGTTATTATGTCAATCCTCATTATATTTACTATCTTAGTATTAGGAGCAGATTTTACAACAAGGCATGCTTACCCTTCCTATATATTAGGGAAACAAATAAGTCTTGGAACGGTAATAGAAAGGTTAGAAGTCATTGTTGCCATCATTTGGTTTTTTTCTATGTATTTTAAGCTGACAATTTGTTATTACGGAATCACTCTTGGCATAGCTCAATTGTTTAAATTAAATAGCTATAAAATCCTGGTTTCTCCATTAGCTTTTTTACAGGTTACCTCCGCTCTCATCTTATATCCGGATACAGTGTACTTTAAGGATTTCCTAGTTAAAACATGGACACCTTATTCCTTAACTATTTGTTTTTTCATTCCATGCTGTCTCTTAATTGCAACTAAGGTTAAAAAAACCAAAATGAACAAAGAAAGCGGAAGGTAAGGTCCTATGGAGAAGGCAAAGATTTCTGCAATTCAGTTGGTAGTTATTTTGTACATTTTTATTTTGGGTACAACCGTAATTTTCCCATTAGCTGCTGATGCTGACCAAGCTGCTTGGATTTCAATTTTACTTGGTATGGTTTTGGGGCTTCCCTTGCTTTTGATTTATCATTTTTTATACAAAATGTATCCTAATCTTGTATTAACAGAATATAGTAAGGAAATTTTAGGAAAGTACTTAGGAACCGCAGTCGGCATTCTCTATGTTGTATATTTTTTATACGGTGCAGCACGTGATGTGCGAGATGCGATGGATTTAGCCCCACTTTTTTTACACGGAACGCCCGTATCAGTTATAGGGATTATGTTTTTACTTCCTATACTCTATGGATTATTTTTAGGAATAGAAGTCCTGTTAAGAACGGGTGAAATCTTTATTGTTTATATTGTCTCAACAGGCATTTTAATGATTTTCTTTATTTTTATTTCTGATATTTTTCAATATGAAAATTTACTTCCTGTTTTAGAGCCTGGTTGGAAAAAGATTGTTGGTACTGCACTAAAACAAACTTGGATGGCACCTTTTGGAGAAGTCGTTTGTTTTACGATGATTTTTGCTTATTTAAATAAACCAAAGCTTCAATTGAAAGCTTCTTTTATGGGATATATTATAGGTGGTTTGTCTTTAACATTCTTTCATTTTTTAACGATCGCAGTATTAGGAGCTGACAGTAGAGGCACATCCATATCTCCTTTTCTAAGAATGGTACAAAAAATTGAGGTAGCTGAAATTATTCAAAGACTTGATGCACTTTTTATGATTTGGTTACTCGTAAATGATTTTTTTAAAGTCGCCATTTTTATGTATGCAGCGGTAATTGGCGGAGCAACCTTATTTAAAGTATCTAAGAATGTATTAATTTTACCATTTGGAGCAATTGTTTTTTTCACCTCAATATTTTTTGCAGATAGTTACATTACTCATATGGCTCAAGGTGACTTTGCCCTTGCATATATCTATCCTATTTTTGCCCTGGGCATCCCTTTTCTTTTATGTATTGTTGTATTTATTAGGAAGAAGAGTAAGAAGTAAGGAAAAGTGGAGTGCAATTCTGACCTCATTTTTAAATTTAAACATAAATCAAAAGAACATGAAAAAGAGACTTTCTCCCTAGATTCATGTTCTTTTTTTAAATTGAATGATGCTTTTTCGTTATTAGTTTATATTCACTTTTAAGTTCATGCAATGTTAATTCATATAATTGGCGATCATCTGAGGACTTAAAACAATTTAACTTTAATAGTTGTTGAATAATGTGGTCCTTCTGAAAGACAATGGCTTCTTTTTTCATATTCCCACCCATTTCCTTCACATCTTGTGAAAAACCCTACATTAGTTGGTTTTCCGTTATCTTATTTACATGTGCTTCTAACTTTGTTTTTAGCTCTTCGGACTTTTTCAATCCATTTGTCGCTTCTAAAAAGGAGTCCTCATCTCCATGGCCAAGAGATTGATCCACCTGAAATTTCAAATGGTTAATGTTTAGTTCAAGGTCCATTAAAGAAAGGATATACCCTTTTAGGAAGTACTTTTCTATGTCGTCCAATGCCATATAAAACGATTTTTCAGAATTAAGAATAACCATGTTATACCATCCCTGATCAAGGACGTATGTACGCTCATTTGTTACCTCTATAAATTCTCCACGTTTAATTGTCAACATATCTTCATGCTCTCCATCCGGACAAAAACACTCTACAAAGTGCTTAAACTGTTTGGTTACAATAAAATAATGATGCAAAGTCAAAACTCCTCTCTTAATGATTATTTTGATAGTTACCCATATCTTTACATTGTTTTGTCAAAGGACATTCATAACATCCTTGATTAGATTCGCTAACAAGATGTTTTATATAGTCAAGTTATTGTACTCCTTTTGGAATATCTTGATCTATCGGATAAAAAATAGACTTCCTTCCATCTAATAATGAAACAATTTCAACCTTTTCTGGTAGGATGCCCAAAGCTTCATGAGAGAACACCGAGACTAGATGGTGATATCTTTCCATCAAATGCTGATCTGCTTCTAAAAGAAATTTTTTTACTGAAAATGATTTGGTCGACCATTCCGCTAATTCAATTGTAATGCAAAGCTGCGATTCTATTCCCTTTACATAGGTGTATAGCTTTTCATATAAGAAAACCGGCGGTTGCTTACTTTTTGTTGAAAGAAACTGAAGCAAATGATCTGTTATCTTGGCTAAAACCATATAATACTCTTCCCCGGACGAAAAAAAGTCAAACCTGACATGGTTCCAGTGCTGGTATATTAACTTTAAAGCTGATAGCTTAGTTTGATCTTGTAATGGAAGCTGATAGTATGTATGAACAATTGTATTGATAACTGATTGGATATTTTGTCTCCACATCCGCTCTTTTTCATGCAGGAGTTGAGGATAGTAAACTTGATACGGACACATAATAAAAGACTCTAAATGATCTTGTATCATATATTTCTCTACTATTTGGTTGTTTTCATTCATCATTTAGAGAACACTTCCTTCCATTTAGTGATAATGATTATCATTATCTATTATTCTAATTGAAAAGTGTTCTCAATGTCAAGGTTACATGTTGTAAATAAAAACCGTTTTCGCATACATTGTTGTTGTTTAATGAAGGGATAGGTTGAAATTAGTTCGTTCCATTGCGCTACAGACACTCGCTTTCCGCGGGGAGGAAGCTGAGCCTCCTCGGCTTCGCCTGCGGGGTCTCAGCCTTTCCTCTACCTCCCGCAGGAGTCGAGTGTCTTCCGCTCCATTCCACTATAGAGTTAAAATAGTAATCATAAACAAGAAGCTATTTAAAACCCACCTTAATAATATGGACATAAAAAAGACCAGTTACACCAACTGATCCCAGAGTGGACAAAGTAGAATTGCTAGCCCTTCAGACTGATTGCTAACGTTTGCCTTTCGAGGCACGAAACCTTGTGAGGAGCGGAGTTACCGGGGGTGGTAATGAGCACCGCAGCAAGGTGAGTAACGAAGAAAGCGAGCGTTTGTCAACAGGCTGAGACCAGTTACAAAACTGATCCTTACATTACTTCATCAATTTTTTCATCATTTTCAAGCCGTTTTCAGCATTCGGGTACCGAAAGCTGAAATCAAAACGATTGGTTTGTTTGAGTACACTTTTAAAATGGGAAAATGTTTGAAAGCTTGCTTCACCGTGATAGGTTCCTATTCCGCTTTCTCCAACTCCTCCAAAAGGCAGGTATGGAGTGGCAATATGCATAAGTGTATCGTTAATACATCCTCCGCCAAATGAAGTCGACTCTGTGACTTGTTTTTCCACTTCATCACGATTTGTAAAAAGGTACAATGCTAACGGCTTTGGTCGGCTATTAATAAAATCAATCACTTCTTGTATGTGATCATACTCCAAAATCGGAAGTATTGGTCCAAATATCTCTTCTGTCATCAGAGGTGATGAAAGATCTTGCGGTATAATAAGAGTTGGATTTATCTTCAGCTTGTTTTCATCTGATTGGCCGCCGAACAATACCGTTCCATCTGATAAGTATTCCTTTAATCGATGAAAGTGACGAGCATTCACAATTTTTGTAAACTCCTCATTTTCAACTGCATTATCCCCATAAAAATCAACAATGACCTTTTTTAGTTCTTCAATAAATGTTTCTTTAATCTTTGTATGGAGAAAAAGATAATCTGGAGCAATACATGTTTGACCGGCATTTATTAGCTTTCCAAACACAATTCTCTTTGCAGCAAGCTCCATATTGGCTGTTTTATCTACGATACAAGGACTTTTCCCACCCAGCTCTAACGTTATTGGGATTAATCTTTTTGCAGCAGCCTCCATCACAATTTTCCCCACAGGGACACTTCCAGTAAAAAAGATATAATCGAATGGTTGATCTAATAAAATGCTTGTTGTCTGTACTCCGCCTTCCAGCACACTAACATAGGCTGGATCAAAGGTATCTTGAATTAACTGAGATAGTAAAGCAGATGTATGCGGTGTTAATTCCGAAGGCTTAAGTATAGCTGTATTTCCTGCTGCTATGGCTCCAATTAAAGGAGCAAGCTGAAGCTGAAACGGATAATTCCAAGGTGCGATAATAAGCGTGACACCATATGGCTCAGCGACTCTTATTCCTTTGGAACCAATATGTGTTTTTACTGTTTTTACCTTCTCAGGCTTCATCCATTTATCTAAATGCTTTAACGTAAATTTAATTTCTTCTAATAGAAAGCCAATTTCAGTGACAAATGCTTCTGTTTCTGATTTATTTAAATCCAGCTTAAGTGCATAACAGATTTCTTTTTCATTTTTTCGAACCTGATCGGCAAGTGCTTGAAGCATTCTTTTTCGGTAATCTATTGACTTAGTTTGTCCTGTCCTAAAAAAGTTCTTTTGCAGCTGTACAGCAGCTGTCACAGATTCACTAGTATGTTCGCTCTGTTGTACCATGACAATTCCTCCTTAGAGCCCACTATAGCCCTCCTTAGATGACAATGTCAAAGTATTCCCCTTTCCTACATGGGTTTTGTTTGCCCTTTTTGAATAGATGCTTTTTGAAACCCCCATTTTAACGATAGTAGTAAGCCGATAAATCCTACAGCACCTGCAGTCATAAATACGGGGAAAAATGTACCTTTTTCAGTAAATAATCCCGATATAAATGGTCCTAAAAAGATACCAATTGCATACACTGCCTGAAACAATCCCATTGCAGTGGCACGTTTTCTATTCGGAATAGTTTGAATCGCCATTCCCATTAACAACGGAATGGTCATTCCTTGGGCAAATCCATTTAAAGCCTGTGTCAGGAAAAGTACTTCCAGACTTTTCACAAACGGAATAATGGCTGAAAATAGAAATGTACCTAAAAATCCTACAACTAATATCGACCACTTTTGAAAACGTCCAGCTAAGTATCTACCCGTTATAATTGGTGCAATGGCATGAGGGATCATAAAACTAAACACCAAATAAATCAGATTCTCTTTAGAAGCACCAATTTCAAGTGCATAATTAGGTAAAAAGCCAAACATCGTAATAAATAATACGGCATGAGCAATTGCAGATAAGGTTGCTGCCTTTAATACGGCAGGCTCCTTCAATACATCATTTATCTCTTTCAATTCAATCTTATTTATCTCTGTTTTCTTTTTTGATTCTTTTATTTGAAACGCTAACAAAATCCCGAAAAGCCCAATCAGCCCCCCTAACCAAAAGGGTGATTTCCATCCAAAATGTGTTACAAGGTATCCACTTAAGCCCATACTTACCAGTTGGGACGCAACTGTAATAAACTGTACATTCCCCATCGCTCTTGTTGTATCTTCCTGTTTAAAATAGCTCGCATATAAAACAGTAAATGCAACCCACATAGATGCCGTAATGCCGGATATAAACCTTGATACAAGGGCAAATTCTATACTTTCAGTTAAGGCAAAACCAAGGCAACTAATCACTCCTGTCACAAGACCTATGATCACAAACGGCTTACGAATTTGCAGGCGATCTGATACAACGCCTACCGGCAATCTTAATAAAATCTGCATAATACCATAGCTCCCGACAATAAATCCCACCAATGTATACGTTCCACCTAGATAGTCCAGATATGAAACAAAAACTGGCACATAAATATAAAGTGTAAACCAATAAATAAAGGTAATCACAATAAACAACATATGATCATAGAATGAAAGCTTTTGAACACCTGTATCACTAGTCAAAATATAGCCCCCAGTAGATTGATTTATTTATGTATTTAGTTTATCTTATCTCCTTTTATGCATCTTTTAAATGAAAAAAGAGAAGAAAATCAACTTTACGTTAATCTTCTTCTCTTAAATGAACATGTTTAGAAATACACGACCCAAATCACAATAACGAGAACAATACGGTAGATCGCAAATGGCATTAATTTAATTTTATTAATCAATTTTAGGAAAAAGCGAATCGAGATTAGCGCAAAAACAAAAGCACTAATAAATCCGGCAATAAAAAAAGGCATGGCATCTAGAGTGAAATATTGCCAGTTTTTAAGAAGGGAAAGAAAACTTGCCCCCGCCATAATTGGAACAGCCATGATAAAAGTAAAATCAGCTGCTGCACGGTGGCTCATTCCTAATAACACACCACCCGAAATCGTCGAGCCTGAACGTGAAAAACCCGGCCATAATGAAAGACACTGAATAAGCCCAACTGAGAGTGCCTGCTTGTACGTAATTTGGTCAACCGTGTCAATCTTCGGTTCTTTTGGACCGAAGATATCAGCTGCGATCATTAAGACAGCACCTACAATTAATCCAATTAGCACTGTCTCAATGGAGAATAAATGCTCATCGATATAATCTTCAAACAAAACTCCCAACACACCTGCAGGAATTAACCCAACAATCACTTGTGTGAGCTTTAAACGATTTTGTGTAGTTGTTTTTGGCGCATTTTTGCTTAACCTGCTTAATCCAAGCATTTGAATAAATCGATCTTTAAATACTACGACAACTGCTAAAATAGATCCTAGTTGAATGACAATTTTAAATGTATTTGCAACATATTTTGTTAAAAATTCTTCTGATTGTAACCACATATCATCAACAATAATCATATGACCTGTTGAAGAAACGGGTGCAAATTCTGTTAATCCTTCTACTAAGCCTAATATAACAGCTTTTAAGATTGTAATAAAATCCATCTTTTAAGCTCCTATCATTCTTTATTCGGTAAACCCACAAATGTAAGTATACCTTCAAAGCATCTGAGATGGAACTTAATTTTTTCTTAAGATTATTCTTTTACAAATTCTTTTGTGCTTCTTACTGTGTCAATCTGGCGAACCATTTTTTCAATTTGCTCGCGTTTTGGTTCCAGAAACGGTGGTAGTGATAATTTTTCACCTAATGTTTCATAAGGCTCATCTCCCATAAATCCAGGACCATCTGTTGCAAATTCAAATAAAATGTGAGGCGCTACCCTTGCATATAATGATTCAAAGAAATGTCTGTTTACATAGCCGGATGTGTGGAACCCAATGTTTTCCATTCTGGAAATCCACTCTTCTAACACATTTCGATCCTCTACACGGAAGGCTACGTGGTGAACTGTACCAAAGCCTTGCATTCCTTGTGGAAGCATGACATTATGCTCGACAATAACCTGTGCGCCATTCCCACCTTCACCTACTTCGAATAAGTGGAAGGATCCTTCTTGGGCAATTTCTTTAAACAATAGAGCCTCTTCTAATACTTCTTTTAATTGGTCAAAATTTGAGATTCTTATATGAATTGGACCCAAACCTGTAATGGCATGCTCTAATGGGATTGGTCCCTTTTGCCAAGGTGTACCTGAAGCAACACCTTTATTCTTCTCATCAGAAATTAACTGATAGTGTTGATCATCAAAATCAACAAATGACAATGTTTTCTTTCCAAATTGCTCTTTAATTCCTGTGTGCTTAACCCCTAAGCGATCAAAACGGTTGATCCAATAATCCAGTGAAGCATCTGTTGGAACTCGGAAAGATGTTTTTGAAATTTCATTTGTTCCATGAACTCCTTTAGGAATTCCAGGGAAATCGAAAAATGTCATGTCTGTACCTGCACTGCCTACATCATCGGCAAAAAATAAATGGTATGTTTGAATATCATCCTGGTTAACTGTTTTCTTCACTAAACGCATTCCCAGCACATATGTGAAAAATTCATAGTTTTTTTCCGCACTACTCGTAATCGCTGTTACATGGTGTATACCTTTTAAATGGTTCATCTTATTCCCTCCATAAGCTTTATTGTTTCATTTATATGTTATTCTTATTATTCTTCAATGCACTTAATTAAAATATCTCGATTTAAAGATAATATATCATGAAATAACCATCGTTGCAAGTCATGGAACTTAGACAAAAATTTTATTTACAAAATAAAGTTCTTTACTGCAAATAAATTTGCATAGAAGGAATGAAAACGGACATTTCTTAAAAACAAAAGACAAGGATTTCTCCTTGTCTCTCAGTTATCAATCATGAAAATTAGTACCATCTGTTGTTGCTGTAATAATACCTGCACGGATGACGAAATCACCGAAGTGCTCGTTTTCTTGGCGCTCTTTTGCATAGCGTGGAAGAATTGTTCCAAGCTCTTTCAGGATTTCTGCTTCTCCGATGTTTTCACGGTACATTTTGCTTAGACGCGTTCCGTCATGTGCAGCACCTAAGTACATATTGTATTTACCAGGAGCTTTTCCAATAAAGCCGATTTCACCTAATGCATGGCGTGCACATCCGTTTGGACAGCCTGTCATACGGATCGTGATCTCTTTATCATTAAGTCCGTTTTGATCTACGATTTCATCGATTTTATCAATTAGTGTTGGCAGGTAGCGTTCTGCTTCAGCCATCGCTAAACCACATGTTGGTAACGCAACACATGCAAGTGCACTGCGACGTAATGCAGAATAATGCTTACCATCAGTTAAGCCGTATTTTTCAATAATTTCGGTAATTTTTTTCTTCTTTTGAGTTGATACATTTCCAATGATTAGGTTTTGGTTCGCTGTTAATCGGAAGTCGCCTTTGTGAACTTTTGCGATTTCTCTTATTCCTGTCATCAGCTTGTAGTCTTCATAATCTGTTACACGGCCGCCTTCAACGAATAATGTGAAGTTCCATTTTCCTTTCACACCTTTTACCCAGCCATAGCGGTCTCCGTTATGGTCAAAGTTGAATGGCTTAGCATCATCAAGGCTCCAGCCAAGACGGTTATGAAGTTCTTCTACTACATTTTCTAATCCTAAACGATCAACAGTATATTTGAAACGTGCATTTTTACGTGCAGAACGATTTCCGTAATCACGTTGAATCGTAATGATTTTTTCAGCAACATCGTAAATTTGTTCTGGTTTACAGAAGCCGATTACTTTTGCAAGCTGTGGATATGTTGCTTTGTCACCATGTGACATACCCATTCCACCACCAATCGCTACGTTAAAACCAACTAGCTTGTCGTTTTCAACAATCGCGATGAAGCCTAAGTCTTGAGAAAAAATATCTACATCATTTGACGGTGGTACTGCAATCCCGATTTTAAATTTACGTGGTAAATATAGCGGGCCATACATTGGCTCAACTTCTTCAGTATCAGGTGTACCTGCAACTCTTTCTTCATCAAGCCAGATCTCGTGATAAGCTCTTGTACGTGGTAGTAAATCATCACTTAGTTTTTTAGACCATTCGTACACCTCTTCATGGACGTTAGATTGATACGGATTTGCCACACACATTACATTACGGTTAACGTCCCCACATGCAGCAATCGTATCCATCATGGAGGCATGAATACCTTGAATTGTCGGCTTCATATCCCACTTTAATATACCGTGCAGTTGGAATGTCATACGTGTTGTAAGCTTTAATGTTCCATTTCCGTATTTATTTGCAAGATCATCCATTACTAGCCATTGGTCAGGTGTTGCCACACCGCCAGGTAATCGAACACGCAGCATAAATTGATAAGCTGGCTCTAATTTTTGCTTCTGACGTTCATTGCGAAGGTCACGATCATCCTGCAAATAGCTTCCGTGGTGCTTCATCAGGCGGTTATCATCATCAGAGATCCCGGCGCTTAGTCGCTCAAGCATGGATTCTTTTAGCGTACCGCGCAAGTAGTCACTTTCTTCTTTAATACGTTCAACATCACTTGGAGCGCCTTCTGGTGCTTTTAATATTTGGTTCGCCATGTTCTTTTAAAATCTCCTTTCAATCAAAGATCAATATACATCACGCTGATAGCGTTTCGTTTGCTGCATGTCGGCAAGGTAGCTTTCCGCTTTTTCACGGCTTAACCCGCCTTCTTTTTCAATAATATCGATAAGAGTATTATGCACATCATGTGCCATATGCTTCTCATCACCGCAGATGTAAACAACAGCACCTTCTTCAAGCCATTCAAATAATTCTTTGCTGTGTGCAAGCATCCGGTGTTGTACATAGACTTTTTCTTCAGTATCGCGTGAGAACGCAACATCCATTTTTGTTAAGACACCGTCTTTTATCCATTTTTGCCATTCTGTTTGATATAGGAAATCTGTTACAAAATGCTGATCTCCAAAGAACATCCAGGACTTACCTTCTGCACCAGTTTCTTCACGCTCTTGCATAAAGGAACGGAAAGGTGCTACACCTGTACCAGGTCCTACCATAATGATCGGTGTGTCCGGATTTTCTGGAAGTTTAAAGTTTTGGTTATTTTGAACATAGACTGGTAACGTATCACCAGGCTGAAGACGTTCTGCTGTTAAAATTGAAGCAACGCCATTGCGTTTACGTCCATGTGTTTCATAACGAACTGCGCCAATGGTTAAGTGAACTTCTTCCGGATTTGCTGATAGACTGCTAGAAATAGAATAGAGACGGGACGGCATTTTACGTAATATCGCAACAAAATCCTGTGCCGAAACATCCCATGGTCCAAAGTCACGAAGTAAATCTAATAAATCACGACCATCAATATATGCTTTTAATTCATTGATTTTCTCCGGAGCAACAAGAGCTTTTAAATCCCCATTTGAAGAAAGCTGTGCTGCTTTTTCAATAAGAGGCTTTGTAAGAACAGTAATTTCAAGCTTTTTGCTTAAAGCTTCTTTCAGTGATACTTCCTCTTTATTCACTGTAACCTTTTGATTTTCATCCCATTTTGTTGTTTCTAGAATTAATCCAACAAGCTCAGGATCGTTCTCAGGGTACACGCCAAGACTATCCCCTGGCTCATAAATTAGACCGGAACCTTCAAGAGACAACTCTACATGACGTGTTTCTTTATTTGAACCACGACCATTTAAATTAAGGTTTTCAAGGACCTCTGCTTTAAATGGGTTTGTACGAGAATAAGCTGATTCCACAGCAGCTGGAGTAGCAGCAACAGTTTGAGCAGATTCTGCTTCTGTTGAGGCTGCTTCACTTAATCCTGCATACACACCTTCAATCCATTCTGCAGCAGGCTCATCAAAGTCAAGATCACAGTCAATACGCGGGTATAAACGAGTTCCCCCAAGATCCTCCAACCGTTGATCAAATTCTTTTCCTGTTTGACAGAAAAATTCATATGAGCTATCACCAAGTGATAGCACTGAGAAGCGAAGGTCATCCAGCTTTGGAGCACGTTTTCCATGTAGAAACTCATGGAATGATAGAGCATTATCCGGCGGATCTCCCTCTCCATGTGTACTCACAACAATAAGGAGATTCTCCAACTTTTTCAAATTATTCGGTTTGAAATCACTCATCGATGATACAGTCACTTTGTATCCGCGTTCTTCAAGTGTTTTGCCTGACTTTTCAGCAAGGCTTTGGGCATTACCTGTTTGTGAACCATAAAGAATTGTAATATCTTTTGATACCGGCTTTACGTTAGCTTGAGCAACTGCTTCTACTACAGGTGCCTCAGTAGCAGCAGGAACACCAGCAGAACCAGACTGAGTAGCAGCTAGATATCCGCTCAACCAGACTTTTTGAGATTCTGTCAAAGTTGGCAGAAGACGATTGAGGAGCTCTGCTTGCTCCTGATTAAACGGACTGTTCATTACCTGAAGTTGCAACAAAATCCACCTCACAAAGAAATATACTTGTACAAATTATTTCATAATTCCTAGTTTCCATCATTTTTTGCTCACATACAAGTAAAAAATATAATTCATTTTACCACAACTCATTATTCCTATCAATAAAGTTGGAATTAATTGTGTGAAGAATTAAAAAGTTTTTTGTCATATTTTGCTTAATTTTTAAAAGCGAGATCTATATTTCCTCTCTTTATTTTCTCCTACATAAGGTGAAATTCGGAGGCATTAGTAGTAAATTACATCGGCGAAACCGAAACAAACCGTGCCAATCCAAAAAGCCCCTACTAGCCGCCTGCTATGCTAGTAGAGGACTCCAATCCTACCCTTCTATGTCCCGCCTTCTATATCCGATAAACCCGCTGAACATAAGAACAACAGCAATACTAGTTAATATAGTAAGAGAAACATAGTTTATTTCCTCAACAGGAAGCTGTGGAACATGACCGTATGGTGACAGATTCCCCATCCATTCCGGAAATTGAAGCATTTTTCCTAAATAAACAACGAAGAAGGAATATCCTAAATACAACCAAGCAAATCCGGAAAATTTAGGGATAACACCAATAACCAATGCAGCTAAACCTGTCATCGTCCATATCGCCGGTAAATAAACGGCCGCAGCTTTAAATAAGAGACTAAAAGAAATAGGGTCTTGCATGACACTTGCTGCTGCAGCCCAAAGTCCAAGTGTCGCTAAACATACCATCACAAATCCTAGTAAAATGGAAAGAAGTAAGTATCCCCCCAGTAGTTTAAACCGGGATACAGCACGAGTCAGTAAATTCTCTGTCCGATTTCGTTTTTCTTCACCCTTAAGTTTAAGGAGAATCATTAATGCGGGTACAGTACAGATCATTGAAATAACAGACATTAACATGGAAACAAATTGTTCAGTTAATGTTAAGCCCTCAACTGGAGATAGCATTTGACTTATCATCTCATTATTTGAAAAAAACGATTCTAAATCTCCAAACACTGATCCGTATGATACACCTAAAATGAACATTCCGATTGCCCATGTGATGATAGATGTACGTTGGATTCTAAGTGCCAGCCCAAACGGACTTTGCAAAAATCGTGTTGCATGCTTTCGTCCAGGTCTTGATGAAATAAACCCTGCGTCCAAGTCACGAATTGTATTTAAATAATAAGCAATAATTATAAGAACAATAGAAAGAAAGATGGTTAATCCAATCGGCCACCAATAATTGTTCACATATACTTCGGTTTTCAATCCCCAGCCTAATGGTGAAAACCAGGAAATTGTTTCATTACTCACATCACCGATTGCCCGTAATAAATAGGAGATTCCCAGCACTGCAAAGGAAAAGCCAATTGTCCCTCTAGCATTTGATGACACTTGAGCAAAAAGGGCTGTGACAGAGCTGAAAAATATACCTGTTGTTCCAAGAACAGTGCCGTATAATAAGGATCCTTCAAGATTCATACTATCTATTTGTAAACTATATAAACCTACGCCAATGATGACAGCTAGTAAACTATTCATTGCAATTAACACGATCATTGTCGCACTTAATGATGAAAGACGCCCAACAGGAAGGGACCGAATTAATTCCAATCTGCCTTCTTCTTCATCTGCACGTGTATGTCTTGTTACAAGTAAAATGCTCATAATGGCCACGACAATCGCAGTAAACAGCAGCATTTGATGTGCCATCATCGGTCCCTCTGTATAATGATCTAATCCATATCCTGGCCCAACCATCGCTGTCATGGCCGGGTTTTTCATGGTTTCAGCAATTGCCTGTCTTTCTTGCTCTGATTTATATAAACCTGTGAAAGCTGTTGCTGTTAAAATTGTGATAAAGGATAATACGATTAGCCAAACTGGAAAACGGATTCGATCCCTTCTTATGAGGAAACGAGTCATTGTTCCTGTTTCACTAAAAAGCTGTTTCCACATCCAAGCTCTACCTCCCGCTCTGTGTTTCATCATAATGGCTCATAAACAAATCTTCTAATGTTGGCGGATTACTCTCTAATTTAACAAGGCCAAACTGAGAAACATATCGGATCACCTCGTCAAGGTCCTTTCCATCTACTTGAAAAGAAAATTCCAAGTTCTCGCCGACTATTTCATGAACACCCTTCACCTTTTCAAGCTCCACAATAGGCTGTTTTGTTTGAATAACTAAGTTTGTTCTTGTAAGATGACGAAGCTCATCCAGTGTTCCAGTTTCGATGATTTCTCCGTGTCTAATGATCCCTACTCGATCACAAAGTTTTTCAACCTCTGATAAAATATGGCTAGAAAGAAGCACACTTTTTCCATCCTTTTTTGCTTCCAACACACATTCCTGGAACACTTTCTCCATTAACGGATCAAGACCAGATGTTGGTTCATCTAATATAAACAGGTCTGCTTCAGTTGAAAATGCTGCAATTAACGCCACTTTTTGACGGTTTCCCTTTGAATAGGTGCGACACTTCTTTGTAGGGTCTAAATTAAATCGCTGTATTAATTCTTCCCTGCGATTTTTATTCGTAGATCCCCCTTGCAGTTTCATGAATAAATCTATAACTTCACCACCTGTTAAGTTAGGCCATAGATTTACATCACCCGGTACATAGGCTAACTGCCTATGAATATCAACCGCGTCCTTCCATGCATCTTTTCCAAAAATCTTCACTTCACCACTTGATGCTTTTAAAATTCCTAATAATATTCGTATCGTAGTGGATTTCCCTGCACCATTCGGGCCAATAAATCCATACACTTCTCCTTGGTTTACTTCAATATTCACATGATTCAACGCTGTGAATTTTCCAAATTTCTTTGATATATTTACCCCTTTTAGGATCGACATTATTCTCCCCCTTTTATAAGTTTTGAAATATTTTAACTTATAAATTTCATAATATACAAAAACAAACTCCTTTTCAAGGTATTTTTGAACTCATTCATTTGTGATATTTCATATTTTTGATTAAACTAAGAATGAGGTGAAGAAATTTGGACGGATTTCAACGACGAAGAGAGCAAAAGAAACTGAATATATTAGAAGCAGCATTGCAATTATTTATGGACTTTGGCGTTCAAAAGGTATCTATTTCAGATATAGCGAAAAAAGCAAATGTATCACAAGTTACTATATATAATTATTTTGAAAGCAAGCACAATCTTGTAAACGAAGTTTTTCTCTACTATATTGATAAGGCATCAAGTAACTTTGAAAAAGTTATTCACAGCGACAAACCATTCCCTGAGAAAATTAAAATGATTATTTTTAATAAAAAGGAAGTTGCCAGTTCTATTAACGAGGAATTTTATCAGTATTTAATGAAGGAATACTCTTCAGAAGGTAATTATATAGAAAAAATATATGCCGAAAAAGCTGTTCCTTACCTTCATCTTTTATTTAAAGAGGGAAAAGATCAAGGCTATATTGATCAGAACTTATCAGAAGAAGCGATGTTATTTTATATTTATATGTTAAAAGATTATATTCAGCGGGAAGACGTTTATCAGAAGATCCTGCCACTTACTGAGGATATTACAAATATTTTTTTCTATGGCATTATGGGGAAAGAGCGGGAATAATGTCAATAAAAAAGAACTAGGCGCCTGAATTAAACTCATGCGCCTAAAACCCAATTTGATCAAATGTCTCACATCAGTTGTTTACTACCTTCATTTCTATAAGAAGGATCAGCAATTTTTTCAACCTCTAATTGACCATTTTCATAACTTACAACTGAAACACTGCAGTTATCATGTACTTGGAATTCTTTACTTTTTGTAACTTGAATGATGTAATTTCCGATCGTAACTCCATGTGAAAAGATGAGAATATTTCCACCTTCTGAAGCATGTTTTTCTACTATTTCTTTCACAGCCTGTTCTGTTCTTGTAAAAAGCTGTGCATATGATTCGCCCTCAGGTGCAGATGCATTTACATCAAGGCTGAATAATTTCTCAAGCGCATCCCCATATAGAGATGGTATTTCATCTTCCAGCAACGCTTCTAAAACACCAAAGTTCATTTCCTTCAGTCTTTTATCAATCATTAACGGAATATCTCTATCACCAATTGCATACTTTGCTGTGTCTTGAACTCGTTGGCTATCACTTGAGTAAGCCGCGATAAAAGGAATGTCTGATAAACCTTTTCCAACAGATTTTGCTTGTAAAATTCCTTTTTCAGTTAATGGTGAATCACAAAAACCTTGCATTCTTCTTTCAACATTATACTGGGTTTCTCCATGACGAACAAAATACAGTGTTACTTTTTTTTCACTAGCCATTATGTACACGTCCTTTTTTATCTATCTAATTGATATTTTAGCATATTGATCAAAAGTAAAAACAGCCTCACTAAATTTAATAGTAAGACTGTTTCGAGAGTTACATTGGATGTTCCACTTTTACACGTTTAATAAATAGGGAAATAACAAACCCTATCACTGCCATGATAATCGCAAAAAGAAATGCATCCTGAACCCCTGCCGTAAAAGCGAGAAGCGGATTTAAAGGATTTGCTTTATCTTCAACAGTAGCCATAAATCCTTCTGAACCAGAAGATAAAATAGAAATGGCAATTGCCGTTCCAATTGCGCCGGCAACTTGTTGTAATGTATTCATAATCGCTGTTCCATCTGGATATAACTCACGTGGTAATTGATTCAATCCATTTGTTTGTGCAGGCATCATTACCATGGATACACCTACCATTGTTACGATGTGTAAGCCAATGATGAAGGCTGAGCCCGTTTCAATTGTAATGGTTGAGAACCCAATCATTGCTCCAGTTATAATCAGAATTCCAATCATAACCAGCCATTTTGGACCGAATTTATCAAACAAGCCACCCATAACTGGTGAAAGAATGCCGTTAATAATTCCTCCTGGTAAAAGAAGCAGCCCAGCAGCAAATGTAGTCAACGCTAATGATGTTTGCAAGTAAAGTGGCAATAAAATCATCGTTGAAAGTAAGACCATCATACAAACAAGAATCAATAACAGACCAATAGTAAACATCGGATATTTAAATGCACGTAAATTAAGCATTGGCTGCTGCATCTTCACTTGTCTTATTGAAAAAAGAACTAAAGAAATTAAACCAATACCAATCGCTGTAATGACAATTGGGCTTCCCCAGCCGCCGCCTTCTCCAGCACTACTAAATCCAAAGACAATTCCTCCAAATCCAATAGTAGATAACACGATAGACAATACATCAATCTTAGGCTTAGTTGGTGTTGTAACATTCTGCATAAAGAAGAACCCGAAAATAAGAGCGCCAATTAAAAGCGGAAGAGAAATCCAGAAAATCCAATGCCATGTTAAATTATTAAGAATAAGTCCAGAAATTGTTGGACCAACTGCAGGTGCGAACATGATAACAAGACCAATAATTCCCATAATTCTTCCACGCTTATGTGGCGGCACGATTAATAATATCGTGTTAAACATTAACGGTAGCAATAAAGCTGTTCCAATTGCCTGCACCACACGTGCAATCATTAAAACTGTAAAACTTGGAGCAATCGCTGCTATAAATGTCCCGATTATTGATGCAACAAGTGCTGTAATAAATAATTGCCTTGTCGTAAACCATTGCATAATAAGTCCTGATACCGGCACTAATACGCCAAGTGTAAGTAAATACCCAGTAGTCAGCCACTGTGCAGTTGTTTCATGAATCCCAAAGTTTTCGATTAAATTTGTTAAAGCCATATTAAGAGCTGTTTCACTAAACAAACCGATAAATCCGGCAACAACAAATGAGATAATAATTGGCACAACGCGCAAATTGCCTATCTCCACATCTCCAGTTTTCATTTGTGTATTACCCATTTCCATCTCTGTTTCCTCCTACATAAATCTTTCTCTATATTGTTTTTAATACTAAAGATAACTGCTTCGCAATCATCCTTAAAGGATCGCCATTTTGATATGTGATCGACAATAGACATGCCCCTTCTATCATTGCCGTGATTGTTAGTCCTAATTCTTTAGCTCTCTTTTTTTCAAATCCATACTGTTCAAGTATGTCAGCGTATAACGATTGCCAATCTTTAAAAACCAATTCACATGCATGACGAAGCTTCTCATGTGTTGAGGCCGTTTCTGAAGCAATTAATCCGATAGATAGCCCCTCCACAACACAGTCTCTCGTATCAAATACAGAAGCTATGTTATTTGCATAAAATTCAAATGCTTCTGCAGCTGAATTTTTTGCACTTAAATCTGTCTCAGCTCCCTCCATCACAAGCTTTCTCATTACCGAAATAGCTTCTAATGCAATTTCTTCTTTTCCATTCGGAAAATGATAATAAATAGAACCTTTTGGAGCACCGCTTTCCTCAATAATTTGATTAAGCCCTGTTCCGTTATAACCTTGCCGTTGAAATAAGCGTGTTGCGCTTTGCAAGATCAAGTCCTTTGTGTCCTGCTTCTTTTTCATATGATGCTCACCTCAAAATTATAACAACCGGTCTAGAAAATAGTATAGGAATTTACACAATAAGTCAATTGATATGATGGCCTTTTTGAAGGGAATAAATTATATGACATAAACTCGAAGGATACTGTTTTAAGGATTAAAAAAACTAAGACTTTTCCCATAAAATTGGTGAACAAGCCTTAGTTTTTCTTACCATTATTCATCTTTGACCGTCTTTAGTGGTTTGTTATTTTTCTTTAATGCAAACCGATATTTCTCTCCTTTTTCAATTTGAGTAACCTGAGAATCATGTACTGTAATTTGCACGGTTCCATACTCCATGTTCTCTAAGAAACTAACAATTTTATCAATTACTTCTTGGTCGATCTTATTTTTTGAAGCCACTATATCCTCTCCCTCATTCCTAAGTAAGAACATAAACATTGTATCTCTTATTAGTGACCAAAGTTTCTTTAATTGAATTAACAGCATTGTACAAATTTTTGTTATAGATGCACAGCCCATAAGCGACAATGGTCTACTACATTAACTCTTCTTTAATACCAAGTATTTCTATAAGATTTATATACTTTTTATCATATTATGCATCCCTTACTAAAGCAACTACTTCTTTGCAAATAATCCCACAATTTTTTATTAAAAAACCAAACAGGTCAAACCTGTTTGGTTTTGGGATGATTATTTCCCCACTGCCTCATCCACAAATTTATTTTCAATGACTTTGGACGTATCCAATTCCCGATCAATCCCACCAACTGAATATAGGAAATCTGCTTGTTCTTGATGTGCTTTTGCAAAATCATCAGTTGTTGGTGATAAAATAGGCTCTGAATTCTTTAAAACCGACTGAATGATTTCTACGTCGACCTTTTGCGCTTCTGCTATTTCTTTAGAAACCCCATCAATATCTGCAACAAAATGCTGTTGAACCTCTTCATATGTCTTTAGAAATAACACGGTTAAATCGGGATGCGTTTCTGTAAACTCTGTTCTGGCAATTAAAAAGCTTGGGGCATTAATATTCAAATCTTCTCCAGTTACTAAAACTTTTGCCCCTGTTTGAAAAACAGCAGTAGTTGCATATGGTTCCCAAATTGACCAAGCGTCAATTGAACCGTTATCTAAAGCTGGTCTAGCTTCATCTGGTTGAAGTTGAATAATCTCAATGTCGCTATCCTTTAACCCTCCACGGTCTAAGGCCATATATAAGAAATGATAAGCACTGCTTCCCTTTGCTACACCTATTTTCTTCCCCTTTAAATCTGCTATTTCTTTAATGGAGCTTCCTTTGGGTACAATGATAGAATTTCCTTTCTTTCCATCACTAAGGACAGCAATAGCCTTAAAATCAACATTACCTGACTGTCCAGCAATAACTGGAGTACCTCCAACAGCACCAAAATCCAACCTTCCTGATGCAAGGGCCTCAAAATGTGGTGGTCCACTCGCAAACTCATTCCAGGTTACTTTAACCCCTTCTTTCTCAAATGCTTTTTCAAAATATTGTTTCTCCCTTGCATAAGGCAGAATTCCCGTCTTTCCCTGAACGCCAATGTTAACGACAACTTCTTTGCTACCCTTACTTTGAGCTTCAACCTTAGAAGATGTTTCATTACTTGTTGAATTGCTGCAAGCACTTAAAACAAGAATGAATGCAATGAATGTTAACCCAACCATTGCTTTTATTTTCCCTACCATAAACAAGACCCCTCTCCTATCTTTCATATATACTTACTCGGATTTAAAACAATAAATATCCTTCATTTACCCTTGAAAATTATCCTGCCATTTTAAGAGTCTGTGTTCAAAAATTCGAACAAATGAATCTGATACTTTACCAAATACAGCAAATATTATAATACCCACAAACACTATGGATGTTTGAGAAAACTGTCTGGCATCCATGATGAGATAGCCGACACCCTGACTGGATCCCATTAGTTCTGCTGCTACTAAGGCCAGCCAGGAAACACCTAATGATAACCTCAAGCCTAGCAATATATTTGGTAGTGCCGCCGGTAATATTAACAGGGTAATTTGCTTCCATCTACTAAATTCTAATACTTTTGCTACCGAAAAAAGTTTAGAATCCACACCACGTATTCCAAGAAAGGTGTTCACATATAAAGGGAAAAATGCTCCCTTTGCAATAAGTAAGATCTTTGAAACCTCTCCAAATCCAAACCATAATATAAAAAGAGGGATGACAGCTAAGGTTGGAATCGTCCTAAGCATTTGTAGAGTTGGATCTACGGTTTGTTCAACACTTTGATTAAACCCAACGGCCAAACCTAGCAGCAAGCCTAGTATCCCTCCTAATAAAAATCCTCCGATTGCCCTTAACAAACTAATTTGGAAATGCGTAATAAGATCTCCTGTCATGATCAGGTCAATAAACGTCATAAAAATTGAGCTTGGTCTTGGAAGTAATGTATCAGAAATGAGCCCAAATATCCCTGTTAACTCCCAAAGAGCGACTATTATAATAGGTAAGATAAATCCTTTCAAAATACTACTTGCTTTCCCGAGCTCTTTTTTTCTTTTCACTTTTTTCTTATTCAGTGTTTGTATTTTTTCTAAAGATAATGTTGATTGATTTTCCAATTTTTATCCCTCCTAAATACCTGCACTATTTACTAATTCCAGCTCTTCCACCTTTTCAAATTCTCCTAACACAAGGTGACGGAACTCTTGGAAAGCTCTTGATGACTTCTTTCTTGGAAATGGGAGATCGATTGAGATGACATTTTGAACAGTACCTGGCCTTGCACTCATAATAACGACTTTGTTCCCTAAAATATATAGCCTCATCTATGTCATGTGTAACAAAGATCATTGATGTCTTTTCTTCCTTCCATATATCGAGCAAAGCTTCCTGCATATGAGAACGAGTGAAAGCATCCAATGCACCAAATGGTTCATCTAGCAGGAGCACCTTTGGCTTCCTAAGTAAAGCTCTTGCAATGGCAACACGCTGGGCCATCCCTCCCGATAATTCTTTTGGATATGCTTTTTCAAACCCTTCTAACCTAACAAGCTCCATTAACTTTTTAACACTCTCTTTTACTTCTGTATTTTTTAGTGATAAATTTCCTGCAATATTCTTCTCCACCGTAAGCCATGGAAACAACCTAGGTTCCTGAAAAATAAATCCCTGGTTAATACCAGCCCGTGTAACCTTATCCCCGTCTAGCTTTATTTCACCTGAATATTCAGTATCTAAACCTGCAATGGCTTTAAGCAAAGTACTCTTTCCACATCCACTTGGTCCTATTACTGTAATGAATTCTCCTTGTTTTACATGTAAGGTAATATCTTTTAAAACGATCATTTCTTCTTTTCCTTTTTCAAAGGATTTAGTAAGCTGAGTTATTTCTAGTAACGACATGTTTATCTACCTCCTTGATTAAACATTAATCTCAGTAAAATAATTGGAAGGTCTTTGCAGCCCTAGATGATCTCGTAAAGTTTGACCCGTGTACTCTTCTCTAAAAAGCCCGCGGTTCTGTAATTCCGGAATAACTAAATCAACAAAATCATCTAAACCTGCAGGTAAGTATGGTGGCATAATATTAAACCCATCTGCAGCACCTTGTTCAAACCACTCCTGCAACTGATCAGCAATTTGAATTGGGGTTCCCTTTATTTCTCTATGTCCTCTCGCTCCCGCCACTCGCTGGTATAGCTGTCGAATTGTTAAGTTTTCTCGGTCACCCAAATCTTTCACAAGCTGAAATCTTGTTTTAGCTCCATTGATATCCTTAATATCCGGTAAGTTTGGAAGTGGCTCATCTACCGAATAATTTGATAAATCATAGCTTATCAGTGCTGACAGTAATCCTACTCCCACTTTTTCAGGGATTAATTCAACCAGATGCTGTTTCTTTTCATTTGCTTCCTTCTCTGTCCTCCCAATGACTGGAAAAACACCTGGCATGATTTTTAACGATTCTGCTGATCTCCCAAACTTCTTGAGACGCCCCTTTACATCCCGATAAAAATTCTGAGCCTCTCCTAACGTTTGCCAGGCAGTAAAAATGACCTCCGCTGTCTTTGCAGCCAATTCTTTTCCCGATTCTGATGAACCTGCTTGAATGATAACTGGATGTCCTTGCACAGGTCTTGAAATATTCAGTGGTCCCTTAACTGAAAACCATTTTCCTTTATGGTTTAATTGATGTACTTTTGCTGGGTTAGCAAATTTCCCTTCCACTTTGTTTATGAGCAAAGCATCATCTTCCCAACTATCCCAAAGCTTCTTGACTACCTCTACAAACTCCTCAGCTCGTTCATACCTTACACTATGCTCTAGATGGTGATCTTTACTAAAATTTAACGCTTCTGCTTCACTCGAGGATGTCACAACATTCCATGCTGCTCGACCGTGACTTAGATGATCAATGGTTGCAAACTTTCTCGCTAAATGAAACGGTTCATTATAGGTAGTAGAAGCTGTAGCGGTTAACCCTATATTAGTTGTCACAACAGCTAAGGCTGAAAGTAATGTTAAAGGATCAGGACGAACGTTGACCGTTTGTTCAATACCAACACCATCTCGATCATGCACAGCATATCCATCAGCAAAAAAGATCATATCGAATTTTCCGCGCTCTGCCGTTTGAGCCAGTTTCCGATATAGGTCCAACGATAAGATTTCACCTGTTTGACTTTCAGAATGTCTCCAAGCTGCAACATGATGACCCGGAATCATAAAAAATGCTCCTAAATTCATTTGACGTTTTTGATGTGTCATTAAAATCATCTCCTTTTTTTATAGAAAAGAGCAGCCTTCTTTATCTGTTGAAAGGCTGCTCCAGTTTTCTGGTCACATTTTTTCTTAAGTTTTTATTAGGTAGACTTTCTAGTTAGATTCCTTTCTTACCGAAACATGCCTTTGTACTAAAACAATCAGGTCTATTGTTATCCAATCGACTTTTTTTTCTTTCCCTTCCTATATTCACGTTCAATTTCTGATAGAGTCAATTCGTAAAGATGATGTTCTTCCTTCTTATATATTCCTAAATCTAATAACTGGATAATTAGTTTTTCTTTTTTCAATTCAACTGCTTGCCGAAGCTTTGTCATTCATCTAAACCTCCTTAAATTTAAAATAGATGTAAGACAAAAAACATTTTTCGGTAAGAAATCAAAAATATACTAAATTAGATTAATCTAATAAATGCTTCAAGACCTTCCTTTAATCTTTGTTGTGCTTCTTCATTGATAACAAATTTATTCTCCCCAGATCGTTCTATTTGCTGATCGATTGTATATACACCATTTGATATAGTAGTTGCTCCCAAAACTGAAAGCACAGGATTTAAAGCATACTGTATAGCTAACAGGTGCCCAAATGTTCCTCCCAAAATCAGTGGAAGGATCACTTTATCCTCCAATCCCTTTTGTGGTATAAGGTCAAGAAATGTCTTCAATATCCCTGAATAAGATGCTTTGTATACCGGAGTTAGAATAACTACACCTGTAGATTTATTAACAATTTCATTTGCTCGAATGATGGCTTCACTATCAAAATTAGCTTGAATTAGGTCTTCTGCTGGTAAAGTATGCACGTTAATAGTTTCATAGTCTAGCCCTTTTTCCTGTAACAATTTCGTTATAAAGTCTAATATGCCGTAAAGACGAGAGTACTCATTTGGTGCCCCAACAATAATAGAAATGTTTGTCATGTGAACCTTTCCTTTCATGTGATTTCATAGACCAAAATTAAACTTTGATCCTTCTGCCTAGACCGTCTATCCTTTCATTAAAACCAATTTGCCTTCGGATATCCGATCAGCAATCAATTCAATTAGAGCAAAAAGGCTCTCGTCTAATAAATGTTACTTAGTTTCGAGAGCCTCTAGTTTTCTAGTCAGCTAATGATTTATCTTGTGCTTTATTTAAATTTTTGTATGATCCTAGTTTAGAGACTGTATAGAAAATAGCGACTATCCACACTAAGGCAATCCCAATATAAATATATGGATAAACAGCATCGTTTTCGATCCATGTGTGTACAATTGTTCTGGCATTCACTAAGATAATAAATCCACCAACAAGTACACCCATCAACTGTGCAGGAACCTTTTGTACCAACCAGGCTGCAATTGGAGCTGCAATAATTCCACCTATCATTAATGCTCCAACCCACAACCAGTTAACTTCCTCCCAACCTAACGAAATGAGGAACCCTAAAGTAGCAGAAACCGCAATTGCAAACTCACTGGTATCAACTGTACCTACTACTTTGCGTGCACTCATTCCTTTACGGGATAATAACACCGGTGTAGCGATTGGTCCCCAGCCGCCACCACCTGTTGCGTCAGCAAAGCCTGCAATTAATCCCAATGGAATTGATTGCTTGCGACTTAATCCAATTCCTTGCTTTTCCTCAGATGTTCGGAATTTAAATAAGAATCTTGTAAGAACATATACGCCTAAAAGTAATAGAAAGAGAGAAATATAAGGTTTGACTAAATCTCCGGGTAGATTACTAAGAAATGTTGCACCAAGAAAGGCACCAATTGAACCTGGAATGATCAAACGGTAAACCGCTTGCTTATCTACATTCCCAAATTTTATATGTGATGCTCCAGACGCAGCAGTCGTTACGACCTCTGCTAGATGAACAGATGCAGAAGCAACTGCTGGTGCAATTCCAAATGTTAGTAGAAGCGTAGTAGATGTTACACCATATGCCATTCCTAAGGCTCCATCAATTAATTGCGCAAGTAAACCGATAAATGCAAAGATGATTAACTTTTTCATCATAAACACCCTTTCTGTATAAAAAATAAAAATAAAAAAGGCATAACCCTCTATACGAATATGGGTTATGCCTTCGGTCGTCCGATCGGCTTTTTTATTTTATTTTTGAATTAATGTGATTATAATCCCTACAATTCCTACCTGTCAACTAGTATTTATTAAAATACCTATTTATTATGACCCTTTCATCGCTTCAGCCTGTACTCTTTGTAAAAATTCCAGAACTACATCATGATTACTTTTTTGACTGCTTAATTTCATCATTGCTCTTCCGACAAAATTCACACCTTTGTTATGACCTTCATAAATAAAATTTGTTGTTTCCTCATCCATTTTTAAAAGGATGAAAGTTAATGATATTTCAAATGCTTTTCCAAGCACAAATTGTATTTGTTTCTTCTTTTTATTTTCTGTATCTTCATAAGCTAATGTCTCTACAATATAGGTTTCGACTCTTTTTCCTTCCCGGTATTTTTGCTGATGCTTTGCCCCTACTTCATGTTCCTTTTTTTCAATTATTTTATGTTCTTCGACTTTAGGCATAATTCTTTTAATATTTTCATCTAAGAACAAACTCCACACATGTTCAATGTTTTTATTGATCGTTATTTCTTCTTTCCATTGAATCATTTTTCTTCCTCCTCACCCGATAACAAAAATTCATCAATCTCATCCATTTGTTGTTGAAGCTCTTCGATTTCCATCTTGATTTTATTTCTCTTTTGACGGAGCAACGTATCAAGATTGGCAAACGATTCATTCTCCATGACAGAGATCATTTCTTGAATCGTAAAGCCTAAGCTTCGTAATTTCACCAACAGTATCGCCAAGAAATAACTGCCATCATCATAGTATCGATAGTTATTTTTCGGATCAATGTGAGCTGGCTCAAGCAACTTTACTTCCGCATAATACCGTAGAGTTTCTTTGGTTAACCCTGTAAGATTTGCGAATTCACTTATTTTATACATATTTGTCCTCCCAAACCAATCATAAACTGTGTGGTGCACAACAAGGTCAAATAATTATTTAAAAACATAAAAAGCCACCTTCAATGAAGTGGCTTTTGGCGGGGACAAGGGGACAGGTCCACTGTCCTGGTATAATTTGGAAACACCATAGAGGATATATGTTAAATCAGAAAGGAAAATGACTACATTAATAATAAGAAAGATTAAGACAAGGCTGAATTGTTCCGAACCAGCTGGGACGAGGAACCTGTCCCCCTGGCCCTAAGTTTGTTGAATTCTTCTGGTTTTGTTGTGTGTGATCCGATTTTTGAGTTAGTGTCACTGTAGAAGCCGTGGAAGTCTGAGCCTCCTGTTTGGATTAGGTTGAATTTTTTTGCTAGGTCTTTTGCTTTTTGTTCGTCTTCTTTATTGTGTAAAGGATGAGACACTTCTATTCCTTCCAACCCAAGATTAACCCATTCTTCTACTGCATCGAAATTTTGAAACTGACCTGGGTGTGCTAATACCGGGATACCTCCAGCTTCGCGGATTGCCAAGATGGCATCCTCTGCTTTTAGGTACTCAATGGGCATAAACGCGATTCCCGGGCTTGACGTTTCACTTCCTCTTGAAAATAAATCCTTATAAAGCTGACTATAAATTCGATCAGTGTAGCCTTTTTCGATTAAGGCATGCATGATATGTTGTTTGTAAACACCTGTTCCATTTTCAGCAAATTGTTGAACATTCTCCCATGTAATGTCATAGCCGGCAGCAATTATTTTTTCAACCATTCTTTTTGACATTTCATGTCTCTTCTCAATTAGCGGCTGACACAGTTTATCAATAGCAGGATGTTGTGGTGTAATGTACAAACCAAGGATATGAGCTCGGCGCTTACGTGCAAAATCATATGCAGATATTTCTATTCCAGGGATTATATTAACTCCAACTTCTTTTCCGATTTCTACTGCTTCCGTTAAGCCTTTGGTTGTATCATGGTCTGTTATGGCAAGATGCTCTACACCATTTTGCTTTGCTGTCCTAATCACTTCCTCAATTGAATAAGAGCAATCCGATATATTCGTATGACAATGTAAGTCAATCACTTATCTCAACTCCGTTCTAAAGCTAATCCCATGTCTTGTAAATCCAAGAGAATCATAAAACGCATGAGCATCTGTTCGTGCCTGATTACTGGAGAGCATGATTTTGTAGCAACCTTCCTCAGCAGAAATAGTTCGTGCTAACTCCATCATGTTCTTTCCGATCCCTTTTTGTTTATGAGTTGGATGAACGACCACATTTTCGACGATGGCAAATTTCCTTCCACCGTGCCCGAAGTTATCACAAATAAGTAAGGAAAACGTGCCGAGTATTTGATCCTGGTCATTTTTAACGAGATACACTTTATAAAAAGGATAGCCGGCAATGTTAGTTAGCAGTTCTTCCCCGGCTTCCAGCGATAATACCTGATCTTGATCAAGTTCTCTTAATAATTCCAGATATGCAGGTAAGTCATGTTTATTAAGTTCATGGATATCCAATTTCTTTCACTTCCTTTTTTTAAATATGCGTTACCTCAGTTAAAGCACCTTGATATAAATTGAATTGATGATCAACGACAGTCTCCATGAAATCAAGGTCATGGAAAATACCTAACATACTTGTACCTTCTTGCTTTAATTGAAAAATCATTTCTTTTACAGCAATCTTAGAAGAATCATCTAATGATGCAGTAGGTTCATCTAGTAATAGAAGCTTTGGTCGTTTGACCATCGCTTGAGCTAAATTCAATCTTAGTTTTTCACCGCCACTGAATGTTCGAGGATATGTATCCCACAAGGAAGCAGGAAGCTTAAAATGTGCCAAAATCTGTCTCGCTTGGTCTACTGCCTCTTCTTCCGGTACACCCATTTCCATAATGGCATTCATGACGACTTCAAGAGCAGTGACGCGAGGCATAACATTTAAAAATTGTGAAACATAGCCAATCTCCTGTTTACGAATCTCAATCATTTCCCGCTCTGATGCTTTAACAAGATCAATCTTCCCAAATCGATCAGATTGGTAAAAAATTGATCCTCCTGTCGGCAAATAGGTTCGATAAATACTTTTTAAAATCGTGGATTTCCCGGCTCCACTTTTCCCTGTTATCCCAATAAACTCTCCTTCTTTTAAAGAAAAACTGATCCCATCACAGCCAACAATTTTTTTTTCATCGGATTGGTGCATCGTAAAGGTTTTTTGCAACTTCTCAACTCTTAACAATTCTTGCATGATTCCCCTCCGTCCCCACTTCCTTTTGTAGAAATGAGTTAATATCATTTAATTCCTCAAACCGCTCCTCAAGGGTCTGTCTGTCCCAGTTCCACCACTCTGTTCGAAGAATTTTCTCCGCAATATCAGGAGCAAATCGCGGCTTAATTGGTTTTGCAGGAACCCCAACTGCGATCATATATGGTGGAACATCCTTTGTTACAACTGCTCCTGCACCAATTATGGCACCTGTTCCAATTGTTACTCCCGGCATGATAATAGCACCATGGCCAATCCATACATCGTGCCCTATCGTCACTTTATGGTCCCGTCTCCAACCGAAAAAGTCATGATCATCTGTATCACTTAATCCATACTGAACTCTTCGATATGTGACATGATGCTGAGTAACCCTCCACATAGGGTGATTAACAGGATTTATACGAACATGTGAAGCAATAGAACAATACTTTCCAATTTCAGCATACATAATCAAATTATCTCCGGCTGTATAGCTGTAATCTCCAAATAACGTTTCCTCGATTGTCGAGTTAGGACCGATCTCAGTCCAGCTTCCAAGATGACTTTTTTGAACTTTTGAGGTTTCGTGAATCATGGGTTTTTCTGATAAAATTTTCATCTTGATCACCTTTTCTATTCTAATGAAGTATTTTTACAGGTTGCAGGTAATTCATTTGACAAACGATTTGTCCATCAACCATGACTGTTTGTAAAACCGGACGTTGGTTTTCCTCACTAACAATTAGCAAATCCGCTTTTTTTCCTTCCTCTAGTGACCCTACTTCTTCATGAATATTCAGTGCGGTAGCTGGATTTAAGGAAACCATGTTTACTGCTTCATTCATTTTTAAGCCCTGCTGTTTCAGCTTAAATGCAGCATGTAACAAGGATGATGGATAATAATCTGAACATAGAATATCAACAGCTCCATGCAGGATCGCTTCCATGGCTGAGACATTATTGCTATGTGATTTTCCTAATAATGCATTTGGAGCTCCCATTACAACGTGTAGCCCCATCCTCTTTGCTTGTTTGGCCACTTCCAATTCAATTGGGAACTCGCTGATCGATGCTTTCCAATCCTGTACAACGGACAACTTTTCAATCGAGTCATCATCATGTGATGCAATTGGAATGTGATAGTTATGTGCTAAATCAGCCAATTCCTGAATGATTGCTTGATCAAGCTTAGGGTGCTTTCTACTTTCATCAATCAATTCATCGGCTTCTTGTTCTGATAAGTGCCGATGTTGCATGAGTAACAGCTTGTGTACCTCAATATCACGAAATTGGCCTTGACCGGGAGAATGATCCATAAAAGATAATTGGTCAATTTTATTTTGTTGTATAAACTCCTTCACACGCAAAACAGCACTAATATTTGTAATTTCATAACGCAAATGAGTTTTATGACGAATAAGCTGTCTCCCATATGAAAAGCTTTTAATCTTTTCAATTACTTCAAAAACCATATCATTTTGTCTAGTTTTCTTTTTGGCATTTTCCTCTAATAATGATAAAGAATGATAGATGGTTGTAATCCCTTCACCAACCAGTTTTTTCTCAAGCTCATAAAATGAAATGTCCATTGGGAACACACTTTGTGGTCTTGGCTCCAATTCAATTTCAATCGCATCACTATGAGAATCGACTAAACCTGGTAAAACCCATTTTCCTTCTGCATCTATATCAGAAGGCTCGATCTCACTAGGAGTCCCTTCATATACTCTCTGGATTCTATCCTCTTCAATTTCAATCGTTCCATTTTCAATAATTCGGAAAGGTGTTACGATTTTTGCATGATAAATTTTCATGATCTTCCTTCCTTTCAATCTATTGAATTCTATTTTTATAAAAGTGAATGAACTAAAAGTTGAGAATATGGATGCTGTGGATCTTCTAAAATCTGATCTGTTAAACCATGTTCAACAACTCTTCCGCTTTTCATTACCATTGTTCGGTCAGCAAGCATACGAATGACACCTAAATCATGTGAAACGACAATCATTGCCACATGAAGCTCACGTTGAATTTTCCTAATAAGATCCAGAACTTTTGCTTGAACAGATAAGTCTAACCCTGTTGTCACCTCATCAAGAAGCAAAATTGGCGGATTATTTGCTAATGCCTTTGAAATTTGAACTCTCTGCTGCATTCCTCCACTGAAATTTTTCGGGAGCTCATCCATTCGATTTGTTGGAATCTCCACATGCTCCAACAGCTCTGATGCACGTTGTCTTATATCACCTACATGATAGGTACCAGAGGCAATCAATTTTTCAGCAATATTCCCTCCGCTTGAAAACGACATTTTTAATCCGAGCCATGGATTTTGATAGACCATTCCCATTAAATAGTTGCGTATGTACCGTTTTTGTTGAGCTGACACCGTAAAAATATTCTCTTGTCCTTCCTGGTAGGAAGAAATCGTTGCTGAACCAGAGGTAATACCTTCATCAAAATATAAGCTCTTCACAAGTGAGCTTTTTCCTGAGCCGCTTTCACCAACGATTCCAAGGATTTCTCCTTCATAGAGATCAAAGCTAATATTTTGACAGGCCCAGACACTCCCGCAATGTGGACAATGCTGGCCCACCACTTCACCTTCCTGCTTATGACAGTGAGCACATCCATCACCAAATCGTTTATTTAAGTTCCGTACTTTCAACAAAGGTGTTTCGGTTGGTATCATAACTACTTCTGCCCCCTTTCCTGACTTTGGGTTGAACAATATCCTGTATCTGAACACTGATAGATTTTTTCACCTGTTTTACTGCTATAGATTTCATCTAAGTACGTATGCTTACTTCCACAGATGTGGCATTCCAGGTCTTCAAAGGATTCAACCTCAAATGGATAATCATCAAACTCTAATGGTTCTACGTCTGTATAAGGAGGAATTGCATAGATTTTTTTCTCACGTCCCGCTCCAAAGAGATAAAGACCCTCTGCTTGATGCAGCTTTAATAAGTCATACCTGGGAATTGGACTCGGATTAAAAATATAGCGTTTATTCACAAGGCTTGGATAATCCGCACCGATTGTGATTTTCCCCCAGCGAATAATATCTTCATACAATCGCAGCCACATGCTGCTATAATCCATTTCTGCATGTAATCTCTTTGTTTCTTTCTCTCGTGCTTCAACTCTTCTTAAAGGCTCTGGCATCGGGACTTGCAGAACTAAGATTTGATCTTCACGCAACGGGATTTCCGGAACTCTGTGTCTTGTTTGAATAATTGTTGCTTCCTCTGAATTATTCGTTGTCGGGACATTTGAGCAATTTTCCACTAATCGTTTAATACTAACGGCATTTACACTATCGTCATGACCTTGATCAATTACTTTCACACAATCATCTTCACCAATCAAGGACAAGGTAAGCTGCAATCCACCTGTCCCCCAGCCCCTGCCAATCGGCAATTCTCTTGATGCAAATGGAACTTGATAACCCGGGATCGCAATTGCTTTTAATGTTGCACGTCGAATTTCTCTTTTGGAACCTTCATCTAAAAATGCATAATTATATGCTTGAATGAGCTGCTGCTCCATATTGATAACTCCCCTCTTTGTTAGGAATGACTAAATGTTGCTTCCCTTTGCGATTGATGCTTTTTATCTAACGTCTCTGACTTTTTAGCCTGACGAATGCGATCAAGCATAGATTGAAAGGTAATATAATGTGGTAGCTTTAAATGAGAAACAAATCCGTTTGATTCCACACTATCAATATGAAGCAGGACAAATTCTTCATCCTGTGTTGGTGACGAACCTACTGTAGCTAAGCTTCGCTCCAAGATGGCCATCGCAATAGCTTTCACTTCGTTTTGTCCAAAAGTCAACCCATAACCAAGCATAAATTCAACATCACCTTGATCGTTTTGGGTAAAAGAATTGATTGTCTCTACTTCTGTTAACATCACTTCGCCAATGTATAGAGAGTCTTCTCCATCACCAAATGGATAATCGATATACACTTCACTGTAACCTACGCGTAATTCACCGATCGTTGGATGAACTGCACCATAGCCTCGCATACTTGAGTATGCCATAGCGGTCATTGCTCCTGTTTCGCCCCTAGCTAATGATTGAAGACGTGCAGAACGTGGAGCCGGGAATGTAAGTTTTTCTCTAGTAATATCAAATGGTTCCTCTTCACTTGATTCGCGATTTGCTAATAGGCCTTGGTCTCTTAATAAATCTGCTACCTTTGAAATCGAAGAAACGGAGTCTAATTGTTCCTTATTAAGATTGATTGATTGTAAGAAAGACTCTATTTGGATCTTATTTTCATGCCGTAAATTAAAATTTAATAATCGGTGTGTATAATCATATGTAGGACCGAGAAGCTGTCCACCTGGTATATCTTTAAACGATGAAGAAATTCTTCGAATGACTCGCATTTGACCAGGCTCCACTGTCTTAGAATAGTAGTTTCGGGGTAAAGTAGATCGGTAAGCTCTTAGTAAAAAGGCTGCCTCTGCCGGATCTCCTTCTGCTTGTTTTAAGGCCAATGCTGCATATTCCGGTGCATAGAGCCCGCCCTCTCCCATCACTCTATCTATTAAAATCCGCATTTGGCTCTCTATTTGCTGAGGACTTAATAGCAGCTCCGTTTCCTTTAAGCGATAATAGTTTACTAGCTCACTAGCATGTTCAATTGCTTTTTTGCCACCAGTAACTGCCACATAACCCATTTACATACCCTCACTTTCTATAATTGTCGTTCTAGGAAATGAAACAACATGTCCATCCCTGCTTACTAAGATCATATCGATGCCAAGCGGAAACTCACGGTTCAGCTTTTTTCTATAAAGTAACCATTCTAGCGAAAGACCTCTAACGTAGATACTTCTTTCTGTTTGAATACCAGGTCCCTTAAGAGTAAGGTGTTGTCCTTCTTCTTCATCTGATGATATTGAATCTACAGTCATCAAGATTGTTGTACTTGCATGTGGATCTTCTAACGTTCCGATTTTGCATTCCTCTATTACATTCATTATTTCTACCGGGGTAAGAGGCTTTTCAATTAACAAATAATCAGCGCTGTTTTTATGTGTAAGTACCCCGAAGGTCTTTCTTACAATATGTTTTTCAACAGAAGAATGTTGGTTGGCGATTACACGAAAGTTAACCTCACGATCAATGAGCGTATATGCTAATCCGAGTAAAGGTTTAGATAATCCGGGAATATCCTCTATGCTTACTAAGGCATTCTCTAAACTATTGACTTTTCCAGGCCTCGCCATACTATCTAAAACATGTCGATATATTGATTGTGTATGGTGCACAATATCAAATGATTTTTCCTCAACCTTTGTCATTGTAATCCTCCATTGTGTCGAAATTCACTTTTGAACTAGATACTAATGCTACTTCTTCTTTTTGTCTCCCAATGATCTTTCTTTCCTCTTCTTCTAGTAACACAGTCCATTCCTTTAATAGAGGTAGATTCCCATTAAAGGCTGCATCAATTATAGCCATTTGATATGCCTTTTCTGGATTTTCTCCCATTAAAACACCTATACCAACAGTGCCGTTCACCTCAACAACACATTCTGTGATTAACACCTCTCCCATATAAAATGGCTGTTTTGAAACTGAATCACGTGTTTTCATCATGACAAGACCAGTTTGGGGTGAGCGTTCTATTTTAATTGAGGAAAATTGTTCTATTTGCGTTGCAAGTTTAGCGACAAGCTCTTTATTACCTTCTACTAGAATTTTTGATAATCTAGCTTTTTTCACTTCCATCCCTCCAATCAATTTGTTGTTATATTTAATCTAACTTGTTACCAAGTTGCGATGGTTAAGCAAATGTAAAAGTATTATTAATTAATGTAAAGATAAAGAATAATAGCGAAGTGGTAGAATGGTCTAGGAGACATATAAATAGTAGTATTTCTTACCTCAAATTTACTTTCACTTAAAAGTTCAAATCCAGCAGCTAAGGGGTTTAAGTTTTTTATAAATAGAGTAGGGTAACCTCTTTCAAGGCTACCCCCTCATCAAACCGTACGTGTCCTATTAAGACATACGGCTTACCAATGTGTTTGAATTAATCAGTATGTTGCTAGTCGCTTGGCATAGTTCATTTTACGAACGCGTTCAGGAGTGTAATATTCCTCCCCGCGTTCCTTTGCTCTTTGAATTTGCTTTTGTTGTTTCTTCTTTTGCTTTTCTTTCATGTATTGAATGTAGTCATCCAATGTATGACCAAATTGCTTTCCATAATACAACTGAAACGCAGGTACTAGTCCAATCTTAGTGAAATATTCTATGTTCCACTTCGTATTCATGGCATACCCCTTGCGTTGGCTTGGGTGGTCATGAATCATGGCCACTCTCAACCTTCTTCGAACGTAAGAATCCATTGCGAGTAGTTCATTCTTAAAAACATTGAAATAACAGTTTAGTTTATGCCCATGTTCTTTGAATTCTTCTACTGCTTTCCAAATCGTTAAATAGAAATTAACTTTCCCTCGAATCACAGAGTTCACTCTCTCAAGCCACTTTTCTTTACTTAAGGTTAAAGTCTTTCTTGTTCGTTGTTTAATTTTAATGCGAAAGTCACTCCATGTTTCCTCTTTAGGTTTCGTAATGTAATACGGTTTCCCATCTTTCTTCCGTTTTCTCCAATGCTCAAAAGTAAAGCCCAGGAAGTCAAAGTCATCATTATTAAAATCAACGATTTTAGTCTTCTCCACAGAGATTTCTAACCCAAGTTCTTTTAATACTTCCTTTGTAACTTCTTCAGCCTTCTTTATTTCCTCCTTGCTCTTGGCAAAGAGTAAGAAATCGTCCGCGTAGCGGACGAACTTTATCCCATGTTGGTCAAGAGTCCAATCCAATTCATTTAAATAGATATTGGCGAGTAAAGGCGAGATCACTCCACCTTGCGGTGTTCCAGAATCTACCTGATGGTATTTACCTTCTTCCATATATCCTGCTTTTAGCCATTTCCAAATCATATCAAGGACGGTTCCATCCGCAATGTACTTGTTTAACACTTTCAATAGCTTCTTGTGGGGAATATTGTCAAAGAATCCTTTAATGTCACAATCATAAATATAGTTGTAGCCATTTTCGATATTCCACATAATCAATTGTAGTACACGCTTCGCCCCCACATTGGGACGATAGCCACAAGACCATTTATGGAAAATGTCCTTTTCAAACTTAGGTTCTAGTACATTACGTAATGCTTGTTGAACAATACGATCTTCAATGGTTGGGATACCTAGTGGGCGTTTCTTCCCATTCTTTTTTGGAATATAAACACGTCGCACTGGTGAGGGTACGTAATCTTTCGCTCTTAGTTTCATGAGTAGATTTTCAAGGTTCTCCTCTAGATTCTTCTCATAACTTTCAAGCGTTTCTTCATCTATTCCTCCTGCACCCTTATTCACTTTTACATTCTCCCAAGCTGTTTTGATCTTTCGATCAAAGAGAATTTGCCCATAGACACTATGCCATTTTAATTTCAAAGTCTGATTCATTCTTATTCGACACCTTTCAATGTGTACTTTCAGTTCGTTTATACCGAAGTATCGTTTACTGTTGACATTACACACTTTTAGTTGTGTAGAGCCACAAGGTCATTCCCCTTCCGTTCGATGATTGTTTAGTCAATCACCTACTTCCGTACTATGAGAACGTCTGACTTCTCTATCCACAAGGCTCATTTCGGATTATCCTTATAAAGCCTTGCCCTTATGGTGAGATAGAGATCTCACGGGGTTATCGTACTTTCCTTCTGTACATACCCAGCACCATCACCGAATAAGCTACGACAGATCGGCTGATTTCTCTGACCTGCCATTACAATTATTGTAGACTTCCCATTATTTGCGGATGGTCGCCAACTTATCCTGCCGCCGTGCTTCACACTTATTGCATTTGGGTCTGCACATCCGACTGCGGTTCTCTCGATTTACCGCATCTCCATCAGACAAAGCCTCACGACCATGCCATAGATTAGTCTTCACTAGTTGTATCAGCACCCTAGTGGAAGGACTTTCACCTTCGAGAAAATGAGTCTTCCAGGATTCGGGAGCAGTTGTTATCGAAATAACTTACTCCAACCTTTAACAGCTCATTCAGTGCAGATATCTGCACAAGGTACGACTGCCCGTCGCACACAAAAAAAGCGCTGATATTTACCAGCACTTGTTTTACTTAATATTCAAATGAGTTTTTATTCTCGTTGCAACGATTTCTAATAAAATCGCAAAGAATAAAATAAAGTAAGTAATGGTCCCAACCTCACGAAGGTCAAAATAAAAACCGCTGGCCATGAACATGTCAAAGCCAATTCCGCCTGCTCCTGCGGCAGCCCCCATGGCGACGGCTACACCAAAGTTGATTTCAAACCGTAAAAAAGTCCATGAAACTAAGTACGTAATAGATGAAGGAAGTACCGCTTGAAAAATGATTTGCCACCATCCGGCACCACTTCCACGTAACGCTTCAAGGACACCCTGATCGATTTCTTCAAACGATTCAGAATATGCTTTGATTAAGTAACCCACCGTGTGGAATGTCATACCTATAACGGCTGCAACACTTCCAAGTCCAGCTGCTACGGCAAAAATCAACACCCAGAGGACTGTTGGAACGGCCCGAATAAAGGCAACAATTCCCTTAATTGCATTTGAGAATATTCGAGAAGAAGATAAATTACGAGCAGCAAACAAGGCTAGGAATAAGGCAATAACCGCACCAAACAATGTTGTTAATGCCGCTAAGCCAAGTGTCACCAAAACCTGATATAATGCCTCTCCAAATGTAAAATGGCTAAAATGTGCTTCAGTAAACATCACCTTCACATTTTGAGCTGTTGCCGCAATTCCTTCTAGTAAGCTTATTTCCTTGTAATCGAAATTTAGAAAGCTATAAAAAGTTACGACCAATAGTGAAATTAGTGTAAGCCAGGTAACAAATCTGGCTTTTGTCCAAGGTCGACTAGTAATAGACTTAGCACCTATTAAAGTTGGTTTAGGTGTACTATCCACACTCATTATAAAATCACCCTTCTTACATAGTTTGAAACATATTCAATAAGTAAGATGGAAACGACAATTGCCAGAACTACTAAACTAGCTGAATTATAATCAAGGCTTTTATAATATAAGTTAAAAGAAAAGCCTATCCCCGTCCCTGTTAAAATCCCTACTAAAGTGGCACTTCGAATATTTGTTTCGATCATGAACAAAATCCAGCTAATGATTTGAGGGGTACTTGATGGAATCACAGAGTGAATTATGACTGTAAAGTATCTGGCACCTGTAGCTTGTAATCCTTCAACAGCTGCTGCTCCTACTTCATCAATTGCTTCCATAAATGCTCTTGTTAAAAAACCAAATGAAACGAAAAACAAAGCAAAATATCCTGTTAATGAGCTTTGACCAAAGGAAAACAATAAAATCATTGCCCAGGCAGCAACATCAATATTACGAAAAAGTGTAGCAATTCCTCTGGCTAACACAGCAAAAAAGCCATTAACTTTCGTTGTTTTTGAACCAGCAATGGCAAAAAAAATCGCAAAAATAGCTGCAATTGTTGCAGAAGCTATTGATATTAATATTGTTTCGATTAATTTACTTGTTATCGATGAAAGGTTTCCTAATGAATCTGCATTCGGATAAAAATTAGCAAATCCCCACTGAATTGCTTCAGGGAAGGATAGAACTCCATCAATCATATTAAATTCAGTGATGAACATTGCCCCATATGTCACCAAAAGTAACAAACCGATGACAATGGTAGATTGTAATCTTTTTTTTATAAAAAAGTTAGATTGCATTGCGACCACCTACATCCATAATAAGTTCACCAGCTTCTGATCCATAAATGGAATGAATTTGACTTGTTGTTAATGAATCAGGGGAACCATCATAGACTATCTCACCCTTTTTCACACCAATGATTCTATCTGAATACCTCATTGCCACATCTACCTGATGAAGGTTTACGATTACCGTAATCCCCATAGACGTAGATATATTTCTTAAATGGTCCATAATGATTTTGGATGAATTTGGATCAAGAGAGGCTATTGGCTCATCACATAATAGTAATTTGGGATTTTGAACAAGTGCTCGTGCAATTCCTACACGTTGTTTTTGTCCCCCACTAAGCTGATCACATCTTTTATACATTTGTTCCGATAATCCTAACGTTTGAAGAATGGAAGCAGCACCTCTTTTTTCTTCTTCCGTATAAATTCCTAACATTCCAGTTAGGGCTGATTTATGTCCAAGCCTGCCGTGTAGAACATTTTCAATTACACTTAAACGATTCACAAGATTATAATGCTGAAAAATCATTCCCATTTTTGTTCTAGCTTTCCTCATTTTCGATTTACTCAATGGTAAAAGATCCACATTATCAAAGACGATTTCTCCATCGCTTGCATCAACCATACGATTGATACAACGAAGGAGCGTTGATTTCCCGGCTCCAGAGGGACCGATTACGGAAACAAACTCTCCTTCATCAACAGAGAAGTTAACATTTGATAATGCCTTAGTATCTTGACCATATTGCTTAGATAATTGATTTAATGTAAGTAACGGCATGTATGTTAACTCCTTTCTAGTATGTTTAGAAAAACCTGGATTATCGCCAAGTCATAATAGTGAAAGCCTTAGTTTTTTCATACTATCAACTACTTTCAGATAGTATGAAAATTACTTAGAAAGCTCTCGAATTGGATCAAACCAAGCATCTTCTACTTCTACAAATCTTTCATCAGCACTTTTTGTAAATAGACCAGTTGCCTCTGAATCTTCTGGAATAAATACTTTTTCATTATTCGCCATTTCTTCTGAAATAAATGCTTCTTTAATTGCATTAAAATCTTCTTCACTTAAAGTTTCTGTATTCCCAACAAAAGGAGCATTTAATACCGGTGTAACAGAGATAAGTGCAAACTCTTCACCAACAACTGTGTTAAATGGTTCAGCCGCATCTTCTTTCACTTTATAAACAGCTCCTGCTGTATTCTCTTCCCCATCAACTACTTCAACATAGTTATTAACACATGTATCACAGAAAGCCGCAACGTCAGCTTTTTCTGACAATAGATTTACTGCAGAACCTTGGTGTGATCCACCATAAAGTACTTCACTAAAGAATTTTCCACCCTCTAGTAAATCCTCTGCTTTTAAATCTTTATACTCGTCCTTTTCCCCAAAGTGTGTCACGATTCCAGCTGATGGAACTTTAAAGCCTGATGTTGAACTGTTTGAAACAAAAGAGAATTTTGTATTTGCAATATTATCAATGGAATATTCAGATCCATCCATATATTTTTCTTCATTACCTTTTTTTACAGCTAACCAACTATAGTACATCGCATCATCTAATGTTCCAGATGCACCACTTGGAACAGCAATCGGTTGAACCTTATCATTTTTTGCGTTTGCTTCAATATATCCTTGTGCACCCATGAATGCGATATCTGCATTCCCATTAGCAATTGATTCAATTGCAATAATATAGTCAGTTGTTGTTTTATGTTCTACCTTTTTCCCAGTTGCCTCTTCAATTACCTTTGCAAATTCTTCACGCGCATCCTTTAGATCTGCCCCTGATTCATTTGGATACCAAGCAATTGTTAGTGTGTCTTTACCTTCCGATCCGCTTGCAGATGTTCCACCTGAGCTACCACATGCTGTCATAATTGAAGCAAAAGCTAATACAAGTATTAATGAAAAAACCTTTTTCATCATTATTTCTCCTCTCTCATTTCAATTTAGTTTGAAAGAATAAATTCATACTCGTTCACATGTCTAACAGTTATGTACTTGATATCTTACCTGAGACAACACCTCCTCAAAATTCCACTAAACATTTATGCATATCACTTCTCACCCTTGCCACACTATATTCAACCGGTGTTCCTCTCGGATGATTCATAATACTTGCGATTTGAACAATCGGTATGTTTTCCGGAATACTTAATAGATCAGCATCCTTTAACAATGGGAGGCTCGCTTCAAAAATAGATTTCGATCGAATTGGGCGAAATTGATAGTGTTTTTGTAACAGTCCATATAGAGAATGAAATCCTTCAAAATAATCTTCTAAATGAGGTACTTCAATTTCCGGAAAGGTTGTTGTTGTAACTGAGATTGGTCTGTCATCTACATATCTTAAAATCTCTAAGCGATAGATCATTTCATCTCTATTAATCTGCAAATTAGTCGCTTCTTCCTCAGTTGGTAAGCCTTTTTCCCATTTAACAAGCTTACTTAAATGTGTCAGACCCTGATTTTCCATATTTTCAGTAAAACGGGTTTGTGAAGACAAAACATATTGAATTGGACTATGAAGTTTATTTACATAGCATCCTTTTCCTTGAATCGGGGTAACCCAACCTAAATTCGTCATTCTTGCAATTGCTTGTCTAACAACATGACGATTCACACAAAATTTTCGACAAAGTTCATTCTCTGATGGAATCTTTTGATTTTCCTTATAGACTCCACTGCGAATGTTTTCAATAAGGAACTCGGCAATTTTCAAGTGCTGAATAGCTTCTTCGCGAACATTTGTCATCCATCTCTTCCTTTCGATTTCCTTTCCCTTATTTAATTTAACTTATCAACAAGTTACTATGGTTAACCTAATGTAAAAGTGTTTTTTAGTTTTTGTAAAAATTGTTAATATTTTTGTCGAAAATTCGAAATTTTTTTACGTTATTTACAATAAGCAACAAAAAAAGACTGTAAACAACTACTATTACAAAGCGTCGCTTACAGTCGGGGACAAATTTACATATTTAACATATTTAATTAATAATAATTTCTTCTTCTTCCTCTCGTTCTACTATTTCTTTCGCAACAAGTTTTGCCGACTTTAATTTAGACATGTCTTTTATAAAATCAGTACCATTCCAAAAGGGGGTATTCATTCCGCCCATATAAACCGCAGATACCTTTATAGATGTTGGTTTTAGTTCTTTTATTAGACTCTCCGTAAAACCTCTTATTGCAAATTTACTTGCCACATAGGCAGATTCTTTTACTTTACCACGTAAGCCTGCTGTGGATATGATGTTCATGATACTTCCTGATTGCTGCTCTAAAAAAAGTGGCAGCACCTCTTTTGTCATGAAAATGGTTCCTTTCACATTTGTATCAATCATATGATTTATACCTTCCATTGACATATCCTGCAAGTTCCCAAAGTATCCTATACCTGCGTTATTAATAAGCATATCTATGTTCTCAGTCTTTTTAAGACGCTCTATCAATTCGGTAACACTTTGTATATTACTAATATCACATGTTGCCACAGTTGAAGAACCGTTCGTATTTTCAATTAATTTCTTTACTTCAATTAATGTACCCACTGTTCTTCCAACTAAGATGATTCTATGCCCTCTTTTTGCATAAGCAAGTGCGAGTTCTTTTCCAAGACCGGTTCCTGCACCTGTAATTAATATTGTATTCACTACCTAGCCTCACTCCCATATTTTAAGGACTTGCGATCACTTAAATAAATATTCCCGCAACCGCAGCACTTAATAAGGAAGCTAACATCCCGGCAGCAACTGCCCGAATTCCGAGCTTTGCAATATCTGGGCGACGACTTGGAGCAAGTCCGCCTAACCCGCCTAAAAGAATGGCCATTGAACTTAAATTTGCAAAGCCGCAAAGAGCAAAGCTGACAACCATGACTGTTTTAGGTGTTAGTTCTTCTATTTGCGGTGCAAAGGAAGAATATGCAACAAATTCATTTAACACTAATTTTTGACCAATGAAGCTTCCAGCCATAACGGCTTCAGACCATGGTACACCGATTGCGAATGCAATTGGTGAAAATACAAATCCTAATATTCCTTCAAGAGATAAAGCCTCATATCCGAAAAGTCCACCGATTCCACCTAGTATGCCGTTGATTAAAGCAATTAAAGCAATAAACGCAATTAACATAGCTCCTACATTTAAAGCAAGACTTAATCCGTCTCCGGCACCACGTGCAGCAGCATCAATGACATTTACTGCTTCTTTATCTTTTTCCATTTTTAATGATTTTGCCGTTTCTGGTTGTTCAGTTTCCGGCATCATAAGTTTAGCTAAAACTAAGCCTGCCGGAGCCGCCATAAAACTAGCAGCTAATAAATATTCGAGGGGAACTCCTAATAGAGAGTAACCAACAAGCACAGAGCCTGCCACCGAAGCTAATCCACCTGTCATAACTGCAAACAACTCTGATTTTGTCATTTTTTCTATAAATGGACGAATAACAAGCGGCGCCTCAGTTTGTCCTACAAATATATTTGCAGCAGCAGACATTGACTCAGCTTTACTTGTACCTAACAGCTTTGATAATCCTCCGCCAATTATTTTAATAAACCACTGCATAATTCCTAAATAATAAAGGACTGAGATTAAAGAAGAAAAGAAGATAATAATACTCAAAACTTGAAACGCAAAGATAAACCCTAATGCAGAATCAGCATTAGCTAATGGTCCAAATACAAACGTAAGCCCTTCACTTGCATAATTAATAATATTTTGAACTCCCATCGTTAACCATTCTAAAGCAGTTCGTCCAGCTTGCCATTTCAATACAATAAATGCAAATAAAATCTGTATGGCTAAACCTACGGCAATCGTTCGGTAATTAATTGCCCCCTTTTTGCTCGATAATAGAAATGCTATCCCTAAAACAACAACAATCCCAAATACTCCCCATAAAAAATTCACATTTATCACCTCAAAAATTAATAGCTCTTTCTATTGTTTGCCAAAACAATTAGAAAAATTTATAAAAGTAAGGTCCACAGGGACAGGTTCCCTGTCCCTTGTCCCTAAAAAAGCAGGTTCTTTCCTCACCCTGCTTAACGACTCCTTTAGAAATTCCATATTCCTATCGTCTATGTACTGAAAAATGCTGGAAATTGCCATTGAAGTGGATTCCAAAAATCAAAGTTATTTTATTCGGTTGATTAAAAAGCAAGGATTGTATAAATAAGATATAGTATGCTAACCTTGATCATTGATCGTCATTTATAAAGTCCCTCTCATCAATAACCTTCCTATTTCTTCTGAAGGCAATGGTTTACTAAAGAAATATCCTTGACCAAAGTGACAATTGTTTTCTTGTAAGAAGGATAGTTGTTGTTCATTTTCTATACCCTCAGCAATGACCTTAAAACCCAAGTTATTTCCTAATTCAATAATTGTACGAACAATCGCTTTACCTTGAATATGATTATTTATTTCACCTACGAATGATTTATCTATTTTCAATTTATCTATAGGAAATTGTCTCAAATAATTAAGAGATGAATAACCTGTACCGAAATCATCGATAGAAAGATGAACACCTAGTTTCTTTAACTCTTTCATAATGATCGTTGCTTCTTCAACCTGTTGTGTAACACTTTCTGTTATTTCTAGTTCCAGGTAACTTGGATCAAGCTTTGTCTCATGTAAAATATCACGAACAGCTTTCAGAAATGTTTTGTCCTTAAATTGTCTTGATGAAACATTTACTGCAATTCTCTGCAAGGGAATCCCTATTTTTAACCACTGTTTATATTGATGACAAGCTGTCTCAAGCACCCAATTGCCAATTAGCGATATGAGTCCAGTTTCTTCTGCAATTGGTATAAACTCCATTGGGGATATAAATCCATATTCAGGATGTTTCCAACGAATTAAAACTTCTAATCCATCTATCCTTCTTGTATTAAGATCAACTTGTGGTTGATAGTACAGGGCAAATTCTTTACGATCAATTGCTCTTCGAATCCCATTTTCAATTTCCATTTTTCTGTTATTAATAAGATGCAGGGTATCTGTATAAAAATGATAATCATTTTTCCCCTTCTCTTTTGCATAATACATTGCCGTATCTGCGTTTTGAATTAGGGCTTCTACATTATCTCCATCATTTGGATAGAGACTTATTCCTATACTTGTAGAAATAAACATTTGCCTATCTTGAATAATAAATGGCGTGGTCAATATATGTATGAGATTTTCTGCTAACTGTTTTATCATACGATGTTCAGTGTGTTGCATAATAATAACATATTCATCTCCACCATAACGGTAAAGTGTTTCTCCTTCTTTAAGGCAACTATTAAGTCTTATGGTTACTTGCTTTAATAGAATATCTCCAACACTATGGCCAAACGTGTCGTTGATCATTTTAAATCGATCCAAATCAAGAAACATTACTGCACTCATTTGGCTTTTATCATCATTACATAAGATCAATTCATCAAGGTGTTCGTACAAGGAATTTCGGTTCGGTATACCAGTTAATGAGTCATGATATGCCAAAAATTCAACTTGTTCAGCCGCCTTCTTTCTTTCCGTCACATCCCTTACAATAACCTGTACAGCATTTTCCCCTTTATAGGTTGTGACAAATCCCAGGAGTTCACAATAAATAACTTTACCATCTAAACGAATAATTTTATACTCACTGATTTCAGATACTCCTTCTTGAATTTTTCCCATCTGCATTTTTGCATATTCTGTGTCCTCTTTTGGAATAAATTCAAGCACATCTTTACCGATAATTTGATTAACATGACCGGCACCTATTAAATCTAATCCTGCCTGATTGACATAGATTATTATTCCGTTCATATGAATAAGGGTCGTTTCCGGAGAATATTCAACAAGTTTTCGATAACGTTCTTCACTTTCCATCAGCTCTTTCTCCGCATTCTTTCTTTCTGTGATATCTCTGGAAAAAAGAATGTTGCGTTCAACTACACCACCTTTATCTAAAATAGGTACTGCTTTACATTCAACTAAAACTAAATGCCCCTCTTTGTGTTGTAAGTTTATTTCAACAGGCACTCTTACTTTCTCATTAATAAGAAGTCTATTTTTAATTTGGGCTCTATCTTCTTTCTTTAGAAAATCGAAAACAGACTTCCCTGTTAATTCCTCTTGTGTAAACCCAAAAATAAATTCATGAGAAGGAGAAGTATATTCAATGATTCCATTCCTATCCACTATGGCAATTAAATCCGATACATTTTCAACGATAAGCCTATACTTTCCTTCAACCTTTAGCGTTTCTTCAATTCCCTTTTGTATAAAATAGTAGAAAATGAACGCACTAACCAAGATAAACAAACTACCTTTTATAATTTCTATCCAATTTGACTCCAAGATAGGAAAGTTATTCAATGCATAATCAGAAATAAAAATCCATGAAATGCTTATACATATGTAGATGAACACAATTCTTGATGCAGCTCTACGTGCAACTTTCCTTTCCCCCCACATATCTCTTCATCTTTCCCTTCTAGATAGAATAAACTTAAGGTAGTCTTGTCTAGTATTTGTTAACTTACTTGAAAACATTACTAATTTTTGCGGGTTGTCCTTGGGGGCCTGTTCCTGCTACACAGCCAATAGCTGCTCAACAGATTTTTCAGAATAAATTAAACACATATCGAAAATAAAAAGAGTGACCAGAAAGTCCTGAACTACAGACTTTTTAGTCACTCAACTATTCTTCATTTTTCCAAGTGAAAATTACTTCTTTCTTCTTGTTTTAATATAGAAAATAACAAAAGCAACCGCTAATAGAGCCAAAACTACATACACGACGTCTGAGTAAATCTCCATTTTTTCAACAATTACTTCCCATGATCCCCCAACCGAAGCACCCAGGTAGACTAAGACGATATTCCAAATAAGGGTTCCAAATGTTGTCAAAACAAAAAATAAACCCAACTTCATATTAGACATCCCGGCAGGAATCGAAATGAGACTGCGAATTAACGGGACAAAACGACAAAAGAAAACTGTCCAAGGGCCATACTTATCAAACCATGCATCAGCTTTATGAACATCTTTTTTTGTCAAACGTAATATATGGCCCCATTTATCCACTATTTTATCGAGCCTTTCTACATCAAGCTGTAACCCGATAAAATAAAGCACACCAGCTCCTACAACAGAACCAATTGTCGAGGCGATGACAACTCCAACAATTGATAAATTCGTTGTGGTGGTCATGAAACCGCCAAAAGTTAAAATCACTTCTGAGGGAATTGGAGGAAAGATATTCTCTAAAGCAATTAGTAACATAATCCCTACATACCCATAATTCTCCATAACTGACATTAACCAATTTTCCATAATTTCTCCTTCATTTGTTCAATTTTTTAATATACTCGTTATTTAAACCAACCTTTGCTCTTGAACCACAAGAACATTAAAATTCCTATTACTAACATTAAGCCTAATGATATAAAGTAGCCATAATCCCATGTTAACTCTGGCATATTCTCAAAATTCATACCGTAAATTCCTGCGATAAATGTTAAAGGGGCAAAGATAGAAGTAATAATCGTGAGAACCTTCATCACATTATTTGTTTGATGCGAGTTTAACGAGAGATAGCTGTCTCGTATATCTGCCGTTATTTCTCTATTTGACATAACCATTTCTGATAATTTCAAAAGATGGTCGTAAATATCAGAAAAATACTCTCTTCTTTCTCTTATCCCAATTAAATGATGCGAATTTAGCATCCTATAAAGTAAATCCCGCATTGGATGCACGCTATGTCTTAAGTTTAACAGCATATGTCTTGTATCAAATAACTCATTCATTAAAACCGTCATTGATTTGTTTTGTGTGTTATCTTCAATTTTATCCAGTCGGTCTTCTATCTTATAAATAAGCGGAAAATAATTGTCTACAATCTTGTCTAAAATTTGATAGAACACATAGAAGCTATCCCATTTCTCCGTATTCTTTTGTTCTAATAATCTGTCCCAGACCTGTGCTACTTCTTTCGCTGACAATCGATGAACTGTCACAATAAATTTTTCACCAACAAAAAAGTCAATTTCCTCTTTATATATTTCATCATTTTGTTCTCTTACAATATGGGTGACATAAAAGCTATGATCATCATAATAATCCAGCTTTGGCCGTTGATTTCTTTGTATACAATCTTCAATCGCCAATGGATGAAAACGGAATGTGTACGCAAGATGCTTGATCTCATCATCATTAGGCTCATGAAAATCCACCCAAAACCACTTATATTTATCAAAATCTGCGTCATGTATTGAGAGATTCTTTTCTATCTGATTTTCATATGTAATCCCAACTACATTTATCATAAAAAGCACCTACTTCATACTTTTTTAAAGAACATAACCCGATCTTTCCGGCAAGCAATGCTCCTAAAGAAAATATTGTAACAAAAATCCCCCCTAATGGAAATGGTAGGTAGGAACGGTTTCTTATTCCCTGTCTAATCATAGCACAGAAACAGGGGGACAGGTACCTTGTCCCAGTTTTCTCTGGGACGAGGTACCTGTCCCCTCGTTCCTTCACCTTATTTCATGTTTCAACATAAATTGGGTTAAACATATAAATGGGAGGATGAAAAAAATGGCCTTAAATACAGAAACAGCACAATTCACTTTTGATATGAATAAAAGTCCACTTATGCAAAAAGATAAAAACAATTACATTAATATTTTAGGAGTGCAGCAATTAAACACTCTTAAAAATGTTTCATTACTTGATATCTTTCTTAGTGCAAATAATGTAGTTGAACCACATTATCACCAAAATGCAGCTGAGCTTGTTTATTGTATTTCCGGTGCAGCTGTTGTCTCCATTTTGAACCCAAATACAAAGCAGATTCAAAATTTCCCTATTACACCTGGTCAAGTAGCAAATGTCCCTAAAGCATGGTGGCATTATGAGGTAGCTACAGTAGACAATACTCACTTGCTTGCTATTTTTGATGCAAAAACACCGGAAGTTATCCTTGGCTCAGATCTTTTAACATTAACACCACCAAATATTATGGCTCACACCTACTGTATGGATGAAAACAAATGGAAGGAAGCCATCAAACCTGTTACACCATCCACGTTCATTGGTCCTACTAAAAATTGTAAAAAACCACAAAATCGCTCTAACACATCACCACAATTTAGGAATCAACATGACTGGCGCTATCTGAAGCCTCAGAATTATTCTTACTTTCCATATCCCTATTAAACATAAATATAGCAAAAGGACGAGGTTTTCCCTCGTCCCTTTTTTATGGTAAGTATTTTATTTTCTCTTGAATTGGTGCTCTGTCTTTTGGTGCATTGATTTCTTCCGGATATCCTACCCCAAGTACTCCGACAACATTATAATCGTCAGATACACCTAAGATTTCACGGTTTTTTTGAGCATTTCCAACGGATGACCAGAATGTTCCTGCTCCATCTTCCCATGCCGCTAAATTAAAATTTTGAACGAAACAAGCTGTTGTAATTAAATTTTCATATGTTTCGATTTCGGTTGCACCATGCTTAGATAATACGGCTAGAACAACGGGTGCACCAAAAAAGTCAGCTTTATGATTTATTTTTCCCCTTGTCTCTTTTCCAACAACAAGCACTTCCCAAGGTTCTGTCATTTTATGGTTCGGCGCCATTGTCCCTGCTTGAAGCCATTTATTCAATTGCTCCTGACTAATTGAATCTGATTTAAAACTTTTGATGGTACGACGGGAATGAATGATTTCTAGTGTATTCAAGAAAAAGCCCTCCTAAATGAAAATTCATTAATCTTCCTTCTGATTAAGATTGTATGCCATCTTTTTTAAAATGTTTACGAGTGTTTCTTGTTCTTCAAAAGTTAGCTGATTGAACGGACCGGCAAGCAATTCTACTTGAGCGTCTTTCATTTTCGTAATAGATTCTCTACCTGTTTCTGTTAAGGTCACAACTTTGGTTCTTGCGTCATGTTGATTCGGTTCCCGAGAAACCATTCCTGCTAACTCTAAGCGATCAATCATTTGAGACATGGAACTTGAACGAACTTCCAACTGTTCTGCAAGTTGACCAATTGAACACCTATCGTGTTTCCAAAGGAAGCGAAGAATAAGCCATTGAGTCTTCGTCATCTCTGTTGCCTTTTGATTACTTCTCTGATTTCTCTTCATAGACCGACCAATCGCTTGAAAAAAATCAACAAATTGTTCCAGCTGCTGGTCACGTGATTTCATCAAGTCTTCACCTCATATATAAATTATATAGCGATCCTAAATAGTAGTCAATTTGAGCGAAGTCTTTTTAAAACTATTTTCTGTGATACATGATTGCTTATCATAAACAAAATTTTATTTCTGCTAAGTAATTTATAAACAAATCACCAAAATGTTTATAAGTACGATTGACACAAAATAAACATTGTAATAATATGTTTATAAATTAAATAAACAAATTATATTTCGGTTTATATCTCACTGTTAGGAAGTGTATGCATATGGAAATATCCAGCATGTTTTGGGAAGCAACTCTTGAGGAACTAAAGCAAGGATATATTGAAAATAAGGACTCTTATACTTGTTTATTATGCGAGAAGAAGATAGAAAAAGGGATTATTTATCCATACGAAAATAGACTTTACGAGGCAGAAAGATTTATGAGGGTCCATATTGAAAGCACTCACAGTAGTGTTTTTGATTATTTAATCGGAATGGACAAAAAACTTACCGGTCTTACCGACCATCAAAAGCGTCTTTTACAGCTTTTTTATCAAGGGAAAAATGACAAAGATATTCAAAATGAACTTGAAATTGGAAGTACCTCAACCATTCGCCAGCACCGGTTTGCCTTAAAGGAAAAGGAACGACAAGCAAAGACGTTTTTAGCCATGATGGAGTTACTCAAGGAAAAAGATGAGTTTGCACCTGCCTTTTTACCGGTCCATAAAACAGCCACAATGGTAGATGACAGATACAATATTACAGAGGATGAACAAGAGAAAATAATAAAGAAATACTTCCCACAGGGAACGCGAAAGCCTATTAGTAAATTCCCACCAAAAGAAAAACAAAGGCTAATTGTTCTAAGAGAAATTGCCGGTGCATTAGAGGCGGAACATATCTACAAAGAAAAAGAGCTCAATCAGACATTAAAATACTTTTATGAAGACTATGCCTTAATTAGAAGATATTTAATCGAATATGGTTTTATTAACCGTAAGTCAGACGGAAGTCAGTATTGGGTAAAAAAATAAGGGGGTAATTTAATGGATCGAAAAAAAGAATTAAAACATCAATTTAAAGAAACACCAGTTGAGGCAGGTGTTTATCAAATAAAAAACGAAAAAAATAACAAAGTCTTTATCGCAAGTACAAGAAATTTAAAAAGTTTAAATGGTAAAAAATTTATGTTAGAAACAAATAGTTTCATACCAAATAAACAACTCCAAAATGAATGGAATGCATTCGGAAAGGATGCATTCACATTTACAATTTTAGAAAAACTGAAAAAGAAGGATGAACCTTATTTTAATGAAAAAGAGGCTTTAGCCCTTCTGGAGGAAAAGTGGCTGGAACAGGTTCAGCCTTTTGGTGAGAAAGGGTACCATACAAAGTAATTGATTATTAGTAGAAAAAAGATAGACAGATCACTAGTGAAGCTCTATCTTTTTTCTAACCTAACCACTCATTTACATGGGCTATAATCCCTATGATCACTCCTATTACAGCTCCATCAAATTTAACGAAAAACAGTTAATCTATTTAATCTTTCTTTGCTTCATTATTCCTACTATTATTGGAACACCAGTACCTAAAAGAGTGAGCGGTAAAAACCATATACTAAAGCCACTTCCCCAGTCTAACGCAATAGAAGCTGATTCAAAAATAATAAACGCAAAAAGAATTAAACATATATTCTTCAGTTGATTAACTAGTTTTCGACTTGATAAATAAAACTTTTCTGCATTCGATTCATTTAAGCGCGCAGGATAATTGTGCACTTCAGGATATTTTTCTACTATCTGCATGGTAACTAACAAAAATGCCCCGACAATAGGTAAAATCACCATTTCCCATTTTGATCCCCAACGATCAACTTCTCCCATGGCATTATAATGTGCCGGAACCTCATCCGGGAGCATATTCCAAACGATCATTAAAAAGAGTACAGAACCTAAGTAAGAAGCATAGCCAATTATATCCCAGGTCCATTCACTTTTTGTTTTTTGAATGTGAATTTTAGGCCATTTCCAGGAAGTTGACATACCAATTCCTCCTCAAGATTATAAGATAAGTTCATGGCAATTTATTGCTACCATTAAATACGAATCTCCCCACCAAGAAGTTTCATCCTAAATAGTTGGAATAATACTAATTAAGGACAGAAAGAGGCTGCCAATGGCAACCTCCTTTCAAACACCTTTTTTCAGTTATAGTTTAAATCTTTTAATAAGGTGATTCAGATCTTCCGAAAGACTGGAGAGCTGTTCTGCACTTCCAGCGATTTCTTCCATAGAGCTGCTCGTTTGTTGAACAGAGGCTGCTGTTTGTTCAATTCCGGCAGCAGATTCCTCTGAAACGGAAGCTATATCATCAATGGAATTGTTCATTTTGATGCATTCCTGATCAATTTCATATAAACGCATCGCCACACCTTGAATTTTGTCTACTACTTCAGAGATTGAAATGTGGATAGTTTCGAATGTTTTCCCGGTGGTTTCTATGCCCATTGTTCCTTTTTCAACTTCAGAGTACCCTTCCTCCAACGAGCTGACTACCGCATATGAATCCACTTGGATGTTATGAACAATACCTGTAATATCAGATACGGAAGCAGATACTTGTTCAGCTAATTTTCGTACTTCACTTGCTACAACAGCAAAACCTTTTCCATGTTCTCCTGCTCTGGCAGCCTCAATAGCAGCATTTAATGCAAGTAGATTCGTTTGTTCAGCAATAGACTGGATAACACCGACTAAATTAGAAATTTCTTTAGACTGTTTATCTAAGTTTTTCATTTTTTCAACAGATGCTTTGACAATGTTGTTAATTTTATTCATTTGATCAATTGAAGATGCCATAAGACGACTGCCTTCTTCTGTTAAATCTTGCGCTGATACTGATGAAAGGACAATTTTTTCTCCAAAAGAGTTTGATTCTTTAATTTTATCAACAAAAGTAGTCATCGTTTCTGCTAGTTCAGTTGAAGCATGTGCTTGTGATTCAGATCCTGACGATAATTCCTGCATGGTTGATGCTACCTGATTGCTTCCGTCCTTTACTTCGTTAGCTGCTTGTGTTAGTTCTTCACTTTGGCTTGAAACCGTTCCTGACACGTTTGAAATTTGTTGAATCATTTCCCGCAAATTAGAAAGCATATTATTCATAGCTAAGCTTAATTGACCAATTTCATCTTTACCATCATAATCACTTGCTTCAATTTGTAGATTTCCGTCTGAAATTTCTCTAGCCATAGAAATGACCTTATTTAATGATTTTTGTACTGCACGGTTGACAATTAGCACTATACTAAACCCTAATAAGATGGAAGCGGAAATTGAAATAATTAGCGTGATGATCGACTGTTTAATGCTCTCTTTAGTATTTTGAACAGCCAGGTCTCGTTGGTTATTGATCATGCTTTTTAACTCATCCAGGTTTTTAACGGTGTTACTTCTTAGTACCTGTGTTGATTCTCTATTAAACTTGATATTATCAGTCTCTCCACTTTTGATCGCTGGGACAATAGTATTAAGAAAAAGATCATTTACTTCTTTGTCATTTTTTGCAATAACATTAAAATATAGCTCTTCTTCTTTCGTATCAATTGATTTCGACAGCTCATCTTGTAGAGCATTAAATTTCTCTTGTCTCTCTTTAAACTCTTCTATGTATTTTTCATCAGGATTCATAATATAGTCGGCAATTCGGATATCCTTACCTCTAAAAAGCGATGCCATCTCTGTTGTTTTTATAGCCCGATCTCCGCTTTTATCAAGTAAATTTAGTTGCGCTGATATATCTTGCATTTGACCATAAATAAAAAATGCAGAAATACCAAAGAGAATAATAGAAAAAATTAATGCAAGGCTATACTTCCAGCCTATTTTTAAATTTCTTAGCTTCTTCATAAACCTAATACTCCTATCTAAACCTAATTTATGTAACCATTTTCAACACTATTTATATCGGATTATTTTTTACAATATTTACAGTAATTTAATATTTAATTTAAAATTAATGCCAATGGATAAAAGAGTACATCATATCTAATCGTTAACAGGATTATGGTTTGTAAATGAAAATAGCGCTGATCCCTTGTTTATGGATAGCGCCCTTTATAAAAGAAATTTCTATGTAAGGTATTACAAACATTCTTATCTTTTTGTCAATTGGTTTCGATCTTCAATCATAGGAGGTTCTTCCATCCAACCGTTTTTCAACATAATTTTTCCACCTTGTTTTGCAAAATCAAGAATATCTTTCGAAAGGAGCGCCATTTTAGCTGGTAAATCTGTGCGTAAACTAAACGCACCGCCAAGTGCATTACTTCCGAGCCCAAAAGTCGTTAATAAGCTAGTATTATAAAGCATTAATTTATCTGAGAATGGAGCGATTGTAGAATCAGTCGCTTTTCCAGCATAAGTTGCAGGTGGTTCGATAAAATCTTGACGTAAAAATTCACCCAGCGATGTTTCGACTTTTTTAGAAAGCTCCATGCCTTTAATAAAATGATTTCTTACCTGTTGATTATTTGCTACTTGTGCAAAACCAATCATCAATTGCATCCCTGTCAGGTTTGTCTCAATGGCATGATGGATAAGAGAAATTTCTATTGTATTTAAAGATCTTTCATTACTAAGCCAGTTTAATCCTGCCATATATTTTTTATCATTGACATACTTTACTTCTTTTGGCATTGATACATAAGGAGGTCGAGAAAGAACCCCGGTTTCTAGCAAAGCCTCTGTTGTTTGATCATATACCTCTTGTGCTTCTGCAGTTAAACGTCTAAAAAATTGCCTAATATCCTGCCGGTAAGACATTGTTGAATAAAGTGCGTAAAGATTCGTATCTATTTTAGCCATCATATGTAAATACATAAGGTCATACATAAAATTGAATAGTTTTGGAACCCCTTTATTCACGTCTTCAACAGTAAAGCCATTTGGAATGACTGCGCCTTCCTCTTGAAAAAATTTTTTTAGAGTCTCAACACTTTTATCTGCACGTTCATAATAATTTTGTAGAATCGTTCTTGCTTCCTCATTATCCGCATGCTCAAGAAAGTATTCCAGAAATCTCATAATCATTGTTTTTTCTTGATATGTCATCCATAAATTCCCTAATTCCGAAGATGTAATTGGTACCCGAGCTGAACTAGCCATCCTAAAGCCTCCTATCCCTCATTTTTTTTACCTTTCCCAAACTGATGAAATTTTATTAATCACATATTTAATCTGATATTCTGTATGTTTTCAATGTTCTACTCTAACTAAAAATGGGTATTAGTCTTTTATAGCTACTAGGAGGCATGAATATGAAATTATATAATGGGGACCTATATTGGCCGGAAACCTATAAACACATATCAAAGTATAAACAGCTTAATGAAGTAATAACTTGTGATGTTTTAATTGTTGGTGGAGGAATGTCAGGCGCTTTGTGTGCCCACACTCTATCAAAGCTACCTATAAAAACAGTATTAGTTGAAAAGGAAACGATTGGAAGTGGGAGTTCAACGGCTAATACAGGTTTATTACAGTATGCAAACGATAAGATGCTTCATGAATTTATTGAAAAACTAGGGGAGGAAAAAGCGGTTCGATTTTATAAACTTTGTGTGAAGGCAGTAGATGACCTAGAAGTAGTGGCAAATGAACTTGCTGATCCTGTCGATTTTATTCGTAGAGATAGCCTCTATTATGCTAGTTCTGAAGAAGATGTCCCAAAGCTTCAAAAAGAATATGATGCACTTAAGAAGCATCAATTTGATGTAGACTACTTAGATAAAAACGCAATAAAGAAAATGTTCTCATTTGAAAAACCTGCGGCGCTATTAACCAAAGGGGATGCAGAAGTAAATCCATTTAAATTTATTCATACTATTATTAAGAATGCACATCAAAAAGGTGTTCGTATCTATGAGGAGACAGAATTACAGGAAATAGGATCTGATGAAGAATATATGTATTTTCAATCTGAGACCGGTAAAATAGCTGCAAAAAAGGTGATTTATTCAACTGGCTATGAGTCAATCCCGTTTGCTAAAAAGATCGGGGGGAAATTAAACCGGACGTATGCAATAGCAACAACACCCTTACCTGCTTTCCCAAACTGGACGGAAAACTGCTTAATATGGGAAACGAAACGACCTTATTTTTATATGCGTACAACGAAGGATGGAAGAATTATTGCCGGAGGACTAGATGAAAAAATAAATGAAGTACCTTCAAGTAAATCAATCATAGAGAAGCATAGTAAATTGCTGCTTCAAAAGATAAAAGAGCATTTTCCTCAATATAATGTAGATGTTTCTCATGCATGGGTTGCGAAATTTGGGGAATCAGTTGACGGTCTGCCGTTTATTGGGCAGCATCCCAAAAATGATAGGGTCTTTTACTGTCTTGGATATGGTGGAAATGGAACTGTTTATAGTATGATTGGCGCGCAAATGATAAAAGATTTAATAGTATATCAATCAAATCCCGATGCGGAGATCGTGCGTCTTGATCGTTAAACAAAACACTATTACTCTATACCTGCTTATATTTTGGTTGAACGGTTAATCATAAAGCATTAAAATAGCGCTCATCCATATACATGGATAGTGCCTATTTGTGCTGGTTCTTGCAGTTTTGCGGGTAAGGTTTTCATATTAGTAGCTGACAGCTAGTATATAAATGATGATTTTACCGTATACATGCTGCTTATACCAAGTAGAAATGAATCATGACAAGTAAAAAACTTATGCTAACTTTAGTAACCATTTATCTAACACATCCTATCCTTAAGTAGAATATTGGTGTAGCTATCGTTACAATTTAAAGGTAGCATACTTTTATTTAGCTAATGTTAATTGATTATTAATTCTATATTTAATTAAGTAGATCAAAATATGCGCATAGATATTTATTCACTTATAAAATCTGCCCATTAAAACTGTATGATAATACTTTCCATCAGATAAAAATTTGTCATTTTTTAGAACTCCTTCTACCTCGAAGCCATATTTTTCATACAGTTTTATCGCCTTTTGATTTTTTTCAAGAACACTCAAACTTATTTTCTTAATTCCGTTTGCCTCTGACCAAAGAATCGATTCTTTTAAAAGGTTTTGACCAATTCCATTTCCCCAATATTCCTTTAATACACAAACTCCAAATTCAACTTTATGCAAAGTTCTCTTTAATTTATTTCCCTCACATCTTGAAAATCCTACAATTTCCCCTTTTATTTCTGCAACTAAAAAAAGATTTCTTTCTGATTCTGTATCATCTTTAATGATTTGCTTAAATCCTTCTTCATCTATAAATGCTTCTCCACTTTCTCTATCCATATTTTCTGTTTCTCCATCAATCTTGACGCGAATTTCAGAGAGGCTTTTAGCATCTTTTTGATCAGCAGACCGTATGATATATTTAACTTTTTGACTAAGAAATTCTTTCTCTGTTCTTTTCATTCTTACACCTCATTTTCTTACATAGCAAACATTAGACTTACTGCTCATATAGATATGTAACCTTATGAACATCTTAAATATACCATAATTATCCACAAAGAATTATCTTTCTTCCAATAGTAGTACCTTTCCCTTTTCACTCATTAGAGGTAAAATAGTATTGTTTTGTTGATATAATTTCACATTATACATCTAGGATGAAAAGAAGGACGGGTATGAAATGAAAAATCTATCATCATCTGCAACAATCTTTGCATCCTTGCAATGGTTGTTTTTTATTTTTGCTAATACCGTTGTTGTCCCAATTTCTATTGGTACTGCATTTGATCTGCCTTACAGTGAAATCTCTGTTATTCTCCGTAGTTCACTTATTTTCACAGGGATTGCCTGTTTATTACAAGGGCTGGTCGGACACCGCTATCCTTTGATGGAAGGACATTCTGGTATCATGTGGGGCTTGATGCTTAACTTATGTGTGATTGCCTCATCAACCGGAACAAGTCTTCAAACAATTGGTGGCGGAATTGCAAGTGGTATGCTGCTTGCTGGAGTTGTCGTATTAATTTTTGGGTCTTTACGACTTATTTCTTATATTCAAAAAGTATTTACACCGATGGTTATGAGTGTTTACTTGTTTCTCTTAACCTTTCAATTAATTCTTATATTCTTTAAAGGGATGTTAAAGTTCACTCCTGAAGGGAAACTGGATGTTCCAGTTAGCTTGTTTTCACTTGGAGTTGTTCTATTAGTATGTTTGATCAAAATCAAAGGAAAGACTGTAATTAGTAATTTTGCTATATTAATTGGAATTGTCGTTGGCTGGATCTTTTACATCATTCTATTTCCAGCAGAACAAAGCACGATCACGCAATCGTCAGGCTCTGGCTTACATCTGTTCCCACTCGGCACCCCAAATCTTAATATTGGGATTATTGCCATTACCTTTCTAGCAAGCTTGATCAATTTAAGTAATACAATTGCATCAGTATCCACGGCCTCTGGCTTGTTTCATGATACATTTTCCCAAAGCCGTTTGGATCGTTCTTATTTGCTAAATGGAGCCTATTCAATCGTTTCAGCGTTATTTGGTTTAGTTCCTTATGCACCCTTTGCCTCATCAATTGGATTCCTGGAAAGTACACGAATTTTTCAACTTCGACCGTATCTGATTGGCGGGGGATTGATGGTACTATTAGGAAGTGTTCCGTTCTTAGGAGGCCTACTAGCTACTCTACCGGTTACAGTCGGTAATGCTGTTCTGTTTGTTGCATACTTTCAGTTGTTCGGAACTTCATTAAGAAGTATTCAAAATCAAACGTTCAACTCAATCACCATCCATCGTTTAGCCGTTCCGGTTTTGGTAGGAGTATGCATTATGAATATGGATGCGGAAATTTTCAATACATTACCTAGTCTGATTCGACCGTTGGTTTCAAATGGATTTATTATGGGAGTATTATTGTCTATCTTTCTGGAAATGTTTGTGAAATGGGAAAAAGGAAAAGTTCAGATGAATGAGGTTGAGGTATAAAAATAAAGATAGCAGGTATGTTTCACTATGTGAACATGCCTGCTAACATTTACATTCCTAATGATTCTTTTAAAATAGTTGTTAAATACTCAACATTCGTTATTTTTTTATTACATTCACTGCTATCCGCGCAAATAAGATTGCCTATGGATCTATAATAGTCTGGATTTTTAGATTTTCTTGCTTTTGTAATAGTAGAAAAAAAGACAACCTCACCTACAGAATGACAGACGGAACAATAATTAGACGTACTTGCCGATTTAACTTTACATTCTATACCGACCATGTTTCCATCAAGCTCATAAACGATAAATTTTTTATTTGAACCAAGATCGTTCCAACTCAAATAAGTCAGCTTACTATGGTCTATTAATGATAAATCCGGCAGCTTTAATTTCTTATTCTTCGGAAACATTTTTTTCAATTGTTGTTCGTTAATTTTCGGAAAAGGAATCACAAATGATGAAAGATGTTGGATATATTGATCATACTCGATATCTGTTTTTAGACTCGAAAGATCTAACATATTCTGTTGCTCGTATGTAGCATTTGGGATGTTGTCTAAGATTTTTGCATTGGCTAGATCAATTTCAGCCCTCATGACACTTTGCGGTACATTCCTTTTGGAAATATCCTTTATCAAAGCAATCTGTTTTTTAATAAAATTGAACTGTTCATTTCTAATGAATTTTTCAGTCATAACATAACTCTCCTATCAATTCTCTTATGTTTATTTTAAAGAAGAAAGACGACTTCTAAAATGGAGAAATTGACTTAGAAATGTTTTTTACCTAAAAGAGCACTGATGATGGATACTCACCAGTGCTCTTCTCTTACTTTTTATTTGAATAAACAATCTTCTTAATAGATTCGGGTGAAAGGTAATATTCATTAGCTAGTTGCTGAATACTATGTCCACCTGAAAAAGATTTTTTTATTGCAGCATTACGACGATCAAGCATTTGTCTCCCACCGCTTGAACTTCCCCATTTCCGATACTCTGTTTCCTGCTTAGGAATGTACAGCGTTTCCCCTTGGATATACTTTTGAATTTCTACAATTAGCTTCTCAGGTAAAACTTTGGTTGCATTAATATATGTCAATTTTGCCCGCTCCCTTATTTTGATTTGTTGAAAAATAAGGTGCAAAGCCAAAATATTAGAAAAGCTTGCTCAGCGATAAAGGTAAATGTTTCGCCCCATGCAAAGTATCGCCTTTCCAATAATAGGCTTTGCATGAGTAGAAGAAGTCCCGGACAATCTTATATGATTCTCCACCTAGTAGCACCCCCTTTAATGTAAAATTATACCGGAATTTCAGTGTAGATTGAATGGATATCTACACTTTTTACTTCTATGATAAATGTCAGAATATTCCCAAGAAACCTTTCATCCTTGAAAAATAATGTAAAATCTAGTACACTCTTCAAAGTAAGATCAAACCAAATAAATTATACACCTGTATAACCTCTAGAATATGGCTGGAGGGTCTCTACCAGGAACCTTAAAATCCTGATTACAGAAAATGAATGTTTCGTTTTCTGTAATTAGGATTTTTTTATTTCCCAAAAAAACACTTAATAAGAGAGGATAGATAGCTATGAACATAAAAGTTTTTATACTCGCCTTATCCACTGTCGCAGTTGGACTTGTTGAATTAATTGTAGGAGGAATACTCCCTGCCATTGCTAACGATTTTAACATCTCATTAAGCACTGCCGGACAACTCATTTCTGTATTTGCCCTTATTTATGCTATTGCCGGTCCTGTATTACTTGTTCTAACTAGCAAAATCGAGCGAAAAAAGGTATATCTTATTTCCTTGTTTGTGTTCTTTACAGGAAATATTATGACTTATTTTAGTTCAAGCTTTACCTTTATGATGATCGCAAGAGTCTTGACTGCGATGAGTACAGCACTGATCGTTGTACTTTCGTTAACCATCGCAGCTAAGATTGTTGCTCCGACCCACCGTGCAAAGGCTTTGGGGCTCATCTATATGGGAATTAGTTCATCACTTGTGATGGGTGTACCACTTGGAATCCTCATTTCCAATGCATTCGGCTGGCGCATCATTTTCCTTGGAATTGCCATTTTATCCATTGGCTCCATTGTTCTTATTGGAATCTTCTTAGAGCGAATTCCTGGAGAAAACACGATTCCACTTTTACAACAGATAAAAGCAGTTGCCAGTATGAAAATAGGTAGTGCCCACCTTGCAACAATGTTTATGCTAGCAGGGCATTATACGATTTATGCCTATTTCACTCCGTTTTTAGAAACAGAACTTCATCTGAATTCAAATTGGATCAGTATTTGTTATTTACTATTAGGGTTTGCAGCCGTAAGTGGAGGAGCGTTTGGAGGAATTCTTTCTGATTCAATCGGCGCTCAAAAAAGCATCATCGTGGTAATCAGCTCATTTGCATTCGTGTTATTTTTATTACCATTAACAACTTTTTCGCTTATCCTATTTATACCGATCATGATGGTTTGGGCAGCATTAAGCTGGAGTTTGGCACCACCACAACAAAGCTATTTAATTCAAACAGACCCTGCTACATCCGACATTCAGCAAAGCTTTAATAATTCTGCCTTGCAAATTGGTATTGCACTTGGGTCAGCATTTGGCGGTATCGTATTAAATGAAACCGGATCAGTTTCCAACACTGCATGGTTTGGAGGCGTTATTGTCATCATCTCTTTACTTTGTGCAGTGTATTCTATAAGAAGTAAAGCGGTCGTCATAAGGGACAATTCCATTTCATTTTCGCAAAAGACAAATTCGCATACACAAGCTTAAAACACCTTACTTGTGTTAAAATAGACATTTTTTATTTACACTTGGTTATTTTTATATATGCACCTGAAAATGGTTGATCGGAAGTTATTTATGTAGGTGATGAAGGACATTCTAGATCCAAATATGCGAGGGGAATGTCTTTCTTGATGGCGATGAAGGACATTCTAGATCAGCTTGAAGTAGAATGTCCTTCATATAGACTATGAAGGACACTACGGAGGAAACTATAGAGTAAATAGTCCTTCGCAAGCGAATCAATAAAGTCAAATCGACCTGTCAGAAGAATTCTATCCATTAATGAGTAAGCTCAACCGCTATAAACGCCATCACATGTTCCAGCTGCTGGTTCATAATAACAGTGATTTTTAAATTGGCCGGCGAAAGGCTGACCATACCATGTAGGAGGGCATGGGGCATATGGGTTAAAATACCAGAGTGCATACTTAGCTGGGTGTTGTCTCCAAAAATCCAAATTCTGTTTTGCTAATCTTCTCTCAGATTCTCGTGCTCTTTGATAAAACATATTCCCTTTTTGAACAGCTTCAAAGGAATAATTTCCCCCTTGGACTTGATAAATGACTTGAGGCACTGTTCTCAGTCCTTCAAAGTCTGAACAATTTGCTACAAGCCGATTAACGATGACATTTCCAACATATAACATTCCTTGCTTTCCTTCACCTTCAGCTTCTGCCCTCATCATCCTTGCCATTAAGTCAACGTCAGAACTACGATACTTTGCTCTTGCCATTTTATCACCCCAAAAATATAGTATGAAAAAAAGTGAATATTAATGCCACGGTTATAAAATAAGGTTAAGTGGAAGAAATCTCTAGCATCCCATTTATTCAACGACCCCAGTTTTTACGAAAACCCCTTGAACACAGATCAGATAGAATAGAATAAAAACACAAACACATACTATTCATTGTCTAACAAGACACCAACCTTAATTAGGAGAAAAAATTAATGGATTTTAAAAAAACTATAGGGAGTGCTTTTATGGGAATTTTAAGTGGTAATCCTCAAAACGAACCATTACATTATGGAGAGGTTTTCGGTGCTTGGTCTTTTCTGTTAACTTCAAAAGCCATGGTGGCTGGATATCAGACGAAGCTTAATCATACTGGTGATGAGGATCTTCGTAAATTACTAGTTGAAGCAATTGAACAATGTCAACAAGAAATGAAACAAATTGAAGGTTTACTAAAGGAGAATGGAATTGGGCTTCCTCCTACACCACCAGAACGTCCGAATGCTCGATTAGAGGATATCCCACCAGGAGCAAAATTCATGGATCCTGAAATTTCCGCTGCTTTATCTGCAAATATTGCCGCTGGATTGGTTGCATGCAGTCAAATGATTGGTCAAGCCATTAGAGAAGATATTGCTATGATGTTTGGTCAAATACATACACAAAAAGCCACTCTTGGCGGCAAGGTTCTTCGACTTAACAAGGAAAAGGGCTGGCTGATTCCACCTCCCCTACACCTAAATAAAGCAGATGATTGTTGATAAGTATTAAGTTTTAAAACGTCTTAGCTCTATTCAGAAGAGCTAAGACGTTTTATTTTTGTAATAAATTACTTCACCCTTCTAGCTGCCTGCTGAATAGGATCCCATACCCCATTATATGGAGGAGCATACGCAAGATCCAGATCAAGCAGTTCATCAGTTGTCATTGAATGAAATATGGCAGTTGCAAGAACATCAATTCGTTTGTCTATCCCATTTTCTCCTATAATTTGCCCACCAAGAACTTTATATGTTTCTTTATGATAGACAAGTTTCAATTGCATCTTTTTATCATTAGGATAGTACCCTGCGATATCCCTTGATGTAATCGTTACTGAACCACATGGAATATGCAGCATGTTTGCTTCTGTTTCTGAAATTCCTGTTCTCCCTAAAGTTAAATCAAAAAATTTGATAATTGAAGTACCTACAACACCTTTAAATGTTTTATGTATATTCACAATGTTTAATCCGGCGATTTGCCCCTGTTTATTGGCATGTGTTCCTAACGGAATATGATCATCCTTTTCTTTTACCCGATGATATTGTGTTGCACAATCTCCCGCAGCATAGATATCTTCAATACTAGTTTGCATATAAGCATTTACTTGGATCGCGCCATTAACACTTGTTTGGATGTCAGTTCCTTCTAAGAATGCAGTATTAGGCTTCACACCTACAGCGACTAATACTAAATCTGTTTCATACTTCCCTTTATCGGTTTTTACGAATTCAACATGCTCATGCCCCCCGAAAGCTTCAACAGATTCACCAAGTCTTAACTCAATGTTTTGCTTCACTGCTTCCTCATGAATAAGTTCCGACATATCTTTATCAAATATTTTTGCTAATTGCTCATTCCGTTCAATGAGCGTTACCTTCTTGCCAAGCTCTGCAAAGCTTTCAGCCATTTCGAGGCCAATGTAGCCACCGCCAATCACCGTTACATTTTTTATTTCTTTCTCAAGATAGTTCATAATTTCCTTCGCATCTGGAATGGTCTTTAAGGTGAACACACCTTGAAGTTCCACGCCATCCCAATTTGGAATAACAGAGGCTACTCCGGTTGCAATTAGAAGGCGGTCATAGGATATACTAAAAGCTTCACCATTACTATGGATCAAGCCGCTTACCATTTTATTTTCAGCATCTACCTTTTCAACTTCATGAAAAACTCGTGCATCAATTCCATATTTCTCTTTAAATGTTGTCTGTGTACGGGCTATCAGTTTATCTGTTGACTCAATTTTTCCGCTAATCACATAGGGCAGGCCACATTGTCCGTACGAATACACTCCACCCTTTTCCAAAACAGTAATTTCATGTCCAGTGCTGTTTCTGACAATTTGCATAGCTGCACTCATGCCTGCTGCATCTCCACCAATAATAACTACTTTCATCTGCATCCCTCCTATCTTTATTTTCCATTTATGACTGATTTTTAAACATGGTGATTTATTGGAATAATGAATGGAAACATGTATTCCTGGTAAATATTTCTCTCTTCTAAAAATTTGAATACCTATATAATTTCAAAATTTTCCCTTATATAATATGTATATACTCCTGTTTCTTCTTTGTAAAGAACACTTTTACAATTTAGAATAACCTCCTTTACAATACGATGATAATTTGATGTCGTAATACACTTTAAAATCAGGAGGTTTTTGTATAAGATGTGTAGGGAAGTTTAGTTTTCTTGTTGCCATTGTTTTTGTTTTGTTCACTTCGCTTTTTTCATTTGATTCTTTGAAAGCAGTAAGCTCTTTAACCGTTTCACAAGCTGTTCAAACACAGAATAATTCAGTCCAGACTGTTGAGGGGTACGTCGTAGGAAAACCAATTTCTTCATCAACAGTCGTAAAAAGCAATTTTCCAGACGATTATGCTTTAGCTCTTGCAGATAGTAGTAATGAAACAAATTCTTCAAACATGCTATATGTTCAGATACCTTCTGAATTTCGTTCACAATTTGGGTTAAAAACAAACCCTGATTTAATGGGAAAGAAACTAAAGGTAACCGGTCAATTAACAGCCTATTACTCTCATCCAGGACTGAAAAACACATCACAAATGGTGGAATTGAGTTCAGGTGATACTCCAGAAGATCCTCCAGAAGACACAACAGGTGACTATTATGAAAATGCGCAAGGTAAAACAGGTGCCAGCTTAAAAACAGCCTTACATAACATCATTGATGATCATACTGAAATTTCCTATTCAAATGTCTGGGAAGCACTAAGAAACACAGATGAAGATCCTGCTAATCACAATAATGTCATTCTCTTATATACGGGAAGGTCCCAGAGTAAAACCTCAAATGGATCATCTATTGACTCATGGAACCGCGAACATGTTTGGGCAAAATCACACGGTGATTTTGGAACATCAATGGGAGCAGGTACAGATCTTCACCATTTACGACCAACAGATGTAACAGTGAATAGTGCAAGGGGCAATAAAGATTTCGATAATGGAGGCACAGCCCAGAAAGAAGCTCCTGATACGTATGCTGATAGTGACTCTTGGGAACCACGCGATGAAGTAAAAGGTGATGTTGCTAGAATGATTTTCTATATGGCTGTCCGCTATGAAGGAGACAATGGCGAGTTAGACTTAGAGGTTAATGAAAACGTAAATAACGGCTCAGCTCCATTACATGGAAAGCTATCAACATTGTTACAATGGCACAAAGAGGATCCTGTTGATAATTTTGAACGAAACCGAAATGAAATCATTTATCAGGACTATCAACACAATCGCAATCCATTTATTGATCATCCTGAATGGGTAGAGGCAATTTGGTAGAAACCTCACATAAAAAAAAGGTCACCTATGTGGCCTTTTACTTTTATAGTGAAAAGAAAAAAACTTTTTATCCTATTAGAAGTAAAATGGAATATAGCAAAAAATGTTAAGAACAAATTGTTTCATGCTGATATAGTGTACTTAAGGCAGGTGAGGGATATGGATTATGTTGAATGTATACAACGGACGCTCGATTATATTGAAGAGAACCTTGACACACAAATGACGCTTGAAACATTAGCAGAGCTTGCTTGTTTTTCTCCCTTTCACTATCATAGGGTGTTTCAAACGATGGTGGGGGAATCTGTGATGGATTATATAAGAAAAAGAAGGCTAACATATGCAGCAGAGCGTTTATTTTATACAGATGAAAAAATTGTTGATATTACACTGGAAGTCGGCTTCCAATACCAGGAATCCTTCAATAGAGCATTTAAAAAAGTCTATGGAGTTTCACCGAAGCAATATCGTAACGCTACAAGCATATCCGGACCCTTACGTGGAAAAGCCAACTTAAAAACAACACATATATCAGGAGGAGAAAAGATGAAGCCCAAAATTGTGACGAAGCCTGCATTTCATGTTATTGGATACGAACTGATTACAAAGAATGAAAATGGTCAGAACAAGAAAGATATCCCTGAGTTTTGGCAGCAGTACATGCAAAATAAATTAGGCTGTAACATTCCAAATCCCATCCATAAAAATGAAGAACTTGGCATTTGCACAGATTTCAAGCCTGAAACAGGGGAGTTTGCTTATATTATTGGAATGGAAGTAGAGAAGGAAGCTCAAGCACCTGAAGGAATGGTGTACAAAAGTTTTCCTGAGCTGGAATATGCAGTGTTTACTACACCAAAGTCTAATGAGGAATTATTTACTTCTTCTATCCAATCCGCTTGGAATTATATTTTTACAGACTGGTTTCCACGATCAGGTTATGAACATTGCGGAGAAGTAGAATTTGAACTCTATGACGAACGATGCCACGGTTCGGAAAACATGGAGATAGACATCTATATTCCTATAAAAAAACAGCGTGTGAAACTATAAAAGTTAGTATCTTAACTTCCAATTTGAAATGATTTATATAGAAAGAAAAGCCCTACCTTATTGTTTGTATGGGCTTTTTATTAATGATTTTCTTGAGTATCTTAAAATTCTTTCGAAGAAAAAGGCAAAAAGAATTTAACTCCTCGCTTATTAAACGGCAAAACCTTCATATCAGCAATTAAATGACTGCTGTAGCTAAACAAGCATGTTAAAAAAATGCCTTTAATCCCAATGGAAGTTTGAAAATAATGAGCAATGAACGCAAAAAACCCAATTCCTATTAGTGAATGTGTGTAGCTTCGATGAGGGATAAAAGAAGCAATAGTAATATAGATCCCTAATAAGATAAGCCATATTTCTTGTAATGAAATTCCCCCCAAGAGCACTCCTAAACCTGTAATTGTTAGCATATGCCTTTGTTTTATTTTAGAGGCAATGACGATAATAGCTAGTCCGGCACCAATCCCGATCCATCTTTCTTGACCTATTCCTTCAAGCAACGTATATACAACCATCAGCAATCCAATTAATTGAGCCACAGATCGAATCATTGTATGTGATAACGTAATCCTATTGCTTAACTTCCCATCAATATCAATATCAGGAATCAATCCACATAACACACCAACCCCTACCAATAAAAAAGTTGTTGTTGGATCAGCTTGGACTGACTGGGCAACGACAAACCCTGTTCCAGCTCCTATTGTTGCATGTGCAGTTCCATTCAATATTCCCACCTATTTCTATGTAAAATTCATCAAGATATTATTATACATGAAAAGAACTAGGACTAAGTTCGTGTTTATATCGTTCTTTGCAAGGTATTTTTATAAAAAATCAACATTCTTTTATAAGCCTCAGTTCCCACTAAACAACCAATGATAGACATCCATTCATTATGGGACATAAACTTAATTCCGTAATAAATCGCGGTACTTATTAAAAGTTCTGTGAGGATAAATGATTTTATTGAAGAACAATGAATAACAAGAAAGAAGGACTGATCCGACAATTCACGCTCCATTCTTTTCGCCACCTTTTTATTTATACCTATGAGTATGTTTTTTGAGCACTGTCCTATTCATGGTGGCATTTCTACAATTGTTAAAACTATTGAAACAATTTTTAAACAATGTTTTTTCAGGATATTAATGATGTAAATCATACATAATAAAAATGGTGTTCACTCACCCACTTACTTTCGATGTGGAGGGAAATGACAATGAATATTCGTGAAGGCTTAATTCCGACTGCATTAGGTTCAGCTGTAACAGCAACTGGTTATGCTTTAAAACAAAAACGAGGCTCCAATAAGATGATAGCCAATACCGTTTTTGGATTCGGTTTAGCCCATGTAGTATTAGGTGCCATTGACCTTGTACAACATCGCCGTTAGTGTAGTGTAAGACGAGCATAATTTTTATGCTCGTCATTTTTAATGGTCCAAGGGGACAGGTCCATTGTCCCGCTCATGGTTTGCTATAGATTCATTTATACCATCAGCATTTTATTTGTGTAGAATCATGACGAACTTTGTCTAATCGGAGATAAAACTCTAGAATCGGAGATAAAATATTAAAAATCGGAGATAAAACTTCAGAATCGAAGATAAACGGCTAGTAATCGCAGATAAAATGGACTGAGGCCCATCGTTCCATTAGAGTTGTGTACGAAAATCTTAAAAAAAGAATCAGCTTCAAAACCGATTCTCCATTTTAACTGTAACTCCTCACATGATACACAGTTGCAACCCATTCCGAACCTTTTATAAAGAATAAAAGCAATATTAAGGCAAGCAACATATACTATTTAAAACAAATGAGGAGAGGATATGATGTTTGTTACTTTGTTATTACCGGTTATTGTACCTTATGGATGTCCTGTGACTTTTTTTGATCCGCGTGCCCATAATAACAGAAAAGCAGAATTCTTTATGTGGGCCACATCCGTTAGAGAAGAAAGTCAACAATATCAACAAGTACCCTTATTATTAAGTGAAGAGGTTGAAAAACACTCAGCTACTTTTATAGAAGGGCAACAAAAAATGCAATCCAAATTTGTTCCAAGTAGTGTGTCATAATACTTATAACTGTTGATATGGTAAGCATTTTTTAATATCAGCTAACATCCGCCGCTTCATGTTGCTGATCATTCTTCCCGAAATATCCTCTTAAAAAAATCGGAACAATAAACAAGATAAAAAATACTCGAAATAACTGATATGCTGCTACTAATGAAACATCTGCATTGATAGTATGGGCTGTGACACCCATTTCAGGCAAACCGCCTGGAGCTATACATAAAAAGGCAGTTGCCATCGTCATTGGATAGAAGATGTGTAACACATAAGCAAGGAAAAAGGCGAACCCTACAATTGAAAAACCTGTTATTAGTGTAATAGGTAATAATCTTTTCCAATCTCCCAGCATATTCACTTTCATACTTAACCCCAGGTAAACACCTAAACAAGCTTGAGCTATAATACTTACAGAAGAAGGCAATACGGGTGGTTCCATTCCTGTTACTGTTAAGATTGCTACTGAAAGGAGAGGTCCAATAATCCAGGGAGTTGGGCATTTATAGCGTACAGCTATTTTTGTCACTATAAATATGAGTGCAATAAAAAACAGTGTTTCCAAACCTATAGTTGCCTGCTCTGCTCCTGAGCTCTCTATTAACGGAGAAAACTCTTCTGTACTAGAAAATGTATGAATAGCTACGGTTGGTACTACAAATATGACTGTCAGCATTCTTATTGTTTGCATAAACGTCACAATAGTAGGATTTGCCCCTTTTATTTCTTCACTTAACACCACCATTTGCGATAGTCCACCTGGTGTAGTCCCCATTACAGCACTTGGAAAAGATGTGGTTGTGAATTTTGAGATGAAGATCGCCATCACTAATCCAAAACCGACCATGAGTGTTGTACTTATTATCATTGATGGAAACTGATGGACAATTTGTCTTGCACTTTCTGCCGTAAAAGATAAGCCCATACTATAGCCCAAAATAAATTGTCCTCCATTTTTAAAACCAACCGGCCAATTCAACTCTCTTTTCGTTAAGAGTTTCCATACCGATACAGCTGTTAGTGGACCTAGCATCCATGCCAAAGGAAGCTGAAAGAACTCAAATAATAGTCCCCCTACAAACCCGATAAGTGCTGTTTCTAAAAACTTGACCACCTACATCTACCCCCGATACGAAACCAATTCTCTATATGACAAAAAAAAACGACTCTTAGAGTCAAGCCTTCTCCCCCCTTGAAAGGTGAGGAAAATGTATAATCTCCTAAAAGAGTCAGTCTATGACTTAATATATTTAACTAGCTGCTTCTATAAACTGATCATTGAAATAAATAACGTGTGAGAGAACTTTACGACCTTTTATCTTTTTGATTGATTCTTTTGCTTCCTTCTCATCTTCAAATTCAAACATTTTAATTCGATCGTCAGTATAAACCGTTATAACCCACATTTACAATTCTCCCTTAAAAGTATCATTAAAAGTCTACAGTGCTGTAAACTTTCATGACTATCATAATTCCTGCTCTTATCAATGTAAATAATACAATTAATTATTTCATATTGTTCATTTTGTTCATAGTAAGACCGTTAGCTAATGAACTCCCATAAGCTCCTCATACATCATACTTTGTTCCTCAAGATACTTATATGTTTCGTCACTATTTTTATAAAAATCTTCCCACATATAATGGTCTAATGTTTTTTCCCAGGCCTTCGTTTTGACCATTTGACTGAAAACATGATCCCAAAATTCAATCTCTTCTTTTGACATATTAGGAGGCCCCATCACTCCCCTCCAGTGTTGAAACACAAGATCAATTCCTTCCTCTCTCCATGTTGGAAGTTCAGGTAATTCCTTCAATCTTTTATCTGAAGAAATGACAAGCAGCTTCACTTGATCAAGATCATCATATTTTTTTGCTTCTGAAATGGACATAGTGGTTACTTGTATTTCGTCTGAAACCAGTGCTTTGACTACTTCATCACTATTCTCATAGATTTTGAATTGCAGGTTATTAGGGTCAATTCCATACTGTTTACTTGCTAAAACAAATGAAAGCTGATCATCATTCCCCAATCTCGGAGAAATTCCTATTTTATATGTTTTAGGTGCTTGTTTTATTTCAGATAATAATGTTTTTGCGTGATTAATTTTAGAATGTTTTGCTACCATAACCACTTCCCATTCTTTCGCAAGAGTGGCAATCGGGGTAAAATCCTTAAATGTTAATTTGCTTTGACCTAGTAAATGATTTGTAATGATTAAGCTTGAATTTATCGCCAGTACATTTTCTTGTTGTTGATAGGTATATTTCCACCCTAATTCTCCCCCTGCACCAATCTTATTGATCACTTGTATATCCTGTAATAAGTTTTCCTGCACGAGAATCTCTTGGATGGCCCTAGCGGTTGAATCCCAGCCTCCGCCCGGAGAACTAGGTGCAATGATTGTCACTTCATCATCAACGTATTTTTTCATATCTTCCTCATTTGAACAACCGATCAAAAGCAGGAAAAATAGTGTCAATACAAGCAACGGTTTTGACTTCATGTTATTACCTCAACCATTATTTTTTTAAATAGTATTTTCTTTCAGGTCTGCCGACAATGCCATATTCATGCTTTGCTATACAAACATTAACGGAGACAAGATATTCCAAATATCTTCTTGCAGTTGTTCGTGAAGCACCCATTTTTTCTCCCATTTCCTCAATGGAGATTCCTGAGTCGAGAGTACTTAACACCTCTTTTACTTTTTGAAGTGTTAACCGGTCGACCCCTGACGGTAGATCTTTTTGATTTATTAATACCTGATTTGCTGATGTACCAAAGTACTGATCTACAATAGATTGATCAACTTCTTCACTGTTGTGAAGCAGCTTTTTTTTCATTTTATAGCTTTCAATTGTTTCGATAAACTTTTCCATTGTTACCGGCTTTAATAAATAATGAAATACTCCTTGACGAATTGATGTCTCAAGCATTGATTTTTCTGTTGCTGCCGTAATCATGATAATATCAATCTCCGGGTAATTCTCTCGAATATGCGGTAATAAATCAGTACCAAGACGGTCTGGCAAGTAGATATCCAATAAGACAAGATCAACTTTTTGTTCTTTTAATTTACGGATCGTATCCTCTGCATTCAACGCTTTGCCAACTACTCTAACGTCTGGTATTTTTTGTAGAAACCCTTCTTGTACTTGAGCGATACGAAAATCATCCTCTACAATTAACACCTTAATCATGTAGATTGTCTCCTTCTCTTTTTTGTATCTTTTTTGGAAGAAACACAGTAAAGATCGCTCCACCATGTTTACGATTTGTTACTTCAATGGTTCCATTTAAAGCTTTCACAATTTTCATCACGTTAAAAAGCCCATACCCTCTATGGCTCCCTTTTGTGGAGGAACCTATCGTGAACAAACTCTCAAACTGTTCAGAAGATATACCTGGTCCATTATCAGCTACCTCAATAATAATTTCATTGCCAATACCCATAATGGAGAATGTGACCATTTTCTCTGTTTGAGACATAACAGCTTCAAATGCATTATCGATTAGATTTCCTATAATGGTTATACTATCTGTTATTTCAATATGATCTGGAAGAGGGTCCACATAACTATCAACATCAATAATCAGCTCTATTTTCTTCTCTGATGCTTTTCCCAGCTTTCCTAGCAAAATAGCTTGTACATTAGGGTCTTGAATTTGATTAAATAAAATTTTGGTCTGATATTGATGGACAAAAGATTCTTTTTGAATAAAATCAAGTGCATCTTGATATCTTTCCAATTGCAGCAACCCTGATAATAAATATAATTTATTTGAATATTCATGTGTTTGGGCTCGCAGTCCATCGGAATATTCCCTAACTTCTGAAAGAGTCTCTACTAATTTTTTCAGCTCTGTTTTATCTGTGAAACTTGCTACAACACCAATGAACTGTCCATTTTCTAAAATAGGAATAAAATTAAAAATAAACACTTTATCATTGATTGCAACCTCAGCATGGTGAACGATTTCACCTGTTTCAAGGCCTTTGTCAATTTGTAGCGAAGGTAAGACTTCACTAATATGTTTATTATAATTTGAGTCACCTAGATTCAACATGTGTCTAGCTGACCGATTAATCATTGTGATAAACCCTTGCTTGTTTATGGCAACAATTCCTTCTTTTATTGAAAGCAAGATTGCATTTCTCTCTCTATACAGGGTAGCAATTTCATGTGGCTCTAAACCTAATGTGTCTTTTCTAATATTTTTTGTTAAATACACTCCGCCAATGATCCCTAAACATAACACAACAAGAGAGGCAAACAGGATGGTTTGTAGTTTCTTGTATAAATTTTCATAAATATCTTTTTCTAAAAATTCAACCGCAACTGTTCCTATAACTGAATTATAATGGTCAAAACTTGCAATAATCGGTACTTTCCCAACAAGCACGTCACCATTTTCCCGAACAACCTCAAAGTTATAAGAACCTCCGAAGGTAAGCACCTGGTCATCTGCATCATGATCATATTCTGTCCCGATCTGACTTTGGTCAGTATGTGAATAGATAATACTCTCCCGATCCTCTATCACAATATTTGATGCATGAATTTGATCTTTTACTTGTTCAGCAATTGGGCGGAAAGTTCCTTCTAATTCATTTTCTTCAATCGCTTCATGAAGCTCAGGCATAAGGGCAATCGTTTTAGCTGTTTGCAGAACTAGCTGTTCAACCTGGTTTCTAGAATCAATGTACAATACATAAGAGGTGATTCCGACTAATAAAAAGATGATCGTGACGATCAACCCAGTAATCAATGACAGTATTTTAAATTGTAACGGAAGTTTTTTATACGTTCTCATCTTCGCAACCTTTTTCTATGTTGTCTAAAAAACAAAAGCGCAAGCGCCTTGATCAGCCTAGGGCAAATAAGACGATTTAGAATAGAAGGCGTTCTTTGCCTTCAATTCTAAATTGGCTTATGACCTCGAGGGGCTAGGCGCTAGAGCTGGATGTCAAAGCGCTATCCACACTTTTCAATCCTAAAAGAGCAAAGGGTCAGACCCGTAACCCGAGTCAAACCCTTAAAGTTATTACTTATATATTATATGGAAATGACACCAATTACTATCGATACAATTAACATAACAAGGGACGTACCAACTGTCCATTTTAATGTGAATTTTTGGAAATCTCCAAATTCAACTTTTGACATCCCTACAAGTAAATATGTTGAAGCTACCAACGGACTTAATAAGTGGACCGGCTGCCCTACCAAGGAAGCTCTGGCAATCTCAACCGGATCAATGCCATAGGCTGTAGCTGCTTCTGCAATAATAGGAAGCATTCCAAAATAATAAGCATCGTTAGACATAAAAAAGGTAAATGGCATACTTGTTAAAGCTGTAATAATTGGCAGATATGAACCTAAAGCATCCGGTATTAATGCAACAAGACTATTGGCCATCGCATCCACCATTTTCGTGCCTGAAAGAATACCTGTAAATGCACCAGCTGCAAAAACAAGGGAAACAACCGCTAATACATTTCCTGCATGTGCTTTAATTCGTTCTTTTTGTTGATCCAAATTAGGATAATTGATCACAATTGCAATCGCAAATGCAATCATAAATAATGCAGGTAACGGCATAACACCCAAAATAAGACCAATAAGAAGGAGAACCGTCAGTGCAAAGTTCACCCATAAAAGCTTTGGACGTTTTTCCTTCGGTACTTCCATGGTTGCTGCAAGTTGATTAAATGACGGGTTATGGTGACTCGGTAACTTATCCAGTTCTAAAACGCCAACTCTTTTTCTTTCTTTCACGCCAAATAAATAGGCAACAAAAATAACCCACGCAGCGCCACCAATCATAGCTGGAATTAAAGGGATAAACACGTCAGACATATCTAAACTTAATGCGCTTACAGCTCTGGCAGTTGGACCACCCCACGGTGTAAGATTCGTTACACCAACTCCCATGATTGCAACACAAGGAAGAATTAAAGGATTCATTTTCAATCTTTGGTATAGAGGAAGCATAGCAGAAATGGTGATCATATACGTCGTTGTTCCATCTCCATCAAGAGACACAACCAACGCAAGTACAGCAGTTCCAACCACAATTTTCATCGGGTCACCTTTTACTGCTTTTAATATGGTGCCGACAACAGGATCAAATAACCCTGCATCTATCATTATACCAAAATACAAAATGGCAAACATTAGCATAACGCCTGTTGGAGCTAATTGATTAATTCCATCGATTAACATTGGACCTAAATCTGCACCAAACCCTCCAATAACCGCAAACAACACAGGAATAATGATTAATGCAATTAATGCCGAAAGCCTTCCTGTCATAATCAGATACATAAACACAAATACCATGAGAAAACCTAATATCGCTAACATAATAGCCCCCCTTTTATTGAACACGCTTACATAACGTAATAGTTTGAATAATTAAAATGTTATATTTACTATATACAAAGGGCTATTGAGGGTAAATATTACGTATTATTTAGACTTAAAAAACTATATGAATGTATTATTCTTTTTGTCTCTTATATCTTTTTTGTTCATTTTGTTCATGAATATATCTACTAATCCGTGACTAAAAAAGTCACTAAAAAGCCTATAGAATATCCTATAGGCTGCTAGGTTTCCTTTAACATTTACTTTGAATATCCACATATTTGTTTAAAGCATCAACCAAAAATTCCTTATTGTATCCAGTTTTCTCATGAATCTTTTCTACCCAATCATCGATACCAAGTAATTTAGGCTCTTCTATTAAACCGTTATTTGTACTTAAAAAACTTTCCCAATTGTAAAATTCCCAATGAGCTATCTCGGATTTCATTGGTATTCTACACTCCAGCAAAGGATTAGGGTGAATAAGATTTTGACAATGCTCCGCAGCTACTAAAAAGGAATGAAGATCGATTGGCTCTGTATGAAACATTTGTGAAGACACTTTGCCATTTGGTCTGTGGTAATGGATGTGCAATTGATGATCCTTCTCTTGAACTTGTACCTTGGCTGCCGGAAAATAACCTTCTACTTTTTCATTCGTATAGTCAGGGCTATTCCTATCAATTAAGATAGGACATAGCCATTGATCACCTAAATCACAAAAATACCTGTTTCCATCCTCATTAACCGCAATAACTGCCACATGTGTATGTTCAGAGTTTAGATCATGTCCAATTGGATATGCTTCAACACCATCTCTTTTAAATTCATCAAGTAGCCAAAGAGCCAGATCAAAGCAATTACCTGTAATTCCATATTGGTGGCGATGTTCCCGCATTAGAGATACATCACGTTGCTTCTTCTCATGTCCTTTAGCGTTATACCAAACTTTTGTTAATGTTTCCATCGGAAAGTTATCAAACTTCTTCCAAGTTGTAAGAATACTTTGAGTTGGATACATATGACACCTACTTTATAAAACTTAAATGGCTTTAGCTTTTAATATAAATCGATGTTGTTTTACATCAAAGAAACCATTGGATTGAATAGATTGATGAATCTCAAATAATTTCTTTTCATACTTTTCCATTTCAAAATCAGGTATTTGCCAGGGAATTGCCTTTAAGTAATAAACAAGTGCTCCGATATCATAAAAGCGCTGAATCGGGTACTCTTCTTTACTATACACGACTTCAAACCCACTTTGCTCAAGTTCCTGCCTTGCAACTGTTACATTCCAATTTTCAAACTCACGGTTTAAAGGTGCCTCTAATGCTTCGTTGATTCCCCAACAATCTGTTCCCCCAACTTGTTGCGTCAAAAACACACCATTTTTGTTTATCACTCTTCTAACTTCTTTAGGGGAATATGATTCATGTTTGTTTAAAATCAAACCGAATTGATGGTCATCAAAGGGCAAATTTTGATCATCTTCAATTGCTACAACTCTCACGCCTAAAGGCTCTAAACGTTTTTTCGCAATTTCTATATTAGGTTTGTAACCTTCTGTTGCAAAAATGGATTTAGGAAAAGGTCTCAGCATAGATAAAAATTCTCCTCCACCAGTCCCCATATCAAGCATTGAACTAGCAGAATCAATTAAATGTTTAGCCAAACTTCCATAAGACCATGAAAGGACATCACTCCTCACACGGTCAGTGTCTGTAATATATGAAAAATCCCAACCCGAAAAAGGCTTGCTTCCATCTTGTATTAATCTTAAAAACTGAAGATCTTTTTTCATCATTTTTCCCCTTATATTAATCTATGCTAAAAGATAGGCTTGATTTGTCTATTTCCTACAAAAATGTTGCATCCCCTACATCAACAAACATAGCTTCCCCCGTCATAGCTTCAATGGCTCTCACATGACCAACAGTTGCAGGGAATGAGGGTCTATAAGTTAGCTTGTAAATGGCTTTTTCATTTTCATCATACTCCCTGGAAAATCCCAACTCCATTTCTAACTGATTTCGATAGATTTCCTTTGCCTCATCCTTTGAAACCTTTGGGATTGTTTGAAGGAATGTGTATAGCTCTGAAGCTGGTATATCCAAGTCAAAATTTGTGATTTTACCTGTGAATTTACCTACCTCTAGAATGGACACGTGCGAATCGACCTTTATATCATGATGATAGAGATGGAAATAGAATGTATATGTTTGTTCATGTTCGATATATTCTTCTTCATCCATCTCTTCTATGTCAAGATCATCTTCAAATTCTTCAAAGTCTTCCTCCTCCTCGAATTCATCTTCGAATTCATCCTCAAACTCTTCTTCATCCCAATCCTCAAGAACCTCTAGCCGAAATCTTTCATTCGTATCCGGAAATAGCTTAAACATCAAATCCAGAGCATGCTTCTTAGCATTCTCTAAACTCATTTCATCTCCATCGTTTTCAAATTCCTCTCCGCTAATAACCCCAAGAAGATCCCCTGTTTCTTCGTCAAATTTAAGCTTTACAACATGATTTTCAAGTTCATCCATATCGAATGGTCCTGAAGCAACTGACTTGTTTTTTGTCCAAACCTCTGTTTTCTTTCCGTCTTCTTTTAAAACATCTAGAAGGTTATATTCTGGTGTGATTCCAACTAACTCATAAACACTCTTTTTCGGTGGATCCTGATAAGAAATTTCAGGTTCGTAAGTATTCTCCTCACGAATACTAAAGGGATCAGACCCATCAACAGGTACATCTGTTATATGCTCAATCAAACTGTAAGATAAGTGGTATTTTGAATCACCATTTTTATACACTTCATGATCATAATGTTCGATGATAAGAGCAAAGTCCAGCTGATCTATGTATTGCTCTAGTGCCTCTTCCTTTGTGATAATATGATTAGTGTTTTCAACTTCATACTCTTCTTCTGTGAAATGAAATTGGGTTACTTGTCCAGCTGTTGATACTGAAACGACAAATCCCATGCTATGCAAAAACAATCCGTAGGTTTCGTCTCTTTTTTCATAAACGACCATGTATGGATTATCTAGATCCAGAATGGCTGAAAGTTCGTATTCTTTCTTTGTTGGATGAAATGTTTTTAGAAATTTGTCTGCAATAGCTGCTATTTCTTCCTTTGACACATTTCCTTCTTCTGTTTCTTCTTCAAAAAGCGAGAAACTCACAAGTTCTTCATGTTCATCTAATGAAAAAGATCCAATCTGCTCGTCGGTACTGTCATCAATGATGTCAAAATCCGTTTCATCGTATTCTGAAACTTTAGCAAATGCTTTAGAAGGTAAAAAGGGGATTAGTTGTTCGAAAATGTTTTTCATTGGCTTCTCCATTCACCATAAATTTTTTTCACTTCCTGTCATACGATTTCTACCTTTTAAAAGTTTCAATTATATAAAAAAAGGATGACTATTCGAATAGAACAATCATCCGCTAAGGACTACATTTATTCATTTTAAATATATAATTTTGCTTTTCGTCCATGTAATACATAATAAAGTGGAATACATACTAAAATAACTGGCAGCATCCATAGGAAAATGGCGCGATATCCGACAAATGGAATGAATAACCCTAATAAATACGGTCCTAGTCCCAGTCCGATATCATAAAAAATAAAGTATGTTGATGTTGCAAATCCAAAACGATGCGGCTCTGTTACTTTTACCGCAATTGTTTGGGCAATGGAATTAAAGTTACCGAAACCAAGACCGATTAAAGCCGCAGCAACTAACAGCATCCAACTGCTGCTTGCATCACTAAACATATACATCCCAACGGCAAATAACCCGATACAAGGATAGACAATGATATTCGGTCCTTTTCGATCCATTAAACGCCCCGTAAAAGGACGTGTTAAAATCGTGGCAACGGCATATACAATAAAGAAAAAGCTTGCCGCATCAACCAAATGAATTTCTTCTGCAAAAAAAGATAAAAACGACATAACACCTGAATAAGCAAATCCTATTAAAAGGGCAATAAATGAAATCGGAATTGACTTCGGCTCCATGAATTTTGCAATAAATGAATTGTCTGTTTCTTTCTGCTCACTAGCCCGAAACATTGCCGGATCTAATTTCATAAACACTAATGCAAGAATCATAATGAGTGATAAGAATACATTAAACCCAAAAATATACGTATTTCCATTTTGAAATTTCATTAAGAATATCCCAATAAACGGCCCAATTGCAGTTGCGAGAATAACACTCAAACTGTAATAACCAATTCCTTCCCCTTTTCTTGAGGCCGGGAGAATTGAGGCAATAATCGTACCTGCAGCCGTCCCGATAATTCCCACAAAAGTTCCTTGTATAAAACGATTAAATAATAGAAATCCAATATTAATTTCAACAAAATATAAACATGCACTGGCGAAAAACAAGACAACACCCATCGTCAATATTTTTGATGGTCCTAATTTGCCAATGAATCGCCCGGTAAAGAGCCTTCCGACCAATGCACCAATGACATAAATACTTGAAACCAAGCCGGCAATACTGGTCGATACATGATAGGTTTCAATTGCATAGCTGGCTATTGTAACAATTAATAAATAAAACATTAATATCGATAAAAAATTAATTAATGAGATCACAATAAAATTTCTTGACCATATCTTATCCTTCATACTGCTTTAATCGCTCCTCCAACAACATTAACTGTTCTGTCCATTCTTTTACCGTTTCATCTGGAATTGGCTCTGTGACAAATGATTGAAGTTGCATGACTTTTTCCGATACTTTTTGGCAAAGAACGTGTCCTTCTTTTGATAGTGATAGATATTTTTGGCGTTTATCTTCACCGCTTGTGAATTCTAGTAAACCCTGTTCGTTTAACTTCCTGACTAGCGAAGATACAGTTGGTTTTTCAACTGACCATTCTTTGACGATATCCATGCTTGTACATCCTTCATTTTTATATACATGCTGTAAAACGAGCCATTGTACTGCTGTAATACCGTTTGCTGAACAAATATCTTGAAGATGGAATACATACAACTTATTAAAACGATAGATGGTTGAAAATAGATTCATGATGGCCTCCTTGATGGTTAGTATTACTAACTAACTATATGATAAGTTATTTTTTTTGTAAAGTTTTTAGCTCTGATATACAAATAAAAGGTAATTTTCACAAACTTTGTTTGTATTTAAGACAGATAACGATCTTTGCGAAAACAGCCTTGTTTTAAAAACGTTCTAAAACAATATTTATATTATTTTTCAAAACAGTCCGCTACCCAAACTTTCCAAAAACCTATATAAAAGGAGGAATTTGTTTAAGTAGTAAAGCCATTTTTATCTGCAGAAGAAATTTACAATCTTTGGAAACGAGTTATAATTAAGCGTTTTCATTTCTTGTTAACTTAACCGCCAACTTCTTAAGTTGACGGTTGTTTTGGAGTAACTAATGTTCCAGCCGGCTGCCCGAGGATTTCACCTTTCTCCATCACGATACTACCTCTTATTATCGTATATACAGGTGCTCCTTTTACCTTATAACCATTAAAAGCAGTGATTTTACTCTTACTATGTAGATCTTTCCTATTTATAGTAAATTCCTTTTCCATGTCAACAATTGTTAGATCAGCATCAGTCCCAACTTTTATTGCACCTTTATTCGGATAGATATTAAATAACTTTGCTGGACCTTCAGCTAGCAATCTCACAACATCATGAATAGATATCATTCCTTTATTAGCAGCATCCAACATAATAGGTACTAAGGTCTCTACTCCACACATCCCAGCTGGAATAGACCATAAATCACCGTCTTTCTCTTCCTGAGTATGTGGTGCATGGTCGGAGCATACGAGCGAGATCGTTCCATCCTTTATTCCTTGCCACAATGCATCTTGATCCTCTTTATATTTGATTGGAGGATATACCTTCATTTGTGGACCTATTTGATCGTAGTCTTCATCTGAAAGAAACAAATAATGCGGACATGTCTCACCTGTTATCGGATATCCTTGTTTTTGTGCTTCGCGAATTAGCTTTACCCCTTCTTTTGTACTAATATGTAAAATATGAAGTCTTGCACCTGTTTTTTTTGCCATTGCAATACCTGATTGAATTGTTAATTCCTCAGCTAAATTTGGACGTCCTTCAAGCAAATCTTGATACGTGCGACCTTCTCTTTTCTCAATCTTTTTATTTAAAGTATGTATTAAGTCATTATTTTCTGCATGTATGGCGAAAACCTGTTCAGTTTTAGCAACTTCTTCAAACATTTCAAATACTTGTCCATCCGTAAAAGGTGGGATGACATCTCTATCCTCTGGATTATAGTTATATATTAATTGAAATGTCTCAGAATGAACGGCATATCCCCAAAAAAACTTAAATCCTATTACTCCAGATTCATGAAGTTTCTTAAATTCCGATAGATTAAGATGTCCTAGACAGATTGCCCAAATTCCGTAATCAACGAAAGCTTTACTTTTTAGATTTTTGACCTGTTTATTGAAATTTTCCACATTATTTATAGGTGGATTTGTATTTGGCATTTCAAAAATTGTTGTCAATCCACCAACAGCGGCCGCTTGAGTTGAAAAGAGAAAATCTTCTTTATAGGTAGCTCCTGGGTCTCTTGAGTGTACATGTGTATCAATAAAACCCGGAAAAACAAGTTTTCCTTTCGCATCAATTGTTTCTTTTATTTCTGCTAAAAGTTCTTCACTTGTTATCGCTGCAATTTTTCCATTTTTCACATATATATTTCCCATTACTAATTCATCGGGCTTAACTATGAGTCCATTTTTAATAAGTAAGTCGAAAGGCATAATACACTCTCCTAACTTTTAGTCGATGATAACAGCTCCTATTAAATCATTAATATCTCTTATGTTATGTTGATCCATATACGTCTGAATTCCTTTAATAATGTCTTCCATTGCAAGTGGGTGAATGAAGCTGGCTGTTCCAACTTGAACTGCTGTTGCCCCCGCTAGAATCATTTCAATAGCATCATCACTAGTCATAACGCCACCACATCCTATAATTGGGATGGTTACAACTTTATCAACCTGATAAATAAGCCTTATAGCCACAGGCTTTGTTGCAGGGCCAGATAATCCCCCCATAACATTGCCGATTCGAGGCTTTCTAGTTTCAACATCAATTGACATAGCCAATAAAGTATTTGCAACAGTTAAGGCATTACTTCCACCCTCTTGTGCCGCAAGTGCAATTTCTTGAATACTCGTTACATTAGGTGAGAGCTTTGTTATAACCGGTTTATCCGTTACGTCTCGTACTTTCCTAACTAATTGATAGGTTAAATCTGCATCCATTCCAAAGGCCAACCCATTACCTTTTAAGTTAGGGCAAGATATATTTAACTCAAGAGCTGATACATTAGGATGTTTCGCAACAATATCTGCAATTTGAACAAATTCTTCTACAGATTCTGCTGATAAACTTGAAATAAGAGGGGATCGATATTGAGCAAAGAAAGGAACAACATTTTCCATATAATAGTTAATTCCTTTACTTTGAATTCCGATAGAATTGATCATACCTGCTGGTGTTTCACAAACACGGGGTGTTGCATTACCCGCTCTTTCTGATAATGTAATGCTTTTCGGTATAACTGCACCTAATCTATTAAAGTCAATGACCGAATCCATTTCAGGGCCAAATGCTCCAGAGGCAGGCATAATTGGATTTTGGAGACTAAGACCACCTATATCTACAGCTAATTTTTTCATGATATGACCACCTGTTCTAGAGGAAATACTGGCCCATCCACGCACACTCTTACACTTTTTGTGGTTGAGCCATCGTTAAGATCACACACACAAGCAAAACATACTCCCATCGCGCATCCCATATGTTCTTCTAAAGCAATTTCACCGGGGAGTTGTTCTCGTATAGCTACTTCTTGCATCAATCTAGATAATCTTTTCGAACCACATGTATACAATGCTTTTATGCGATATTTTTGAAGAAGCCCTTCTATTAAATATGTAACACTGTTCATATCACTTGTGCCTTCTTCATCCGTTACCTTGTGAACCTCTACTCCCATATCAGATAAATAATCTGCTGATAATAAATCATTCTGACTACGGGCACTTAAGATCCCTATTACTCTCCTATTATCCTCAATTGCCTTTTGTGCTAATGCCGCCAATGTTGCTATGCCAACACCCCTTGCTAAAAGGAGGATCGTATCATAGCCATCCTCAAGGTGAAAACCTTGTCCAAGTGGACCAAACATATCTAATATTTGACCTTCATTTAATTCTGCCAACTTCTTAGTACCAAGTCCTTTAACTAAATAAAGAAATTCAAGTGTTTGATTATATCGATCAATTTTATAAACACTAATTGGCCTTCGTAATAAAGGATACAACTGATTACTACATCGAAGATTAAAAAATTGCCCTGGTTCTATTTTTTCTTCTATTGAACTAATATCCACTTTTAAAAGATAGTAGCGGTCACTTACTTGCTTATTTATGAGAATTTCCACCTGATGTGCTTTCATAATTTCTTCTCCTTCTTTGAGCATAGCATTGCGTATGATAACACTACTTCCTTTAATAATTTTATCCCTGTAGAGATATCCTCTAACTTTGTGAATTCTTCCGGGTGGTGACTCAATCCATCTAATGAAGGAATAAAGATCAATCCAGTTGGCCAACGCTTTGCCATATTCATAGAATCATGTCCAGCACCACTTGGCATTGTCATATATTCTATATTCATGTTTTCACATAATTCTGAGAGAGAATATACGAGTGTTTTGTCCATCATGACAGGCACTTCTTCACTTTTCCATTCAATTACGACCTTTACATTACGGTATTTTTCTAATTGTTCAACCTTATCAGATACTTTCTTCCACACTCGATTTCTTGAATTGACATCCGTACTCCTAATATCAATTTTCAGATTGACTAGCCCAGGTACAATATTTATCGCACCTGAAAGTACATTCAAAACCCCAACTGTCGCAACTGTGCTCCACTTTCTTTCAACTACTGCCGCTTTTTCTACTTCTAAAGCTAATTCTGCTGCAGCTAACAATGCATCCTGTCGCTTTTCCATACTAGTTGTACCGGAATGAGCACTTTTTCCCTCAATTGTTAAAGACACTCTTAATGGAGCTGCAATTCCATCTACAATACCAATCGTTTTGTTATTCTCCATTAATCTATTTCCTTGTTCGATATGAAGCTCAAAAAAAGCTTTTAACTCTTTTTCCTCTCTTTTTGCTAAATGGATATTATCTAATTCAAGATTCTGCCTTTTAAGTGCTTCTTGTAGTGAAATATTATCTCGATCCTTCAAATGTGAAATGTCTGATTTTTTGAGGTCACCTGTCATCGCTTTACTTCCAAGTGTTGAGAAATTAAAACGTGAAGATTCTTCACAAGTAAAAGCAATCACTTCAATTGGATGAAATGTCTGAATAGCTTCCTCTTTCAACATTTCTATAATTTCTAACCCTGCAATAACACCAATTAACCCATCATATTTTCCACCATTGTAGACAGTATCTATATGTGAGCCTATCGCTATAGCAGGAAGGGAATGATCTACCCCTTCCCGACGGGCAATGACATTTCCGACTGAATCAAATCTAACATCCATGCCTAATTCTTCAGATTTTTTCTTAAAGAATTCCTTCGCCAGTTTCTCTTCCTTTGTATAAGTGATTCTACTTATTCCATTATCTGTATAGCCAAAAGCATTAAATTCATCTAATAATTTTCCAATTCTTTCATTATTCAAAAAAATCACCTCATTTTATTCCCACACTTCTTATATTTCTAAGATATAATAAAAATAAAGGTGATATCTTCGTCTATAAAGCTAACAAAACTAAGAATAAACTGTCTTATCAGACAAAGAATTAAACAACAGGTTGGCATGGCATCCTAACCAATTATTTTTAATAAAAACAAAGATGCATCAGGTATGTAAGTAATGATAATTAATGCTACGACATTAAAAACAAAAAACCTTAAAATGCCTGGCATCATTTCCCCCATTTTCATATTTGTTATTCCTTGAGTAACAAATATGTTAATACCAAACGGAGGTGTATACATTCCAATAGCAAGATTTGATATCATAATTACTCCCAAGTGAACAGGGTCAATCCCCATTGCTATAGCAGTTGGATAAATTAATGGCGCAACAATAATAATTGCGGCAACCCCTTCCATAAACATCCCTAAAATGAGTAAGACAATATTTAATATGATTAAAAACATAAAAGCTGTATCTACATTTGTTGTAATCCAAGTTGCAATTACTTGTGGAACCTGTCCTCTAGTAAGCATCCAACCCAGTACTTGAGCAGCAGAAACTAAAACCAGCACTTGTGCTGTTAAAACAGCTGAATCTACACACACTTTATAAAATTTTTTAAGATCCATTTCTTTATATACAAAAAAGCTAATTATTAATGCATATACTGCTGAAACTCCTCCGGCCTCAGTGGGCGTGAATATTCCAGAATATATTCCTCCAAGAATAATAACTGGGATTAACAAGGCCCATGCTGCCCTTTTAGTTGCACCCCATAATTCTCCCTTACTTGCCTTGGGATCTTTTGGTAAATTATGCTTCCTAGCATATAAGTAAATATAAATCATCGAAGATATCCCATAAATAATACCAGCCCCAATTCCTGCAATGAACAATGACCCCACAGATACACCTGTTACTGACCCAAAAATAATTAATGTAATACTAGGAGGAATAATTAGAGATACGGAACCTGCAGAAGCTAACAACCCAGCTGAGAACCATTTATCATATTTTCCTCGAATCATCTCAGGGTACATAATCTTCCCGATCGCAACCACTGTTGCAGGACTCGAACCCGATAATGCACCGAAGAACATACTGGATACTTGAGTTGTCATAGCTATTCCTCCAGTAATATGTCCGACCAGTGCACGAGACCAGCGCAAAATTCTACTCGATAGTCCCCCAACCTCCATAATATTTGCCGCTAAAATAAAGAAGGGCAAAGCCATTAATGCAAATTGATCGATACCTCCAAACAGACGTTGAATTAAAATCATAGGATTAATGTCAGTTAAAAATATAACTGTTAAAAAAGAAGCAATCCCCATTGCAACAAATATAGGTGTACTGGTAAATAAGAAGAAGAAAATTAAAGCCATTAATAATATGATCATTTTTGATTCTCCTCTGTTTGCATAGATTGACTTTGATTCATGAAACCTTTTATCCGAGAGAAGGTATTTACTAGTAAATGAATGATTGATAAAGTAGCCCCAACTGGTATTCCAAGATAGATCCAATACATTTTTATCTGTAAAGAAGGAGTTATCTGACCAGAATCCACACTAAATCTTACAAGTTCTATACCATAGAAAAGTAGAAATATCATAAAAATAATAGAAATAATATTTACAAATATTCCAAATAACAGCTTCCATCTCGATGAAAGATATTCAAGAAAAAAATCAATCCCCACATGTAAGCCACGACTAAAACAGACGCTTGCTCCAATAAAAGTGATCCAAATCATGACATAACGAATAAATTCCTCAGCCCATGTTGTATTAGCTTGAAAAAAGTAACGAAGAACTATATTAACAAATAAAACAAATGTGGCTACGATAATTCCCATCCCTATTAATCCTTCTTCAACGCGTTTCATGATTCTCATCATTCCCTATACCCTCCTCATTTTTGAAATTATCTAATGACGTCGCTTTAAAAGTAAAACAAGGAATAAACAACAACATTGTTGTCAAATTCCTTGTTTTTAGGTACATCACTTAATTACTTCCAGTTTCATCAATCGCCTTATATAGCTTATCAAGCATCTCTAGTTGATCTGGTTTGTTATAAACTTCTTTATGCATTTCTCGTGAAACACTACGGAAGGCTTCAATTTCTTCATCAGTAAGCTTATAGTAGTTAATGCCTGAATCAATTATTTTCTGACGATACTCATCTTCAACCTCTGCCAATGCTTGTCGAGCTGCAGTATGACCTTCTGCTTCAGCCTCTAGTAGAACATCTTGCAAATTTTTAGATAAACCATTAAACCAATCTTGATTTGCCATTAAAACATATGTCATCGTACCATGATAGCTATCTATCACATTTTTTTGTACTTCATGATAGTTATTAAGGAAAATGGTTTGTAATGGATTCTCTTGACCATCCACAACACCTTGTTGAAGAGAATTATAAACTTCGGCATAAGGTACTGGAATAGCTGTCGCTCCCCATGTTTTATATTGCTCTATTAATAAAGGAGATTCCATAACTCGCATTGTCATACCTTTGAAATCTTCTGGTTTATGAATCTCTTTTTCTCCGGTTGTAAATAATTTGAACCCTCCTGGCCAATAACCAAGACCTTTAAAACCACCTTTCTCTAAAGTTCCTAACAGCTCTTGTCCAACTTCACCATCCAGAACTTTATAGGTTTGTTCATTACTAGGTGGCCATAAATAAGGTAGATCAATTACTTTAATGTCATCAACAAATGGTGTGACAACTGCTGTAGGTTGCATCGTTATATTGATTTCTCCCATTTGAGTACCTTCAACCTGTTCTCTCAAACTACCAAGTTGTGAAGCCGGGAACACATTGACCTTCACTTTCCCATCCGTTTCTTCTTCCACAATTTGTTTAAACTTCTCTGCCCCTACATGTTCGGGACTTTCAATTGGTTGATTATGACTAAATGTAATTTCTACCTCTTCAAACTCCGCTGATCCATCACCTTTATCATTACTTCCTGATTCCACCTTCTCACTATTCCCACAAGCAGCAACCATCAAAAAAAGAATCATAGTTAACATTAAAATCAAATACTTTTTCATCTTATTCCCCCAATTTATCAATGTTTTTTATCTTCTTCTAATGTACCTTTTAAAAGGTTGTTCTATTAGACAAAAAGAATTGATGTTTTTTGTCTGTTGCAACGATGAATCTTCGTTACTGAAAAATAAAAGAAGCAGACATATATTAGGGTCTGCTTTTCTTCAAATATATCTTTTTTAACGTCTTTAAATACGATACGATGATATTCCTATAATTGTTCTATCGTGTGAAAACATGCATCTAAAACAAGCTTTGACACGTTTAAATGGGTATAGTGATAATCTTCATTTCCTAGCCATTGTTCACTTATTCTATTTCCATGAACCACTAGACAGTTTGCAGCAAACGCACCATATATTGATGCTAGTATATAAATAGCTGCTGTTTCCATTTCACAATTTAAAATAGACCTTTTTTTCCAATAAGTCATATCACCATTCGTATCTAGAATGTGTTCGATCTTTGGTTTTCGATCCTGTCCCAGGTAATAGGATTGTGTTGTTAACCCAATTCCAAAATGAGTCTTTATATGATGACTGGATAGGGTCTTTAGAATATTATGAACTAAGATAGGGTTTGCGACAGCCGGAAATGTATCCCTACCATATGCGGTTAGAGTTCCCGAATCACGTGCCATTGCGTAATTTACAATAACTTCACCCGGTAAGATATCCTTTTTCCAAGCACCGCAACCTCCGACTCTAACTAAATATCTCGCCCCGTTTTCAAGTAATTCAATGACTGCAATTTCAGTAGAGCTAACTCCGATTCCTGTGGAGCAACAAGATACTTTTTTACCTTTCCAATATCCGCTCACCATCTTAAATTCTCGACTGTTTGTAACTAACTTAACATCTTTCCAATCTGTGGAAAGTAACTCTACTCTAGCTGGATCACCAACTAATAAACACACTTCCCCTATATCAGCTTCCGTTACTCCTGTTAAATGAATAGCCAAATTCTTTTACCCCTCCAGTAATAGATAATCCTTAAAACACCATTTCAGAGTGATTGCTCCAATGTAAGAATCTTTTCTCAACTAAATCAATGATTTTATAAAGAACTAAGCCAATTAAGCTTAATAATAGAACTGATGAAAGAATTAAACTAATATCATAGGTTTCACTTCCAAGAATGATGAGAAATCCTAACCCTGATTTTGCCCCGATCATTTCACCAATCACTGCACCGGTTATGGCATAAGTAGATGCCACTTTTATACCTGAGAGTAACGCTGGTATTGAATAGTAAAGCTCAACAAAGAAAAATTTTTGCAAACGATTGGCATGTAAAATTTGAAGCAAGTCTTGCATGTTTTTGTCAACCGATCTTATTCCCACAACAAAGTTTACCATTATAGGAAAGAAAACAACTAAAACTACCAAGGCAACCTTCGACTCTACCCCTATTCCAAACCAAAGCAAAAACAACGGTGCAATTGATATTTTCGGTATCGTCTGTATAAGTATGATGTAAGGGATGAAAATCCGTTCCAAGACATGATTTTTAGCAAGAAAATAGCCTGTCACCAACCCCAAAAATATGCCAATTACGGATCCTATCGCAATTTCAATAAGTGTCGTAGCTATATGTTCTTGTAGATTACCCTCCTTCAAATGGGTAATAAGATCAGAAATAAATTGTAATGGAGAGGGTAACATGTGACTTGGGATGTTGAAGAGGGAAACATAAGTTCCCCAACATCCTATAAAAAGAATAAACACAGATATAGTAAGACTCGTTTTTTTTATGATTTTTTTCATATCAACCACCTGCATTATTTCAAATTAATAACGAAATCTTCCGCTTTTAATTCCTTATCAATTACTTCATACTTCTTTAACGAGTCGATAGCACCTTGCCACTTTTCAATATCAGACGTTCCAAGACCTTCACTTTTAGTTAGTTCGCTTTGCCATAAATATGGGATAAATACATTATTAATAGACTCAATAACAATCTCCTCTTTATCTTTAAATGTAGGAGAATATTCATTGATAGCCATCTTAACTGTTTCTTCAACATCTCCTTCGATCATATCGGTGAGTCCTTGATTTAAAGCTTTTATAAATGCCTTTACAGTATCCTCATTGTTTTTCAGATAATCTTCACTTGTTATTAAGACATTTCCATGAGATGGCAAGAATTCATCAGAACGAAATTCATCTACATTTATCCCTTGGTTTTTCATTTCAATCGTTCTTAATAATGAAAAAGTGATCGCATCAACTTCATCTACTACTAGAGAATTGACAATTGACCCTGTTCCTACGATTTTTACATTTACATCATCTAAACTTAATCCATTTTGTTCTAAAAGGACTTGCAATTGAATGTAATTTGGACTTCCATAACTCGTTACAGCAATGGTTCTACCTTTTAAATCACTAGGTTTTTTTATGCCGCTATCAACCTTAAAAATAGTAGCTCCTAATCCATTCTGGTAAGTTGAATGAACTACATTAACAGGTATATTTTCAGCTCTAGCAGATATGACAGAGTCTCCATTAGGGAACCCAAATTCAACATTTCCTGCTGCCACATTCTTTACAATATCAGCCGCTGCAGCATAAATAAATTCAACTTCTAGTCCTTCTTCTTTAAAATAGCCTTTTTCTTTCGCTAGATATAATGGGGCATAATACGGAACAGCTGCTCCATCGATTTGAATCGTAACCTTTTTAACAGCATTTCCGCTATCACTCTCTGTATTCGTAGATGATGTGGTTGTTTCGGTTGCTCCACAGCCTACTAAGAAAACGAATATGAAAATTAAGGAAAAGCTAAATAGTTTTTTAACCATGTTACATCCCTCCAGATTGTTTTGTTTATAACTAGTTCATTTTGTTTTCATTATCTTTGAGTCATGCCAAAATAAAAGTTTATTTTCAAAAACATTTACGATTTGATAGTAAATAATCCCCAAAATAATTGTATAAACGATTGTCGCAAAGAGTCCCTCTGTGTTATAAGTTGTGCTATTAAAAACTAAGAGGAAACCTAAACCATTTTGACCTGAAATCCATTCAGCCACTATTGCCGCAATTACAGCTTGTATCATCCCAATTCTAAGTCCAGAAAATATATGCGGAAGTGAATGAGGTAACTTAACATGTATGAAAGATTGCCAGAAATTAAGTCCTGTAATCTTAACTAAACATTTTAAGTTATAACTAATGCTTCTTAATCCTAATAAAGTCCCTAACATAACAGGGAAAAACACCATAGATATAATGAGTACAACCTTTGATAGTAATCCTAAGCCAAACCAGATCACAAACAATGGAGCTAAAGCAATTTTTGGGGCTGTCTGAGCGACTAGAATGTAGGGCATAATGACTTCTTCCATAATCTTGAAATGACCAACAATAAGTCCCATACAAATTCCCAAAAGAGAGCCTAGAGCGAACCCTATTAAAACCTCTAAAAATGTAACAGAGAAGTGAAAAATAATATCATTTGATACGAACATCTTCCAAAATTCATTCATGACTTCTATTGGAGATGGCAGTATGTAATTTGGAACACTAAACAAATGGATATAGAAAAACCAAACAAGTACAAGCAGGATCATCGCAATCGAAAAGTCTCTAATTCTTTTCAATCTAATCGTCATTTCCTAACACTTCCCTAATTTCTTTTACGTACTTTACAAATTCAAGTGTTTCACGTACATCAACTGTTCTTGGACGTTTTAAATCAATTGTAAAAACTTTATCAATCCGACCAGGCCTTGGTGACATAACGACTACTCGATCTGATAGAAACACTGCTTCATTTATGCTGTGAGTAATGAATAAGACTGTTTTTTTTGTCTCATTCCAGATACGTTGTAATTCTATGTTCATTTTATCTCTTGTCATTGCATCCAAAGCTCCAAAAGGCTCGTCCATTAACAGTACTTTAGGATCAAAAGAAAGTGATCTTACAATGGATACCCTTTGTTTCATCCCACCAGATAGTTCATTCGGATATGCTTTTTTAAACGAATCCAGGCCTGCCATTTTTAATAGATACTCGACTCTCTCTAAATTTTCCCTTGTATCCATTTTCTTCACCTTTAGTGGAAATAATGAATTATCCAGTACATTCTTCCATGGTAGTAATGTAGAGTCCTGAAAAACAAAACCAATTTGATCTCTACTGCTTTTCTCCTCCCATTTTATTTCTCCTGAAGATGGTTTTTCTAAGTTAGCCAGTATTTTTAATAATGTAGATTTTCCACATCCAGAAGGGCCTATTATCGATACGAATTCACCTTCTCTAATCGTAAGATTAATATTTTCAAGCGCATGTGTGGTACCGGATTGAGTTTCGTAAACCTTGTTTACACCTTCAATAAAAAGGGTATCTTTTGCAATTCGATCAACTACTGGTGAATGAGTTTTTGCTGGTATGGACATAAACACTCTCCCTCCTAGATCATAATAAAATAAACTTTTCTGAATCTTCTTGTTTTTAATACTACTTATTTCAAAGGTGAAATTATATATCCGAATAGACAAAAAAAGAATCATCTTTTCAGTGAAATAGATGATTCTAAGCATGATTATAAATATTTTTTCAAACTAAATTCTTTCTCAAGCTCTTTGTGGTTAATATTTAAAACTTCACAATATTTCTCAATTTCACTAAAGAAATCAAAATCCTGATTCACTGGCATATCCCTATTTTCAGAATAATAGATAATGAGTTCATATAAATGTATAAATGCCTCTAAATTTTTGTTTTTTTCCATGATTAGCTCCTTACTCTATTTTTTAAACTGCTATTCTTCATTGACTACTATAATGATAATTAAAGACTTTCAACCCCATATGTAGCATTAACTTTTCCTCAGATTTTTGTAAACTTAAGCCTGTTAAAGATTTTATTTTTTGTAATCTGTATTTTAGTGTATTTACATGAATATACAATTTATCTGCTGTTTCCTTTAAGGATTCATTGCATTTGAAATATTGTTCTATCGTGTATACTAAATCTAAATCACTTTCCTGATCATATTTCAACAGATCTCCAATTGCCTCTTCATAAAAATGATTAAGTTCTTTCTTTTCTTTAATTAACGAAATTAAACGGTAAACACCTAACTGTTCAAAATATATAATGGTTTGATCTTTTTTTATAGCTGGACCAATTGTTACTGCCTTTTCTGCCTCTCGATAACTCTTTCTTAATCCGGATAAACCTTGATACGTAGATCCCACTCCTAATTTAACTTCCTGATGGATAACCTTCTTACTATTTAAGTAAATTCTGTCTAAAATTTTGGCATTTTTTTTTTGATTTTTATAAGGTACCATGATGATAAGAGATTTTCTTAAACAACCTATGATAATATCAGCATCTATTTCTTTTAGGAGTGCTTCTACTTTTGTTAATCTTTCACTAAATATGTTATTTTTATTGAATGTATTCTTATCCCTAATAATGATTAAAAAATAGGGTAAAGTCTCTTTTAAACCATACAGCCTTCCTCTTTCTTCAAGATCTCTTGTATCTATGTCTTCATTTAATAACAAATCTCTTAAATATTCACTTTTATATTGTTGTTCTATCTCATATTTCACTTTTTGTCTAAGAAATTCGAGCGAGAGCAGCCTTGAGGCTTTTTCTTGAATCGCTAAGTCTACTTCCATAAATTCAATATTGTAATCCCAACTTGTAATTGTTCCGAATAAATATCCATCAATGATTATCGGTGTGACAATACAGGATTCTGCTTGATTTTTATTCAAATACCGGATCATTCTGAGTGGTCTTTGAATAGCTAAAAGTTCACTTAATTGTTCCTCACTAAGAGGCATCATTTCCGTTGTATCATTTACTTTGATATAAGGAACTAAGCTCTCCAAATATATTTTACTCTTTGTTAAAAAAGCCAGTGTCTCGATAAATTCATTAAAACCACTTCTAGTTAGAGATATTTCATTTAATAACATAGTTGCTTGTTCTAAATCCTCCTGCAAAACGATTTTTTTATTAAAAATGGCATTCATAACAGGAGATAAAATATCTAAATAGCTGATTTTTTCGGGAATCTCAATAATTGTAATACCATATTTATCAGCCTTTTTTTTCATCTCTTCAGGTATTTTTTCAACAAATCTACTAGGTTTTATGGCTAAAGCTGCTGTGCCGGCTTCCTTTAGTTTTTCAATAAGTTGAATTTGAGCTTCAACATTATCTTTTATCGGATACAAGCTAGTTAATAGTAACTCGTTCCCCTTTAACCACTTAACGATATCCGGCACTTCCATTACGGTTACATATGTAACAATATTGTTTAGTCCTTTATGTCCAGATACAACCTTACATTCTCTCAGACCACCAATATTTAAAATATTTTTTAACGGAATCCCCATTTTCATCCCTCCACATATAAGTTTTAAGATATCTTCTATATTTTAAATCCTTACTAAAACGTGGAAGCTGCCGGTTAAGATCAATTACATTTATCTAAATTCTAGGAATCCATAGATCACTCCCTAACGAAAGAATTATCATACGATTTAAATAACAGAAGGAGTATGTGCATCCTTCCTAATATTATGTATGTACAAGATATTCATAACTTTTTACAAAATTTACATTTTAACTATACATAATATTTTCACTAACCTAAATTGCTATGTTATTTTTTGTTACGTAAAACTTATAAAATGATACTTTGTGTTTGTTACTAATAACAAAAAGACCCTCCAAAAGTAATTTGAAGGTCTTTTCATTCATCGAAAACTATCATATAACTGATTCTAGTACTTTAATTTTTTCTTTAAACTTCTTAACGGCTCCATAGGCACGCTTCATTTTGAGAGTTTCTGGATTCACTACGCGGGAGTATGGTAACAAAGGGGAGCTCCTGATTATTAAAGAAATTGTTTCCTCATCACTTGGAATAATTCTATGAAAAGTACCTGCTTGGAAGTAATAGCATTGACCTGTATCAACTATTTGCTTCCTTGTAAGGGTTATTTTAACCTCATCCGTGTCTCTCCTTTCATTCACATCATATTCTTCATGTATGTAATGGCCTTTTATCACGATCGCACAAAAATTAAAACGATGATCGTGGATACTTTCAAATGGCCATTTATTTTGTGGCCAATAATGTAGTCTTGCCCTTTGGCCAGTAGAACTATCCCATAGAACATACTTTTCAAAACCTAGTGGATGTATCTCCATTAAGGAAGCTAAATTCGATAACTTATCATCTGGATGTTTATGTACAATATCGGATAACCACTGCCGAATAGTATTCAAATCAACATGAGTACTAATGAAATCACATAATTCTCTAGAATTTCTACCTGTCTCTAGAGCACCCGATTCTTCAATACGTTTCATGAATTTATTTAATTCCAACAGAAACACCTCCATTAAGTACTGATTGCTTATTAGACACTTCTGAAACGATCCTTTCATGAATTGTTTGTTTATCTAGCGTAGCATCGATTAAAAGAGTAGTAGCAGGCAGGACTTCTTTGAAATGATTTCTAATTTCCGTAAACATTCTAGGATCCTTTTCTTCATATTTAGTATGCTGACCATCTCGATTGCGAACTCTTAACAAAGTAATCTCAGGGTCTATGTCTAAAAAAATCGTTATATCAGGTTCGCGAATATCTCCATTTAAGTATTTAACATACTCGTGCTCTAATCCTCTAAATTTAAAATAGGCTAATGAGCTATATAAGTACCTATCTGTTATTATCGACATTCCTCTTTTTATGCTTGGCTCAATATATGCAGATAAGTGATATCTTCGATCAGCAGCAGCTAATAGGGCCAACACCTTCATATCTTGGCACTCACCATGATCAAGATAGCGACGTACTCTTCTATCGTTTCTATAATAATCAGTTGGTTGCTTTGTTATTTCACATGGTAATTTATTCGTTTCAAACCAGTTATTTAATAAATTTATTTGAGTTGTCTTTCCAGCCCCATCCAAGCCACAGACTGCAATTAATAATCCTCTTTTCATAATGTCATTCCCCCGTTTATTTCTATTTGAGCACCCCAAACATAAGAGGATTTTGGACTAAGTAAAAAACTGATCATGTTAGCAACATCTTCTGGATGACCAATTCTTTTTGATAATGTATTGGAAATATGATAATTTCTTCTTTGTTCACTTTGTGTTTTCGACATTTTCGTATCGATGATTCCTGGTAACACAGTATTTACCCTTATATTGCGATAAGCTAAAGATAGACTTAAACTTTTACTCAGACCAGTTAATGCTGCTTTTGAAGCTGTATAAGCAGGATCTTTACTTCCAATTACTGAGGCTGTAGAAGAAACTAATATGATAGACTTTAAGTTTTCAGCTTTCTCTAAGAGACCCTGAATCAGATAGAATATAGAGCTTACATTAACTGAAAATACTTTTTCCCACAGATCACTGTCATACTCCTCTATTTTTTTATTGGGATAAATTCCACCTAAATGAATAACACCTTCAACATTATTTAGACAGTTAACCTCTTCTAATACCTTAATAATAGATTCTTTATTACTTAAATCAATTCTATGAAAATCAATTGTTTCACCTTCATAATCGTTTATATCTAATCCAATGATGTCATATCCCTCTTGTTTCAAATTTATGATTAATGGCTGTGCAATTCCACCACTTATCCCCGTCACTATTACACTTTTCTTAGCTTTATGAAAGTTTTTCATAAACTCTATACTTCTCCCTTAATAAATCTTGATCAGGTTCTGATGATTTTTTAAATAAATACTCTTTTATTTCATTGTTGTTACCTTCATATATGAGAGAAAATCTATCTACTATTTTTATCCCTGCACTTTCTAATACATTGCTTTTCCTTTTATTATTTCCTAGCATTTTAACTTGTTTAATATTAAAGTAATTTAAGATACTGACGGCTGCACGGAAATCCCTCTTATCATCAGTTCCTAATCCTAGATTTAAATAAGATGTTGAAGAATCGATGCCTGTTTCCATTAAATTATAAGACAATAATTTCAAACCTAATCCAAACCCTCTTCCTTCATGGGAAGGATGGTAAGTGATAATCCCTTTTCCATTTTTTGAAATAACATCCATCGCCTTATCTAACTGCCACTTACAATCACATCTTTGACAATTAAAGGCTTCGCTCGTAATACAAGCTGAATTTATTCTACATAAAATAGGTTCCTTATCCAACCCTTCCCCTTTTACAAGAGCTAGATGTTCAGATATTTCTCCATCTTCCAGATCATTTGAGATTAAAAAACGATAAAGATAAAATTCACCATAGATTGTTTTCAATTTCCCCTTAACTACATTTTTAATTTCAACTGTGGATATCATATTATTTCCCTCCAATCATCTTCACTTAATGATTTGATATCCTTTCATACGAATTAAATTTGCGAGACGTAACATTTCCTTCGTTTTTTCTTCTAACGTTACTAGTTTATTCTCTCCTGTATAAAGGAGAATGAATTCTTTCACCCAATCACAATCAATACTATAAATAGACAATAGCCTTTTAAATAGCCACTTATCACTTGGATTTGTTTCACCATGAGCACAAAGCAAACCATCAACTGATTTCTCTAAACTAACTTTTGAACTAATAAAAGCAGTTAAAAGATCATTTGAATTGAGAGCCCCGAGAGCATCATCATGTCTATTTTCACTGTACACTAATCTATTTTTAGAAAGACCCTTCTTAAACCCTTCAAAATCTAACTTGTTTTTAATGTGTAAGTATTCTTGATCATTTTGTAAAGAGATTCCTCGATATAATCGGTGATATAACTCTATTAATTTATTATTAAGTTCTACAAGTTGATTGTTTTTGATTTTCTGCTCTATATCATATATGATTTTAAATAACATCTCTTCATTGATAACAAAGGCACTTATTAATCGTTCATATCCAAGAAATGTGTATTCAACACCATAAGAAAATTCCTTTACATGGGCATTGGCCTTACCTTCATAACCTACCTTTGTAATTATGTAAATATCCACGTCTGATCCATCATTACTAAATCCTTCTGCAATTGAACCACTAATAAAGACGATATCTTCTTTATGTGGATGAATGATTTCTAACACCTTTTCATAAGATAGACCGTATTTATCCAGTGTAGGTATTTTCATTATTATCCCTCCGTATGAATACTCTTCTTATTGATTGAGAGCTTAAAATTAATGTTACGAACTGGATTGAGTTGTAAAGGAGATGACAAATTACACAGAGCAGAAACGAATTAGTGTACATAAATAAAACACCAACGTTTATAGCAAACAACCCCTGATAAATATAATCTTTGAGCTTGTAAAATCGATATGAAAACCGATTGAAATAATGATAGTAGATAAAAATGAAACAGTTTATTAAAATATAAAAAGCTGTATGACTTGAATTAGTGGCATATTGAAAATAAAGATACCTAAATAACAATTCCTCGGCAACTAGTAACCAAACGAATTGTATTAAGTTTTTGAACAACACCTTATTAGAACACGACTCAATAATCATTGAAATTTTGATAGACTGATAGCATTCCTTTATCCTCGTAATAAGAAGCATGATTGGTGAAAATACTGTTAACATTATACTGAGAAAGCTTTGATTAATACTAAAGTCAATTAATGTATCAATATCTGCAAAAAATATAGGAAGAGACATCGATGTACAAAGAGGTATAAACCAATACTGTTGAGGGAGATTTATCTTTTTATAGAGAGACGGTCCGATCCCCATCACAACCAAAGGTATCCCTAAAGCTAAAACGAGTAATACGCTTGGATGTTTTATAAAATAAGAAATAGCGAGAATAAGAATCCAACAACTTATTCCGATCTTCTGTTTAAGCGGCAAGGGTTTATCATCCTTTTTCTACGCCATTCCAGAAGGAGAATCTTATCCCTCTACTGAAATGGCGCAGTTTAATTATTAATGTTTAAGTACTGCTGCTGTTGGTGCTTGAACTTTCACTGCTTGTGGTTTGATATACTTTTTCATTTTCTAAAACCTCCTCTCATAAGAAATATCTGAATATATTTAAAATACTCTAAGTATTAATTACTCTGTCACTATTAGAATATTGCATGCTTAAGTACTGCTGCTGTTGGTGCTTGAACTTTCACTGCTTGTGGTTTGATATATTTCTTCATTAGAAATCCCCCTTCCTTGATTGTTTTTCTCAAAAATTAGTGCTTAATTACCGCTGCTGAAGGTATCATTACTTTTTTAACCTGAGGCTTAGCATATTTTTTCATTTTTTCACCTCCTTTCATTACAAACTTAGAATCTAGAATTTTATGATGTTTTCTTGTTCAAAATATAGTAATAATTCTTTAATATCATCTTGAACGACATTCTCTTCTTCATTGAATTTCGTGCTAATTAATTTACTCATCTCCCCCACTGTATTTTTCCCAGTAGATAACATACAGACCTCTTCTGCTACATCATTTAATACCCAAGTCTCACGTCCACGTATTAAGTAAGTATCCTTGCCAGCCTTTTTTATATTAATTAAATAATCTAGCATTGGTTTTTTATTAATCATACTTGTATCTCCCCTTTTCTCTTTGAATCATTCACCAATTTCATTTTTAAATAAAAACCTAAGGTAGAAAGAATCACAATGAAACTAGAAATGATAAACATTCCACTAACCCCAAATCTTGTTTCTGATCCCCATCCCCCTACTACTAGTGCTAAAGGTACGGATACTCTACTAATCATCTGTGTCGTTGCAAACACTCGTCCAAGATATTCAGAGGGAACTTGTTTCTGTAACATACTATTAATATAGATCGCTCCTAAAGTGCCACCACCCGTTATTAATCCTAAAGTAATTCCCTTTAAAATAATATTCTGAGTAAATGGAATAAAAAGTAACCCTAAACCTGAGATCATACATGCTAATGAAATTGCTGACATACTCCCCATTTTCCTTGCAATCTTAGGAGCAAAAAGGGTAAACCCTAGAGAAAAAATGCCAGAAATTGAATATACATAACCAACTTGATTTGCTGATAGATTTCCATCTCCTCTTAAATGGAAAACCATTAAAGATAGTGCAATTGACATACCAATATTCACGATTAATACAAGCCAAATTAAATATCTTAGAATTTTGGAACCTAATGTGAATGTAATACCATTTTTTAAATCATCAAAAAAGAAAGTGTTTCTTTTCCTTACCTTTTCTTTTGGTAATTTTGTATTAAAAATACAAATAATTAGTAGAAAATATGTAAAAGCATCCACCATAAAACCTTCAACAATTCCAAAATTAGCGATAATTATACCTGCTAATAGTGGTCCTATCATTTTAATAAGAGTTAAGGATAATTGAATTAGAGAGTTAACCTCGACTAAGCTATCTTCATCAGTTAAATCTGGAATACAACTTCTGTAGCAAGTAATAAAAATCAATGTTGCGGAGGAGTAAAGAAAACCCGTTATATAAATGTGATATATTTCCAACATATTGGTTATAAAGAGTATCGGAATAATTAATACAATAATTAGTTGAATAAAACTTGCTATCCATAAAATTCGTTTCCGATTATACCTATCAATGATCGTGCCAATAATCAGAGCAAATAAGAGATCAGGGAGAGCCATAATTGCCGAAATCGTTCCCATATCAAAACTTGAATGTGTTAATTCATAAACTAACCAAGGTAGAGCAATCAGATAGATCTGGTTACCTAGATTTGATATGGTTTGGCCGGAGAATAGAATTAAAAAATCTTTGGAATACCTTTTCAAGTCACCCTCCTCTTTTTAACGTATTCGATTAATATCTTCTTTAAATTTGATACATGTTGCTTCAATTATTTCCTTTAATTGGCTCATTTTAAGATCCCCCCACTCTTCAGGTTCTTCTTTTATATATGAATATAATATTGACCTGGAAGAACTAATTAATGAGCCATTTCCATCATTATTAAAAAAGGGCTCTAATTCGGTCAATTTCCCACCTTGTTCCCCGTAGCCGGGAACTAAAAATAAAGTATTTGGCAGGTATTCTCTTAGGTTTTTTGACTGTTCAGGATATGTTGCTCCTACTACAGCACCTAAATTAGAAAATCCATAGTTTCCTAGACTTGTACTCAATCCCTTCAATAATGACGCCAAATACATATAAAACTTGTTACCGTTGTAAAGGGTTAGATCTTGAAGCTCTCCTGAAGAAGGATTGGACGTTTTTAATAGAATAAATAAACCTTTTGAATACTCAATTGATTTATTTAAAAAAGGAACAATCCCATCACTTCCTAAAAACGGATTAACTGTTACTGCATGACTAGATAGTGAGGACTCACCTAAAAATGCTTCAGAATAAGCCTCTGCAGTTGAACCAATATCACCTCTCTTTGCGTCATTAATAATGATTAATCCTTTTGATTTTGCATATTTGATTGTTTTCTCTAGTGCTAGAATTCCTTTACTTCCATAAACTTCGTAGTATGCTAGCTGCGGTTTAATAGCGACAACAAACGGATGGATAACATCAATTACTAATTTGTTAAAATCATAAATAGCTTTGCAAATATTACCGTTTCCTTGAAGATTCTTAGGAAAGTATGAAATGATAGGATCTAAACCAACAACAATAGAACTCTCTTTCTCCATACTTGTTTTAATTACTAAATCTGAAAATTCTTCCAAATCATCCCACTCCTAGTATAATGTTAGAGAGTAAATTCAAAATTGATAACCTGAAAATTTGATGTCATATTAATTAACATCATACACATTATCTATTTAACCTTTTCTGATTAAAATTTGTATCTCACATATCTCTTATAATTTCATAATAAACATTTATTATTAGGAGATAAATTGTGCATGGGGACGATAATGGATGAATCATTTTTATCCATACAGACAATAGAATCTTATTTAATATTCACCAGTGTAATTTTCCCTTAAATAAAATTCCTTCTTCTCACTTTCAATTTTTGTTAAATCAATATAAGGGTATTATTATTATTTAATGAAATGAGATAAGGAAAAGTTATAAAAAAAGAAAAAAATCTCTGTTACAACAAAAAATGGGACAAGGTGTTAACCCTGTCCATAGACTTCCCTTTATTTTGACTTTACAGTATTTTAATAAAAATTTATCCCATTGACCCACTCCGCCAAATATCTTGAAGATGGAATACATACGAACTTATTAAAATAAAAATATAAAAAGACATCCTCCCATCATTTGAGAAATGTCTTTCAATAATAACTTATTGACATTAACATTGCTGACAAGCCAACATATCCATTTATGTCTTAAACTAAACCAATATATGGTATAACAATTGATAGTTTCTCTAATTATAAAGCTACTAACGATTAACTATTTATTTACTCCTTAAATAATCACTATTCACTATTTTACCTTGCAAAATAAGGACCATACCAGCCCTTTTCATGTGTCACAACATAGGTCCAAGTAAAGTCTTTGTCAACTATGTATACATCCTCTTCGTCAACTAAATCTGCTGCTTTTAGGGCTGAAGCATTTTCAATTAATAGTGCATGATCGCAATGTTGATAAAATAGGTAGCAAAACCTTTTACGCTCTACATCAAAAGCCCTCTCCGCTTTTTCACTCTCTAAGCACTCTTTTTTCTCATAACTGAAAATATGCCAGAGATAACCAGAAAAACCATCTTCATCGTAAAGGAATATAGATTTCTTTTCTTGAACACTAAGATGGGCAGCAAATTCTTCATCCCATCTTGTTCGTAAATAGACACCCCATGCAGGAATTTCTTTTGCTCGTATCTTTTTATTTTTTAAAAACTCGACTACATCCATAGCTTCCTCCTATATACCAAAAGCTAATCATCATTTGAAAACAAATAATCTTTTTTCTTCAAAGAAATGTTTAACACTAATCCTAATGCAATCATGCATGACATAACAGAGCTTCCCCCGTAACTAAGTAAAAGTAAAGGGATACCTGTAATTGGTAAGAGCCCTGACACCATCCCGATATTTTGGAAAACATGAAACGTAAATAACGTTGCAACTCCAATACATATCAATGTATTAAATAGATCTCCTCTTGAATAGATCGCTATTACGATTAATCTATAAACAAGGAGAAAATAAAGAGAAACAACAACACTAGCTCCTAAAAAGCCAAATTCCTCTGATACGATTGTAAAAATAAAATCTGAATGGGCTTCCGGTATATAGACCTCACTATTTAGATATCCTTTTCCACCTAACATTCCAGAACCAATCGCTAATAATGATTGTTTTAATTGATATCCAATATCTTGTGAGTTTCCAAATGGATCAAGCCAGGAATAGATTCGGTTTAACTGATATTCTCCAAAGAATTTCAATAGAAATTCCGGATGGAAAATAAATAAAACAACAAGTAATCCCACACCACATACAGCCATTCCTATAAACGACACAATAATTCGCCAATTGATATCAGAAGCAAAAACAATTCCTGAAGTAATGACGAGCATAACGAGTGAAGAGCCGAAATCATTTTGCTTCAATACTAAAAATATGGGGATTAAAGCGACAACCGCAATTTTTACAAGAAGGAATAAATCTTGTTTAATATGATGATTCATGGAATGTTCATCGTGCTTTTGAATAATATTCGAAAGCATCAATATTAGAAATATTTTCATGTATTCTGAGGGCTGTATAGAGCCTATACCTGGCACGATAAACCATGACTTTGCTCCATTGCGAACAGGTGCAATTGACTCTGGTGCAATGAGGATTCCGAGCAGTAAAACAACTCCTAATCCATAAAGGTATGGAGTGATCTTTTGTATTTGTTCACTATCAAAAAGAAAGATAAACGCAGCGATAACTGCACCCAGAACAAACCAGATTAATTGTTTCATCATGAAATTTTCACTATATTGAGCATACTTTTCTGCACTTGAAATCGCCACACAGCTACATATCATAATGAGAAAAATGAAAAATACAAGTGTATAATCGAAATAACTTCTCTCTTTAGCAAACATATCATCACCATCTATTTTTCTAAAATTTCATCAGCACACAACCTACCAAATTTTAACATAATTATCCTAATTTATGTGCATAAATTTAAAGAAAAGAGAGCAATTTTACTAATGCTCTCTTCAGCTTGTAGACAAAGTAAAATTGCTAGCCCTCAGACTGATTGCTAACGCTTGCCTTTCGAGGCACGAAGCCTTGTGAGGAGCGGAGTTACCGAGGTTGGTAATGAGCACCGCAATAAGGTGAGTAACGAAGAAAGCGAGCGTTTGTCAACAGTCTGAAGAGAGCAATTTTACTAATGCTCTCTTCAGACTGCTTCCTAACTATTCAACTACTGCCTTTCCATTACTCTCAATCTCCTCAACTAATCTATGAAACTCTTCCTTTTCTGATTCATCCCATTTTTCTGCATAAATATGCGTGATTTCCCCTAACAGTACCTCAACAACAGTTTTAGAATTTTCCTGTTCGTTTTTCACTAAAAAATAAGTAGTCGCTATTGATTGATGAACCATCACTACTCTTGCTTCTGCCAGTTCTTTGAATAAAGGAGATGTGAGGTTTTGCTGAATAATTGGCCGATAATCTTCGGCAATGAGGTCTGGCAAACTCTCTTCCAAATTGTCTTCTTTTACTGCTTGGAGAAATTGGTTAATAGTAGATTGATCTAAATCCGAAGTTATACTTACTTGATTTTCTACCGCTTCAGTAAGTTCCTTTAATTCGCTCTGTTTTTCTTCAAGATCCTCAAGGGTAACCTTTTCAGTAGGCTTTGACACCGTTTCTGTAGTTGTAGAAGGGATAAATCGGAAGGCTGCCATAATAATCATCACGATTCCAATTACATAAAACGGCCAATTGGAATGATCCTTTGGCCAGTCGATCGGAACTGGTTGATTGTTTGTGTGTGAACTTCGTTTCCTTGCTTCTGTATCATCTTGTGTTAACGCTTGTTCCTTAAAAGCCGCAATACTGTCTGAATCCCAAACCTTTGCCAACTGTACTTCCAGTGCATCACGCGGAATGGAAGTTTCCTGCTTTTCTTTCGGATTTTTTTTACTATTTGCCACTTGTTTCTGCATTTTCTTCAATGCAGCAAGTTGAGTGGATTTTACTTTTCTTTTCATCTTTATTTCTTCTTCATCTGTTATTCCAACAGCATGTAACATTGAATTCGATATGATCACGCTAATGATTAGCAGCAAAATATAACCCGTTGCTGCGATTAACGTAAAGACCCCAAAAAGGGACATCATCCCTACGAATCCCAAGATAAGAACGAAAAGCATACAATATTCCATAGGTATTTTTTCAAATAAAAGTTTTCTTAATATCTCTGAAGGATACTTCCATATTTTTAAAAGTGCATGATCAAGCTGCAGTTTTGCCCTGACAATTTTGTTTTTTGATGGATAAATTTCCTTATAATATTCACGCATCCAATAGCTGTTGGGGTTCTGACTAATTGCTTTCTCCATTAACATCTGTGCCTTTTGATACTTCCTGTTTTCATAGGCTTTTATCGCAAAACGAAATAAATTTTGTTCGTTTTCCGGATCTTCCTGAAGCGCTAATTTCTCTAATTGTTCAGCTTCTTTCGATTGACCAATGTCATGTAAAAAAGTTGCATACCATCCAAGATACTGTTCATGGTGTGGATTAAGGCGAATCGCCTCTTCATAGGAGGCTTTCGCTTGTTCATTGTCTACTCCTTCATGAAGGATCGCATAATGAATATGAAAAAACTCATGATATGGATAAAGGCGAAGACCTGTTTCTACAAGCTCCATTCTCTTTTCTTTATCACATTGAATGCTCTGGTGAAGTGCTGTCACTGTTACTAAAACCCTTAAATCCTCTGGACCTCTTAATAACGCCTCTTCACACCATGTCAGCACATCCTCATGTATTTGCACAAAATAAGAATACTGTGCCATTAATAAATATCCAATAGGTTCTTCAGGTTTGATTTGAATCAATGCTTCTGCTTGTTCCCGGCATTGCTCATACATCCTTCTAGAAGCAAACATATGAAACTTGTTTATTCGTGATTGTATGGTTTCATACATCATATCCGTCCCCTACTTCAAATTATATTGATAGATATAATCGAGTACATCTTGGTATTCATGATTTTTATCACTAAACTGTGCATAGCTTTTGGCTGTCGCAAACCATTCGAGTGTGGTTGGTTGTCGCTTTTCCATCGCTTTCATTAAATCCTCATTTGTGAGGGGCTGAATTTCTCCAGTTTCAAATGATCGCGAAATCGCTAGATTAACAGCATCTTTTACTAAATATTCAAGATCAGCTCCTGAAAAATGGTCTGTATACTTTGCAACTAGATCCAATTGAAGATCCTGTTGCGGCTTTCCATTTGTTTTCAGAGTTAAGATTGCTTTTCTTTCCTCAAATTGAGGCGGCGGCAGAAACATTAATGAATCAAAGCGACCAGGACGTCTAAGGGCAGGGTCTAAATACCATGGTGTATTTGTTGCACCAATTACATAGATTCCTTCATTCTCTGAAACGGATCCATCCAGTTCCACTAAAAGTTGATTTACAAGCATTCTGTCATGATGGGCACTCATTTTTTGTCGATTGCCACCTAGTGCATCCAACTCATCAATAAAAAGCACACATGGCGTTCTCTTTCGTGCGTCTTCAAAAAATTCATGCAAGTTTTTTTCCGCTTCACCAGACCATCTTGATAAAATATTTTGCAAGTCTAAATGAAGAAAGCGGGCATTAATCTCCCCTGCAACCGCTCTTGCTAAAAAAGTTTTTCCACAGCCGGGCGGTCCATAAAATAGAAGGCCGCCACCTAATTCCTTGCCAAATGCCTGAAAAATTTCCGGAGATTGAATTGGCATTATAAAATCCATTTTTATCCTTTTCTTCACTTCTTCAAGCCCACCTACATCCGCGAATGTTTCACGCGTTTGTTCTAGCTCAACCATTCGATTTTGTTCTTTATCAAATGAAATCACTTTAAATTTATCCTGCTGATTTTCCCGGCTCATCTCGTTTCCTCCAGTACTTGTTTATTAGGTTAACAAACAAACCTGACTATATATGTAAATCTCAAACTCTAGATTTTGTGATAAATTACATGTTTTATCATAAACCATATATTCCATAATATCCAAAATTTTCATATAATCCATTTTTACTATATTTTTAAACTAACAGGAAAAAAGCACCTACCATTTGTGTGTGTAGATGCTTTTTATATTTAGTTATTAAAGTTTTCAGCTTAGACAAAAAAAGTTTCTGTCCAATTTCATTTGGAAATCACTATTCCTTTACTGAACCAACCACAATACCTGTAATAAAATATTTCTGTAAAATTGGATAGATTAATAATAATGGAATAGTGGAAATAACAATTTTAGCTGCGTTCAAGTTTCTATTTGACACTTCCATTATATTTTCAAGTTGATTTGAATTGGCACCTGCTTTTAACATATCTTGTATATCAATTGATAATGACTGAATATATGTCATCAACGGGTAATTACTAACCTTTGTCATATAAATCAGTCCTGAAAAAAAGTCATTCCAGTTTCCAACAATACTAAATAATGCAACTGTAGCAAGTGCAGGTAAGGAGACCGGAATATAAACCTTCATCAATATTTGCCATGGATTTGCACCGTCCATAATTGCTGCTTCTTCTAAAGATTTTGGTACACCTATGAAGAAGTTCATGACCAAAATAATACTGAAAATCTGGACTGCTCCAGGTAATACCAAGGACCAGATTGTATTAAGGAGATCTAAATTTTTCACGACTAAATAAGTAGGAATCATACCTCCGTTAAACAACATCGCAAAAATAATAAGATTCATATAGATGTTTCTGCCTCTAAAGTGTCTTTTAGACTTAGAAAGCGGGTATGCCATTAAGACAATTAATATCATATTAATAATGAGTGAAAGAATCACTCTTTGAATGGAGATAGAAAATGAGCGCCAAAATTGGCCATCCTCCATGATCATCGTATAGGCCTTTGTTGTAAAATTGATAGGTGTTAAACCTACGGCATTTGCCGCAACCGCCTCACTACTGCTAAAAGAAATAGCAACAATATTCCATAAGGGCAGGAGACAGATTAGTCCTAAAAATATGACGATAGTATAGGTGATAACTTTTCCTAAACGCCCTGAAAAAGTTCTATTCTGTACCACAATTCTCTACCTCCTTAAAATAACTTTCGATCTGTGTATTTTTTAGCAGCATTGTTTGCAGATAATATTAAAATTAATCCTATTAATGACTTAAATAAGCCTACTGCTGTCCCAAAGCTATATTCACGGCCAAGTAGTCCAATTCTATAAACATAGGTGTCAAGAATGTCTCCTGTTTCATAAACCATAGGTGAATAAAGATTGTAAACTTGATCAAAACCTGCATTCAATATATTAGGAAGACTTAGAATAGCTAATAGCAGAATTATAGGGAGCATGCCGGGAAGTGTTATGTGCCAAACCCGCTTCCACCAACTGGCCCCATCAATACTCGCTGCTTCATGAAGTCCAGGGTCAATGGCTGTTATTGCAGCCAAGTAGACAATGGAATTAAATCCAAATTCCTTCCAAACATCTGTCCCAATGATTAACGGTTGAAATAGCTTATTACTTCCAAGAAAGTTGAGCTTTTCAAACCCTAGAAATGTTAAAATTTGATTCACAGTTCCATCGAGGTTAAACATATTCACCACAACAGATGCCAATACAACCCATGATAGAAAATGAGGTAAATAGACAACTGTTTGTATCGATTTTTTTAACAGCTTAAGTCTAACTTCATTTAATAAAATGGAGAATACAATTGCCATTATGGTTCCTAACACTATTTTTCCAAGTGCGATGATAAGTGTATTTGAAAAGATTTGACCGATATCAGGTAATGAAAACATATAAATAAAATGTTCAAATCCAACAAATTCAGAACCCAGCATTCCCTTTGCTGGAATATAATCTTGAAAGGCCATGATGATCCCAAACATGGGGATATAACTAAAAATGAACAGAAAGATCATCCCGGGCAACAGCATGAGATGGTATGATGCTTCCATTTTAGTCAATTTACTTCTTCTTTTCTTTCGATAGATGGGCTCAATATTTGTATTTGCATGCTCTACTTGTTTCATAAAATTTGCCTCCTTATAGAATAAGGACTGCCAGGCAGCCCTTATTTAGGATTCCTTACTCCTCTTCAGCAAGGATTGCTTCAATTTCAGCGATGATTTCATCTCCACCTTGACTTTTCCAATTTGATACAAAGGTATCAAAATAATCCAGTGACTCAGCACCTGTTACAATTTTAATGAAGTCTTCTTCTTCTAGCTTAAGAAGGTTCGCTCCTTTTTTCTCTAATGTTTCCGTATTTCCGAAGTACACCGGAGTTACCCAATTGAATCTATCCTCTTTTGTCAGTTTATCGATCAAGCCCATACCTTTTACTCGAGAATGATATTTTGACCAATCGGCTGTATCAGCTTCTACAGGATTTTCCGAATATTTCATAATACTTGTGGCTGCATCTCTTGCCTCAGAAGACGCGATTTCTTCCATCTTGATTTCACCATTAACTGCGCCCATTATATTTGAATAGTCGAATAATAAATTATCAGATTTTAACACTTCGATATTAAACGGTCTTGTTGAACCATCAACACCCAGTTCTTTGTATTCTGCAACCTCTGGATAATCAGTTGCCAAATCTTTCGAATTTGCCAGCTCGTCATAGAAAAGGTTCAAAATCTCTATAGCTAATTCCGGATGTTCGTAATCTTTTCTGACAACAATAAAAGCACCAGTTGGGTTCGTGTGAGCAACGTTTACTTTTCCATTTTTATCTTCTAATGTATAAGATTCGAAAACTGCATTCTTATCCATTTCTCTTACTGTTGATAGTCCCCAGTCCGGTATATGCCATGGGCCAGTCACAATTCCTGTTTGTCCGTTTGTTACTAGAGCCATAATATCGTCCCACGTTCTAGTTCCAAACTGCGGATCAAGGATCCCTTCCTTATACCAATCAGACAAGATACCTAATGCTTGCTTTGTTCCCTCTGTAATTGAACCATTTGTGATATTTCCGTTTTCATCTTCCAGCCAAAATCGAGGATATGCATTGAACATTCCAGCTATAGATGTCATATTAAGTGCCGAGCCTCCATAACTTCCTGAATTTAACCAGTAAGCCATAGGGATTCCAATAGGATTGCCCGTTCCTCCAGGATCTTTTTCAATGAATGCCTTTGCCGTATTTTCCAGTTCATCTAATGTAATGAGGCGGTCACCATCAGAATCGATTTCCAGTCCTAACTTTTCTGTCCAGTCTTTTCTGATCCAAATCATATTAGGAGCTTCATCCCCAATTGTCGCTGGAAGCGCCATCAATCGTCCATCGAATGATGCATCTTCCAAACTCCGACCATCATAAGAATTATATATATCTTTAATGTAATCGCTTGCATTTTTATCATAAACATCAGTTAAATCTGCTATTAAGTCATTCTCAACTAGCTCTTTCAATTCTTCTCTTGAGTCAACTCGCATCATATCAGGCAGTTCTCCAGAAGAAATAGCAAGTGCAACCTGTCTTGTATAATCTTCTCCTTCACCTTCAAATGCATTTTCTATTTTTGCACCTAATTTCTCTTCTACTAGACGGGTATAGGCATTATTCTCATAAGTATCACCTTCAGGTAATTTTGGATTTGCTGACGTTACACGTCCCATTTTAATGACTTTTTCTCCGCTCTCTGACGCAGAATCCGCTGCATTTGATGGTTCTTTCTCCACACATGCCACTAAAGAAAATGTCATAATAGATACCATAGATAGCATAGTAATCCTCTTAAATAATGAGTTCCGCTTCATTTTTCTCCCCCTCATTTATCCCTTTTTCACCTTTTTATTGGTACACTCTTAGTGTAATTGTTTTAGCTTTCTTCAAAAATATTAATTAAACCGTTTTCATGTACTTTTTTCCGGAACATTTATCCATCTTTATTTTCTCAAAAAATCTCAATGATATAATTAAGAAAAGCGCAAGCGCCTTGGTCATCGCCGTACAAACTGGAGGAGCATCGACTAAGATAAAGGAAACACGGTAAGCGAAGCGAACCGATGTTGACTTATCGTAGGGAGATGATCTGAAGTTTGATAGGCGATAGGGGCTGGAGCTAGACACCTACACAAAGTACAAAATTTTATACTTTCTTACCTGTGAACAAAGATTATATCTTGGGGGTAATAATATGTACCGAATTTTAATTGCAGATGACGAAAAAGATGAGCGAAACGTCATTCGCTTTCTTCTTAATAAATACCGTTTTCAACTTGATATAATTGAAGCGAGCAATGGAAAAGAGGCTCTTGCTCAGCTAGAAAAACAGCCTGTAAATATTTTGTTTACAGATGTTAAAATGCCCTTTATAGATGGAATTGAGCTAGCTACAAAAGCGAGAGAACTTTACCCAAATATTCAAACCATCTTTTTTAGTGGCCATAATGATTTTGACTATATAAAAAAAGCCCTTTCGTTACGAGCTATTGATTATATCTTAAAACCAATAAAACCTAATGAATTTCAACAAACAGTAAGTTCAGTCTTACAAAATATTAAAACTCAGGAGAAAGAACTAGCACAAATAGAAGCAAATACTGAACTCATAAAAACTCATATTCTAAATCGTCTTATAAACAAAACTCCTTTGGAAAAGCTTAAAAATGAATACCCTTCCATAGATTTCGACTTTTTAAGTGATTATTCTCACATGATTTTAATGCAATTTGCTGAACCCTTTTTCGATCGCCTTCCTCAGGAAAAAGACACTTTATTTTTCTACCAACAAATTGAAAAAGCCATTACAAACTTTTCATGTGACTTTATTGATCTTAATCCTTTTCAAATTCTATTGTTAGTAAAGATAAATGGTGAGAGCTCAATGCACACTGAGCAGATTGCAACAAGAATTCAAAAACAAATTCATAAAGAATATGGTATAAATTGTTTTACCTCAACCAGCAAGAAATTCTCATCACCTAGTGAGATGCCAAGTTTTTATGAGGAGTTGGAAAAGGATATCGAGGACCGTTTTTTCTATTCTGACACCTATGTATATCCAAAAGAAGAAGCCGCACCAATCGAAGATAAAGGATATCCTGAAGCAGATGATGACCTCCTGCATGACATAAAAAATGCCGTTATATTTGGAGATATTGTTAGTTTCAAACAAAATATGAACCTTCTATTCGAAAAGTACCGTTTGAATCTGGAAATATCTCATATATATGTGCGGTTTTTATTTTCAAAACTATTACAAATGCTAGTCTATGATCTGCCATTATATGATAAAAGAACCATTAATAAAAAATTGGAGGCAATATATTCCTGTCCTCATTTTTCTGATATTGAAAAGATTTTAACATCCGTACAAAATGAAATCATAAAAAAATTAGAGGATGAAAGAAAATCTCCAAAACATGTGATCCAAATTGTTAAAAAATATATACACAAACATTATCAAGAAGATTTATCTTTGAATTTATTGTCTGAACAAGTGTATTTATCACCAGGATATTTAAGTGAAATATTTATTCAGGAAACAGGTTGCGGTATCAACAAATATATTAAAAATCTAAGGATGGAAATAGCAAAAGATCTCCTCCATAGTACAAATATGAAAGTGAATGATATTTGTAAGAATGTAGGCTATCAAAATCTTTCTTACTTCGTTCGTAGTTTTCGCGAGCACTTTGGGGCAAGCCCGGAAAAATACCGACAAATGGATAGAAAAAAGAAAGAGAATTCTTAGATATGAACAATTTAAAGGGTTGTTTTAAGAACTTAAAATTTAGAAATAAAATATTATTTATTTGTCTATTATCGGGTTTATTCCCCGTTATTACTTTGGGGAGTTTTTGGTATAATCAGATCCAACATTTATTCATCACACGCGAAAATGAAGTGCTAGATGAATCTCTTAATCAGGCAATCTCAAGTCTTGATTATAAAGTAAACACTTATTTTGATGCAATGAATCATATTGTTTGGAATGAAGATGTAAAAAGAGGTGTAACTTCTACTTATGACAATAACTATGAAATGTTTTTATTTTATCACTATACACTTGATCCACTATTAAACACTTCAAAGTTTTTACAAACAGACATTAATAGAATTACAATTTATAGTAATAATAAGATGCATTCACACGGTGAGAGTCTCAGACCTTTATCAGATATTGAACAATACAGTTGGTTTGAAAGCATTTCGGAAGCATCCACACCAAAATTAATCGTATCAGCTAAAGAAGAGACATTCGAGGTTGCCAGCCAATTATTTGATCGTCACCATAATACGACGAATATTGTTTACATGGATATCGATTATGAAAATGTGTTTGAATCAATGTCCACCTTATATGAAGATAACTACGGACTCATTATTCTTGATGAAAATGGTAAACCTGTGTTCCAAATAAACCAATTTTCAGAAAAGAAAATGTCTTATGCCTTAACAGAAAACGAATTACTAAAACGATTAAGTGAGGATACATTAAAAGAACACTATATATATAAGAAAGCTGAACTTACCCCTTATAATTGGACAGCCTATCTTTATCGTCCCTATGGTACAGTCTCTGCTTCTTCATTCGGACTTGAGCTTACCTTTTTTATCGTTGTTCTTTCCTCTATCCTAATTCTGTTTTTATCTATTTATTTTCTTTCAAAAGTGGTCGTACGACCGTTAATCATGTTATCTAAAAATATGGAACAGGTTGAAAAAGGGGAATTGGTCGTAACGGTAACCAACACAGCATCTGATGAAATCGGTCACTTAATTCAAAAGTTTGGAAATATGGTTCATAAATTAAACACAATGATTAATGAAGTATACAAAAGTAAAATTGCTCGTCAAGAATATGAGATAAAAGCATTACAAGCCCAAATTAATCCTCACTTTTTCTATAACAGCCTGTCACTAATTAACAGCAAGGCAATTATGGCTGATCAAGAGGATATTAGTCACATGGCTCAGTATCTTTCAACATTTTACCGTACAACATTGAATCAAGGAAAAAATACTATTTCTGTTAAAGATGAACTTGAAAATACAACTTCCTATATTCAAATTCAACGAATGATGCATTCCGATTCATTTGAGGTTCAATGTGAAGTAGAGAAGGACATCCTTCATTACACGATGATCAATCTTCTTTTACAGCCGTTGGTAGAAAATGCCATCAACCATGGGATTGACCACAAAGTAACACCCGGTAAAGGGATTTTAAAGATATCAGGCAAACAAACTGAGGATCACTTGATTTTCACAGTATCTGATAATGGTTGTGGAATAGAAACTGAAAAGCTGGAGACCATTTTAACCAACAAAACAAAGGGATATGGAGTAAGAAATGTCCATCACCGCGTACAACTTTCCTACGGGCATGAGTTTGGTTTGGATTATCAAAGCGAAGTCAATAAAGGAACAACCGTAACCCTTACGATTCCTAAAAGTCGGTAAGGGTTACGAATTAGGAATTGCTGTATTATTAATAACGCCTCTCACCTTTACTATGTGAGAGGCGTTATTTTTATAATTTTTCTCCATTACTTTCAATCACGTCTTTATACCAATAAAAAGACTTCTTCTTTTTTCGTTCTAATGTTCCGCTGCCATCATCATGTTTGTCAACATAGACATATCCATAGCGTTTTGAGAATTCACCGGTAGACATGCTGACCATATCAATACAGCCCCAGCTTGTATAGCCCATTAACTCAACACCATCTTCGATTGCTTCTCCCATTGCTTTAATATGTTCTCGAAGATATTCAATTCGGTAATCATCATTGATTGAGCCGTCACTCTCCACCTTGTCATATGCTCCTAATCCATTTTCCACTACAAATAGCGGCTTCTGATAGCGATCATATAATTTGTTCAAACTGATGCGTAAACCTTCCGGATCAATTTCCCAGCCCCAGTCACTTGCTTCTAGAAACGGATTTCTAATTCCACCAATGATATTTCCTTCAGATGATTCTTCATCTGATTTCACTTTCTTCTCCGTACGGGACATATAATAACTAAAACCAACATAATCAACTGTCCCTTCCTTCAATAATTCCAAATCACCATCTTGAATATCTAATTCTATTTGATGTTCTTTAAAGTATCTCTTAATAAAAGCTGGATACTCACCACGGACTTGAACATCTCCACAGAAGTAATTGAATAACTGCTCTTCCTGTAAAGCATGCATCACATTTTGCGGGTTGCTATCAAAAGCATAAACAGGCGCAAAAAGAATCATACAACCAATTTGAGAATCCGGAATCATTTCATGACAAGCTTTAACCGCAATTGCACTTGCAAGAAATTGATGATGATATGCCTGGAATGTAGGCTGGTATTTGTCCTCTTCCTTTTGAATTGAAAACCCAAGTCCATTAATCGGCATCACTATACCACTATTAATCTCATTAAAGGTCATCCAATTCTTCACTTTGTTTTTATAACGAGTAAAAATCGTTTTCACATACCGCTCAAAGAACGTAACTACTTTACGGTTTCTCCAACCACCATATTCCTTCACCAAATGAAGTGGCATTTCATAGTGAGAGATTGTGACAACAGGTTCAATTCCATACTTATGCAATTCATCAAAGACACTGTCGTAAAAGTCCAGTCCTTCTTGATTCGGCTCTAGCTCATCACCATTTGGGAAAATTCGCGTCCATGCAATTGACATACGAAATGCTTTGAATCCCATTTCAGCAAACAGAGCAATATCTTCCTTATATCGATGATAAAAGTCGATTGCTTCGTGATTAGGATAATAATATTGATCAGGATGGATTTCAAAGTCAAATCCAGGTTTTACTAAGAATTCATACCGAGCTTTACCTCCCGGAAGGACATCGGCAATATTTAACCCTTTATTTCCTTCATTATATCCACCTTCAATTTGGTTAGCTGCTGTTGCGCCGCCCCATAAAAATCCTTTAGGAAAAGGATAACGTGTCATTTGGTTTACCTCCAGATATTATTCCATATTAATATTGACTATACTTGTCATATTATTAGTAAGCAAAACTTGGCTTACGATCAAACACTAATGGAAATAGCATACTTACTTTTAGGTAAATAGTATACAAGTACACTGGAAATAGGTATTTGTCACAACAATTAAAACATGTTCCTTTTATGTAACACTGTGTTTCACCAATAAAATTAAGAGACCCACCTTTACTTCAAGTGAAAAAATGTACTAAGATGGAGAGTACTTATTTCATCACAGATGGAGGCTTTAGCTTGAATGTTACAGAAACAAAAAATAAAGAAATACCATACAAAACCATTCTATTATACTTGCTCGTAGCACTCGCTTTTGCAGCATCACTTATTTTTGTAAACAATAACTATTCATTTTATGATCGTCCTATCGCTGAGGTTTTAAAAACAGAAATAACAGACTCTAGTGAAGTCATAGATCAGTATGATAATAAAGATCAGCTTTCTACCCAGAAAATCATCGCTGCAATAAAAAACGGGGATAATAAAGGACAAGTTATCCACTTAACAAATGAATTTTCATCTTCAAAAGCGTATGACCAAGAATTTCAAGCCGGACAAAAAATATTTGTATCGATTGATGAGAACAATGGAAAACAAACCGATTTAACTGGCACAATTAAAGATCTGAAACGTGATACTTACCTATTAATTGCAGCTTGGATTTTTGCTATTATCGTGTTAGCTGTCGGCCGAAAACAAGGTTTCTTCTCTCTCATCAGTCTAGTAGTAAATGCCGTGATACTCTCATATGCCTTAGATCTTTATCTCGATCAACCAGATCGAAACCTAATCGTTATTTGCAGTATAGCCGTCATTTTGTTTACGATTATATCTTTATTACTTGCTAACGGCTTCAATGAAAAGACCTATGCAGCCATTATAGCGACATTGTTTGGAACGTTTCTTTCTCTGTTCATTTCCTATCTCGTTATTTGGTTGACCTCTGAAGAAGGGCTTCGATATGAAGAGCTTCAATTCATAACCCGTCCTTACCAAATGGTGTTTATGGCAGGGTTATTTCTAGGTTCGTTAGGAGCGGTAATGGATGTAGCAATTACAATGTCTTCTTCCATATTTGGATTGTATGAAAAAAATAACAACATTGCTGTAAAAGCACTGAAAAAATCAGGTATGGAAATAGGGAAAGATATTATGGGAACGATGACAAACATCTTATTTTTTGCTTATATTAGCGGTTCACTTCCAATGTTGATCTTATATTTAAAAAATCACTCACCATTGGGATACACTCTTTCCATGAATCTTTCACTAGAATTAGCTAGAGCACTAGCTGGCGGGATTGGAATTGTCATCACCATTCCTATTGGTTTATTTATAACGATATTTTTCATTAATAGAAAGAGGGCAAAATTATGAATGCATTAGTTGTACTCGCAGTCATCTTATTTCTATTAATGACACTTATAGGTGGAAAAAAAGGAATACGGTCATTTTTAGCATTGTTCTTTAACTTTGCTGTCATTTTTATCCTTCTCTTCTTCTTGAATGATCCAAATATCGATCCGATCATTATAACGATTTTTGCAAGTATTATGATTAGCTGTATTAATCTTTTTTATATAAATAAAGTGAATAATACAACGATACCTGCATTTATTTCAACAATTATTTCGATTGTGATTCTACTTTTATTTATCATCTTTCTTACTAAAAATGCCATGATTCAAGGCTTTGGTGAGGAAGAAGTTGAAGAGCTTAGTATTTTTTCTCTTTATATCGGAATTGATTTTACAAAAATCGCAGCTTCCGTCATGATCATGAGCACAATTGGTGCCATTACGGATACAGCAATCGCTGTCTCATCTCCTATGCGGGAAATTCATTTTCACAATCCTGGCATTAATCGAAAAGATTTATTTACATCAGGATTAAGCATTGGAAAAGATATTTTAGGAACAAGTACGAATACACTGTTTTTTGCTTTCTTCGGAGGATATTTAGCCCTACTTATTTGGTTTAAAGATTTAACATACTCTCCTGGTGAAATAGTGAATTCAAAAATATTCAGTGCTGAGATGCTCACATTACTTTGTGCAGGAATCGGTGTAACCATGGTTATACCAATAACCTCCTGGATTACAGCATTGTATTTATTGAAACATCGAGAAAAAGAATGAAAGAGCTGGACCGCAATGAAACGAACTTAGTTTTTACCCTAACTGTATTAAAAAAACAAAGGATCGAAAACAGCCTTTTTGTAAGATATATCATACCGGACAGAAAATACATTCCTTTTCCTTATATATATAATAAAGAATTCTTTTTGGTAGAGAAAAAGGAAAAGGGTGAGAATATTGAAGATGAACGAAGCGGTAGAGATGCTCACTAAAGCAGGAGTCTCTGAAAATATAAGAACACTCACAATTAGAAAATGGATAAAAGAAGGTAAAATCACCTCAGATGATACGAATGGATACAGCCTTGATCACCAAACAACCGAGCTGCTACAAAGTAGCTTACGAGAAGAAAAAAAAGAAATCATCAAGCAGTTTCAATCAAAATTAAAGGTACAAGATGAATATATTGAGGGAATCAAAGCACTGCATGAAAATTCTTTAAAGCAAAGAGAGCAGCTTCATCAAGAAATATCACTTCTCAAAAAAGAAAAGAATGATTTACAAAAAGAAATGAATTCTTTACTTACAGAAAATATCCGTTTAAGAAATGACTTAATTAAGCACAAGGAGAATTCAATACATACTAATTCTACTAAAGCTCATGAACAAAAAAGAGAAACAGCTCCCTTACAGATACGCTTTCCCTTACAGGACTATCGGGATAAATTAGGTTTATCAAAATTGTCTGGGAAAAAAGAAGTCATGACTGCTTATAAAGAGCTATTGAAAATATCCCACCCTGATCACGGTGGACAACTGAAATCCTTTCAATACATTAAAGCAGATTTTGATCAGTTTAAGAAGGATTTTAAAGGAAGGTAGGAACAAAATCTTTATCCTTTTAAAGGAAAGGGTGGCAATGTTTAACCGATATTGCTACCTTCTTAAGATATTTAGAATCTTTAATCATAGTAGAAAAAATTAATTTGCGATAGAATTGACATTTTTGATCATTTTTTCATCAACCTTACTGACCAAATCTTGAATCGTTTGTGCTCTTAGATAATCCTCCATCTTTTGTTCAGCTTCATTCATCACTTGTTCAATTAAGCAATTTTCCCGATTATGTTGGGTATGATCTAAACTACAATGGAACAAGGATGAAGTTCCTTCGATGGCTTGGATAATATCGAGAAACGTAATATCTTTTACATCCTTTATTAATTTATATCCACCGTTCACACCTGTAACTGACTCAATAAAACCTGATTTAACTAAAGTGGTTAACACTTTAGAGAGATAGGTAGGGGACACTTTTTGTACCTCTGCTAGAGGCTTTACCCCAATTGTTTTTCCAGATGGCAATAGAGCCAAATAAACAATTGTATGGAGGGCATAATTCGTCGCCTTTGAATATTTCACAGTTCTCACCTCTAATTAGGGACTTAACAAGTCTATAATATCTATAAGATATCTCTTTGTCAAATGAACGACACAAAAGAACTGTAAATCCATTCTTATTGTTCTTTTCATAATTTTGAATAAAACCATTCATCTATCACATCCTAAGAAAAAAAATTAAGGATGATTCAGGTGTTAGCTACTGTATTTAGAATCGTAAACGCAATTTTACTGTGGGCGAGTATCATCAAATATCTTCCTAAACAATCTTTTAAAAGATATTTGCCTGTGACATTATTCTGTTCATGTCTTTTATTAATTCAAACCGTTCTTAACCCTATATTCAATTGGTGGCAGGTAAAAGGCGGAACAAAATATATGGTATTTGATGCATTAGCATTTATTATTGGACCATTTTTCACAATAAATTTGTGGGTATTTCATTTGACATATGGCAAGTTTTCTTTATATGCACTTTGTAATCTTATGATGGACTTGGTTTTTGCTTATTTCTTTAATCCCATTTTTCAGAAGATTGGGCACTATAAATTAAAAAAATTTACTTCTACCACCCTTTTTTGCATTTCTTATTCACTTGCACTTTTGAATTATGGTTTTCAAAAATTATATGAAAAAATAGATTCCAATGACTCTACAGTCTAAAAGCACACCTCTTATAAGATGTGCTTTTTCTCGTTCATAATGAATAAGACGTGAACGTTTTAGGTTCACGTCTTACATTACCATTACTTACATACACAATATAGCAACCTACAAAGTATCCTGAGTCTGTTTAAGAGTACGAAAACTCTTTATTTTTTCTACTATATACTGAAAACCATATAATAAATAGGCCTTGTAGTGTATATATACAAAAAATTGAATCCGATTCAACCTATTCAGCCGTATAATCTTAAACCTTTTTAAAACATCCATGACAATAAAGGCAAAGATTCCATCAGCAATAGCATTAAGCATAATAAACTTTTTAAAGTTTCCAAATGAAAACTTAAGTAACCACATGGAGAGAGGCATGTACGGCCCAACACTAAAAGGAAGTTCATCTTTTATAAACAATTTACGCTTATCATAAAACTTCCACCAATTCCGTTTATTTCCGTACAAGTGATTAATAATCTCAAACACAATGATAAAAATACCAGCCCAGGAATATCGCTTAAAACTTTTCTTTCCTATAAATAACAATGTTAACCATGGAAAGATGATTATCGATAGATTAAATAATAAATGTTTCCGAGTCATAAAACACAATCACCTCAACTACTTAAGCTCTTATAATAATAGCCAAGATATACTAAAAACAACGCTTATCCAGTAATTAATATGAATAAAATAAAAATCCTTATCTATCCCCGATAAAAATACCCTTTACTCAAATAATGAAAATATTATTATGTACTTATCATATTTTAATCATTGAGAAATCGATAAAAAAATTTATCATAGTATAAGTAAGCAATTTCCCTATCATTTTCACACAAATAATAGAGGGGCTGTAATAGTGAAATTTAAAAAAGGATTAAAACGAACGGCTATCTTTTTATTTCTATTAGTTTTATTTATGTTCCTTAATAATAGTTCTCTGTTTACGAAAGACCGGGACGAAATAGACCCCTTCTTGCTAGCTCATCGTGGGCTTGGACAAACTTTTAGTATGGAGGGAATTGAAGGGGATACTTGTACAGCAGAGCGTATTTATGAACCTGAACATCCTTATCTTGAAAACACGATACCTTCAATGAATGCTGCGTTTGATGCGGGTGCCGATATGGTTGAGTTTGATATAAAGCCGACTAAAGATGGTCAATTCGCTGTTTTCCATGACTGGACACTAGAATGTCGAACAAATGTAGAAGGTACGACAAAAGACTTTACAATGGCTGAATTAAAGAAAATTGATATTGGCTATGGATATACAGCCGATAATGGAAAAACCTATCCTTTTCGAGGAAAAGGTGTAGGAATGATTCCCTCTTTAGATGAAGTTTTAAATCAATTTCCAAATAAGTCATTCTTAATCCACATTAAAAGTAATGATCCTGAAGAGGGAATTCAACTAGCCAATTATATAGTGAAGCTTCCTAAGGATCACTTAAGTCAATTGACGGTATACGGTGGGGATGAACCGATAGCATCTTTAAAAGAACAAATCCCTGAGTTACGGGTTATGTCAATGGCAACAGTGAAAAGCTGTATGATCCCATATATTGCTGTTGGCTGGACAGGTTATATACCATCAGCTTGCGATCATACACAATTGCATATACCGGAGAGTATTGCTCCATGGATTTGGGGATGGTCAGACAAGTTCTTAAACCGAATGGAAAGCGTTGATACACGAGTGATTACAGTTGCAGGTGATGGAGGCTGGTCAGAAGGATTTGATCAACTGCAGGATATAGAAAGACTGCCTTCCAACTATTCCGGAGGCATATGGACAAATCGAATTGATAAGATTGCACCGCTTTTTAACAATGTTAAATAGAATTACCTAATAAGGCGCTATCCTTGTCCTGAATAGCGCCTTTACTTACTAAAAAAAGTGAATGATTATAAAAACTTCATCTGATACTCAGCTTTGAACATTTCTCCTGCGCCGAGCTTATTTATTCCAAGTTTCTCCTCCAGCTTCCCGGATGTATGATATGTATCTGCAATGCCATACCATGGTTCAATACATACAAACGGTGCTATAGTGCCATCCGCATCCATATATTTTGACCAGATCCCTACAAAAGGAAATGCTTCAAAGCTAACTTCTACACCATGATTTGATTTAGCTGAAATTAATTTAATGATATCTATATTACTATAAACAAGAGCATCATTTTTAAAAAGAGAATTAGAAAGCTGGACCGTTGAAATATCATTAGCTGTTCCTTTCTCATGAATAAGTGAATTTTTAAGTTCATATTGAACCACATCTTTATTTGGTGATGGAGTAAAGTGTAAATGATAATCCTCAATTGTTTCATTTTCTAAAAGCGGAACTTTAAATGCAGGATGCGCACCAATAGAAAAATGCATCACATCTTTGTTTTCGTTTACTATTTCCCACCGGACAATGAGTGCATCGTATTTTAACATATAATGAATAAATGCTTTAAATTCATAAGGGTAAATATCAGTAAATCGTCCAGCCGACTCACATACAAAAGAGACATTTGTTGGTGTCTGTTCATGAAGATCAAATGTAATATCTCTTAAAAAACCATGTTGGGACATAGAGTAGTTCTGACCATTAAGTTCATACTGATCTTCCTTTAATCGTCCAACAATCGGGAATAAAACAGGAGAAACGCGCCCCCAATATGTACTATCACCTGTCCACATATAGTCCAGCCCGTTTTTCTTATGTTTCACTTTACGCAGCTCTGCTCCGTCTCTTATAAACTCAACTTTTAACCATTCATTTTCTAATGTAATCAACATCTTAGACCTCTCTTCTTTTACCTCGTTTTCTTACATTAATTATACCCTTAACTTTATGTATCTCTTATAAAGAGGGAAAAACTTTTTATTTTTTAGTGAACCTTTTTCCCTACTCATTTGTATAGTTAGTAAATAGATAAATGGGAGATGTTAGAAATGGATACTGGTTGGATTGTTTCTCTGATCGTAGCAGGCTTTTTAATGATTTTTATTTTAATGATTGCTATTCCAATGGACCGTAAGTATGTCGTCCGGGAAAATGGTAAAATCAATTATAAGAAAACAAAAATCTATTTAAGATGGAATGTCTTTGATACCCTTACCCTAGGTCTAGCCATCTATTCGATTATTTGTGTTCAAGTTCTTAATTATTTAGTCTCTAGTGGTGAAACAATTGAAAATGATTTTGTGCAATTTTTTACGAACCAAGGACAGGTATGGACACTCGTAGCAATCATGTACTTAATAAGCAGGGTGTCGATGACCTTGAAAGCTATCAAGGAACGCTGGGGCGATGAGATTGATTGAACGTGAAGATGAATTAATGATCGCATATCAAAATGGTGATGACGAAGCCTTAGACCGGATCTATACCATATTAAGGCAGCCTCTGTATTCGTTTATTTTTCGCTATTCCAGAGATGAGCAACTAACCATTGATCTCGTACAGGACACATTTGTTAAACTACAACATTATAAGCATGATTACAATCCAAAGAAAGGCAAACTAAAGTCATATCTTTTTCAAATTGCTTATCGATTAATGGTCACAAAACTAAACCGCCGCAAGAAATGGAGAAATCTTTTGCCCTTTCTTACTCCGATTCAGACTGAGGAATTTCACCATTCTGACAGAATGACCATTCGGGAAGCCGTTGCAAATCTCCCAGAAATACAACGTGCAGTTATATTACTTTTCTATTATCACGATATGCCACAAGAGGAAATTGCCAAGATCCTTGGGATTCCACAAGGGACGGTTAAATCAAGATTACACACGGCAATCAAAAAATTAAAAGAAGAATTGGAGGGTGACGAATATGAGTCAGGATCCCTTTAAAAAGGATCTTCACCTGAGTAAAAAGTTGGATGAATACCACATAGATATACCAGATTTCCCAATGAAACCGAATCGATGGGAACGATTCATCAATTTTCTGGCTTCACCAGCAAAAGATCCTCTAGATCCATTACTATCTACATCGAACGGACTTTTGGTTTTAAAACTTATTCCAATATTAGGAACCTGCACCATCGCATTAATTCAAATTTTACTTTTTCTGTAATTTTCACACCCACGGAGTACACATTGATAAAAGTGCACTCCTTTATTTCCTTCTAAACATCTTTTCATATCTCCTCACATTTAAAACTCAAAAAAACATAAAACCTACGAAGTCTGTACCATGTAGTTAGTCACCCCGAAAATTCTTTTTCACATAGAAAATCATTCGGATATTTTCATTAAAAGTGGGAATAGTAACAAAGACTTAAATGGTCATATATTACTTTTTTGAAAGGGGATTTACCATGAATAATAAGTGGATTCTTATGTTAGTAGGTCTTGTTTTTTCAGCAATGATTGCCGCAGGTTGTAACGCTGAACCAGATCCTGCACCACCTGCAGATGATCAAAACCAGGTAGATCAGGAAGATAATACAACTGATAATAATGGAGATATAGAAGAGAATGTACCAGGTGTTGATGAAGACGACACTATGACAAAAGATGACGAAAATGATAAAGATCCTGACCCGGAAGATCCAATTGAGGATGCAGAAGATATGGGCGATAATAATAATAAAGACGAATAAAAAAAGAGACCAGATTTACTTTGAAATGTCAAAGTAAATCTGGTCTTTATTGATAACCATCTGATTTCTGCGAAAACATGACCATTATCGCTTTTTCATTTCTACCTTTTTTGGTTTTTACGTATGCATTATTACTGCTTCACGTAGTAAAAATATACGCATTTCTTTTTCTCGTATACTTTTATTCCTTTTTCATTTAATATACGATACACAAATGGATATTTATGGATAATTCTATCACTTTCGATATCACTTCTACCTTTTTTTGGTTCTTACGTATGGATTTTTACTGCTTCGCTTTGTAAAAGCATTCACATTTCTTCTTTACGTATGTTTTTATTACTTTTAACCTTTTAAACCATACATAAATGGATAATTATCACAATTACCATTGCTTTCGAAAGCCTTTTTACCTTTTCTTGGTATTTATGTATGAATTGTTACCGCTTAGCTTTGTAAAAGCATTCACATTTCTTCTTTACGTATGTTTTTATTACTTTTAACCTTTTAAACCATACATAAATGGATAATTATTACAATCACCATCGCTCTCGAAAGCCTTTTTACTTTTTTTGGTTCCTTTGCATGAACTTTTACCACTTGGCTTTGTAAAAGCAGTCACATTTCTTTTTTACGTATGTTATTCTCTCCAAAATTTCGTATAGTCCGCTTTATCTTGAATGTTAAACTCAATCATTTTTTCAAGCAATTCATAGTTTACCGGTTCCTTCCACGGAATTCGAAACAAGCCTTTTGTAGCACTGTATCCAGCTTCGGTAATGTCATTTGCAAAGTGCACCATTCCAACTTCCTCGGGGGATATGCTCATATGATTTTTTGCTGTGGAAAAGCCGATGATGTATGTACCATGATCTGTAAACATTGGTGTATTCCATTTTATTTGCCCTTCCAAGTTGGGAAACCTATTTGCAACCCACGCCAAAATTTCCTCAGTGCGCTCACGGTGGTCGGGGTTATCAATGCCTGCTAAATATTTTGCAAAGACCTCCATATTTTACCTCCTTGTTTAACCTGTTATATTATTACTATTTTCCGTTCAAATCTAGTCACTCTATGAAACCAATTTTAACATGATTCAAATCCCTTTACCGTATAAATGTTCGGCGTACAATTTCTTCTTTTCTCAACCATACTGCAATAGTTATCCTCCACTCCCGGTAGTTTATCGACCAAACTACAGCTTTTTTCCTCCAAAGTGTGCTTATTTTCCACCGTGCCCTCAATTTCTTTCTTAAGAGAATTCAGCTAAAAGATTAAGAAATCCTTGTATAAATCTTTATAAAATCTTAAAAATTCCCACCTATACTATAGACAACCCGTTACGGAATGTATTCATAGGAGGAAGAATAATGGAAAATTCGATGATATTTACAATTGATTCATGGTATATCCTTGTTCCATTTTTTATCGTTATTTTACTATTGTTGATTTTTAGAACATTTTTCAGAGCGAAGCATAGCCTTTGGCAATTTCTCTTATTAACAACCTTTTTTGTTTATTTTTTATGTATGATTCATTTAGTCTTCTTCCCAATAGAGGTGAATATTGGAGAATATGCAAACCTTACCCCTTGGTATATATCAATTAATTATATTCCAATTTTAACGATTGATCTTAAAACATTTCTACTAAATATCATCATGATGGTTCCGTTTGGAATGTACTTACCTTTACTTAATCAAAAGGTTCATTCAATAAAAAAGGCAGCATTTCATGGATTATTAATCAGCTTGTCCTTTGAGATCATCCAAATCGTTCTTAAGGCTGCTTTAGGAAATGGTAGAAGCACAGACATTAATGACCTTATTGCAAATACACTAGGTGCAGCTGTAGGTTTTTTATTATTAAAGAAATTAACAAAGATAGATGTACTAAGTGGTGTAGTTCATAAGTTAAACTTAGATAAAGAAACTTAAGGCCGAATAATCCCCGACACACCAAAGAAGCTGACCCGTCACAATAGTGTGCAGGTCAGCTCATTTTACCTATTCAATTACTTCTACACGTACGTTTTTACGTCCCCATTGTAGAGCATCTTCGTGGTCAGGAATGAACACATCAATTTCATTTCCATTGATACCACCGCCTGTATCCGCTGCTATCGCAACTCCAGCACCTTCTACTTTTACGATAGATCCAAGTGGTATGACACTAGGATCAACAGCAATTACATTCGCATCAGGGTATTTTTTTAAATCAAGCCCCATCCTTGTTACACCTGAACAACCATCACAATTCGCTGTGAATGCCGTGCTTGCCACAGTTACTGTTTTACCGGCAGCTGAACCGCGTTTAGCCTTCCGATCCAACGCTGATCTTGTACTCGGCCCTGCAATTCCGTCAACCGCTAGTCCTTGTTGCTTTTGAAAACTCTTAACCGCACTCACTGTGCCGTTTCCATAAATACCATCTAAACTTGAATTGTAATGACCTGTTTGCTTTAACTGATATTGAATATGTATAACTTGCTTTCCAATGTTTCCATATCGTAAAACTTTCAATGCATGGTTCGTTTGCGGTCCTGCAATACCATCGACCTTCAGGTTGCGTTTACGTTGAAAGTCTTTGACTGCTTCTACAGTGATATCTCCATAGTATCCTGTTGATGTATGATAAGGGAATACCCCTTTTGTCATCAAGTAATCCTGTAATTCGTCAACATCTGTTCCTGATGATCCCTTCGTTAGTATCCGATCTCCCATTGCAGCTTCTGTAAATGAAGGGGCTGCAGTCATACCAACTCCAAAAACAAAGACCATAAAAAGCAAGTCTCTAATCCTTTTTAACATAAAAAATCCTCCCCATTTTCTTTTTACATAAAAGAATTCGAGAGGAATTGACATTATTCGTGTATAACAAACAGATTCACAACGTTAGGCCCTTAATAAACCATTTTTTTGAAATAACCTGTACTATATGGAATGCATGAAATACACATCATACTTCAGACCCTACTTCTATCAAAAATGATCCTGTTTTTAAAAATAAATCATATTGATGAACATTGACAACATACATCTCTTATCAAGAATATTCTATCTTTCAAGAGCTTGATCTTTCAAGAGCTTGATCTTTCATTATCTGTATACGATTTATAGAATGCCTGATAGATTTTTGGTACATTAATAGTGATATAATACGGAAACGAATAGGGTTTGTTTTTGCAAACTATAGTTAGTCCAACCTTAATGACAATAAGTCATCAGCAGATAAAGTGAAAAGGGGTTTTTCACATGTTTGATTTATTACTCACAATGGTCGAACGTCTTGGCATTATTGTCATGATTGCCTTCATTTTAACGCGATTCAAGTTCTTCCGTGAAATGATTTATCACGATCATCTCAATCACAAACAGCATGTGACAGCCATGATTTTCTTCGGCTTTTTCGGAATTATCGGTACATATTCAGGGTTGAGCCTTAGTACAGAAACTCTCCAATTTAATCGTTTGCCTTCCGATCTTGCCGCTGATGAAGCGATTGCCAATTCGCGAGTAATTGGTGTCGTTTTGGGTGGGCTCCTTGGTGGTTATAAGGTTGGGATTGGTGCCGGTATAATTGCAGGGCTTCATCGGTTAACATTAGGCGGTTTTACAGGGATTTCCTGCGGGTTGGCTACCATTCTCGCAGGTGTGATTGCAGGATTTTTTCATAAAAAGAACAAACATGTAAAATTACGTTCTGCATTCTTAATTGGAGCTTTAGCAGAGACATTGCAAATGGTCATTATCTTGCTTATCTCGCGGCCATTTGAGCAGGCTTTGGCATTAGTGGAAGTGATCGGAATTCCGATGATTTTTGCGAACGGCGTCGGATCTGCCCTTTTTCTATTGATTATTAAAAGTGTTTTTAATGAAGAAGAAAAGGCCGGTGCCATGCAGGCTCAGAAAACACTGCGCATTGCCGACCAAACACTTGCTTATTTACGAAACGGTCTTACCTATGATTCTGCTGTTGCCGTTTGTCATATTATCCATAATGAAATCAAATCAAGTGCCGTGGCGATTACCAATACAAAAGAAATTCTGGCCCATGTTGGTCTTGGCTATGATCATCACCGTGCAGAAAGCCCCATCCAGACGAAGATTACATTGGATGCCATTAAAAAGGGTAAAATCGTTGTGGCAAATCAACGCTCGATTCATTGTCGTGTTGAAGGATGTCCTCTCGGTGCAGCAGTAATCGCTCCTTTATACTTGCGCGGCAAGCCGATTGGTACGTTAAAATTTTATTTTCGCTCTGAAAAAGAAATCACGAATGTTGTGATGGAGCTGATTACCGGGCTTAGTTCAATGATCAGCAATCAGCTTGAAGTCTCTGAAGCAGATAAAGCCTATCAGCTTGCAAAGGAAACAGAGATACGGGCACTTCAAGCACAAATTAGCCCGCACTTTTTATTTAATACACTTAATACGATTGTTTCCCTTATACGCATTGATCCGGCTAAAGCACGTAAGCTACTTGTTTCTTTGTCCCATTTTTTACGACAAAACCTAACTGTGACAACACATAACAAGATTATGCTGGAGCAGGAATTACGTCATGTAAAAGCGTATTTAGCGATTGAAGAAGCTCGGTTTGTTGATCGATTAGAGGTTTTCTATGATATAGATGAAGGAGCTCTTTTTCAAAGCATCCCTCCTCTTACCCTGCAGCCGCTTGTTGAAAATGCCATGAAACACGGCTTCAGGGATAAGGATGAAAACTGTATGTTGAACATTACAATAAGAAAGAAAAAGGACGTTACATATATAAGTGTGAAAGATAATGGAAAAGGAATGAGCAAAGAACTCGCTAAACAAATTTCCCAAACTCCAATTCAATCTGAGAAAGGAAGCGGTCTTGCTATTTATAATGTGAATCGCAGGCTGACGATGATGTTTGGAGATGAAGCAGCACTAAAAATCGTGAGCGAACCTGATAAAGGCACAGAGATTGCCTTTTCAATTCCGTATGAATTGGAGGAAAAAGAAAGTGAAATCATCCATTAAAACGCTAATTGTCGATGATGAATTATATAGTCGCGATGAGCTAAAGCATTTATTACAGGAATATCCTGCTATCAACATTATTGGTGAAGCAGAATCAGGTGAAGCGGCAGTCATGAAATCTCTTCAGCTTCAACCTGATGTTGTTTTCTTAGATGTAGAGATGCCAAAAATGAATGGCATGGCAGCCGCAAAAGCACTTATGGAACTAAAAAAAGTTCCACTTATTGTCTTCGCGACAGCGTATCCTCAATTTGCGGCTGAGGCGTTTCGTTATGATGCCATTGATTATTTATTAAAGCCATATGATGAAGATCAATTACAGGAAACCATTCAGCGAATTGAGAAAAAATTAGCAAATAACGATGAAGGTGAGATCGGTAAACGTTCCGGGAAACTACCTGTTGAGTCAGAGGGAGAAATTTTTTATCTTGAACCAGCGGACATTCTGTATATATACAGGGATGAAAAAGTAACAAAACTGATCACAAAAACTGGGGAATTTGAAACGAAAACACCTCTTAAGGAGCTGGAAAGCAGACTTAGTGTGTTTGATTTTTTCCGCATACATAAGAGCTATCTTGTGAACTTGTCATACGTTTCGAAGCTAACTCCATGGTTTAATGGTGCTTATCAGCTTCAAATAGAAGGCAGAGAGGAATTATTGGCAGTAAGCCGGAATTATGTGAAGTCACTAAGAGCGCGCTTGGAAATATAGTTTCTTACTTGCATCTTAATCGTGATTTTTAACATGATAATCTTCGTTTTTGACCTTTTAATCCCAAACTCCCCTTTTCAAACTGGGATTCTATTATACTTTATGTAAACGCATTCATAATTTCATGAAGATGAGGAGGAGTAATCATGTATACGTTTTTAGGAGGTATTGCTCTTTTACTTATAGGTTATTTCACATACGGAAAATTTATTGAAAAAATGTTCGGGGTAAAAAAAGATCGTGCCACTCCAGCATATGTGAACAGCGATGGTGTTGACTATGTTCCAATGAGCACATCGAAAAATTCACTCATTCAATTGTTAAATATTGCAGGAACTGGACCTATTTTCGGTCCAATAATGGGAGCGCTTTACGGACCAGCAGCGTTTATCTGGATTGTTGTAGGCTGTATATTTGCCGGGGCTGTGCATGACTATTTAACAGGAATGATTTCTATCCGAAATCGCGGCGCCCACTTACCTGAACTTGCAAGTAAGTTTCTTGGCAAAGTGATGCGTCACGTTGTAAACGCATTCGCAATCTTGCTTTTATTATTAGTAGGAACAGTGTTTGTCTCAACACCAGCAAGCCTTTTACATGTGTTAATGGATGGCAAAATTGCATTAGGTGTAATCATTGCAGCTATTTTCCTTTATTATATTTTAGCTACTCTATTACCAGTTGATAAAATTATCGGTCGCTTATATCCATACTTTGGAGCATTGCTCGTTGTCAGTGCACTTGGAGTAGGTATTGGTCTTGTCGTAACAGGAGCACCAATCCCTGAGCTTTCTTTCCAGAATTTTCATCCTGATAACGCGCCTATTTTCCCATTGATCTTTTTCACCATCACTTGTGGTGCTCTTTCAGGATTCCATGCTACACAAACACCGATTATTTCACGTACAACACAAAATGAAAGACAAGGACGTAAAATTTTCTACGGTATGATGATTGCTGAAGGAATCATTGCAATGATTTGGGCAGCAGCTTCTATGAGCTTATTTGACGGTTATAATGGTTTAAATGAAGTTCTTGCAGCCGGTGGTCCTGGTGCGGTTGTAAGTGAAGTTTCAACAATGATGCTTGGCGCAATAGGCGGTACTCTTGCCGTACTTGGTGTTGTCGTTTTACCGATTACATCTGGTGACACTGCTTTCCGAAGTGCACGTATGATTATCGCTGAATACATGAATATCGCACAAAAGAAAATCTCAAGCCGCTTGTGGATTGCGATCCCTTTATTCGTTATCTCAATTGTCTTAACTCAGATCGACTTTAACATTCTATGGAGATACTTCAGCTGGGCCAACCAAGCAACAGCTGTGATCGCATTATTTGTCGGTGCCATGTATTTATATATCGCAAAGAAAAATTACTGGGTATCACTTATCCCGGGATCGTTCATGCTCGTCATGGTTATTACCTATATTCTAAATGCCCAAATCGGCTTCCGCTTACCGATGAATATATCATGGTATGGCGGTGTGATCGGAACAGCTATCCTGCTAGTATTATTCTTCCGTGCTGCTAAAAAAGCCCGTGCGAATAATTTGCCGCTTGATGAAGATATTACAGGTTGGGATAAGGTGGCTTAATGAACAGCTGTTATATTAAGGGAAGAAAAGGGAAGCAATTTGCTTCCCTTTTCTTGTTGTATGAGACATATTAGCCCTTATATTGGATTGCAAAATTGCCCCACTAAATATCTACTGTTATATTCGTTGTAATGCAGAAAATGTTTTAATATCATTTTTACTAACTAATGGTGAATTTCTAATTGTTATTGTCACAAAATTACCTGTGCTTCCATAAGAGTGCAAGATCATTTCACGCTCATCTTTTTTTGATTTCTGTTGCCCAAGATATTTTAACTCTTCGTTTATCTCTTGATTGCAAAGAATATACTCTAAAAAACTATTGAGCATTTCATGATCCGGCACTCCTATTACAGTATATGATTCTGAATAATAAGCTGTTTTATTTGTTAATGATTTCAATGTTACATTCACATTATAGAAACAATTATACTGATCCATTATTTACCACCCTGAAGTTTTTCAAGATTGTAACACTGTAAAGCGTAACCAAGCAAGGATATTTTTTATCATTGTCTATTAATTAAAGATAATGAAAGGTTATGCTCTGTAGGTATACATGCTAGAATTAAAGAGAGTAAAAGAGTGAAGACAAACAGAACCAAAAGCAGCTTACAATGATCTTTAGAAGGTGTTTAATATGCCAGACTGGTCTTATCATCCATTACATAAGCTTTTACTAAATAAGATAAGCGCGAAAAACAGCCGAGAGTTTCTTCATAAATCAATGAGTACACTATCGTCCATTCCTGGAGGTCGGGCTTTAATTGGGTTTTTAGGGCATATGAACCCGCCAAGGGAATTACAAAGGGATATTTATCATACTAAATTTCCGTCTCCTATTGGGTTGAGCGGCCAAATTGATCCTAATATGTCCGGAATAAATGCCTTTCAGGAATTAGGATTTGGGTTTTTAGAAATAGGGCCTATTGTGTTATACGAACCTAAGGAAAAACATGAACCGAAAAGGGAAAATAATAGAATTCTATTTTCTAATTATCAGGAAAAGGTTCCTCTAAAACTAGTAATTAAGAAATTAACGAAACTAAATATCGAGATTCCTATCATTGCTAAAATAGATTCACAAGTTAAAAGTAATGAATGGGACATTATTGTGCAACATTTGGCTCCTTTCGTTGATGCTTTTATTGGTACATCAGAACAAATACATTCTTCTGTCACACATAAAAGCTCACTTTGCTTGGATCGTTCGTTTTATGTGTCTTTTTCTACTGATGAATTAAACAAAATCAAATCACAAATGGAGAATTTATCACAATATTCATCTATTGCCGGTATAGTTTTACATGCTCCTTATCAAGCTGTAGGCAGCTATTGGCATGAAGAAACACAAACAAATGAACTTTTAACCAAAACGGTCAAAGAAATTAAAAGTTTATATCCTGAACTAATCGTCGTAACCTCAGGTGGGGTAGAGACACCTGATGAGGCTCTTGCTTTAGTTCAGGAGGGTACAGATTTGCTATTGTTAACAGATGGCTACATAAAAGCTGGCCCAGGATTACCAAAACGAATTCACGAAAAATTATTACATGAAGAAGTTCAACCCATGCCTAACCAAAAGTGGTACTGGTCATTTCTTTTCGGATTCTCTATTTTATTTGGAGGTATCATTGCCTTATATTTTGCCCTTACAAGTATTATCTTGCCTTATGATGAAGCATTTATTGGACTAACTAAAACAGATATCTTACAATTGAATCCACGTATACTAGCCTTTATGTCACACGATCGAATGGCGTTAGCCGGAACAATGATCTCTGGCGGAATAATATATATCCAGCTTGCAAGACATGGGATAAAATATGGTTTACATTGGGCCAAAGTTGCTTTTCATAGTGCAGCAATTGTAGGTTTTCTAGGAATTTTCCTTTTTATCGGTTTCGGTTACTTTGATTGGCTTCATGGTTTATTTTGGCTTGTGTTATTACCTATCTATTATTTTAGCTTCAGGGAAGGAAGAAAAGTCATAGGTACTCCCTCTTCTAGTCATGGAAAGAATGATAAAACGTGGCAATACGGAATCTATGGACAGCTAATGTTTGTTATTTTAGGCTTTTCTATATTAGTAGGAGGTATCGTTATTTCTGTAATAGGAGTAACAAAGGTATTTATTACGACAGATCTAAGCTTCTTGTGCATGTCACCACAAATGATTGATACGATAAGTAACAATTTGATTCCTGTTATCGCACATGACCGAGCTGGATTTGGCGGTGCATTAGTAAGTGTTGGCTTGCTTGTTTTAACGCTTTCATTATGGGGCTTTAGAAAAGGAGAGCGTTGGATTTGGAATACCCTTGCGATTGGAGCATTACCTGCATTTATTGCTGGAATTGGAACACATTTTTATATTGGGTATACAACCTTTATTCATTTACTTCCTGTTTACTTTTTAATTCTTTTATATATTGCAGGTCTAGTATTATCTTATCCTTTCTTAAAGAAAAAATAAAAACTCCCCTTAAAGTTGGCAGATATTTATTTTAAACCTACCTTAAGGGGTACTTAACAAGCTTTATCATCATTGAATTACACTTTATTACGTATAATTTCAAACGTCATTTTCATTATATAAAGCTTCCATCACTCTTCCTATTTCCAATAAGAAGGCTTCTTCATCAGGTGTTAATAAAGTAGGAAACTGAAAATTCATGACATCTGATTCCATTACTTCCTGTGCTTGTACAAGTTGTTCTGCAAGCTCTTCATTATTTTCGACATGCTTTGTTGCCAATTCAGTCAGCTTAACAAGAACATCAAATGCTTCTGGAGATTGTGGCGTAATTTTATCTTTCATCAATTTTTTCACCGTTGCCAACCAATCTAACATTTCAACATCTAATTGCTGACGCTGTTCTTTTGGAAGAGCAAAAAATTGATTCGCAATGTCGTCTGAAAAATAATCTTTTATCCATTCAATTTGGTCTTGTTCATGTTCCATCTGAAAAATTAAAGAACTTAAAACCTTCCACGTGATCGACTTCCCATTTTCGATTAAGAATTGAACACGCTCTATTGCTTCGATTGCGCGATTTAACTCGTTTCTTTTTTCTGTCAGAAGATTATGCTGCAAGGGTAAAGATTTATTCAGTTGGGTAACGGCATCCGTATCATTTTTAATTAATTCTTTTATTCCCTGTAAAGAGTATCCTAAAAATTTTAGAGACTGAATTTGTTGCAGTTTCGCTAATTCAGTTAATCCGTATAACCTGTGACCAGAGCTATTTTGTTGTGTTGGATTCAGAAGACCGATTTCTTCATAAAACCGTAAAGTCCGTACCGTGATCCTTGCTCGTTTTCCAAACTCACTAATAGTAAAAAACGGTTCTTGATTTTCCATTATTCGTCATCCCTCCTTAAATTTAGGTTAGCATATGACGTAACGGAGAGCGCAAGCCGAAAACGCATTATGAGAATAAAATTAAAATTCCACTAATAAGTTGAAAGACCCTCACAAACTATTCGCATTAGACTTCATGAATAATTTAACATTAGTAAGGATAGCAATTTTTTCACTTTGTCTACATAAGAAAACCCTCAATCCAAAGATGGAGGGTTCTCGTAATTCAAAGATTAATTTTCTTCAATTTCTTTACGATTTTTCTTTAACATTTTTGAAAGTACTTCATACACAATCGGTACAATGATTAATGTAAGGATTGTAGACGATGTTAGACCACCAATTACTGTGATGGCTAATCCTTTTGAGATAAGGGCAGATCCTGCACCCTCAAATACCATTGGGATCATCGCGCCGATCGTAGCTATAGCAGTCATAAGGATTGGACGTAGTCTTGTCGCACCTGCTTCAACAATTGCATCACGTAAAGCCATACCATCGCGTTCCATATGAATAATACGATCCACAAGTACAATGGCGTTTGTCACAACGATACCAATCAACATAAGTAGACCCATCATAACTGAAACTGAAATGGTTTCACCCGCAATCCATAGTCCTACAAAGGACCCAATTACAGCAAATGGTAATGAGAATAGAATCGCAAATGGTGCTAAACCTTCACCAAATGTGACAACCAAGATAAAGTAAACAATGAGGATCGCCGCAATCATTGCTATTCCAAGCTGTGTAAATGTCTCCTGCATATCAGCAGCAACACCAGCTACTCCAGTTTCTACTCCTTCAGGTAAATCTAGCTCATCAATTTTTTCATCTGCTTGAGTTGTTGCTGTAGAAACATCATCTGTTGTGACAGTTCCTGAAACAGTTGCATAGTATTCCCCTTCACTGCGGGATAGAGTGTTATAAGTCGTACCCTCTTCTGTTGTGACTAGCTCAGACAACGGCATAGTCGAACCAGTAGCAGTAGGAATTTCTGTTTCTAGTAATTCATCAATAGATGTTGCGTCGGTTTTCTCTTCGCGTTGAACGATAACATCAATTTCTTCACCGTCATTTTCTACGGTTGTAAGCACTTCTTCAGATCCTGTAGCAGTTAATGCCCCAACAATTTGTCCTGTAGTTAAACCATATTGCATAATTTGCTCGTGATCTATGTTCAGCACATGCTCAACATATGGATTTTCCATATCAGATTCTACATCTTCAAGGTTTTCTACCTCTTTTAATGCGTCCTCTATTTGGTTAACCGCCTTATTCAAATCATCTAAATCTTCACTATACAGTGTATAGCTTACTTCGTTTGATGCCATTCCTCCGCCCATCATGTCTTGGGATTTCCATTCACCTGATTGGTCAATGTTAAAGACATAATCTTCAACTTCTTCTTTCACATCAGAGAAATTTTCTGTATCTTCATCAAAGAATAGATACATTAACGCACCGTTTCCTCCACCCATCATCATCGTGGATGCGTCTGCACTATCACTATTATTGAACGATAATTGAACAGTCTTTAAATCATCACGCTTCATTAATTCTTGTTCAACTTCTTCAAGATTTTCTAACGTTTCGTCTTCAAGTTCACCTGTTGCTGGTGTATAGGTTAGATAGATTGTTTTTTCCTCTTCAGACCCCATAAAGCTGAAACCGATTAGAGGAGTCAATGCGAGTGATCCAACTAGTAATACAATTGCAATGATGGAAGTGATGATTTTATGATTTAGTACACCTTCTAAAACACCTTTATACCAATTTGCAATTCTGCCAACCTCTTCGTGTTTCGATGCTTTTTTCTCGCCGTATAATTTTTTACGGAATAAGAAGTGAGATAATGCTGGCACAATCGTAATTGCAACAAGTAATGATGCACCAAGAGCAAATGCCATCGTTAAGGCAAATGGTCTAAACAGCTCACCAACCATCCCGCCAACTAACATAAGTGGTGCGAATACTGCAACTGTTACAAGTGTTGAAGAAAGGATTGGTTTAAACATTTCAATTGTTGCTTCACGGATTAATGCACGACCTCGAAGCTTCTCTTCTTCTAAGTGCATCCTTCTATATATATTCTCCACTACGACAATCGAGTCGTCGATAACCCGACCAATAGCGACTGTAATCGCACCTAGTGTCATAATATTTAACGTTATATCAAGCCAGTTTAATAGCAAGAATGCCATAAAGATAGAAACTGGAATTGAGATAATAGAAATAATCGTTGATTTGATATCACGAAGGAATAGAAGAATAATAATGACCGCGAACAAACCACCGAACAAGGCTTTTTCTACCATCGTGAAAACTGAATCTTCGATTGGTTCCGCTTGGTCTAATGTAACATCTATGACTAAACCATCTATATCTTTTTCTTGCTCTGCTATCAAATCTTTAACGGCATTCACGACATCTACTGTGTTCGCCTGTTGTCCTTTCGTGATTTGGACAGAAATTGCGTCATCCCCGTTTGTACGAGAAATAGATTGTACCTTACCAACTGTTTCTACTTTAGCAATTTCCTCTAATTTGACAAACGGAGTTGGATTTTGCTCTGATGGTGTAACAGGAATTTGCAGCTTTTTTAATTCATCAACCGTTTTTATATCACCATCAATTGCAAGAGCTTGTTCACCTTCTTTATATTCCTGCAGACCTAAAGAAAGAGCCATATCACTTGCTTGAACCATTTGTTTAACAGTGTCTTCGGTTATTCCCAATTTTTCCATTTCCGCATGGTCATAAGTAAATTGTACTTCTTCAAGATGTTGACCAGTAATAGTTGTTGATCCAACACCATCAATTTTTTCTATTTCCGGGAGGATTGATTCTTCAACTGTTGTAGAAAGGTCAACAATGTCTTCATCTGTGCTGCTGATAGATAATGCTACCACCGGCATCATATTCATACTAAGCGCCATTATTGTTGGCTCTTCGGCATCTTCCGGTAATGAAATATTATCAATGGCTGCTTCTAATTCGCGTTTTTTCTCATCCATATCTACGCCATATTCATATTCGACCTGAACTTGGGCTACGTTTGCTGAAGAATTCGAATAAACAGCCGCAACATCTTCAAGTCCCTCAATATTTTGTTCCATTGGCATCGATATTTCATCCATTACTTGCTCAGCCGTTGCTCCTGGGTAAACTCCCATGACAATTAAATACGGAATTGATACATCCGGTATACTTTCCATTTTCATTCTTGTCCCAGAATATAAACCGGCAACTGTAATGATGATCGTTAATAACCATACAGCAAGTTTATTTTTCAGGACAAAATTGACTAAACTTTTCAATATATGACACCTTCCTCTTCCTTTTTGAATAAGGTTGATAACTCTGGTATAATGTAACCAATGACTGACTAGTCACAATAACCCTAATATAACTGACCAGCCAGTCAATCGTCAATTTATTTGTTAGGTAATTTATCATTATTTACGGATATGGTTAACAAAAGTTTCACATTTTATTTCGAAATCGTTTATAGTAGAAGTGCGAACTTGGGACCACGGGGGTTATTTTTATGAAAAACAAAGAAATGCAAATTATTGAAGTCGGGATGAGACTGTTTGCTAGCAAGGGGTTTTCAGCAACCTCAGTTCAAGAAATTGCTACAGAAAGTGGTATTTCAAAAGGTGCTTTTTACTTACACTTTAAATCAAAGGATGAATTACTGACAGCCATTTTACAATATCATTTTGACATACTTAACAAAACTTTTACAGAAGTAACCGAAACTGAACAAAATCCTCGTGAAAAATTAATTCGTGAACAGGTGGCTTTATGTTCACATTTTATTACTCATCGAGATCTTCTCGTAATGCTGGCAAAAGAGCAGGCTATTCCGAGAAATGACACCATTAAACATCTATTATATGAAAAGCAAATGGAGTCACATCAGCATTATCGAAAAAGAATCATAGAGATTTACGGTCCGAAAATTGAGCCCTTTTCATGGGATATTACGATTATTCTTGAAGGAATTATTAAATCGTATATGGGTGTATTGTTGTTTTCAACACATGACTTTGAATTAAGGAGCCTGACAGAGTTTATGCTTAATAGGCTGGATAGCATGGTGAAAGACATTCATAAAGACAAGCCCTTCTTAACAAAGGAAAGAGCAGAAACGATATTATCTAATTTTTTATTTTCTGAGGAACATCCCTCAATGTTAAATGTGTTAAAAGATCTTGAAGATGAAATAGAAAAACTAGGATCAGATGAATTAGCTGTTACTTATCAAGTATTAAAAGAGGAAATTGGAAAGGAAAAACCTAGAGTACCAGTTATTCACGGGATGCTATCAAATTTCGATGGTTATCCGACCCTTGATACTTATCGGTCATTCATTTTTGAATATTATTCAACTAATAGAAAAGAGACAGAGTGAATTCTCTGTCTCTTTTTCAACCGGTTTTATTCTTTTCCTATTCAATCGTTAACAACACAACTGACATTGGTGGTAAAGTTGCATTTAATTGATCATTTTCAATGGAAGCTTGAGTATATTCAGCTGGTTTCACAACTTCCGGTTGTTCAAATGTATTATGTGCGTCAATTGTATTTGCTGTAAGAATTGTTCCTGTTAAGCTGGAAATTTGTTCTTTAAGACCGCGAAGCTGAAGTGCTAAAGAAGCAGATTCTTTATGATCAATATTACATAAGCTAATATTTACTTTTCCATCTTTGTCTTTCGATGCAGAAACAGTTACTTGTGGAAGTTCCTGGTTATTCACTTTGATTGTATCAACAGACACGTCAACTGATAAAAGTGTTGCATCCTGATGTACCTTGAACATATCAAATACATGATATGTTGGAGTGAGAATCATTTTTTCTCCTTCTGTTAATACCATTGCTTGTAAAACGTTAACTGTTTGAGCGATATTTGTCATTTGTACACGGTCACTATGCTTATGGAAAATATGAAAGTGAACTGCAGCTACTAATGCATCACGAATTGTATTTTGCTGGTATAGGAATCCTGGATTTGTGCCCGGCTCCACATCAAACCAAGTACCCCACTCATCAATAATCATACCAACACGTTTTTCAGGATCATATTTATCCATGATTGTGCTGTGCTTTGTAATTAACTCATCCATATGAAGAGCCTTTTGCATTGTAATTAGCCATTCATCTTCAGGGAAGTTTGTTGCAGAACCTTTACCTAGCCAGAAGTCTCCCGGGATCGTGTAATAATGCAGACTTAAGCCATCCATGAAACGACCTGCTTCACGCATTAAAACCTCTGTCCAATTGTAATCATCTACATTTGCTCCACCAGCAATTTTATAGAGTTTGTTATCGCCATAGTTTCTAACATATGTTTGATATCTACGATAAAGATCTGCATAATACTCAGGTCGCATATGACCACCGCAACCCCAGTTTTCATTTCCAACTCCAAAGTATTTCAATTTCCATGGCTCTTCTCTACCATTTTCTTGACGCCAGTTTGCCATCGGTGATTCACCGTCAAATGTCATGTACTCTACCCATTCAGACATTTCTTGAACAGTTCCACTCCCAACATTGCCGCAAATATAAGGTTCACATTCTAATAAGTCGCATAGGAGCATAAATTCATGTGTTCCAAAGTGGTTGTTTTCAACAACACCACCCCAGTGTGTGTTGACCATGCGCTTACGATTTTCTCTTGGACCCACGCCATCTTTCCAATGATATTCATCAGCAAAACAGCCGCCTGGCCAACGAAGTACCGGAATATTAATTTGTTTTAGCGCTTCTAAAACATCATTTCGAATTCCTTTTGTATTTGGAATTGATGAGTCTTCTCCAACCCAAATTCCTTCATAAATACACCGACCTAAATGTTCAGCAAAATGACCATAGATATTTTTGTTAATAGTACCTTTTTCAACGTCTGTATTTACTACAACAGTGTTTTTCATTGATAAGTCCCACCTTTATTAGAATAAGAGTAATTGTGTGGTTCTACCCGAGGTAAAGCATTGTAAGAAAAAATTCAAGTACCTTTTTTTACATCATCAACTTCTTGATCATAGACAGAAACGGCGGGTTCTTTTTGTGATAACAAAAAGAACTTTTGATTTACCGGAATCGTTCATTCATTTTCACGAAAGGGATTCCAATATTTTCGATTAAATTGATCACTTATAGAAGGAAAGGCTGATTATTAATGATAATCAGCCTTTTTAACTTACAAAGTAGGGAATTTCAATTTCGTATCCGGTCTTGGAACCCCAAAGTTTGGTGTTCCATCTTCATTCCACTGAAAAGGCTGTACACGTGTGTGTCGGTTTGGATCATATAGTGGATTACCTTCAATTTCCTTGTAACTTCTTGCGTGAAAAACAAGAATATCCTGTAACCCATCTTCAGAAACAGTAAAACTATTATGTCCCGGACCATATTGACTATTTTCCTCAGAGGTAGTAAAAACAGGTTCCGGTGATTTCACCCATGATTTCGGGTCCAGCAAATCACTGTTTTCATCTGCTGTTAATAATCCCATACAATAGTTATAATCTGTCGCACTTGCTGAGAACGTCATAAAAATACGACCATTTCTCTTCAGTACCGCGGCACCTTCATTCACTAAAAAGCCAATTTTTTCCCAGTCATATTCAGGAGTAGTGATACATACCTGTTCACCTTTAAGTGTCCACGGATTCTCCATTTCAGAAATATAAAGATTTGAATTTCCGACAATCTCAGGATCCTTTTGAGCCCATACGTAGTAGCGAATTCCTTTATGCTCAAAAGTGGTAGCGTCTAACGCAAAGGATTCCCATTTCGTTTTCACTTGACCTTTTTCCACCCACTCACCTTCCAGTGGATTTTCGGATGAATTTTCCAGTACAAACATCCGATGATCAAATAAACCTTCCTTCGTTTCAGTTGTTCGTGCAGCAGCAAAGTACACATACCATTTTCCATCGATATAATTGATTTCAGGTGCCCAAATATTTGCACTCATTAAACCTGCTTCATGTTTAACCCAAATCGTTTTTCCCTCAGCTTCTGCTAACCCTTTAATAGATTGAGAGCGTCGCAACTCGATTCTGTCATATTCAGGTACAGAAGCTGTAAAATAGTAATAACCATCTGTATGTTTAAAAATCCAAGGATCTGCACGTTGTTCTATTAGTGGATTATTTACATTAAATTCTACCAAGACGACATCCCCAATACATATTTAATTTTGGCTTTGTTATGTGTATTTTTAGTTTGATTCCCATGATCAACATCTAGGACAACTTCTTTATTAACAATTTAATAACAAAGCCTGTTATCTATTAAAAAAGATCTATTTATTACCCAAACATTCTATTATTTTGCTAATCTAATTACGTTCCAAGATAGCTTAGAGAAATTTGCTTTAAGTTGACCATTGTCTACCTTTGCATCACCATTACTATGTGGCGCCACATTAGAATGATTAAATTGATTTGTTGCTTTCACATCGTTATTCTCTAACACAATATGCTCGACTACTTTGTATCCGTCAAAGCTTCTTACATCAGCTTCAAGGCTTAGCACATCTGATTGATGGCGGTTTACTGCAAAGATTGTCAAGGTTTCATTTTCTTCATCATGTACAGAAACGGTATCAAGATACGGAACATCAGTGAAATCCTTACTATCATATTTAGGTGATGATACAATCGAATGCAGAGCAGTCCCTCTTCCGAAAACAGATGCATGCATATATGGGTAGAAGATGGTTTGTTTCCATGCTTCGCCGCCCTTTTCGGTCATGATTGGTGCAATAACATTTACAAGTTGAGCAAGACAAGCAATTTTCACACGGTCTGCACGCTTTAACATCGAAATAAGCATACTGCCAACTAATAAGGAATCCTCAAATGTATAGATATCTTCAAGTTGTGGCGGTGCGATTTGCCAAGGCTCAAGCTTTCTATCTGCTTCATTAGAATGGAACCAGACATTCCATTCATCAAATGAGAGATTAATTGTTTTCTTACTACGCTTTTTCGCTTTTATATAATCTGCTGTTGAGATAATTGAATAAATAAATTGATCCATATCCAATGATTGTGCTAAGTAGTTCCCTAAATCATTGTCACGATTACCGTAGTAAGTGTGTAAAGAAATATAGTCAACATGGTCATAAGTATGATCTAATACAGTAGCTTCCCATTCAGCAAAAGTAGGCATATGACGATTTGAACTTCCACATGCAACTAATTCTATTGATGGATCCACCCATCTCATCGCCTTCGCTGTTTCAGCTGCAAGACGTCCATACTCAGCAGCTGTTTTATGACCAATTTGCCAAGGACCGTCCATTTCATTTCCTAAACACCATGTTTTGATTTTGTGTGGTTCTTTATATCCGTGAGAAATACGGAGATCACTCCAATAAGATCCTGAAGTATGGTTACAATATTCTACTAGATTACGTGCAGCATCAATACCACGCGTTCCTAGGTTTACAGCCATATTAACTTCAGCGTTTATCTTTTTGGCCCAATCCATAAATTCATTTGTACCAATATGATTTGTTTCTGTCGTTCTCCACGCAAGATCCAATCTACGGGGACGGTCTGCAACAGGGCCAACTCCATCCTCCCAGTTATAACCGGAAACAAAATTCCCACCTGGGTATCTTACTAATGGTACCCTTAATTGTTTTACTAGTTCGATTACGTCTGTACGAAAACCCTGCTCATCTGCGGATGGATGATCCGGCTCATAAATCCCTTCATAAACAGCGCGTCCCAAGTGTTCAATAAACGAACCGTAAATTCTTTCATCAATTTCTCCAATTTTAAATTCCTTATCAATTGTCATTGATGCTTTCACTGCCATCTTCATCTTCCTTTCCATTGAAATCAGGTGGTATCCTGCTGGTCTTTAAAGTTTTATGCGCACCTTCATTGTTTTTATTTATCAAACTCTACTATTAAATGGTTTTACGACAAATCCTGGATCAAATCTAATCATTATGATTCTTTCTCAAGGTGAAGAAAATTTACGGATTTCCAGAAAAAAATTATTATGAAATACTCTCAAGTCTACTTTGAGATAGCTTAATTGCTTTATTTTTTGCAGTGTATATAACAAATGCAATAAGAAATATTACGAACCCAATAACGTCCATTACAAGCAATTGAAGCAGTCCCCAACAAGCAATCCAAATTAATGTCTTTCTTTGAATCGTATTATCTTGCATGTTTCTAGCAATCAGAAAATTCGTAATTGCACCAACAAACATAAATAATCCAAAGGTTAGAATGACTTTTGATACACTATCAATCATCGTTGTTCCGACGAGCATTGTGTCAATAGACGTATTTTGCAACCCTTGAACACCTGTTTTTTTAAACCAAGTAGAATATCCAAAGATTGTGATAAGCGCTGTAATCATATTCCATATTGATCCTGCTATTAACAATTTTCTTTCTAGTCCTCTGTTCATGTTCTCCATCCCTCACTTATATTCATAAGATGTTCATTATCCCCGGATATCAAGTCAATATCTAAAACGATTTAATAAAACTTATCCTTTAATACCAGAATTCAAGTTAATTGACTGTACAAAATATTTTTGCGCAAATAAGAACAATAGTAATGTTGGAATAATCGCTAATATGGCTGAACCCATTAATTGTCCAATCAAGCGATAGTTTCCATAAATGTCTTGTAATAATAACAAACCAGCTGTAACCGGCATTTTATCCACATCTGTATAAACAATGACCGGCCAGAGGAAGTCATTCCACGATCCAGTAAAAGAGAACAACCCACAAACAATTAATACAGGTTTAATTAATGGTAAAATGACTGAAAAATAGATTCTGAAGTCACCTGCACCATCTACACGAGCAGACTCATCCAATTCCTTTGGTATTCCTTTCATAAACTGCCTAACTAAGAAAATGTTCCCCATTCCGGCTAAGCCAGGAATAATCATTGCCCATGCCGTATTAACCCAACCTAATGCATCAATAATTTTATAAGAAGGAATTAAGTTAACAACAGCTGGAAAGAACGAGATACCAAGTAGAGTAAAGAATAACGCATCCCTACCTTTAAAATTCATGCGTGAATAGCCATAACCAGTAATCGAAATAACCACAATGACTAAAAGTGTATGCGCTGTTGCTATAAATAAAGAATTCATTAACCAACGTAAGATTGGTGCTGTTGCTGTATTTTCCAAAACAGCCACATAGTTATCAATGATCCAGTTAACAGGTAATAACCTAAAACCTGTAGAGACAACCTCTGTTTGGGATCGAAATGATGTGGTAATTCCGAAAATAACAGGAACAGCCCAGATGACACAAATTACAATTAAAAATAGGTATGCTGAATATTTTGAGATATTCAAACTCTTCTTGGTGCTCGTATTTATATGTGTATTATTTGAGATGTTTGTTGAATTTGAGATGTTTGTACTTTTAGACATTATTACTACACCTGCCTTTTCTATTTCCGTTTTTAGAAATTATCTCGTTTATTATGCATTTCGGTTCATTAAAACATATTGTAGTGCCGAGATAATTAAGATAACGATTCCAAGTAATACTGCCATGGCTGATGCCATACCTGCGATGGACTCCCCACTACTAAATGCTAAATCTCGAATATACATCATCAATACGGATGTACTTTGGTTTGGACCACCATCCGTCATCATTAGAGGTTGGCCGAATACATTAAATGCACCAGCAGTTGTCATGACAAATGTATAAATTAGTGGAAAACGAATAGAAGGTAATGTAATACTAAAGAATTTTCTAATTGGCCCTGCACCATCTATATCTGCGGATTCATATAAGTCTTGCGATACACCGTTTATAGAAGCACGATAAATAATCATGTTTCCTCCAACTCCACCCCATATTGTGATGACAATAATAATGAGCCAAGCATATGGTTGGTGTGTTGCCCAAACAGTTTCTGAACCAAATACGTTCCCAGTAATCCCTAATTGTTTGTTGAAAATTAATGACCAAATAAGTGCAGCTGCAGAGATGGAAATTAATCCAGGGATATAAATAATTGACTGAATTAAGTTTTTCGCTTTTACTTTTTTATGCTCTAATGAAACTGCAATCATTAACGGGATAACAATTAATAACGGAACACTAAACAAAACAAAGAGTAAGGTATTTTTCAAACCGTTCGTGAATTGAAAATTGAAGGTTGATTCGCGATCAAAAAGAATAGTTTTATAGTTTTCGAGTCCTACCCAAACTGGATCACCAATTAAATTCCATTGTGTGAATGAAGCGTAAATTCCATAGATGGTTGGTAAGAAAATAAAGACAGCAAATAAAATAATATGCGGACCTATAAAGAAAAGAGGTGTCAAATTAAATTTGTTATTCATAGGCATTCATTTCTCCTTCTGTAAAAGGGATAACTAAGAGTTTAACCCCTTACAACTAAAATTTCTATGTTCTAAGGGGTCTGTCTCTTTCGTTTTAGGTCATCTCATTTTACGATCTAATCTGCTTTGGCTAGCTCTTCTATTTGTTACCTTCAGCAATTTTATCTTCTACAAATTTTTGCATTGTTTTTAAGCCTTCATCAATATCAATTCCTTCATCGTTACGGATCATATCTACTGAATACGTATCAAGTGCTTCCTGAACATATGGATAGAATTCATACGTGTAAATGTACAGAGATTCAATTTCTTGTTCATTTGAAGTAAAGAAAGATTGCATATATTCTTGATACTCAGGGCTTTCATTCACTTCTTTACTTGCTACGATTTGTCCTGCTTTCGCCCATTCAAGTGAATTTGAACGGATAAATTCCAGGAAGTCAGCAATTCCTTTTTCTTTTTCATCTGTACGGGCTTCATTCTCTAACATTGCAAATAAATGGGATGATGCTCTATTTGTAAATTTGTCAGGAGTAGTAGAATAAATATTTGTTACACCAAAATTCAAGCCTTCAACACCAGCGTGAGCTGTTGAACTCCAAGTACCATCTGTTGAGAATAAAACGTTTCCAGATTGGAACATTAAATATCCATCTTCACCAAACGGTGTCATTAAACCGGCATCATCAAGTTTTTTAATATCTTCATGGGCTTGTTTCATTACATCTGTATCAATTGCTGGTTTACCATCTTCCTGGATATCTCCACCCAAGTTTTGAACTTGTGCAAGAATTACCCAACTTAATAAAGCATCATTTACTACATAATCGCCTTCATCTAATTTCCCTTGTAAAGACAACATTTCATCAATCGTTACAACATTATCATCTAAGAAACTCTCTGCATTATATTTTTCAAGTAAATCTTTATTGTAGTACATCGCGTTACTATGAATATCTAGTGGAATCGTATATTGTGTTCCATCTATATTTCCTGAAGACCAAGCTTGCGGTAGGAAATTTTCTTCTTTTAGTTCAGTTTGTGACTCCATTACAGCAGACATTGGCTCTAACATATCATCATTAACAAAGCCTGGAACGCGGTCAGCATGAATGATTGATAAGTCAGGGATACCTTTACCAGAGTTTAAAACTGTCGCCATCTTTGTATACATATCAGATGTAATAACATGTTTTACCTTAAATTCCGGATCTGTTTCATTATATTCTTTAACAAGCTGATCCATATATGCCCCATCTTCACCTGTTAGTGGTGTCCAAAAAGTAATTGTATTTTTATCTTCTCCACTACAACCAGCTAACATTACTGTTACTAATAAAATAAGTATCAATGAAAATCCTAACCTTTTTTTCAAGCCTTTCTCCCCCTAATTCTATTAATTCAGAAAATTACTTATTTAGATAATGTTCTTTTCAAGTAATTAACTTGAAATCAGTATACACTCATCTAGAAAACGCTGTCAATAACCATTTTATAAATCTTTTATTTATTTTAATCTAGTAATTAACAAAAATGTTTATCTTGATTTTCTATAACAACCGTTTCATAATATAATTAACATTGGAGTTATTTTATGTACACATTAATTTCCATTATGGTATTATATGCATTAAGTTAACCATTTTATTTCGTAAAGAAAAAAGGGAAGAAGGGGAAGATATGCAGCTCGAAATCGATAAGTCCTCACTCGTTGTTTACGAAGCTTTGGCAAGTGAGGTACGAATAAGAATTATTCAGTTACTCTCAAAGAATAAAATGAATATTAAAGAGTTGGCTGAAGAACTTGATATAAGCAGCCCAATCGTACTAAAACATATTAAAAAGCTAGAAGATGCAGGAATTATTAGAACAGAGAAAGTCCCTGGTAAATCCGGACGACAAAAAATTTCTATCTTAAAGGTCGATCATATTGAGATTAATTTCCCTAAAAAGATCTTCCATTCATTTGCTTCTTATGAAACTTCAGTTCCAATCGGACATTATACAGATTTTGACTTAAAGCCAACTTGCGGACTTGCTACAGATAAAGAGTTTATTGGAAGAGTTGATGAACCTAAATACTTTATGGACCCAAAAAGAGTTGATGCCGAAATTCTGTGGTTTACCAAAGGATTCGTCCAATATAACATTGCCAACTTTTTAAAGAAAGAAGAAAAGTTACAGCAGTTTGAAATCAGCATGGAACTTTCATCTGAATTTCCGTTTTCTAATGATGTATGGCCATCAGATATTACATTTTCCTTAAACGGTATCGAATTAGGTACCTGGACCAGTCCTGGTGATTTTGCTGACACAAGAGGGAAATTCACACCTGATTGGTGGCCGCACAATATTAATCAATACGGTTTACTAAAAACATTAAGAATTACAAGCCACGGAACATATATTGACGGTGATCCATTGTCAGAAGTTTCAATTGAAGACTTAGATACGACCTGTGATAGATGGACGTTGCGAATTGAAGTAAAAGAGGATGCAAAACATGTTGGTGGCGCAACCATTTTTGGTAAGAAATTTGGAAATCATGACCAAGATATCTGTTTTAAATTATATTATCTTTAAAATGAAGTACAAACGAATAGCTGGCAGATAACTATGAAATTATCTGCTTCCTGTTTTGTTTATAGAAGTGGATGAGTTATAAATTTTAGGTGAGGTGAATGGTGTTGGAATATAGACGTGTAGGAAATAGCGGTTTAAAAGTAAGTGCAATTGGTCTCGGGAGTTGGCTTACATATGGAACAGCTTCGGAACAAAAAGCTGCAGATGCGTGTGTTCAAAAAGCCATTGAATGCGGGATAAATTTTTTTGACACAGCAAACGCTTACAATAATGGAGCAGGTGAGAAGGCACTTGGTTCTGCCCTTAAGCCTTACGATAGATCCAGTTATGTTCTTTCTACTAAAGTTTTCTTTCCAATGGGAGAAGGCCCTAATGATCGCGGACTATCTCGTAAACATATAATAGAACAATGCGATGCTAGTTTGAAGCGTCTTGGTGTAGATTATATTGATATCTATTTTTGCCACCGTTACGATAAGGAAACTCCTACTGAAGAAACACTAAGGGCACTAGATGACCTTATTTCACAAGGAAAAATTCTGTATGCAGGTGTTAGTGAATGGAGCGCAGCCGAAATAACTGAGGCTACTGGTATTAGTAAAAAATTGAACCTTCGTCCACTCATATCAAATCAACCGATTTATAATATGTTTGAACGTTATATAGAAGATGATGTATTAAAAGTAAGCGCTGCAGAAGGAATCGGTCAAATCGTTTTTTCCCCGCTAGCACAAGGTATCTTAACTGGGAAATATAAACCTGAAACACAAATTCCTAAAGAAAGCAGAGCAGCTAATGATAAAGTGAACAATGTCATAAATAGTTATCTTAAAGATTATGTACTTGAATGTGTTCAAGATCTAAATCGTTTAGCAAAAGAATTAGACATCTCGCTTGCCCAACTTTCATTAGCTTGGGTATTGCGTAACCAAGGTGTGAGTTCAGCATTGATCGGAGCAAGTCGTCCGGAACAAATTGTAGAAAACGTAAAAGCTGTTGAAGTAAATCTCCGAGAAGATGTTTTACAAGAAATCGAAGAAATTTTAATGAAAGTAACAGGTTTTGCTCCATTAAGGTAAAATAACACTTTACCTTATAATCTTGTTAACAAGGTGCTGTGCCGAGTAGGATCACCACACTCCATATACGAAAAACGTTGTTCAACAAGAGCAGGATTGTTGGGAAGTACATGTTTTTAAAGCATGTACTTTTTTATTTTTTGGCTCTGTTAAAATTTAATGTTGATAATTCCATAATATTAAGAGGAACCTATTATTTATGGATTCCCCTTTAGTTCAATAGGTGAAACTACTGTTGAGTATTACCTTATAATATTTATTACTATATATCTTTGGTGTGAAAGATTTTTTTAGTTGCCATTCCAATGATAAATTATTTGCACAACGCCAGAGGAAAATGTTCTTGTATTAACCATTTTTAAATTTATCCTCTGTTTTAAATCAATAAACAACGGTTTTCCTTCTCCCAAAACAACAGGGTGAATAGATAATCTAAATTCATTAACAAGCCCCAAATTTATAAAAGTTGTAATGAGACTCGCTCCACCATATAGCCAGATGTCTTTACCAGACTTTTTCTTCAATTTATTTACTTCTTCATGAATATTATCATTTATAAATATTGCTTGATTATCAATCTCATTTTGTGTTCTGGAAAAAACATATTTCTTTTTACTATGAACCAATTTCCAAATTTCCTTTTCGGTATCAGGGTCTTCATTTTTCGGAATATATTGTCCCCATAAATCGTAGCTTTTTCTCCCATATAAAATAGTATCAATTTGATTTAAGAAATCAGTAAACCCCATATCAGGGTCCATAATGCACCAATCAACTTCTCCATTTTTCCCTTCAATAAATCCATCTAAAGTAACTGCTAAATCTAAAATTATTTTTCTCTGTTTTATGTTATTTGTCATAACTATTCATCCTTTTACCATTCAGATTTTAATTCTTCTGTCCCGTTGAATAAGAATTACACAACGAATTTAGATAATCGTATACTATTATCTTTCATTTCAAATACATAAGAAGTTAGTAGAAATTCCTTAATATGCTGTTTCGTGCTTTCATTACTACGACTATCGACAAATAAAAACCAAGCAAGGTAATTATCAAGGTACTTTGTAGCCACGCCTTTAAAGCGGTCTATCCATTGTTTCAAGCGAGAATGGAGACCGTTTACATTTCGGATGTGATACAAACCCTTTATAACGTGTTTGCCACTGTCTAATTTAATTCGGAAATGCTCTAAACCTCTAAACCCTTTTCTTTTGCATAGATTTTATATAGGCTCTCCAAGCATCTGTGACAAGCACGTTTTCGTTGGAAAGTTTAGAACCAATTAAAGTATCAACTTTTGATTTCACAATGCGGCCCCATACAAGCAACTTTTGATACGGTTGCCTTTGTTCGGTCTCTGGCAACCAGAACACAGACCTGTTCGTGACTTATACCTCTATGCTTGGACTTACCTCCACGTTTTCGTGGTTTTCGTTCAGTAATGCCCCGTTGACCTTTTTGAGAATACAGGAAATAGGTCTCTTCAATTTCAACGATACCATCAAAATTCTCAAAATCTATTTGTTTTAAGACATTTAGCAGTTTGTGCCTCCAATAAAAAAGCGTAACCCAAGTAACCCCTACGATTTCAGCCGATTTTCTCAGGGAATATCCCTTGAACATACAATCAACAAATGTAATCCATTCGTTGTGTCAGTGAAAGTTTTGCCACAGCATTTACAGTGATACCGTTGCCGACCATTATATTTTCCAAACCGAACAACGTGTTCTGATGAACAATAGGGACACTCAAATCCATCCTTGAAGCGAGTTTCTCTCATTTCATTGATTAAGCTACCACCAGCAGAGGAAGAAGGTTCAACATTGCGTTTAACCCATTGATAAACTTGTTCTTTTTGTGTATGTGGTAATTTGTCAATATACTTTAACAAGTTGCTAAACGCTTTGCTCACCTTGATAACCCATCCGAACATTTGTTCTTATGTTGATTATATCAAGAATTCGAATAGGTATCAATATCAACATTCACCTTTAACAGAGCCTATTTTTTAAGTTGTCCATTCACAAAGCGTAACAGGGCATCTTTTGTATTTCCGGTTATAATCCAATTCTTTTTTTCGTATGCTTTTTTAACTATCTATCTTATAAACGATATGCAATTGGTTAATACTTACAATTTCTTTCGTTTTCGTTATCATTTATTCCTTTTTCTGGATTTTCCGAATGGCTTTTTACTAGCTGCCTTTGTAAAAGCATTCACATTTCTTTTTTACGTATGCTTTTTTAACTTTTTGCCTTTTAGATGATGCAAAAATAGATAATACTAACAATTCCTTCTCCCTTAAAATCATTTCTACCTTTTAAAGTTTTTACGGATACCTAGAAAGAAGTAATAATCGTGATCTATCTCTTTTTCTCTTCTCTTACTGACAAAATATGAGCCTCTGCTCCGTATTCAATTCGAACCGTTTTTCTGGCATCTACAGGTGTTCGGGCAATGATTGATTCTCTTTTCTTTTCACCTTGTATTTCCATCTCGACAACAAAACATTTAGATCCGCATCTCATACAGAACCTCCTTTCAGATAGAATTACTAAACTGCTATACTCTTAAAAAGCTGGTGGAGTCACTGAAAATAAGATGGCTGCAGTTTTATCGAATGGATTTTCCCACCTATGCTTCATATGTTTTGGGATCTTAACACTGTCTCCTGCTTCTAATATGTATTCCTCCACGTTTAAATAGATTTTAATTTTCCCCTCTAACACAAAGGCAACCTCTTCTCCTTTATGCTCCAACAGCTTCACTGAAGAAGACGTATTTGGAGGAAGTTTCATAATGGCCGTTGCCAAAGTTCCAGTAAACTCCGGAGAAACGAGCTCATATGAAACATTTTCTACGATCATATTTTTCCTTTGATTAGACCTCACCACTAAATCCGATGTATTTGTTTCTTCAAGTAAAAAGCTAAATGTCGGAACTTCAAGAACTTTTGCCAACACCTTGAGAGTTTGTATGGATGGATTTGCTAATCCCCGTTCAATCTGACTTAACATAGATGGTGTAATTTCAGCTAATTTGGCTAGCTCTCGACTGCTTAACCCTTTCTCCTTCCTAAATCGTTCAACTTTTTTTCCTATATCAATATTTTCCATTAGTACACCCTTTGCAATAAAATTATATTTAACTATTTAAAATATAATTTAACACTCTTTACCCAATTGTGTTAAACTACACTTAACATTAGTTAAATTATATTTCATTAATCATCTTGTAACAAGTGATAAAGGAGTGATAAACATGAACGATTTTCTCACCTTTTTAGTCCTTACACTATTCGTTGTTATGAGCCCAGGTGTTGATACCGCACTTATTACAAAAAGAACCATCACAGACGGTAGGAAAATCGGCTATAGAATGGCATTAGGGATTACATCAGGATCTTTAGTTCATACATTTGCAGCTGCATTTGGCCTTTCAGCTATCCTTTTACAATCAGCCTTTGCTTTTGAAATTGTAAAATATGTTGGTGCCATTTATTTGATATATCTTGGCATTTCTTCTTTTATTAAGAGGAAGAATCAAAATGCTCATCAAGAAGCTGATGCTCCCTTAAAAAGGAAGTCTGCCTTTAAACAAGGTCTATTATCAAATGTACTAAATCCAAAGGTAGCGATGTTTTTTATCACGTTTCTCCCTCAATTCGTACAATCAGGAACAGATGTCACCATTCAACTCATCACGATGGGTGTTATCTATACATTTCTTTCTATCACCTGGTTTTTTCTATTCGTCTTTTTTATCAACTATCTCCGTGAATGGCTTATGTCAGAAAAGGTACACAATATTATGGATAAGACAACCGGCCTCGTTTTGATAGGCTTTGGTCTAAAGCTGGCTTTGGAAAAACAACATTCTTAATTATTAACTATCCCATATAATAAGCGCTATTCCTGTTTTACACTTAAGGATAGCGCTTATTTTATATTATTCTAACTTCATATTTTTCATAAAGCACAACAGTTAAGTGAAGCATATTGATGTACAAAACAAACATGTTATTTTATCATAGCCATATTCTCATGAAGGAGTGAAAATCGATGAAAGAGCAGAACGAACCTTTATTATCTTCCTATACATTACCGAATGGCGTAGAGTTAAAAAACCGCATTGTCATGGCACCGATGACGAATTTTTCTTCTAATCAGGATGGGACAGTTACAGATGCGGAAGTAAATTATTATGCTAGACGGTCAAAAGGAGTCAGCATGGTGATTACAGCTTGTACATATGTCACTCCAAACGGAAAAGGATTCCACGGTGAATTTGGTGGTGACACAGATGAAATGATCCCCAGCTTAAAGAAGTTGGCTACACATATTAAAGAACAAGGCGCAAAAGCAGTGTTGCAAATCTTCCATGGTGGAAGAATGTGTCCACCTGAATTAGTTCCTAATGGTGAAATTGTCAGTGCAAGTGATATTCCGGCTGAAAAAGGCGGGGTTTCCACAGATGATCCTGATGTAAAACCAAGAGCATTAACAGAAACTGAGGTTGAGGAAATCATCCATGCTTTCGGTGAAACAACGCGCCGTGCGATTGAAGCAGGCTTTGATGGAGTTGAAATTCATGGAGCAAACGGATATTTGATTCAACAATTCTTCTCTCCGCATTCAAATAGACGTGACGATCGATTTGGCGGAAGTCTTGAAAAACGAATGACGTTTCCATTGGCGGTTGTAGATACAGTAAAACGCGTTGTTCAAGAGCATGCGAAATCTCCTTTTATTGTTGGGTATCGCTTTTCACCTGAGGAACCTGAAACACCGGGAATTACAATGGATGAAACACTGGCATTAGTGGATGCATTATCAAATAAAGGACTTGATTATTTACATGTGTCACTAATGGAATTCTCTTCAACACCAAGAAGAGGTGTTGAAGATTTAACGAGAACTAGAATTGATTATCTCCAGGAGACCATCAATAACCGAGTTCCACTTATTGGTGTCGGGTCTATTTACAAAGCTGAAGATGCTCGTAAAGCATTTGAGACTGGAATTCCGCTTCTTGCTCTAGGTAGAGAACTTATTATTGACCCTGATTGGGTTCAAAAGGTTTCTGAAGGAAAAGAAGATGAAATCATCACAGAAATTGATAAAGACAAGCAAGAGGAATTAGTGATTCCTGATCCTCTTTGGAATGCGATTATTAATACACCTGGTTGGTTCCCCGGGGTCTAACTTTTAGAAGGATGTCTTTCCTAATATTATTTTCATAAAAAGGAGTGTTGAATTTTCAACACTCCTTTTTACTTACAAATTATTCATATTGTCCTAATAACGATTGATTGGATTCATTAAACATATAAGAATAAAGAGGTCTGCCTATACCATATGTTAATGTTTCATCAATAATATGAATCTCACTTAAAAACTTTAAATACTTTCGAATGGAAACTCTTGAAATATCAGTCATCTCTGCCACTTCATCTGTTGTAAATGGAGTATTCCCCTGCTCTTTAATTGCATTAAAAACAATATCTAATGTCTTTCTTGATAATCCTTTCGGTAAAGGCTTTAAAGGTTCAGCCGCTTTAAATTCTTCGTTTTTCACAAGCAAAAGCTTATCTAGATCTTTTTGGTTCAGCTCTGTTTGTTTAGTTAAATAAGAAAATTTCTCTTTATAAGATGTCAGTGCTTGGTGAAACCTTTCGTATTCAAATGGTTTTATTAAATAATCTACAGCTCCAAACCTTAATGCTGTTTGAATTTTATCTACATCAGTAGCCGCAGTAATTAAAATGACATCTATTTCTTTCTTCTCGCTCCTTATTTTACTTAGTAGCGTTAGACCATTTTCACCCGGCATATAAATATCTAATAGGACAAGATCCAATCTTTGATTCTTGATTATTTTTGTTGCTTCATTTACAGAATTTGCGACACCTACTAAAAAGAAACCATCTATTTCTTTTAAATATCGCTTATTAAACTCTGCTACCATCGGGTCATCTTCTACAATTAGAACATTAATCACTTGTCTCTTCCTTTCCCTTATAAGGAATGTGAATGATAAACTCTGTCCCTTTTTCAACACTTAAATTTAGTTGAATGGATCCTCCTAAAGTTTCAACACTTTTGCTTACTAAATATAACCCATAGCCTCGATCTTCTCCTTTTGTCGAGTATCCCCTTTCAAAAATATGAGAAAACTGTTCCTTTTCAATTCCTGGCCCTAAGTCCCGTACTTTAATTAATAGTCGATTTTTATTATAATTTAACTTTAAGTTTAACTTCTTTTCGCTCATATCACTCATCGCTTCCATCGCATTATCTACTACATTTCCAATAATCGTAATTAATTCATGTGTTATATGTTCTTCATTAGGCTTTGGAATAATTGTCTCATTATCTATTTTCATCTCTATCTTATTTTCCCTGGCTGTGCTCAGCTTGCCCATAATAAACCCTGCAAGAACAGGATCCTTTATATTTTTGGTCACATAACTTACTTCGTTTGCGCGATGATCCACAATTTCATTTATAAACTCTATTAACTCATCATAAAAACCCATTTTAACCATTCCCAGAATGACATGTAGTCGATTCATGAACTCATGTGACTGGGCACGCAATGCTTCCGCATACATCCGAACACCTGTTAACTGTTCTGCTAGTTGGTGAACCTCTGTTTTATCTCTGAATGTTGAGATGGCTCCAACAATTTCTTTATTTACAATTAAAGGAGCCCGGTTAGATAAAAGGGTCACACCATTGACCGTAATCTCTTCATCTTTTTCAGATTTTCCTGTCTTTAATACCCTCTCCAACTTTGATAATGGAAAATAATCAGCTAGCTTCATTCCTACAGGGTTACCTGACAATCCCATATTTGCAAATGTTCGTAAAGCAGATTTATTAACAAGGGTTATAATTGCATCTTTATCAACTGCAATAATGCCTTCATGGACAGATTGCAGCATCGTATTTCGTTCTTCATGAATTTTTGCGATCGCAAACGGTTCTAATCCGAATAAAATCTTTTTAATGTATCTTGCTAAAATAACCGCGCCTATGATCCCAACAAAAATACCTACAATCGAGCCAATCACAATATTTTTATGGCTATTTTCAAGTGCTTGTTCAACACTATTAAGAGATATTCCGACTACTACTGCTCCTATTTGTTTATTTTTTTCATTATAGATAGGAGTAAATGCGCGTAATGACTGCTCTAGTGTTCCTTTTGATATCGAGACATGCTCATTTCCTTTTAAAACCTCATCTTCATCACCGCCAACAAAGTGCTTTCCTATTTTCTCGGGATCTGGATGAGATTTTCTAATTCCGTTCATATCCATCACTACAACAAAAAGGACATCAGCTGCTTGTTGAATATCGACTGTATACTCTTGGATTGTACCATGATCATCCTCTATCTCAAGCCCATTTCTAACAAGTTCAGATTTGGCGACTGTTCTTGAGACAATCTTTGCTTTTTCTTCTTGAGTGTTACGGATTGATTCACTTACTGTATGACTAATTAATAAATCAGTAAAAAGTAATGATAAAAGAACAACCAAGCATACAAAGAAAATAATAATGGTGTTAAGTTTAAATTTCTGTTTTGACAATGAAGTCCACTCCTAGAATCGATCCTGCAAATTCTTTCATTTCATGCTTCTTAAAAGCTTACGTTAGAAAAACCAGGCTTGTGCCACGTACTAATGGCGACAGTCTTAGTTTTTCTTATACGATCATCCATAAAATCTTATACTTTGATCGTATAAAATAAAAGCCTTACCTAACAGATTATTAGGAAGGCTAAATTTAACTTTGTATGATATATGATAGATCAATTTCCTGTATACAAGCAATATTAAACACTAAGTGGTTGTGCAACCACTTTTTTTCGAGCAACTCCTGTTTTTATCGCTGCCGCTGCAACAGCATCTGCTACATGTTTCGCTACTCTTGTATCAAATGGATCCGGAATGACATAATCAGCATGCAATTCATCATTGCTAATGAGGTTGGAAATGGCATAAACGGCAGCCACTTTCATTTCTTCATTTATTTCTTTTGCCTGAACATCTAAAGCACCACGGAAAATTCCAGGAAAGGCGAGAACATTATTTACCTGATTAGGGAAATCCGAACGTCCTGTACCAACGACTAGTGCTCCTGCTTCCTTTGCCTGCACCGGCATAATTTCCGGTACCGGATTAGCCATAGCAAATATAATTGGATTCTCATTCATCGAAGACACCATCTCTTTAGTCACTGCTCCTGCAGCAGAGACCCCGACAAACACATCAGCACCTTCCAATGCATCCGCTAATGTCCCTTGCTTTTGCTCATTATTTGTTATACTTGCCATTTCTTCTTTAAATTTATTCATGCCAACCGGGCGGCCTTTATAAATAATTCCTTTTGTATCACATAAAATAACATCTTTCACACCCATATTAAGCAATAGCTTAACAATAGCTACACCTGCAGCCCCGGCTCCATTTGCTACAACACGAATATCCTCAATATTCTTTTTTGCCAGTTTAAGAGCATTTATTAATCCTGCTGCTGTAACGATCGCCGTTCCATGTTGGTCATCATGAAAAATAGGAATATCACACTCTTCACGTAAACGCGCTTCTATTTCAAAGCATTGCGGTGCAGCAATATCTTCTAAGTTAACTCCACCAAAAGTAGGCTCCAGCATTTTAACATGCTCGACAATTTTATCTGTATCTGTTGAATCTATGCATAAAGGGAAGGCATCAACATTGGCAAACTCTTTAAATAACAATGCCTTACCTTCCATAACCGGCATAGCTGCTTTTGGTCCGATATTACCAAGACCTAGGACAGCGGTTCCATTTGAAACAACACCAACGAGATTTCCTTTCATTGTATAGTCATATACTTTACTCTCATTCTCATGTATAGCTAAACATGGCTCAGCTACTCCCGGTGAATAGGCAAGACTTAAATCTTTTGCATTACTTACTTTAACTTTCGATCTAACACTAAGTTTCCCTTGGTTTTCCTGATGCATTTTTAATGCTTCTTCTCGTAATGTTGACATAACAGAATCTCCCTGCTTTTGTTGAATTTATTAACTAATTGAACTGGTAGATTTATATGTTACTTCTACATAGCACTTAATTAATAATGTAAAGCGCTTCCTATTTACATTATTATTTTACATGCTCATACTTTAACAAGAATTATAGTGTTTTTTAGGAAACTTCATAGGTTTTTTAACTATTTTAAGTGTTTTTTAATTTAAGAAAACACGCGGGAAATTTGGCCATATCATTAATTTAGGGTGTTTCTTATACAGTATTAAATTGAAAATTAGTTCCGTTCCATTTCACTATAAAGCTAAGATAATATTTAATAGCAACAATCTTTGTGAAAACATCCTTTATTTATTACTTTTTAATCTCTCGGATAAATAATTCATTAACTGACTATCTACTAATTACCAATTACTAGTTCTAGTTCTTTCTCTTCAAGACCAAGAACTTGAGTTGTTGAAGTATGAATTTCGTTCAGAAGATCTGTATTTTCCATTAGTGATAAACCATAAGAAGGAATCATTTCTTTCAGTTTTGGTTTCCATTCATCTAAATGTTCAGGGAAACATTTTTCCAGCACTTCAAGCATGACATGCACTGCAGTAGAAGCACCAGGAGAAGCACCGAGCAATGCTGCGATTGAACCATCAGCGGCACTCACAACTTCTGTCCCAAATTGAAGCATTCCTTTTCCAGCGTCTGTATCTTTAATCACTTGAACACGCTGTCCAGCTACTACTAAATCCCAATCCTCACTTTTTGCGCTCGGGATAAATTCACGTAGTTCTTCCATGCGCTGTTCTTTTGATACCCTTACTTGCTGAATAAGATATGTTGTCAATGACATGTTTTTGGCACCTGCCGCTAACATTGTTAAGAGATTGTCCGGTTTTACGGAAGTGATTAAATCAAATGTTGAACCATTTTTCAGGAACTTTGGAGTAAAGCCGGCAAATGGTCCGAATAACAATGACTTCTTATGATCAATAAATCTTGTATCAAGGTGCGGAACAGACATTGGTGGAGCTCCAACCTTAGCTTTTCCGTAAACCTTCGCATGATGCTGTTCGATAACATCCGGATTATTACACACCATAAATAACCCGCTTACCGGGAAACCTCCGATATGTTTCCCCTCTTGAATACCAGATTTTTGCAGTAAGTGTAGACTTCCTCCACCGCTTCCTATAAAAACAAACTTAGCGGTATGACTTTCAGCAGTACCGCTTTTAAGATTCCGAACTTTTAATTCCCATAAGCCGTTTTTTGTGTGATTCATATTCTCAACACTATGGTTATAATTCATGTCGATATTTTCACTTTCTAAGTGATTAAATAACATACGCGTTAGAGAGCCAAAGTTAATATCAGTGCCTGAGTCAATCTTAGTAGCTGCTATAGGCTCATTCGTTGTACGACCCTTCATCATAAGTGGGATCCATTCCATTAACTTTTCAGGATCATTAGAAAATTCCATTCCTTGAAATAATGGATTCTTTGATAATGCTTCGAAACGTTTCTTTAAAAATGCTACATTTTGTTCTCCTTGGACTATGCTCATATGAGGCATTGGCATGATAAATTCTTCTGGATTTTGGATCAGCTTGTTGTTGACAAGGTATGCCCAAAACTGCATGGAAACCTGAAACTGTTCATTAATCTTTATCGCTTTACTAACATCTATAGATCCATCCGGTTTTTCAACTGTATAATTAAGCTCACACAGAGCAGCATGCCCTGTACCCGCGTTATTCCATTCATTTGAACTTTCTTCTCCTGCGTTTCCAAGCTTTTCAAACACCTTGATATTCCAATCCGGCACTAATTCTTTCAGAAGCGTTCCTAAAGTTGCACTCATGATTCCGGCACCAATTAAAATCACGTCTGTTTCCATTTCTCTTTTATTATTCATTATTACCTCTCCTTTATCGTTTTCCGCAATTTTCTAAACAGAAAAAAAGACAACTTCACCCAACGGATGAAATTGTCCAAATGAAAATTAATTGATTTAACTGGTTATGAAAATTCATCATAAGATGCTATTGAACAAGCAGTCATTTAGGTTTCTATGTTTCTATTAAATTATCTTTACCCATTGTTAGAGCAGAACTTTTTGTTATACCAGAGGTCCTCCAAGCTTCACAATATCTTCAGATACACTTGTGAACTTTTTGAAGTTTTCATTAAACTTGCCAGCAAGGTCTAAGGCTTTTGCTTTGTATGCTTCCTTATCACTCCAGGTTTTTTCCGGAATTAATACATCATCAGGTACACCCGGCACATGAAGTGGAATCTCCAAGCCGAAGATATCGTCCTTTCCTGTTTCCACATTATCTAATTCTCCGTTAAGTGCCGCTCTCACCATTCCACGTGTGTAGGAAAGGTTCATACGGTGTCCTACGCCATATTCTCCTCCGGTCCAGCCGGTGTTTACCAAGAATACATTCGCATCGTGTTTATCAATTTTTTCTCCAAGCATTTCTGCATAACGAGATGCATCAAGCGGTAAGAATGGAGAACCAAAGCATGTAGAAAATGTTACTTCCGGAGATGTAACCCCACGCTCTGTTCCTGCTAACTTACTCGTATAGCCGCTTAAGAAATGGTACATAGCCTGTTCTTTTGATAGCTTGCTAATTGGAGGCAATACGCCGAATGCATCAGCTGTTAGGAATACAATTGTATTTGGATGTCCGGCCACACTCGGAACCATAATATTATCAATTGCATCAAGTGAATAAGCTGCACGTGTATTTTCAGTTAAAGAAACATCATTGTAATCTGCAAGTCCAGTATTCTCATCGATGACAACATTCTCCAATACAGAACCGAATGTAATAGCATCAAAGATTTGTGGTTCCTTCTCTCTAGATAGGCTTACGCATTTTGCATAGCAGCCGCCTTCAATATTAAATACGCCGTTATCAGACCAACCATGCTCATCATCACCAATTAACTTACGGTTTGGATCCGCAGAGAGCGTTGTCTTACCTGTACCGGATAAGCCGAAAAACAATGCTACATCACCTTCTTCAGAAACGTTTGCCGAACAGTGCATTGGTAAAATATCTTGTTCAGGTAATAAGTAGTTCATAATTGAGAAGATGGATTTCTTCATTTCACCAGCATACTCAGTACCACCAATCAGAATTACACGCTTTTCAAACGAAACGATAATAAATGTTTCGGAATTTGTACCGTCAATGATCGGATTTGCTTTGAATGTTGGAGCAGATACGATTGTAAATGGATCTTCATGTGTTTGCTCATCAGTCCCAGTTGGACCAATAAACAATTGATGTGCAAAAAGGTTATGCCAAGCATATTCATTTATTACTGTAATTGGAAGACGGGAATTGTGATCCGCTCCTGCAAAGCCTTTAAATACGAAGATTTCTTCTTTTTCTTTTAAGTATTCTAATACCTTTGTGTAAAGGTTATCAAAATGTTGCTTAGAAATTGGTTGGTTTACATTCCCCCAATCAATCTTATGTACAGTGGATGCTTCCTCTACTATGAATTTATCTTTAGGAGAACGGCCTGTATACTTACCTGTTGAAACAGAAACAGCACCGGTAGAAGTTAGTTTGCCTTCACCTCTCTTAATGACTTTTTCTACTAATTGTGAGACACTTAATTGTTTTTGTGTATTACTTCCATTTAATAACTCGTTTACATCTATTTGAATGTTTACACTGCTCATATTCATATCATCCTTTATGTTTTGGCTGTTTTCGCATACTTTGTTTTTAATACAGTTTTTAATGGAAATAAGTTCGATCCATTACGCTCTATTAAAGAAGGTTAAATAGTACATACAATTAACCTAGATGGTACATACTATTTTTTCGAAGTTTTTTGGTGAAATTTATGTTATCTACTTAGACGTGCTGGACATCTCTTTGGGCGACAAATTGATCTGCTACCAGCTTTACAAGGTCAACTACACGGCAGGAGTAGCCCCACTCATTGTCATACCAAGCGAGCACCTTTACCTTACGCGTCCCCATAACAATTGTTGATAAACCATCAACAATTGATGAGCTTGGGTTTGTATTAAAATCAACCGATACAAGCGGAGTTTCACAGAATTCGATGATTCCCTTCATTGATCCTTGAGCAGCAGCCTGGAAAGCATGATTAATTTCGTCTACTGTCACATCACACTTCACGTCTACCACTAGGTCAACAAGTGACACATTCGGAGTTGGAACACGTAGTGCCATACCATGTAATTTCCCGGATAAATGTGGTAGAACCTTTGCTAACGCTTTAGCTGCACCTGTTGTTGTCGGAATAATGGATTGTGCACAAGCACGGGCTCTGCGTAAATCCTTGTGAGGATTATCAATATTATTTTGATCATTTGTATAGGCATGTACAGTCGTCATTAAGCCATTCTCAATGCCAAATTGTTCATCTAACACCTTTACGATTGGAGCCAGACAATTCGTTGTACATGAAGCATTGGAAATCACATCATGCTTGTTAATATCCAACTGCTCGTCGTTTACACCGACTACAATTGTAGCGTCTTCATTTTTACCGGGAGCTGTTAAAATAACCTTCTTTGCACCAGCCTCCAGGTGCAAGCTTGCTTTTTCCTTTGCATTAAATTTACCTGTTGCTTCAATGACAACATCTATTCCCAGTTCCCTCCAAGGAAGCTCTTGCGGATTACGTTGATTTAGAAGCTGGACCACTTTACCATCGACCAACAAGTGATCTTGTGATACCTCTACAGAACCGTCAAACTTCCCATGTACTGTGTCATACTTAATTAGATGTGCCAATGTTTCTGCAGGGTAGCTCGCATTAATGGCTACGATTTGAAATGAGCTATCCTTTATCGCTTGACGAAACACCATTCTTCCAATGCGTCCAAACCCGTTAATAGCAACGTTAATCATATTAATATGCCCCCTAAGTCAAATTGATATATACTATTAAACTTAAATTATAAGATTAGTATAACACATTAATATGAAAATACATCACTATTTTTACTTTTTTATTTACTATAAATTAATATTAAATTCGACAAAAACGGATTAATTGTACCTGTAGCTTTTCATCAAAGAGGTACAGCTAATTCAGCCGTTATTCTTTCTACATCACGTGCAATCATAACTTCCTCATTGGTTGGAATAATGATGACCTTTACAGGAGAATGCGGGTAGCTAATGAATCTATCCTCACCACGGACCTGATTTAGGGCAGAATCCCAATAAACACCCATGAATTCTAAACCACGCAATACTCGTGAACGAATAATATCACTGTTTTCCCCTATTCCTGCAGTGAATATGATCGCATCTACTCCAGACATTTGAGCTGCGTATGAGCCAATATATTTATGAATTCTACTAGCAAATACTTCAAGAGCAGTTTCTGCACGTTCATTTCCTTCTTCAGCGGCATGTTCAATGTCACGAAGATCACTTGATAAACCGGAAATCCCCAATATACCACTCTTTTTATTCAAAATGTCCAGTACTTCCATTTCTGTTTGACCTGTTTTTTCCATAATAAACGGAATCAACGCCGGGTCAATGTTCCCTGAACGAGTTCCCATTGCAACACCTGCAAGGGGAGTAAAGCCCATTGAAGTATCAATAGATTTTCCACCTTCAATTGCAGCTATACTTGCCCCGTTTCCTAAGTGACAGGAAATCAAGCGCAATTGATCGATCGGACGTCCAAGTAATTCTGCAGCTTTTTCCGAAACATATTTATGTGAGGTGCCATGAAAGCCGTATTTACGGATTCCATACTTTTCATAATATTCATAAGGTAAACTATATAAAAATGATCTCTCTGGCATTGTTTGATGAAATGCTGTATCAAAAACAGCTACTGACTTCACATTTGGTAAAACCTCTTTGAATGCTTTAATTCCAATAACATTCGCGGGGTTATGAAGCGGGGCTAAATCTGATAGTTCTTCGATTTTTTGAAGTGTTTCATCTGAAATTAAAACAGAATCATTAAATATCTCTCCTCCGTGTACAATACGATGGCCGATACCTTCAATTTCATTTAAAGATTCAACAATTCCATAATGCGTAAGTTTATCCAATAGCATTCTAACCGCAACAGCATGGTCTGGAATGTCAATTGTTTCTTTTACTTTTTCTCCGTTCACTAAGATCGTGAATACTCCCTTTTCTAATCCGATACGTTCTACCAATCCGGCTGTGAGTACTTTCTCTTTCGGCATTTCAAACAATTGAAACTTTAAAGAAGAACTCCCTGCATTGATTGCAATAATTTTTGTCATGATATTTACTGCTCCTTTTTGAGGCTATATTTACTAACTGTAATATTTACAACGTTTTATCTATAACAACAGAAATAGATTACATTCATTAATATTTAACTTGAACCCGCTACAAAGGGAGACCAGGCAAGGCTGAAATTCTTCTACTTTTCAAGCCTGTACTTAGTCTCCCTTATCCTTTTAACTAAAAAACTTCATTAAGAGTGTAGCCATAATGACTGTAGCAGCTCCACCAAGTCTTGTTGCTACTTGTGCAAATGGCATAAGTGACATTCTGTTCGAAGCAGACAAAATAGCTACGTCCCCTGTTCCACCTAAACCGCTATGACATCCTGTTACAATCGCTGATTCAACCGGATGCATATTTAAGAACTTCCCAACAAAATAACCTGTCCCAACCATTGCAATAACAACAGACATACATACCACCACATAAGCTGGAGTTACAATTTTCACAACATCCTCAAGAGGAATATACAGCATTCCTAACCCCACCATAAGCGGCCAAGTTAAACCGGTAGAAACAAATTTATACAGATGAAATGCACCTTGTTCCATTTTTTTCGGCATCAGTTGAAGACATTTAACCAGAGTAGCAGCCACAATCATTAACACAGGGCCCGGAATTCCTAAAAACATATGGGCAAATTGACCGAAGATGAAAAATGCACAAGCAAGAAGTAAACCTGCACCCATTAATGAAAAATCAACTGGCGCATTTATATTTGTACTCTCATTGTTCATTTCTTTAATGCCATCTTTTGATTTGACTAATACACCATTTCCAGTAAGTTCCGGCTTTCTTTCACCTAAATTCTTCATTAAACCTGCACTTATTACTGCAACGATATTTCCAATGACTGCAGCAGGAATCATTTGAGACACATACGTTTCAGCCGATCCACCTAAAATCTGTGAGTATGCTAGTGATAATGGTAAAATTCCTTCACCAACTCCTCCTCCAATAATAGGAACAATGATATAGAAAAAGGTATGCTTCATTTCATATCCAAAAAGTGCTCCAACTGAAATACCAACAACAATAGAAGCTATCGTTCCAAGAACAAGCGGGATAAACATTTTTGAAAACCCTTGAATCAAGACTTTGCGATTCATACCCAGTATGCTTCCTGCTACTAAAACAGAAATATATAAATATAGGAAGTTAGATGTTTTCATTAAAGTTGTCACCGCTTCCATCGAAGCCGGGTTAAATAAGTCTAAAAACACAAGGATAGATGGAACTAGCAAGGCTAATATAGCTGGTCCGCCAATGTCCTTTAAAATAGGAATCTTCATACCAAGGTCCCCTAATAGGATCCCAAGCACCATAATAACCGCAAATCCTCCAATCATGTCTGGAGGCAGCTGATTATAAACAGATGCGCCATAGACAATTGCTGCTAATACTAAATAAAGTGGTAACGGGATAACCCCTACCTTGACTTGTTTTAACTTTGTAAGAAACCCTTTTTTCCCATCTTCATGTTGAAGCGTTTCCAATTCTCTTGCTGTTTCCATGAGATATTTCCTCCTTCATTACTTCTGTATTTACAGAATAGGTGTAACGCTTCCAAAAGAATAGTTTATGAAATTTAAATTATTGTTTTGATAATAAAAAAAGTAAGCAACAAAAAGTTGCTTACAAAAGCTCGTTTAATCAATGACTGTTCTTAATTATGTGATACTTTCTCAACCGCTTACTTACACTTTCGTATGATTTCATCTTTTCTGTGACATTCTTTCATTTATGATAGCTTTCAACTACTAAAATCGGCTATGATAAAATACAATAAACTATTTCCTTATTATATCGTTTAACAACTTAATAAGAATTTAGGAAGGAGAGCAACCTCGAATTGAAATTATTAACGGTTGAACATTTGGTTCAAAAGTTTTCATTAAAAGTTCTGGCTGGAGAGAGTCAGTTGCAACAACCGATTACTCAACCCAGGTCACACCGCCCAGGTTTGGAGTTTGTCGGCCATTTTGATTTCTTTCCAACGGAACGGGTTCAAATACTCGGTCGAAAAGAAATCAACTATCTACATAAATTAAGCATAGAAGAGCGCCAATTCCGTATCGGAAATATTGTTAAATACCATCCCCCTTGTTTTATCGTTACAGCTAGTGAAGAAGGGTTAACCTACTTGAAACAATATTGTCTAGAAGAAGGAATTCCTCTATTATGTACCAAAGAACCACGAATAACATCTGAGGTTATGACACAACTTGATGCTTTTATGGTGAAAGCACTAGCACCTGAATCGGCAATCCATGGGGTTTGTATTAATGTCTATGGAATGGGGATTTTAATACGTGGAAAATCCGGGGTTGGGAAAAGTGAAACAGCCCATACGTTGATCGGAAGAGGACACCGGCTTGTGGCTGATGATGTTGTCGTGCTGAAAAAGCTTAGTCCAACGACAATTCTCGGGACTCATGATGAAAAAACGAAGGAATTTCTTTCTTTACGAAGTATTGGCCTTTTAAATGTCGTCCGTTTATATGGAAGAAAAGCGTTTCAAGATGAAACAAGAATCGCGCTTGATATCGAATTAAAAAAATGGGAGAAAGATACCCTTAATAACGAATTAGAGCAGGAGTCCAGATTCACAGAATATATGGGTGTTAAAATTCCTCATATTGAAATCCAACTGCAGCCTGGTCGTGATGTGGCAGGGTTAATTGAAGCAGCCGCTAATAATTGGCTTCTCAAACAGCAAGGCTATAGTGCGGCAGAAGAATTCCTCAAACGTCTGGAGTCTGAGTTCACATAATTGAAATCATAAGGGTCGCTATGCTGATAGCGACTCTTATATTGTTTTACCGGCCATAGATCTCACAGTAATTACTACTGTCCAATTTCTCAGTATGTATTGATGAATATTTTATCTTAGGCTGTTTTCGCAAAGATGATTTTGAATCCTATTTTAACTCTATAGTGGAATGGAGCGGAAGACACTCGACTCCTGCGGGAAGTAGAGGAAAGGCTGAGACCCCGCAGGCGGAGACAAGGAGGCTCAGCTTCCTCCCCGGCGCATCGAGTGTCTGCAGCGCAATGGAACGAACTAATTTCCCATACTTACCATTTCATTGGATTTAATAAATTTAACAAAAATAAATCGAACTAGTGGCCCCATAATAATAATTTGCAGCGGCAATGCTACAATGAAGTTCTTACCGAACACAGATAAAAAATCTGACATAATTGAATTGGCGTGATATCCGTTATGAATATAATTTGTAACAAGGCCATAAATGGACATAAAAAATGCCATCCCTATTACCATGCATATTGATATGCTTAGGATTTTGTAGAGCTTATTACTTGTCTTAGCTGTTAATTTCAAGGCAATTTTTTTCGCATTAGGTCCAACTATAAACAAATCAAGTATAAATGCAATAATAAACCCAATGAATAAATCTGATACTCCTTCTATAAACGTCAGCTCCCCAAGCATTCCATTAAGATAAAAATTATAAATTGTCATAAAGAATACCATTCCAAAACACATGATAAAACCAAATTGTATACTTTCCTTTTTCGTTGTTGGCAATTTAATCGCTCCTCCTTTATTAACTCTTTGTATTATATAGAGTAGAAAATTTCCTCGTAAGTGAACATTTTGTGAATTTGTTTCACACAATTCTTCATATAAAAGGAGCGGAGGAACGATAAATGATCCTATTCTAACCTTTCATTTAATGGTGGCCTTCATGCCCTCCACTTTGCGGTTTTTTATTTTCCTTTAAAAATTCCTCATCATTTGCAGTTAATTTTCCAACAACAAATTGCTTTTTCGGCATGATGACAGATCCGTTATTACTTGCATGAACCTGCACAAAATAAAGACCTTCCTCATTAAAATCTTTGCTTAAACTATATATACCTTTTCCCTCTTCATTCGCTTGTTCCATTTCATAGTGAACGGTCCCCTCTTGGTTCCACATCTCAAAATGGACATAATCTGCACCTTCAACCGGCTCTCCTGCTTGTGTTAGCTTTGCTTTGATTGTTTCTTGTTGATTTTCAGTGAATTTTTCCGGGATCATGATTTCAACATCAATAGGATTTTCTTGTTTATATAATGATGCAACATTGTCTTCATCGGCACATGCTGCTAAAAAAATGGCAAAAAACATAACGATTGAGCAGCTAAATCCTTTTCTCATTCTATCTCTCCCCTTCCTTTAAGCGTTAAAGAACTGCTTTAATTTTGGAGTTCTCTGAATGATGAGCAAATCAATTAGCCAAACTAGAATGAGCGATAACCCGACCAGTGGAAATATAATGCCTAAAATGATTAATAGAATTAGAAAACCTTTTACCTTCCTCGCACTAGGTGCATTTGGTGCACTAAGATCATGCTTCTTTTTACGAATTAGCCATAAATAATAGCCGCTAAATGCAACAAAAATGATGCCCCAGCAAATGATGAGACTTATTAGCTGGTTGATCCACCCAAACTGTGTTCCTTTATGAATGGTAACTCCCAAAGCCACTATCTTCCCAATAAATCCATAGTTTTCAAAACGATAATTAGTTAAAACTGCACCCGTATATTGATCAACATGCATCGTTAACTCATCCTGTGCTTTTGGCGGATAAGCTGATAATGTATAAACACCTGCCGGATCACTTGGAAGATAAATCGTATAGCTTGGGTCAATCCCTTCACGATCCGCTACTCTGACAACGTCATCAATTGAAATTGGAATAAATCCTCCTACTTCAGAGGAGGGAATCTCCAGGTTTTCAGCTGCCCATGGTACATCTGCAATTTCCTTCGTTTTAATGGTTGATTCCGGAGCATTTCCGAAGTAAATAGAAGGTGGATATCCTACGCCTGTTTGTGTTGCGAAGTTTTGGAAATGACCTCCCCAAAATCCTGACCAGGGCAGACCTGTCAAGATTAAAAACAGCATACCCCCCATAATCCAGAATGCAGGTACAGCATGCATGTCCCTTACAAGAATCTTCTTACCCTTTTTGAAACGGGGAAAAAGTGAACCTGATAACATGAATTTTTTCTTAGGCATCCATAAATAAAATCCAGTAATAACAAGGATGACAGCCCAACAAGCTACTAATTCAACGAACCGATCGCCTATTGTACCTGCCATTAATTCACCATGGAACTCTTCAATTTTATCCATGATTCGATCCTCGTTATTTAATTCTCCAATTATGTTCCCTGTATATGGATCACTAAAAATCGTCAGTGATTCTTCATGATTTGTAATACCTATTTCACTCGAACGATTCTCTGCCTCTCCAGGTCGATAAGTCGTGACAACCGCATGAGGATACTGTTTTTTCACTTCCTCAATTTGTGTGGTCGGTGAAATTCTCTCATCCTGCGTGGTTACCTCATATAAATCTTTATAGAGAAAATGTTCTATCTGCGGCTTATATAAATAAATCGAGCCGGTAAATGCTAGAATAATAAGAAATGGGGCAATGAGCAGCCCGGCATAAAAATGCCATCTCCATATTGTTTTATATAGAGACGGTCGGGTTTGCTTCTCCTTCTCTGTTTTCATAACTATTGTAGCTCCTTCTCCGTTATTTTTTCTATTACTACTATCATAAGAGAAAAATGTGTGGGATTTGTGAAAAAGACTATTTTCTTAAAAATTTGAATTCTTCCTTAAAAAGCTTTTTCGTAAGATTTATGAATTGGAATACTATTTATAAAAATAAATAGTGGAATGGAGCGGAAGACACTTGATTCCTGCGGGAGGTAGAGGAAAGCAAGTGTCTGCAGCGAAATGAAACGAACTAGTTTTTAAGTTAAACTATTAGTTTCAGATTAAGTACCTAAAGGACACAATAACAGTTTATATTACTAGAATTTGAGCGAAAGAGCGTTAGAATCTCACAAAAACTTCACAACTTCAAAGTAAAATAATAAGTATGATAGGAAATCATAGTGTACATAAGCGAGGGACATGAAATGAGTGTAACGATAATGATCATTGAAGATGAAGGACAGATGAGACAACTAGTCAAAACATTTCTATTAAAAGAAGGATATTCGGTTCTAGAAGCTTCAGATGGAATAGATGCCCTTTCACAAATTAATAAAAATATACCTGATCTCTTAATAGTCGATGTGATGATGCCATATATGGATGGATTTACATTTGCTAACGAAGTGAAAAAAACTCATGACATTCCCCTTATTTTTTTATCGGCAAAAGGAGAGGAATGGGATAAAGTCCATGGACTAAAATTAGGCGGCGATGACTATATCGTGAAGCCTTTCCATCCCGGTGAATTGTTGGCCCGGATTGAATCAGTTTTGAGAAGGACAAAAGGAACAACTTCAACTTCATCGCGACAAATAATAGGACCACTTACATTTGATACAGATTCACACACTGTGATGTTACATGATCAATCACTTTCACTAACATTAAAGGAATATGAATTATTACTGCTACTGGCAAAAAATAATGGGAAGGTTTTTTCAAGGGAACGGCTATTACAGTCCATATGGGGTTACGCTTATACCGGCAGTGAACGAACAGTTGATACACATATTAAAACACTGCGTTTAAAATTAAAGCAATATGGGACTCTCATTCAGACTGTTTGGGGAAAAGGCTACAAAGTGACACTTCCATAAGTGGGGGTTTTCTTCATCCCCCACTTATGGTTAGCGAAACTTATCACGCTCATAGCGCCACATCCTGTGGCTGCGCCTGACTTGGACGTCCTGTCCTTCGTCCGATCTTTACGGGCAGTTATCTCGAACTTATATTCTTATCTTGAAGTCAAAATCTTACTGCCCGTTAAGAATGGGGCAAGTTAGAGGTGTAATTTTGAAATTGAAATCGATATCGTTAAGTCAAAAAGTATTCTTCCTCATTTTAATATGTATCGCATGTTCAATTTTATTTTCATTCTTCTTTTTACATTTTTTATATAAAGATCTCTACCTGAATAGTATTCGTGAATCAGTTATTTACCAAGGAGAAAACACTGCTTCACATTATCATTATGGATCATTAAATGAGGAAATTATCGAGAAAATTCACTGGTTTAATATTGTATCAGAATATGAAGTCATTGTCGTTGATACATATGACGAACTTCAGGAGTATTTTCCTTATCAAATCGGCCAAGAGGCGTTAATAAGTTCTGAAGATAAAAAAATATTATCTCAAGGAAATCATATTTTAAAGGAAGGATACGTAAAAGAATTTGACCGAAACATTGTTGGTGCAATGTTTCCTATTCATAGCGAAACAGAGCTAATCGGAATTGTGTATATTTATGTCCCGTTAGCAGCCATGCAGGAAGTGTTTGAAGGCAGTATTCCGATTCTACTTTTTACTGGAACGATCTTTTTTATCATCTTATTGATTATTGTGAATAGAATTAGACATTCTCTTTTCAAGCCTCTTACAGAAATGCAGGTTTTATCTGGAGAAGTGGCAAAAGGAAAATACTCAAGTCGTCTTCAAATAACAAGTTCAGATGAGGTTGGACAACTGGCAGAAGCATTCAATCTTATGAGCTCATCATTGGAAGAGCAGGAGAAGAGAAAAAAAGAGTTTCTTACAAATGTTGTCCACGAATTACGGACTCCTCTCACCTATATCGGCGGCTACACTCAGGCTCTTAAACAGCAGCTATATTCATCTAAGGAAGAGGCAGACAGCTATTTAACAACGATCGAAAAAGAGACAGACAGGCTTAATAAAATTGTTCATGATCTCATTGAACTCAATTATTTAGAAGAAGATTTTTATGTATTGGATCAGGAACCGATTGCCATGGCTCAGTTACTGTATGATACGATCGACCTTTTTAAAATTCGCTTAGCTCAACATAAAATCCAATATAAGACGACTGTTCAGGAAGATGTGATCATCGTTGGTGACATAAAAAGGATGGAGCAGGTATTATATAACGTAATTGACAATGCCATCAAATACTCACCTTTACATAGTGAAGTGTTGATTGATTTAGGCACCAATTATAATATGATGGTCCTCACTGTTACCAACAAGGGGCATGTGATCGACAACGAAGATATTCAAAGAATTGGAGAGCGCTTCTTCCGTACAGATAAAGCGAGAAGTCGTTCCACTGGTGGTTCCGGTTTAGGCTTATCGATCGTAAAACAAATCGTTACCTTACATAACGGTACCTTTTCAATCGCAAGTGATCACCAAACCGGTACAGTCGTGACCATTCGAATTCCATTATTATTTGAGGAGAACACATGATGAAGAAAGTTTCCCTTTTGCTTATCCTTTGCTGTATCTTTATGTCAGCATGTGGCACAAATAAAGCTTCAACGTTTCAAATGAGTTCTTTTACGTTTACAGACCAAAATGGACAACCCTTTGGGACAGAAAACCTTAAAAATAAAGTTTGGATTGCGAACTTTATTTTCACAAATTGCGAAACAGTTTGCCCACCTATGACAGCAAGCATGTCTGCACTTCAAAAGGAGCTAAAAAACCAAGATCTTGACATTGAACTTGTTTCCTTCAGTGTCGATCCAACGGTTGATACTCCAGATGTCTTAAAGACATTTATGGAAAAATTCACAGATGACTCATCAAACTGGCATATGCTATCAGGCTACAGTCAAAAGGAAATCGAAGAATTCGCAAGAGAAGAATTTCAAACTCTTGTGCAAAAACCATCATCATCTAATCAAGTGATCCATTCTACAAGCTTTTATTTAATCGATCAAAACGGAGAGGTTGTAAACAGCTACGGGTTTCAGCAAAGTCATTTTGAGGAATTGATTGTGGAAATTAAAAAATTGAAATCATAGTTGGGTTTTCTAATAACTTAAATATTGCATCAACCTTTGTTCCAAAATCATTAAAATGCTAGATTCAATTTCGATTTTGCTGCTTTTGGAATTTTTTTAGCTTTTGCAAATGGTTTTTTACTACCTAGCTTTTAAAAGCATACATATTTCCTTTTTGCGTATGCTTATTTTACTTTTTCACCCTTTAAAAGATGGGGGAATGGAGAATTATTACATTTCTCATCTCTTTGACTCTGTTTTTTCCTTTTTTTGGACTTTGCGAATGTTTATTTATTGCCTGGCATTGTAAAAGCATACGTATTTCTTTTTTGCGTATGCTTTTTTACTTTCATTCCCTATAAAAGATGCGCAAATGTAAAATTATTACAATCATTAACGCTTTTGACTCCATTTTTTCCTTTTTTTGGTCTTTGCGAATGTTTGTTTATTACCTGGCATTCTAAATGCATACATATTTCTTTTTTGCGTATGCTGTTTTACTTTTATACCCTATAAGAGATACAAAAATGTAAAATTATTACAATCACCAACACTTTTGACTCCATTTTTTCCTTTTTTTGGTCTTTGCGAATGTTTGTTTATTACCTGGCATTCTAAATGCATACATATTTCTTTTTTGCGTATGCTGTTTTACTTTTATAGATTAAGTCCGTATAATTGTGTAAAAAGAAAAAGGGTTCATTTTATTAACTCTTGGCTACAATGTTTTCAGCGACGATAAACATTGAAAAGAGGAATAAAATGACCCAATTACAGTTTAACCTAAATATGGAAGTTTTAAAAGATTCAGTTATGAATTCTAATATGGAGACGGTTGTGAAGTCAGCTATTGTTTTGGTATTAAATGAATTCATGGAAAAGGAAAGAGATGATTTTCTCCAGACTAGCCCATATGAGCGCTCTGATGAACGTCGTGATTACCGTAATGGGTATTATGAGCGAGACCTGACGATGAGTATTGGAAAGATAAAACTGCAGGTCCCAAGGACTCGTAATGGTGAATTCTCACCTTCGGTTTTTGAGAAGTACGCTCGCTGCGATCAAGCCTTAGTCCTGTCCATGTTGGAAATGGTCATCAATGGTGTTTCCACTAGAAAGGTTACCCATATCGTAGAACAGCTTTGTGGAGAAAACATCTCTAAATCTTTTGTTTCATCTTTAACTCAAAAACTAGATCCCATAGTCAATGATTGGGCTAAAAGGCCTTTAAACATAATCTATTATCCTTTTGTTTTTGTTGATGCAATGTATATTAAAGTACATGAACATCACCGTGTTGTCTCTAAAGCAGTTTATATAGCCACTGCTCTCACTGATAACAACAAGCGTGAGATCCTTGGTTTAACTGTAGATCATACTGAAAGCTATGATAGCTGGAGTCAGTTTTTCAAACAACTTAAATCACGTGGCCTTCAATCCCCTAAGCTAGTCATATCTGATGCACACCAAGGATTACAGAAAGCTATACAACGTGAATTCATAGGCACTACTTGGCAAAGGTGTAATGTCCATTTCAAACGTAATATCATTGAAAAATTGCCTAAAAAGGATTCAGTTGAAATTCGTACAATGATTAAACGTGTATTCGAAGCAGTAACTATTGAAGATATTAGATTATTTAAAGATGAGTTAATGAGTAAATTTGCCACTAATTCTAAATACGAAAAGGCACTTCAAATATTAGATGAAGGGTTCGAAGATACCATTCAATACATGAGTCATCCAGTATCAATTCACCCACATATCAGAAGTACAAACTCTCTCGAGCGATTAAATCAAGAGGTACGAAGAAGAGAAAAAGTAATACGCATTTTCCCTAATACTCAATCTGCTTTTCGGCTAGTAGGAGCTGTATTAATGCAGTATCAAGAGACTGTATACTCAAAGAAAAAATCTTAATTTTGATTGTAGATCCTATTTTTTTCAAACTTCCATCATGGAATTATTTCACAATCAGCAAAGGCTATCAAAGTGAAAAGAGTCTTTGACAGCCTTTGCTGATTGTGAGGTTATAAGCCCATGGAAGTTCGCAAAAAAATGTAAGGGGAAAGACTAACCCCAACTATCTTAATAGGTTGAAAACATTGTATAGGAATTTACACAATATCTAGGACTTGACTCTTTTATACCCTATAAGAGATACAAAAATGTAAAATTATTACAATTACCAACACTTTTGACTCCATTTTTTCCTTTTTTTGGTCTTTGCGAATGTTTGTTTATTACCTGGCATTCTAAATGCATACATATTTCTTTTTTGCGTATGCTGTTTTACTTTTATACCCTATAAGAGATACAAAAATGTAAAATTATTACAATCACCAACACTTTCGACTCCATTTTTTCCTTTTTTTGGTCTTTGCGAATGTTTGTTTATTACCTGGCATTCTAAATGCATACATATTTCTTTTTTGCGTATGCTGTTTTACTTTTATACCCTATAAGAGATACAAAAATGTAAAATTATTACAATCACCAACACTTTTGACTCCATTTTTTCCTTTTTTTGGTCTTTGCGAATGTTTGTTTATTACCTGGCATTCTAAATGCATACATATTTCTTTTTTGCGTATGCTGTTTTACTTTTATACCCTATAAGAGATACAAAAATGTAAAATCATTACAATTACCAACACTTTCGACACCATTTTTTCCTTTTTTTGGTCTTTGCGAATGTTTGTTTATTACCTGGCATTCTAAATGCATACATATTTCTTTCTTGCGTATGCTTTTTTACTTTTATACCCTATAAGAGATACAAAATGTAAAATTATTACAATCACCAACACTTTTGACATCATTCAGTAGAACTGATCTAAGCTGCATGATCTGGCCTGAGTGTGAAAGAGTTATAAAATATAAATAAACTCAAAAAAGTATTAACAAGGGAGGAAATACTTTCTTGAGTATTAAAAATTTAACAAGCACCTTAATAACGTTTTTTAATCAAATTCATTAAAATTAATACACTAAATGAAATTAATAGTATAACAAATACCCAAGACCATGCTAAATCCATGTTTCCGGAATCCATCGCAATATAGATGGCAGTAGGAATGGTTTGTGTTTTTCCCGGGATATTCCCGGCAAACATGAGGGTCGCACCAAATTCACCAAGTGATCGTGCAAAGCTTAAGATAGCTCCAGTTATGATGGCATTTGAAGCTAGAGGTAACGTAATCAACGTAAAAACCTTAAACTCGTTTGCTCCATCAACTCTTGAGGCATCTTCAATGTCCCGATCAATTGTTTCAAATCCTGTTTTAGCAGATTGATACATAAGGGGAAAAGCAACAACTACCGCAGAGATAACAGCTGCCCACCAAGTAAAAATGATGGATTGATGGAACAAATTTTCAATAGCCTGACCAATGAATGATTGTTGACCAAATATGACAATCAATAAAAAGCCAACTACAGAAGGAGGTAAAACTAACGGTAATAGTAAAATAGTTTCTAGTATTGATTTCCCTTTGAACGATTTATTTGCCATAAACTTTGCGGCTAAAATACCAACTATTAGTACGATGAAGAGTGAGATCGAAGCAATCTCCAGAGAGAGTTTGACTGGTGACCAAAACGCATCATTTACGATCATTTTATTAGATTTGAAAAACCATATTCCTCTAAAATGGTTAAAGCTTTTTCAGATTGCATATAGTTAAAAAATACTTCTGCTTCTTGTTGATATTCACTCTCTTTAAGGATACCCAGCGGATAAATAATTGGTGTGTGTGTCCCTTCTTCTGCTGTTTCAATAACATCTACTTTAGTAGAAATTAAGGCATCCGTATTATATACAATACCTGCATCTACATTTCCAGTTTCTACGTACGTTAATACTTGTCTTACATCTTTAGCAAAAATCATTTTATCTTCCACCATCTCCCATTCTCCCACATTATCCAGCATTTCTTTCGCATATTTTCCGGCAGGAACTGTTTCAGGTGTACCTATGGAAATTTTTTTTGCCTTATCTTTTAAGTCTTGAAATGACTTAATGTTTTTATTACTTTCCTTAGGCGTCACTAACACAATTTTATTTCCAACTAAGTCAACCATATTCTCTTTGTCTATTAAATCCTCTTTTACCAAATTGTCAAACTTATCTTCTGCAGCCGAGAAAAACAGATCGGCTGGTGCCCCTTGTACGATTTGTTGTTGTAATGTTCCCGAGCTCCCAAAATTATATGTAACATGAATGTTAGGATAGTCTTTTTCAAAAGAAGTCTTAATTTCATTTAAAACATCAGTCAAGCTTGCTGCTGCTGACACGGTTATTTCTATATTCCTATCTTCTGCAACTTGTCCCGTAGATGAACATCCTATTGAACATAATATGATGATAAAGACGAGTATCAAAAAAGAAAATTTCTTCATTAAGCCTGATCCCTTTCCACATTAGTTATAACTAATTATAACTTATCATTATGCAATCATAAATTTAATCTCTCGAAAAGCAGAAAAGAGTTTAAATTAAGTCCAAGATTTCTCAAACCGGGCAAGTCATATAGAAATACGCTAAAGAGGACTGCTTTAACTTTACAGTCCCTTAGTTGATTATATATCTTCAGGTAAGTGCTGTGTATACAGCTCAAATGCATCATGATGCTCTTTCAAAACAGCCAATGTTTTGATATTAGGCTTTGTATAAATAACTGGATAGTCTCTCTCATCAAACGTCTCATTCACCGAAAACGCTAATTTTTCTTGATCAATTGAAAATTGAGCATCAACTCCAGCTTTATTTCCGCGGGCATCTAATCGAATCCACTTGTCTAAAGAGGTTAGATAAACCGCATTTAATGCATGGAGGGAGTATCCTTTTTCCGGTGTATCAAACAACATTAAACGCTGATAGCAAAAGCCGGTTGGAATTCCTTGGGAGCGCAATAATGCTGCTAATAAATTCGATTTTGCATAACAAATGCCTTCACCGTATGTTAATACATTGGATGCTTTACAGGTAACTTGTGTTCCTTGTATATCCCATGAATGAGAAATTCCATCACGAACAAATTCAAAAGCTATTTTTGCTTTTTCAACCTCCGTTTGAGTCGGGCTAAAAAGTTCCTCTGTTTTCTCTTTTATCATTTTATGAGAATAGTTAACATCATCAGTTTCGTGTAAATAATCTTCTAATTTGTCAGATTCACAAACTAATTGCATAAACAGATCACCCCTCCATATTGTATAAATAATAGATATTATGTATTATTATACATTTATACATATGGAAATGACCAATTCATTTTAAGTAAGTTTTAGAATTTGATGAATAAGTAGTTTTCTAACTTCGGCTACATCCTGTGATAGCACTTCTTTCACACTTGGTCCAAACCATTCTAAAGAAGCATGAACATCAGTTGTTTTGAAGGCTTCTGATAAAAACTGATGATAATCTACTTCACCATGAAATAATGGAACCATTCCTTCTCGTGACCCTGATGCAGCGTAGACATTGTCAGGAGCGAATACAGATAATTTGTCACGTGAAGAGATATTTTTCAGATGAAAATGTGAAATAAATGGTTGAAGCTTCTTCATGGCTTCAACTGGATGGACCCCGGATTCCCAAACATGCAGCACATCGAAATTAATTCGAAGGGCCGGATGGTTAACTTCCTGCAACATGTTTAATGTAGAACTAAGCTGATCTGCTAAAGTATGTGGATGTGTTTCGATAAGCAGAACTTGTCCTTTAGAAAGGAGAAACTCACATATCATCCGGACTTTTCGAATGAGCTCCTCTCTTTCTTTTGAACTTGTTATAGCACTTCCTTTTTTTCCAACAAATGTTCGTATCTTATTTGTTCCCCAATGATCAGCAATGTTTGATAGGTATTCTGTTTCCTTCATCAAGTTTTCACTACTAGCTTCTAACGGAAGATAATCTGATATCATACTTGTTTCTAATCCGTAGGAATTTAGCCATTCCTTCCCATAATGGTGATCTTCTACTAGATTTTTGGCATGTACTCCCCAGAGCTCGATTCCATCAAAATGATGTGATTTTGCCCAGTGTGCAAGTTGATCAATCGAATACAAATGATGTCGAAAAGAAATGGTGCAAATTGAAAGCTTCATCCTACTGCCTCCCCTTCTTTTTGTAAGAGGTTTTGTTTGAGTAACCATTTGTTAAAACATTCCTGCAGCCCTTGTTTTATCTTAAATTCCAAGGCATTTTGTTCATTCAATTTCTCATAAATAGAGGTAAGAATAGAAGAATCCTTTGTTACCTCAAACTTCATGGCTCTGTATTGAATCGTTGTAAACCCTTTAACAAGGCGTTCAATTTCATTACACCATTCTTCAAACCCTTCCTCCTCAAGGTCGAGGTTCTCCCAAAAATAAGCAAAGGCATGTTCATATGCATACTTTCTTATTGCTAAAACCGGTAGTTGTTTTAAGGCTAGTGAAAGCTTGACTTGCTGAGGATTTCCCTCCATATAATCTGTGATGATCTTTCCAATCGCTTCTATTATTGGATTTACATCATGTTTGATACATGTATGAAAATAGGATTCAATGGTCTCCTTTGTTGGCAGTTGAATGTCTGACGCATGAAAATAATAACCTCCTTCTACACTCGGTTCTTTAATAGCTTGAAGAATTCTTTCTTTAGGAAGTACCCCTTCCCATCGAAAATCAGGGTCATACATCATCCACTCCTCTTTCTTTTCCGTTTTCTCCAGCATGACATAATGAGGAAATGGTCTTTGATGAAATTTATTTTCTCGCTCCGGTAGCATTGATAAATCAAGCATAACCATTACATACGTATGGGTGGATTTTTGTTCAATAAGCATTTCAAGCTTTTCTATATTGGCAGATTTGGACTCTGTTATGTCATACCATTTAAATAACTTCACGCCATATAGCAATTCATACCAAGTTTGAAAGAATTCATGATCAATTTGCTTAGAATGATAGGTTAATCTTCCATTTTCAATGTCAAAATCAGCATCCCAGACACCAAAATAGTAGGGTCTATGATCTACGCCCTTCGTTTTCTTGATCACTTCACAAACACAGCTAACAAAGCAATGAACCTTTATCATTTTACTCCTCCAAATGCTTTACATTGTTGACGTTGTATAAAATCGATTAGCGTACCAACCGTTCGAAAATCCTTTGGGACAAGTAATTCATCTGGTACTTTAATGCCAAAATCCAATTCAAGATGTAAAACGAGTTCAAGAATCATCACAGAGTCCAAATAAAGGTCTTCATTCAAACGTGTATCTTCATGAAAAGATGAAATTGTTGGAAGCTCTAATTTTTCCTTTAAAATGTTATAAATCATCTCCATCATTTCTTCTCTCTTCATATATGTAACTCCGCTAATTGTTTTCTGCTAATCTTCCCGTTTTGGAGTTTCACAATCTCCCTTACAAACTTGAATTCTATTGGCAATTGATGGGGGGCAAGAAAACGGCTGCACCAATCTCTTAGTTCAGACTCGTCAATTCTTTCATCTGAAACATACTGAGCATATACTCTTTCACCTGAGAGTTTGTTTTTTACTTTATATACAGCTGCTTCTTTAATTCTTGGTACATTTAGGAGAACATTTTCTACCTCTTGAGGATAAACATTAATCCCTGCCACATTAATTGTGTCATCAATTCTAGACAGAAAAACGAGGATTCCCTCTTTTATATAACCCAAATCACTTGTATAAATGGACTTCTCAAACGTGTGAATGACAACTTCACCAGGGTTATCTTCTTCACCTGCTTCTACTCTTACATGTGGCAGAGGTGATCCCATTTCTGCCGGATTTTTCACATGAGAATGAATGGTCACACAACCTGCTTCGGAGCAACCATACTGCTGGAAAACCTTATGTGACACTGCTCTTATTGAATCCAGCCAATTGGTTGGCATAACCGTACCGGATGTCATCACACAATCCATTTGTTCACCAGACCCCATTAATCGACTTAATGTATGCAGCAAAGGAGGAGCAGCATAAAGAATATGTTTTGGGTGTTGTTGTAGTTTTTTCATCACAAACTTTGGATTCATATTTGTGATAATAATGGGTTCCTCTCCCCTTTTTAAGCAAGCCAATACACCGCTAATTAACCCATATGAATGTGTAATAGGACATGCAATGATAGATGGTGTCCCTTGTTCAATAGGCAACGCGTAAACATAACTCTCAAGTTCTTCCTCAATGGAACTCCACGTTCTCTCAATCATTTTTGGAGTTCCTGTTGTCCCTGAGCTCATTTGAATAAGTCCTCCAGCTGCATCATACCTAACACTTGATAGATTTATAACAGTATCTAGAGTTTGGAAAAACAGAAAGTCTCTAGATGCTTCCTCTGCTATACGAATGGCCCCATCTTTAGGTGTGGAAGGATGAATAGGAAACACAGACCCACCTTTTTCTCGAATATATAAACAAAGTGTTAGCCACTGGAACGCATCAGTCAGACAAACAGCTACCCGATGATTCTGGCAATCTCTAATGTAAGGTATTTGATCAAACAACCGATATTGATTCACTACATCCTCTAACGTGTAATAGTGATCATTCACATAAAACATCACTTATTCCTCCTCTTGATTCAATTGATTAAAAAAATTTTTCACAAAATGGCGGTATTCTTTTCGACTACTTTGAACCTTCTTTGTAAATAAAGATTCAACAGCGATTTCAGGTTTTGAATACTTTATTTTCTCGTGACGGTCTTGTAGCTTTGGATACTTCTCCAAATGGTTGGAGATGGCTGCACTAACCTGATTCCAAAATAATTTTTCATTGTATCCTCTTTTTTGTTCAATGACATAAGATAACTCACTTAAGTGAAAAACAAACAGTGTATCCATCACTAATTCCCGCAATGCTTCTATCGATGACATCCAGTAATACTTATCTATAGGAGCTTGGTGATATTCGCTATGAATCTTCTCAAAGTCTGGAATAAGATGTGGTTCCTTCACAAACTCCCTTGTGTATTCAATGCTTTCATGAAAATCACGTAGCACCACTCGTGTGGGCCACCCATTCCGATGAAGCAAAATCATATTCTGAGCATGTGCCTCAACAGCAATTCCATGTGCAACTAACAAGTGCCACACTGGGACAACACTTACTTCTACTAAACGTTCCACCCATGTTTCGATTCCATATTGTGATAACCATTTATCAATAAATAGGTGACCATCCTTTTCAATTGCCATAAGTGCTGTAAATGGGACTGCTTCTTCTCCTTCCTTCATATATGTTCTAATACTTTCTCGCCAGATTGCGCCAAGCTGCCCAGTTAATTCAGGTTTTTCTTTCGCTTCAAAACTAATTCCGGCATATTCCTTTAAAATCACTAAGGAAACATCTTGAGATAAATAAGGATCTGATTGAATGACTTTTTCTAACCATGCTGATATAAAAGGTGCTGAACAAAGAGAAGGTGAAGATAATGTTCGCAATGATGAAGTGTTGACCATATTCATAGACAGTTTGATATATGCCTTGTCCGAATCCGTTTGATTCCACAATGTGCGAACTGATTGTGTTGCACGATATCGATCACCTTTACAAGACATAAGAAGCAGATCGCCGGTTGTGATTAGAGCGGATAATTGATGATAAATCGATTGCCATTGCCATGGATGAATTGGAAGAAATGTATACTCCTCAAATGTGGCTCCCGATTGCATGAGCTGCAAGTTCATATCCTGCCACATATCTTCACCAAACTCCCGCTTCCAAAATTCCTGTTCATCCTCAAGCAAAGAGACATTTACGTTCTGTCTTTTTACGGCTGTCCAAAAAAGTGTAAATGACTGTTTACCTTCAGGCCCATATGCTTCATGATCTTCTAATGTAAAACCCGTTCGGGATTTATAGCATGGATGATAGAGGTGGCCTTCACCTATCTCGGATTCCAGTTCTTCAAAATTTGAATTTCTTCTCGATAAAGGGATTGATAGATACTTTTCATTCCATTCACACAGCTTTATCGTTTGAGAAAGTTCATGGGAAACACGCTTATGACTTTGTTCATCAATACTGCACTCACTTAACAGCTCATCGATTGTTACTTCATTGAATTGATCATTAGACAGTAGTTGACATATACTTGCTTCTTCAAGACGAATCCGATCAAATGCCCCTCTTTTTCCTTTGCACCAATAGGTCCGCTCCTTGCCAAAAAGATGAAATACTCCCTTTTGTACCTCTTTATAATCTATTAATCCTTCATACATCATTGCTTCAACCAACTGCCGTTTTACTCGATCACTGCTTTTTTTACAAAGAATACGAGAGGACGCCTGCATACACTTCCTCCTTACGATGACCGACTAGCGGATTCGTCATTTTTGTGTAAATAGCTTGCTCAAGCTCAGCTGTTAATTCATCTACATCATGAAATCTTGTTAATAAGTTTGCTTTATGTGATAGCTTTTCGTCGTGCAGTAATTTGTGGACAAACCTTTTTCCTTTTCCGGTTAGGTCTTTTTCAAGCGTTTTTAATTTTTGTACTGTTATGTTAATCAGGGCTGATTCTGTAAGAAGTTGATCTGCTCCAAAGCGATAAATGATAGAAAATAACTGGTTCACCACTAAATAGTAGGTAAATCGCTCTTGTATTAATTCATCTTCATAAAATAATTCGAATGTTTCCAGAAGTCCCGGCTCTATGGAAAGAAGCTCTTGTTTACGTGATGAAGAGAGGTAGTATCCCTGATTATCTCGATAATAGTAATGCTCTGGATAACCTGTTGATATATCCAGCAAACTATTCTGCTGGTGTGCTTCCAATGCAATCCCATGTTGATCATAGAGTTTAATGATTGGCTCAATTGAACAGCTCCAATACTTATCAAACCAGTCCAAACTCACTTCCTCCACTGACCGGGCTTCTTTATAGGCATTCATCATAATGATTTGATTCAGCTTAGATGTATGAGTTGGAAAAGGTTCCTGTACAATGGCAGCAATTGAGCTAATGACATTGTTATTCCCCTCCTTAAAAGGGTTCGATCTCAAAATAACTTCAAATCCTGATTCTCCCTTATGTGAAAAGTCCACGGTAATATAGGCAGGGTCTTCAATAATGGAAAAAGATGAATACTTATCTAAGAATGGCAATTTATTTATAAGCCGGGACATCATTACTCCTGCTTTAAGCTCGTGCATTCGATTGACTCTTAACGAATTTGTTACCTTTACCGGAATTGAAAATTTATACATCCAATCTTCACTCTCACAATAAACCGTTCGTATTGAAGAGGTTGCGGTAAAGTGAGGACCTAATACTCCAAGATCTTTTATTGTTCCTTTCAAAAGTGCTTTTTTCACTTCATTCTGCTGCAGTAGCCACTGTGCTTGAAGTGGATGCATTGGAATAAGACAGGTTCCCTCTTCTTTTATCAAATGTGGTACAGCCTTTAACACGGATTGGTGGATAAGTTCACTTGCCCTATTTGACATGCTTGATGATTCCAAAATAAAGTGTTCATCAACTTGAAAATAATGCAGTTGAAACTTCCCCTTTAGCTCAGGAGCAAAGCTTTTTTGCTGCCAGTTTGACATTCCTTGTCTACTTTTTGGAGTAGGGTGGAGCCAATGCCCAAATAAAAGTGACTGTTCATTCTCTATAAAGGTTGAACCTTCAGATGAATGTTGGGTATCAGTCAATCTTTCTTCAATATAACGTGTCATCGTTTGATAGCTTTCAATTAACCGAAGAATAAGTTCATCATAATGAGATGCAAGCTCAAAGCAGCCATTCGCCCTTGCCATTAGGTGAAGTTCTTGAATAAGGTTCATCATGATGGTTAATCTGTCTTCTGCCTGCCAGCTGTTTTCCTTTGGGCAATATTTAAGGGATGATCCAATGTGGTGTTTTCCAGCTTGGGATTGATAAAGCACCTCAAATGAATAGTTAAGACCTTGCATTGGCAAGTTAAGTTCCACCATATCGCTGCCATTAAGTAAACTGGAGCATCTGTTTCTTATCTTCCATTTCTCTGTATCTATCCATGATCCATGATCTACTTCACGCAAATAACAATTAAGAAAAGCCTGTAATGTTGCTTCTACTGCAATCTGTTTGGCGGTAAAATTCATCTTCACACCTCATTTTAGAGTCTTTAGTCCTAATAACTGATAACAATTCTCAATGTTTGATAAAAAAAAGCATTTTTACTGAAGCCGATCTGTTGTACTTAGTGTTCATGTAAATCAGAACGGCTTATTCTTATATGGTTACCTGCAGTTTTTACTGGGATATGTAAGCAGTTGATGGAGATATTCCATACATCGTCAGAGTTTATTGGATATTAGAAGGCTCTCTATATTCTTTTTTGCTTAACACATGGTAAACATCTTGAGTACCACTAATGATATAGGATGGTGATGGATTGCCACGTTTTGCCCGATGACCTGCTAGATGTATGTCACTAGTCTCCCAAGCTTTCCAATCACTTTCAGATTCCCAGCGAATCATAATGATCACTTCTTCATCACCTCTTCTTTGTTTCTTTTTTAATACAGTTAAATCAATAAATCCTTTTTGCTGTTCAATGATTCCTTCCCCGGCAAAACGCTCTACCATTTTCTCTGCATTTCCCTCTGTGACCGTTACAGTCTTTAATTGTATAAACATTCCAGTTCCTCCAATTCATTTTCTGGTATTTATCCAACAGTATAAATGGTAATGATAATCATTTTCAATACTAAATAGAAAAATAGAGCATTTTTCCTACAAAGAGAAAGGAAAGCATATGACCTTCTAAATATAAAGAAAACTCGTCGATTGGCGAGACTATAAAGGCGAAGCGTGATGAGTAGTTGCCCTTATGCTTTGTACTTAAAATTGGCCACTGCGTCGATTAAACTTCCACGCTGCCAATTTATACTTTTTTAACGTACAAAAAAGACACGAACTATAGTGTTCGCGCCTTTTTATGTTTCGGATTGATTGGATTAATTGTTTTAATTTTTTTTATGAAATAATAATGTTTATAAAGAGCAAGTATAATCAATAAAATTCTCACAAGAAGAATATCAACATAAAAAATAGATACGAGGATGAAGAAATCAGCGATTACATTAATGCGGATCTTCTCTTTGCGGGTCATTCCTTTTTTTTGTAAAAATCTCAAGACATATTTTTCATATAGGGAAGTACTCTTGAACCAGTTTTCAATTGATTTAGAGCTCTTTGTAAAACAAAAGAGAGCAAATAGATAAAAGGGGCCTCCAGGAAGAACAGGTAATACAGTTCCCGCTATTCCGATTGCTAAGGAAATAAATCCAAGAAGCAAAAACAACATACGTATTATTTTATTTATGTTTTTCACCTACCCTTTTTATTTTATCTATATATTATAAATTACATAATCAAACTTCAGGAGAAAAATCATCACTAAGATTATTTTACCATCCATCATTATGTATCTTGAATATTTTTTCCTAAAAATAGAAAAAGGTGAGTTATCTCTTACCTTAACTCACCTTTTTCCAACTATTTATATTAGGAACCCTTTTCTTGTACTGTTTCCTTGGAAGGTGCAAACCAACCAAGTAGTGCAATAGCAATTAAGACTCCATAGAAAATCAATGTCCATACTGTACTATGAGGGAAATGATGGTCCAAGACTCCAATATCCTCATGAGCGAGAGTGATTATAGCCAGTTTAACACCAACCCATGCAACAATTGCATATGCTGTCGTTTCCAATGCCGGACGTTTTGCAAGAAGTGCCACAAACCAAGTTGCAGCAAATTTAATGAGAATAAGACCGGCAATACCACCAAGAACAACAACAATGAACTTACCGGCATCCATACCACCAAAATTACCTAGTGGTGAATCTGGAAGACCTAGTGCAAGGGCAACCGCAGCCAGAATAGAATCAATTGCAAACGCAAGGTCAGCTAAAGCAATCTTTCCGACAGTTGGCCAGAAACCTTTACCACGTGCTTCCTTTTCCTCTTCTTCATGAACTTTCTCATTTTCTTTCCCAAATTTAGCTTTAATGACATGCTTTAATCCCAGGTATAAAAGATATGCTGCTCCAATCGCCTGAATTTGCCAGACGTTTGCAATAAATGAAATGGCAAATAGTGCACCAAATCTAAATACAAATGCCATTAAAATACCATAGTTTATTGCTCGTTTTTTCTGATCTTCAGGTAAATGCTTGGCTATTACTGCCAGTACCAGAGCGTTGTCTGCGGATAATAATCCTTCCAATCCTATTAGGATTAACAGCGCCCAGGCATATTCTAACCAAATTGACTCCATCTGCCTCTCTCCTTACTATTACAAAAATACATATAAAAAGTTTCGATAACTATAGGCTTCCCGATTATATAACTGGTACTCAAATATAAGAATGCTAATAATTGTTATTCAGTTACGATCTCGGGGCTTATCCTATTCCTTTAGCTTTTTTGAAGGTAGTAAGTACTGTGCATAGTTTATGTGTGGCTTTGTGATGTTCGCTTACTTAAACCATTTTTTGTCACAGTGTTTTCTAAAAACAAAGCCCTTTTAAAAAAGCCTTTGAAATAATCAGAGCCTAGTCATCACTTTTAATACTTTGTCCACTATTTCCCTTTATCGGAAGAAGAAAAACGGTATTTGAAAACTTTCTCTTACATTCCTATTAATTCTAAGGTTTCTATCCACAATAGAAGTAGATATAATAGCTGCTATTACTTCGGTAGATACTAAATATGTATTGAAACTAAAAAAGATTAGAGGTTATGTTAACTAATGAGAATTCTGCTTCTCACCTAATTTTATTCTTTAATGCCTATTGCTTCTATTCGCACCAATAATTTTAGCATATTTATCCACTGAAAAGGTGAAATTTTAAATAATTTTGTCCTAATACTAACAGGCGTGAGCTTCTAAAAAAGTTCACGCCTGAATGCGGTCTGTTTATTTGAATGACTTTTGTAACATTACAAGGTTTTCTTTATTGATTTTCTCGCTGTAATTTCCGTTAATATACTGATCTTCAATAGTAATTTGTTCATCAAGTTTTAAATTGCTGCCAGATAACAGCACTTCATCAAACTTGTCAATTTCCTTTTTTAAAATAATCGAATAGAAATCTTCTTGTTTAAATAATTCCTCTAATACTGTGGCAACTCTCATATTTCTCCCATTATGGCCTCTGGGGTCTTGAACTCTCATAGAAGTAAAATCCACAAATTTCTCCGCTGTGTTTAATGTTACTACACCTTCATTAAACTGACTGTCACCGTGTGTAAAATCAAATTCATTTTCGACTTGGATGTCTTGTTGGTTTTCAATATAATTACCTATCTCATGGTCATGAAGAACAAATTCTTTTTCTACTTCAATTGATAAAGCTTTTTCTATATCTTGAGCTGTCATTAGATTCTCAAAAAAAGTATTTTCTACATAAAGTTTATGATAGATCGGGATGTATTTAACACCATTTGTTTTATAGTTAATATTTATTAGTAAAATACTTGGTTCTGCTTCTCGGGTCATTACTATTAAATAATTTATTGATTCATTTCCAATCATTTCATTAGACTTTACTTCGTCTCCTAGATTGGCTGAATTTCTATGTAAGGTAGATATATCAAAACTAAAAAATAAAATGAATGCTACAGCGACAACAGTTATTAAGGCAAATAGTGGTTTGTATCTTCTTTTTTCGCTTCTTCTATTTCTGAGTTTTGTTATTGTATTGTTCTGAAGTTGCTCTTCAAAATTAATATCCTTGTATAACGTTTTATCCAATGAAGTTTTTAACTTGTTTAACTTTTCTTCCATCTTTATCGACCTCCTTTACATATACTTGTTTAAATTTTTCTCTCCCCCTGGATAGCCTTGTTTTTACGTTGGATTCACTTATATTGAGAACATTTGAGATTTCTTTAATTGTCAATTCCTCGTAGTAAAAAAGATTTAACACTTCTCGATATTTTATGGTTAGCTTAAAAAGACACTTTGCAATAATTTGTGCCTCATCATCATCCATTAATTGTTCCTCTATATTTTTCTCTTTTGTTGTTATTAGGAATTTAGAAAAGGGAAGCTGTGATACTTTATTTTTGGGACTCCTAAGAAAGTCCTTTGATTTATTAATAGCAATTTGATAAATCCACGTTTTTAAGGAGGAATTTCCTTTAAATTGATGATGCTTTTGTGCAAAAGTAATAAACGTTTCCTGAACAATATCTTCCGCAGTTGTCCAATTTTTCACATATGAATATATAAGTTTCAACAAAGATGTACCATATTTGTCCATGACCTCTCTTAAATAATTTTCATCTACAAATGATGCTTCACGATCATTCAACTTAACCACTCCATTTAAAATAAGCTATCCCTTAGACGTATAAAGTTATTTTAGGTTACAAATTTCCTAATAGAAAAACACGGCTTGCTGATACGATTATTTATGATCGTATAAAAAAAAGAAATCGCCATATTTAGAAGCAATCCCTTTAGGAGAGCACAACTCTTTTTGCAGGAAATGCGCATAACAAACCTAGTATCGTATAAAATCAAAAGTTTCGTACTTTTTACAGGGTGATTGAAAACTCCTTTACATAAACAGCATTTCCTGTAATCTTTATATCTTCATGATCTTCAGACTTTGTGACCTGCACCATAACCCTACCTTCTTTTCCTATTTCATGGCCTTGCTCGACAATAAGATGTAAAGGATTCTCACTTTTGCCGTTAATATAGTTGGTATAATATGCCCCCATCACTCCAGAAGCTGTTCCTGTTACTGCATCTTCGATTGTTCCGGAATAAGGTGAAGAGAAGTGACGGGCATGCATGTCTGCCTTGTGATCAATGGTTTCCAAACAAAAAGGATGAATAGATGCTCTTGGCATTTCTTTCAATATAGAAGGGAATAACTTATTTTGAGGTTTCATTTTTTCGAAAGCAGCAAGATTTACTATTGGAATTAGCAATGTCCATGTACCTGTACTACCGTATAGAATTGGTAAGTCATGATCAATATCTTCATGTGTTAAGCCTAATGAATTGGCCAAGTCTTCTGTTGAACCATTAAATTCTTTAAACTGAGGTGCCGCCTGTTTCATTGTTATGTATACTTCATTTTCACCGGTTATGTCTATCTTTATCGGTAATACACCAGCTCTGGTCTCAATCATTATTTCTTTTTTATGTCCTAACACCCCTGTTAACCTTAAGGCATAAATAGTCGCGATTGTTGCATGTCCACATAAATTCATTTCATGACCTGGAGTAAAATAACGAATTCTCAGATCAGCAATATCTGATTTAACAGGAAAAGATGTTTCATTAAACCCTACTTTAAACGCAATTTTCTGCATCTCCTCATCTGTTAACTCATCTCCATTAAGCACTATTCCTGCTGGATTTCCTTTATTAGGTATATTGCTAAACGCATCGTAATGATATACTTTCACTGTTTTCATTTAGTAGTCCTCCTTAGTCATTTTTATTAAAATAAATTTAAGCGTATGTTTCCATTTCAATGACAGTTTAGCATACATTCCCCATCATTTTCAGAATTTTATTAAAACAAAAAATAGGCTAAACCTTGGAGGTCTGTGCCTATTTTTTCACTTTGCCTTTCTTAGCAAAAGTCCATTCTTTTCTCTAAAAGAATTCGATAAAATTGAACGATTTCCCAAAATAATGCCTAATAAAATAATAAAAACGCCTACCCATTGTATCCATTCTACCTGTTCTGATAGGACAAACATTGACAATAAGACTACCACTGGTAATTCAGATGCTGTTAAAATCGAACCTGTTCCAGGTCCTACCTTTGGCATTCCTATTGCAAATAATATTGGAGGAATAACCACGCCAAATAATCCTAATAAAGCTCCATATGGTGCGATAGTCAAGATTGTTTCAGGATTTATCCAGGATAATGGATTTACAATAATTAGCACGGTCACCATTGATCCTGTTGAAAGAATGGCACTTCTTTGTATAGCTGGAACTTCCTTTTCAACAAAACCACTTGTTAAGAGAAATAGTGAATAAGTTAGTGCAGCAAGAATTCCCCAAATAGCACCCAATACATCAATCGTTTTTTCTCCGGAAGATATAATACCTGCAGCCAATATAGAACCAAATAACACGATACAAATGGACATAACCTTTTGTTTGGAAGGTTTATTTTTGAAAATTACCCATTCAGCAATTGCCCCGATCCAAACAAATTGAAATAAAAATATGATGGCTAGTGATGCGTCTAACGTTTCTAAAGAATAATAGTAAAAAATGCCCGTTAATCCCGTTGGAATCCCACTCAATAATAATTTTATGATCTGTTTTATGGTTAGCTTTTGCTTCTTTACAAATAAGGCAAGTACCCATATTATAATTGTCCCGATTATGACTTGGCTTCCTGTCACCTCAAACATCGTAAATCCAGCTCCATAGGCGAGTTTTACAAAAGTTGATAATACACCAAAACTGCAGCCTCCTAGAAATACACACATAACATAAAACCATGCTTTCATCATGATTCCCCCTCATTTTTGACAAATAAAAAGCCACACAATTATCGGATGATAATTGTGTGGCGAAAAAAGAAATATTCTTTAAAAATCCACAACGTGAAAATTTTAGCTATTTAATTCAACAGTATTATAACAATGAAATGAATAAAAAGACAAGAGTCTATTCCTCGCTGAACATTACCAAGTTAAAGGGAGGGTTAGGTTTTGTACATACTGCCGACCAAAAATAAAGACTTATATTTACTATAAAACTTCCCTATAGTAACTTAAGAAGAATGCTTATTCACACATAGATAGAGAGGGAATGTTATGAAAATTGATTCACCTACCATACATCGTGATTTACCCCTTAAAAATTTCAATGATATTTTTTACGAAGAAGATCCTGAACTAGAATTATGTCAAATACATGAGGCTGTTTTTGATAATGAAGTATTACCTAGAGTTCGTTTCTATAAGATGATTTTAAAAAATTGTAAGTTTCAACATACTGACTTTTCAAATGCTGATTTTACAGATGTCGTTTTTGATAACTGTGATTTCTCAAATGCCAAATTGTGCAATTCTTCCATCCATAGAGTTGAATTTGTAAACTGTAAATTACTCGGTACAGATCTTACAGAGTCAAGCTTAGGAAATGTCCATTTCAATAATTGTTTACTTAACCTTAGTGGATTTGGTAATTCTAAGTTAGAAAAGGTTATTTTTCACGATACAGCATTAGAGAATTCTGATTTTTATGAGTGTAAATTCAAAAAAGTTGAATTTACATCATGTAATATCAATCTTGCTAACTTTGAAAGAACTCCACTGAAAGGGATTGATATAAGTACTTCTACTTTTGAAACACTTACTGTTTCTCTTTCAGACCTTAGGGGTTGCAAAGTGTCAACTTTTCAGGCCATTCAATTTTCTGCCCTGTTAGGGTTGATCATTGCTGACTGATTTTTTCCGCTTTCATTTGAAGAGAAAATTAACCTGCCTAAAGGCGTGAACTATAAATGTTCACGCCTTTAGACTTGTTAGGTACAATTCTTCATCAAGCACTCAATTACGAGGATTTAATTTGTTTGACATAGCATTACTTTGCCGCTCAGAAATGATAGTCTGCAAAGATAATGTTGTCGAAATTTGTCTAATCGTAAATAAATATTAATAATCGTAGATAAAGCAATCAAAATCGGAGATAAATGTTAATAATCGTAAATAAAGCATCCAAAATCGAAGATAAATGTGAATAATCTTAAATAAAGCATCCAAAATCGAAGATAAATTGAAATTTACATACATTAGCATGCTGCTCAAACTGAACGTCTTTGAGCTGTCAACTACCGAATAAATGCTCTCTCCCTATTAGCCAGAGCATCATCTAACCACCTTGGATGCATCTTTAACAAGTCCTTCGGCAATTGGTGAACGTCAAAAAACTTCATCTCTATTGATTCCTCTAAATTACAGATGAGCTCACCCCCTATTATTTCAGCTAGAAAGCAAGTGGTGATAAAGTGAACAACTTGACCATTTGGATAGGAAAACACCTGAGAATGAGGATCGGAATAAACACCGATCAGTTTATTAATTCTTATATCTAAGTTTGTTTCCTCTTTTACTTCCCGAATAGCTGCCTCTGATACCGTTTCGCCGATTTCTATATGACCTGAAGGGATGCCCCATAACCCTACATCTGCTCTTTTCTGTAATAAAACCTGATAATTTTCATTGAAAATCAACACCGCCACACCTGCTTTTACTTCAGCAATATTCTTCATACAATAAACCCTTAAAATAAAAAAGGTCCGAGGGAAAGATATCAGCGCATTACAAATACACTGAACCTTTCCCCTCGGACCTTTTATGTCAATAGGTGCCTTTTACATATGTAAAAGATGCAGCCCTCGGTCACAGACCTATATAATAGCGGAACCCTAGCTGCAATTTTCCAGTTCAAAAGAACAATATTCTCTTATTCGTACACATATTATTTTACTTCTACAAAGATTCCATTTCAACATGAATCACGTGATTGATCTGTTTTAAAGTATAATAAACCTCTGTTATATATAGTTTTTCATTCACAACTAGGATTAGATCTAACTGCTGAAGTTCACCTTGTTTGATATCTTTCACTCTAACTTTCTTTGCCTTCATATCTTTTTGTTTAAGTTCCTTTAAGACTTCTGTCATCTTCTCTTCATCGTCAACCGTAATTTTTACTTTTAAATCCCGCTCTCTTAATGATTTGGGACCGATATATTTGAAGATAAACGGAATGATTTCTACACTAATGAGGATAAGAAATGTAGCTATGGTAGCTTCGAACCAAAATCCAGCTCCACATGAAATCCCGATTCCACCTGCACCCCAAACCATGGCTGCTGTTGTCAATCCTGAAATCATATCGTTGTTTCGTCTTAAGATAACACCTGCACCTAAAAAACCTATACCTGAAACGATCTGGGCTGCTAATCTTAAAGGATCCATCGGTCTTATGTAAGCCTCTGCAAATTTTTCAGCCGATTCAATCGAAACAGAAGTTAATAAACAACTAACAATACCGATAACTAAACAGGTTTTCAAACCCAACGGCTTTTTCTTTAATTGGCGTTCCAGGCCAATAATTGTAGATAAAATGGCTGCGATTCCAATATTGAAAATAAAAGTATTTGGTTGAATGATCATGGTTTTTCTCCTGATGAATATACATTTTTTTATTATCATTTACAAAGTGTAAGATTGTTAAATAGAAATGATCAAAATGATTTAACTCCAATTTTTAACACATGCTTATTACATATTCCCTTTACAGATTGAATTAAAACATAAAAAAGCCGTAATTAATTTAATAGTGACTGAAAGACGCAACTAACCTACAGGTAAGCTTAATAAGAGGAAGAAAATATATAAAGGCAATAATTAAAAACACAATAAAATTCAGAGAAGATTTTATTGTGTTTTTTGTCATTATTAGTTTATTCTTTTGTAATTGGAGAAGTAGTCATGCTCGTTGAGGCTCCGTGTCAAGTTGTAATTAATCACTCAACTGTATAGGAAGAGGTCAAACAAGTAAAAGTGTACATGCTTAGGTGAACAAAAATGAATATATTATCTAGTCATTTATAAAACAAAATAAATTAATTATTGTTTTATACCTTCACATATGAATGGACAATTTGGTTTCTTCCTCTATCCTTCGCCTCATATAGAAGTTTATCAACCTTTTCTATCAACTGACCTGGATTTTCACCGTTTTGTTTACAACTTCCGAAACTCATTGTTACAGAAAAGGGTTCCCCTTCACAGACAAAAATATGGTTGGAAACAGATTGTTTGATTTCAACTAAGAGCTTGTTCACCTCTAATTGTTCATAAATATAAACTATTATGGCAAACTCTTCTCCTCCATATCGGAAAACCTTCCCTTGTTTTTCTGGTATAATCGAATTAACAATTTTCCCAATTTGACGTAATACGTTATCTCCCATTACATGTCCATATTTATCATTAATTGATTTGAACTTATCAATATCTGCAAGAACAAGGTAAAAATTTACGCCGTATTCTAAATCGTTTCTTAAATTTTCCTGGAATGAACGGTGATTTAATAAATTCGTAAGATAATCACGATTAGCAGCTTCGGCTAACACATTTTTTTCTGTATGATGCTGCCTTTCCCTCGATACAATAATTCCACCTAAACCACCAATTAATAACAAAAAGAAAACTTGACATAAAAAAAGAACTAAGCTTTTTATTGAATAGACACCTGAAACTTGTATAAAAAAAATGATAGTGTATATCGAAATAAATAAAATTGCAGCTATCATTCCTCCTACAAATCTCCAATAAACAGCAATGTGTAAAAGAATTAAATATGCCACCGGAAACAACGGGCTATCAATTCCTCCAGTTAATGGGATAAGTGCACAAAAAGCAATAAAGTCGAAGAATGGTCCTCCTTTAGTCATTATTCTATACATCCTCGAACCTTTAGGTGACCTATGTAAATAATAATCTGAAGTACCCATATATATAAATCCAAAGACAACTAAAGCTATAAATAGGTTAAGTTTTAAATAAACTGGATTTTCAACATATTGAACAGTGAAGACAACAATTGCAATTACTAAAAAAAACCAACGCAATGAAGAAAAAATTACTTCAAGTGCATGATATGATTGGTAAGCACTCTTTAATAAAGATTTCAATTCGTCCACTTCCTGTTAATAACTTTCTATAATAGTTAATATTTAGAAATATCTCTATCATGTTTAGACTAAAAGCTAGTGATTCGGTAGATCTAAAAAAACAAAGAGGTTTTTATCGTAGTAATAATTTAAACTTAGCTGCGCAAGCTGTTTGTGTTGAAAACTCCCAATGTGTCTAGAGGATTATTTAATAAAGTAATAAAACGGCTGAGAATCTGCCGTTTTTTCGTAAAAATTATTTTATCCTTCCTTCTTCTTTTAAGATTTCCTCAAATGCTTTTACGACATCTTCATCATAATGTGTTCCCGATAATCTTATTAGTTCATCTATGGCAATTTGGTCATTCATTGCCTTTCTATAAGCACGATCCTCTGTCATTGCATCAAAAGTATCACTCACTGCTATGATCCTAGCTTCAAGTAGAATTTCATTTCCTTTTAATCCATATGGATAGCCTGTACCATTTAATCTCTCATGGTGCTGTTCAATAATTGGAGCAAGTTCTTCATAGGATGTACCATTAAGCATTTTAGCACCATCAACTGGGTGTTTTTTTATTAATGCAAACTCTTCATCAGTTAGACGGCTCGGTTTATTAAGGACTTCAATAGGGACATGAATTTTCCCAATATCGTGAAGAGAAGCTGAAATTGTAAGATTTTCTAAATTCTCTTTATTTAACTTGAGCTTTCTTGCAATTTTTACGGAGTATTGTGCAACTCTTTCACTATGTTTATAAGTGTAACGGTCCTTTTCTTCTACTTTATTTACTATTTCAATTAATGCTGATATATCTTTACTTATATGTTTAAATACTTGTTCTGTAAAAACACATAGAAGAGATAACTTAGATAAAGTAGTAAAATGAATTGGATCTTTTAAATCTCTTGCAATAAAATAATCCTCTGGACCTAAGATATGCCTTTCATTTTCAAACTCAAATGAGACGTGTCCTGATAGAATAAAGTAAAATTCTAATGAATTTGGATTATCACTTGGATATACGTAGAATAACCTTCCCTCTTCTATTGTCTGATGCAATACCTCGGCTCCATCTCCTCTAGTAAGCAGGCTAAATTCAACATCACTATTTAATTTTACTTTTTCTAATGAAGAACCTTTTTTTCTCACTTGGAAACCAGCCACTCGTTTCACCCCAAACCCTGAATAAATAAAAAACGAGATCAATAGAGTTCCCGTTCCTCATATTTTCACTACATTTCTATAGTACATATTACTTATTATTAAAATCCTACAACTCTAATCGGATCAATCCAAACCCAGCGATCAGCAAATCTTACAAGTTTCCAACTACATTCTGCAATAACTCCTTTTTCAGCTGCTTTCTCTACTGTTTCATTTGACATTTTTAACGTTTCATCGTAAACTTTTTCAATTGTTTTTTCTAAGTCTTTAGTATATTTTTGTGTTCTTTCAGCAGTCTTTGCTGATTTTCCATCTAATTTTCCCTCTAATTTTGCAATCTTTCCCTCTATTTTTTCAGTCTTTCTTTCACCATTTACTGCCAACATTTCTTCTGTTAATTCAATAATGCCTTCTTGTAAAGCACTAATTTTTTCATTTATCTTATCTTGGTGTTCTTTCATTTTTTCTTCAATTTTATTTAATTTTTCTTGAGCTTTCTCTGCTTTATTAGAATCTATTGCAGTTTGTAATTCCTCAACTGCCCTTTCCCTTTCTTCAATTAATTTAAACATTTCTTTTCCTAATTCTATTTCTTTGACATCGTTAAGATATTCAGCATTAAGTTTATCTGCCTCTTCTACTGCCTTTTCAATCTTTACATCAATATCCAAATTTGTTTTTTCAATTAATTCAAGTGCGCTTTTCACATCTTTATTAGGTACTTCTGTATTCTCCATAGCAAATACGCTTGTCCCAACGCTAAAAGATAAAGTCATTGCTAAAATTGTTGATAATAGTTTTTTCATTTAAATCCCCTCCGATAATTTATACTCACTCACCTAGTTATGAGTCCACCCTCTGTTTAATCAAGTGCTAATGGTCAAAAAAGAGACTATTGGAATAGCCTCCATGCTATTCGGTAGTCCAGCCACCATAATTTTCGAAAATTGTAGGTCTGTGACTTTGTGTCCTTATCTTTCAATAAGTTTGCCATCATCGTAGGAAAATTTTATTATCTGATAGAGTTATATGATACTTTTTTCCTATCTAAACGAATTATATATTAGGCACTTTTTTCCTTCAATAGTGGTTTTTTGTAAAAGCATGGGTTTTTATGTCGAAATGAAGATTTTTAAAGTGTTTTTATACACAGGAGGGTGAAAAAGGAGTATTTTTCACTTTTAACTTTATGTTACCTTACTTCTTAGCATATCCTTTTAAGAATGGCCAAAAGAGGTCCCTCAGTGAAACAACATCTTATCTACAAGAATCAGTAAGCTTAATAAGAGTAAGACAATATATATAGGCAATAATAAAAAAACACAATAATAGCATCATCCATCAGCATGGGTGGACACTTGCCTGGTCTTTTATCTTTAATATCACAACATATTCTTTATTAGTGATCCATTATAGGAAGCCCTGGATTGCATGGGTTTTATCTATTGTATTTGTGATTTTTTTATGGAATATATTTGACCCTCCACTTCCTAAATAAAAGGAAACAGATAACGATTTCTTGGAGAAAGATTGGTAAATGCATTGTAAGAGGACTGTGCTGTCTTCGGAAGTTAGGTATCAATTAAATCGCTAAGAACGATTATTTCTTCATATATTTGCTCCTTGATCTGTAAATCATGACATTTATTATACTCATTAATTAACAAATTGATTTGTTTCATAAAGAGAATCATTTCTTCATTTGAAATCATATTATTTCAAGCTCCTACCATATGTAATACCATTATTTTAGGTAAATATTCCTGGTTATTCAAGCCTAATGTTTTCATATCGAAAAAAATGTGCATTCTTTTTATGGAATGCACCTAATCGTATGATTATTTGTTAACTCGACCACTCTTTTTGCATCATTTAATTCTATTAATTTTAACGATAACTCATCATTGATTTTTTTTATTAACATTCAATTCCCTCCCAATCTTTTTTTAAACTGAAGTTGCTATTTCAAGGGTGAAAAGTCTTTTTGTATGCTAAAGGTGTCATATGCATCGCCTTTCGAAATTTATCAATGAAATAGCTTGTACTATTAAAACCTACTAAATAGGCCACTTCTGTGACATTAGCTTCTGATTGTTGTAGTAGTGGTAAGCTTTTTTGAATCCTGTAATCAGTCACATAATTCAAAGGTGTTTTCTTCACCATTTTTTTGAAATACCGACAGCATTCAGAACGGCTTAATTGTCCTGCTTGTGCAATATCGTCTAAAAGGATTTTCTCATTATAGTGAAGATGAATCCAATTTAGCATTTGCTTCATTCGCTTACTCTTTATCAATTCGGTCTGTTCATACTCTAATTGACTTCCATTCAATATGAGGTTTTTCCAAATTAATGTTAGATGGACACTAATATCCATTTCATAGAATGGCGATTTTTGTTTTACCATTTGATTAATTTCTAAAATAGAGTTTACTATATTTCCCGCCCAAAGTTCATTTGGAACCAACCGTATATAAGGAATATTTGTCGCCTGCATAAAGGGGGATACAAAGGTTGGAAAAAGCTCTTGGGATACGATAAAACTAGGAGAAACATTTAAACATATATAGACACATCCCGAGTCATTCCTCTCTTTTGCCATATGCAGGCATCCGCTATTTATGAATACCCCCTCACCTTCACTAACATCAACACTTTCATCATTTATTTGAAAAGTTGCTTCTCCTTTTACAACGAAAACAAATTGAAATTCTTCATGCCAGTGAAGTGGTATATATCCATTTATATTTTTTGATATTGTTGTTTCGTAACATGCAATTGGTAATAAAACTGTACGATGTTCAGTTAATTCTTTTAAGCTGTTATCAATCTTAAAATCTTTTATTTGCATATGTCCACCTCAATATCCTTATATTTTTTGATTCGATTTATGTATTCTTCCGGGAAATTACCTTTTATTATTTAAGATACTATAACACAATTTTTATATATTAAGGAGAAAGTCATACATGAATAGAACAAAAGGAATACTTCTTGTTTTAACAGGGGCTGTGTTTTGGGGAATTGGCGGGACAGTTTCTAAGAAGCTTTTTCAAACATATGGGATTGATGTAGATTGGCTGGTGACAACCCGATTACTTATTGCCGGCTTTTTACTTCTAACCGTTCAATTTTTCAGAAAAGATCGTTCGCAAATACTTGGTGTTTGGAAAACAAAAAGGATTGCTATTCAATTGCTGATTTTCGGGTTATTTGGAATGCTTGCGGTTCAATATACTTACATGGCCTCCATAAAACATGGTAATGCTGCTGTGGCAACATTATTGCAATATTTAGCACCGGTCATGATTATTGTTTATTTACTTTTCCGCAAACAAACGATCTTCACACGAAATGATTTGCTGACTGTATCTCTGGCACTTGTGGGCTGTTTTTTCTTATTAACAAACGGATCAATCTCGCAACTTTCTGTACCCATACCAGCAATCGTTTGGGGTGTTTTATCCGGAATAGCTTTAGCGTTTTATACTCTATATGCAATCCCTTTGCTGAAGCAATACGATTCTCTTGTCATTGTTGGCTGGGCAATGATAATCGGTGGTTTAGCCCTTAGTCTTATCCACCCACCATGGAAGATAGCTCTAAAAATGCTACCACTTGAATCGTATTTTTACTTAGTCTTTGTGATCGTATTTGGAACGATGATTGCTTTTTGGTTTTATATAGAGAGCTTACAAAGTTTAGCACCGAAAGAATCGAGCCTACTTGGAAGCATCGAGCCGCTTGCCGCTGTTTTAACAACAGTTTTTTGGTTAAAAGAACCCTTTGGACTTTTCCAATGGGCAGGTACAGCTTGTATTTTAATGATGATTGTTTTTTTGGCTATGAATAAGTCTTCATCAAAGGTACATTCTTGAAATGAAAGGCTGGTACTTCCCCTAGTGTAAAAAAAGGAAAATAGCCTATTAATCAGAAGCTAATTTTCCTCTATCCGCTGCTAAGGGAGGTATTTCCATCCAGCCTTTTTCAATCATAATATCTGCTGCAGATTCAACAAATTTTGAAATCTTCATGAATGACTTCGTATAAACAAGCCCTACATCATGTCTTCCGTTTACAGCCACTGAATTACCAAACGCCCTTATTTTCATTGAAAACATGTCCATCTTATGAAAAAGCATAAGCTTATCTGAAAAAGGAGAAAAAGTAGAAGATGTAACAAGATCATCAAGAAATGATGGTGCTGGCAAATTGTCTTGTTGGAGTTTTTTCATATAGTTTTGAATATTGGCTGCGGTCATATCTGTGCCCCATTCAAACAGTTTTCGTATCTTTTCATCCTTAACTACTTGAGCGAATGCCATGATTAACGCTTTACTTGTTACATTATTTTCAATGTTATCGTAAAAATGGGCGATTTCTAATGCATGTAAAGGGCGTCTATCCCCTAAGAAACCAGTTAAAAAGTTCTCACTAGCAAGAGCAGGCTTTTCCGGAACTGGAATAAGGGGTGGTTTCATAATTAACCCCTTACTCATTAATAGTTCTTTAATTTGGTCAACCAAATCAATTGTGGAAATCATAATATATCTAAAAAATTCATTTACATCTTTCCTAAAAACAAGAGGGATACCTGCATTATAAATACTCATTCCTGCTTTTGCTACATATTTCAAATAATGAACATAATATTCATCCTGAAATAGACGTGGAGCACCTAAATTGACATCCTCATCACTAAAACCTAACGGAATAGGATAATTCTCTTTTTCCATAATATCCTTCGTAACTTCCATGAATTCTCCGCATAGTTTTAATGCATTTTCTAATAACGTTTTTATGTCCTTATCCTCCACGTGTTGGAGATAATAATTTAAAATGCATTTTGACATGCTGTTTCCCATATATGTAGCCCAAAGCTTACCCAATTCTGCTGACGTTAATCGTTCGTTCGTGCTTGTTTTATAAGAACCCACTTTTATCGGTTTCATGGTTAATCCTTTCAGTCCATTTTCATTTAGTATTTTTCATATTAAGGGTCCTTATACTGAACATTTTTCTTCATATGAAATTTTCAACAAATTCTCACCCCCTAAGCTTTCGGTTTAGTTTTTTTAAAACTAAACAAATATAATTATGATACTATTAAGTTAAAGTTCATGACTTATTCATAAGTCTCTTTTAACAGCATCACAAACGTCAATTTAGAGGCAATTAAAGGGGCAAACAAAAATGCTTTCCAGAGAAAAATTAGAAAACAATCAAGTTTGGCTATATGTCATTGTACTTATACTAGCAGCTTGGTTTGGATTATTCCTCCCTGATATCGGAGCACAATTAGATGTAACAATTTCTGTTGCTATCGCTATTTTAATGTATAGTATGTTTTCACAGATTCCTTTTACTTCATTAAAAGAGTCATTTGCTAATCGTCGTTTTATCTGGGCTTTACTAACGGTTAACTATATTGCCGTTCCTATTGTGGTGTGGCTTTTAGCAAAGTTATTACCCGACTATCCGCCGTTATTGCTGGGGGTCTATTTAGTTTTACTGACACCTTGTATTGATTATGTAATTGTTTTTACAGCTCTAGGTCGTGGAAATGAAAAGATTATGCTAATTTCTACACCTATTCTCTTCATTACTCAAATGCTGCTATTACCTTTGTATTTATTTTTGTTTATTGGGGTTGACGCAGCAGAAATAGTGGATCCGGGTCCATTCCTTGAAGCATTTTTTGGGCTTATTGTTATCCCTTTAGGACTTGCTATCGCCCTACAGATATATGCAAAGAAATCTCATGTTGGTAATAAAATAATAGATTTTTCAGCCTGGCTTCCTGTTCCATTTATGGCTCTTACTCTTTTTGTTGTTGTTTCGTCTCAAATAGGTAAACTTTCAACATATATTGACTTGATTCTCAAAGTAATACCTATTTATTTTGCTTTTATGATCATTATGCCGATTATTTCAAGAATTATTGCAAAGTGGTTCAAGCTTGATATTGGTTCAGGTCGTGCTCTTATTTTTAGCGGAGCTACACGTAATTCGCTTGTCGTGCTTCCACTCGCTTTAGCTTTACCAGATAATTTAAGCACATTAGTAGCCGCTATAATCGTGACACAGACAATCGTTGAACTTGCAGGTGAGTTAATTTATATACGATTGGTACCTAATATACTTTTACGGGAAGAAATAGCTTAATTTCTTATGACTTTTTTAAAAATGGCTGTTTTCGCTAAGATTGTTGCTTATGAATACTTATATACTTCTATAGTGGAATGGAGCGGAAGACAATCGACTCCTGCGGGAAGTAGAGGAAAGGCTGAGACCCCGCAAGCAAAGCTGAGGAGGCTCAGCTTCCTCCCCGGCGCATGGATTGTCTGAAGCGCAATGGAACGAACTAATTACTAAACTTTACTGCGTTAAAAAACACCAAAGTATGCGAAAACAGAATTAAAAAAAACACCTCCTGTTATCGTATAAATCGAATACGAGTCAGGAGGTGTTTTTATTTTTTACTACCACGGGACCAGACTACAACTGGGATCAACAATAAGGATAAAATCCCCCCAACAAGCGACAATGTTGGAAAACTCGAACCAGCAACGATCATTCCGGATAAGGCCCCTCCAGAAGCTCCTGCTAAAGCGATTAATACATCCACCGTACCTTGGGTTTTAGCTCGTATTGAAGGTTCAGTTGAATCAACAATTAAAGCTGTGCCACTTATTAAACCAAAATTCCAACCTAATCCAAGTAATGACAGAGCAATTATGAGTAGAATCATAGAATCTCCTGGTGCAAAAGCTGATACTAAACCTGCCAGGAGTAATGTAGCTCCTGCTGCGATAGCCATAGCAGTGCGTCCCAACTTATCAACCAATACACCTGTAACGAGTGAAGGGAGATACATTGCACCAACATGAAATCCGATTACAAGACCTATTTCACCTAAACCATGTCCGTGATGTCTCATATGAACCGGAGTCATTGTCATAATAGCAACCATAACAATTTGCGTCAGAACCATAATCGTAGCACCAACGATAATTCCTCTTTTGTTCTCTATTTCAACAGTATTTGCGGATCCACTTCTGTTAGATTCTTGTTTTGACGCTTCTATTGCTTTTGCGATGACTAATGGATCAGGACGAAGCATGATGAAAAGGACAAGACCTGCTAAAATATATGCTACTGCTGATAAAATAAACGGACCTGCTAGTGATGGAATACCAATAGCAAGAGCAAGAGCCCCCATAACATTAACTAACATTGGACCTGCAACTGCACCAAATGTTGTGAAAACCAGTGTTATACTAACAGCAGTTGCTCGCTGTTTATCGTTTGCAAGATCAGTACCTGCATAACGAACTTGTAAATTTGTCGCTGTTCCTGCACCATAAATAAGGAGGGAAACAAACAAAAGGATTACACTACTTATTATAGCTGACAGTATAACTCCTATTGCTCCAAGTCCACCTGTCATAAAACCAACTGTTAAACCTGTACGGCGACCATAACGTTGAGAAAGCCTTCCTACAATTAAAGCAGCTCCTGCTGAACCTAATGTAAATAGTGCTGAAGGAAGTCCAGCATATGCATCTGTTCCAAGCATTTGTTGTGCAAGAAGTGCACCAACTGTAATTCCGGCAGCCAACCCTGCACCACCCAAAATTTGCGAAATGCTTACAACCGTTAATGTCCGCTTGTATAACGCCTTTTTTTCTGAAGAACCCATGTAGCTTTGTAATGAAGCTGTTTGGGAATCTAACTCTTTTACACTTTCATTCTGTAACATGATCTAATCTCCCTTTCTAGAAGCTGATTAACCCCAACTTGATTTGAATCATCATAACACGCACAAAAAAACCATACAATATGATAATTGTATGGCAAACAATATTAAGTAAGATTTTTAAACAAACGGTTAAGGATAATTAAACCTTGCACAAGCTCTTCAAACGTTTTTGGAACACATACTGAAATTCTTACAGCTCTTTCCGGACAACTATTTCCAACGACAAAACGTTCTGCTGCATATACTTGTACTCCCTGTTCAGCTGCTAACGTTTCAAATTCAGCACCTGTAATCTTTTCTGGTAATAACAACCAACGAAAGATGCCAGGTAGCTGTCGGATTATGATAATCAGGGATCAAGTAAATGCCTTATTAGCAATGCTTTACTGATTCCCTTTTAGCGTTGTTGTATTTTAAGCTGTTCCAATTGTATAACTAACCTCTATCTTGAGCTTGCGGAGGTGATTCCAACCACCCTTTATCAATTAAGATATTCATACCATCGTCAACAAATAAACCAATGTTTACAAGAGTTCTTGCATACAACATATTTAGATCTCTTCTAGCAGTTACTGCAAGTGAGTTTCCGAATGACCTTATCTTCATTGAGAACATATCCACTTTATGAAACAGCATGATTTTATCGGAAAAAGGTGGGTATGTAGATGTAGTAACTAAATGGTCTAAGTACGCCGGTGATTGAATATGTGCAATGTGCATTTTTTCCTTATATTGCTTTACAGATTTTTCAGTCATATCTAACCCTCTATTAAACAACGCTTTTATTTTTTCGTCTTTCACTATCTGACAGAATCCAAATAATAATGCCTTACTTGTTGTGTTATTCTCTATGTTATCCCAAAGATGAATGATTTCTAGTGCCTGTAATGGTCTGACATCTCCCATAAATCCATTTAAGTAGCTTTGTTTACCGATTCTATCAATTCCATCTGGTGTTGGAATGATAGGAGGGTTTGCAATAAATTTCTTTTCCATTAAAACATTATTAATTTGTCCTAAAAGAACGGTCGCACATTGATTACAGTAAATAAAAAACTCCCTTATATCCTCCCTCATGACCAATGGAACTGCTACTGAGTAAAGACTCATCCCTGCTTTAGCAGCATATTTTAAATAATGAGGGTAAAATTCGTCAGCATATAAACGAGGTGCACCAAGATTAACATCATCTTCGGTAAATCCTATAGGTATGGGGAAGTTATCTTTCTTAAAAAAATCTTCTATCCTCTGCTTGAAATCCTTTGATAAGGCTAAACCATTCTCCAAAAGCAATCTTATATCTTCATCATCGCAGTGTTGAAGAAAATAACTTAAGATTTGAATTGACATACTGTTTCCCATATACGTAGCCCAAAGTTTCCCCATTTCAAAAGTTGTTAATGGTTGGGTCTCATCTAATATTTTCGTATATATATTTAATGGTTTTATCACATTCATTGGATTTAAATCTTTATCTCCGGTCATGCCTAAACTCCTTTTCCCTATTTTTGCTTAGGATTACCATTGATGGATAATTTAATTCCAATAATTCTCATCTTTAAATTATAACGGTCTTGTAATGTTAGAACTCATAGCAGTTCGGTAGTCTTCCACCGATAAAGATTTCAGGGGCAGGGATCCGAAGACTGAGTATATCAATAACCTTTTCTTTTTTCTTTATATTTAGCGTAAAAGAATCCTTATGTTTTTCAGGATTATAAAAAAATTAGCTTTTGAGAAAGCTTTTTTTGAAATTTAATATAAAAATAAACAAAATAAAAACCACCAAATATGTATTTGGTGGAGACGGTGGGACGTGCTATTCCATGCTTTCGTCATGGCACTGACTATATCTTGAACCTCTATACAGGTCCTTCGGCGTCTTATACGAAAAGTAGTTTTACCTGAATTCCAGGCAGTTTTTCGTATCCTAGTACTACCAAGATGGCAGCCTATAAGTCGATACACGGCTGTTGGATTGCTCCACATACCGCTCGGCATTGCCTTATCACAGTGGATATATATTATAAGATGTAAAAACGGACTTACCACATTTGGTAAGTCCGTGAATATTATCGTATTTAACCACCAAAATATGTATTGGTGGAGACGGAGGGAGTCGAACCCTCGTCCAGACATAACGGCACTTAAGCGTCTACGAGCGTAGTCGATATATTTGCGGTTTCGCTAACTCCTATGCCTATCGACAGGCGTCAGAGCAGCTAGTCTGATTGGTCTCTTCCATCATCCCCAGACGGAGGAATCAGGCGTAGTCCACTAAGAGTGAGTCCCTTACCCTACCACATGGACGATGGAGGGAGGAACAGCTAAGCAGTTATTAAGCTGCTAAAGCTAAGTTATTGTTAGATTTGCCAGTTATTATTGGCGTTGACGTTTTAACGAAGACGATCCCTTCGGCCCGCAACCTAAGCTCGAACTATCCCTGTCGAATCCGTAACGTCCCCATGATAAGCCGTATATACCAGCTAGGGAATACGGGAAGTATTAAAAGTTAAAGATAGATAAGCTTAATTGCTTATGAAGTTTTTAAAGTAAGTTGACTGCCTTACAAAACCTATTATAACAGACTGGCCTAAAAATGCAATTGTAAGGTTTTCCCACTACATTTTCTGGCGTTCTCTAAAGGCACGTTCAATATCACGTTTTGCTTCCTTCTTCTTAAGGTCTTCACGTTTGTCGTATTTCTTTTTCCCTTTTCCAAGACCAATTAACACTTTTGCATAGCCATTTTTGACGTACATCTTTAATGGGACAAGTGCATAGCCTTCTTCTTTAGTGGCTCCAATTAGTTTGGCGATTTCTCGTTTCTTTAATAATAGTTTTCTTGTTCTTAATGGATCATGGTTATAGCGGTTTCCTTGTTCATAAGGACTGACATGCATATTAAGCAGGAAAACCTCACCACGTTCAATTCGTGCGTAAGAATCCTTTAAGTTAACACGACCATTACGAATCGATTTAATTTCTGTTCCTTGAAGGACAATGCCGGCTTCAAATGTTTCTTCAATGGCGTAATCATGATTAGCTTTCTTATTTTGCGCTAATGCTTTTCCCATTCCTTTAGGCATTGTATTCCCTCCCCTCGATCTAGCGATACGTTCTATTTTAGCAAAAAATGGGCGGTAACTCAATAAAAGAGAAACTTCCACCATAGTTAAACAGAATAGGTCGTTACTGGTAGTTTCCCTAACTCACCTCTTTATAAACTTAGAAGGATGTTATTGAGTGAAATAGAAGATTAGCTAGATAACGAAAAGGGCAAGCTCAATATCAAGCAAGCCCCTTTCCTTTTTAGCGCTTCTTCTTTTTCCGCTTCGCTTTTGGTGCATTTTCAAAATGCTTTTTCTTTTTGCGGGGAGGACGGGTTGACCATTCTCCATCTCTGTCGCTTTCACGTTTTTTTCCATTGTCTCCACGTGAACCAGAACCTTTTCTTCCTTTACTCGCGACAATGACTTTTGGTGTTTCTTTTGCAGGACGTCTTCTTGTTCCCTTCATTCCTACAATTTCAAAGTCAATGGAGCGCTCGTCTTTGTTAACATTGACAACACGTACTGTGATTTCATCCCCGATGCGATAGACAGTTCCTGTTCGTTCACCAATCATGGCATAATGGCGCTCATCATAACGATAATAGTCATCTGTTAAATAACTAACATGAACTAGACCTTCAATTGTATTCGGCAGCTCCACGAACATTCCGAAGTTTGTGACCGAGCTGATAATACCGTCATATTCTTCACCAATTTTATCAAGCATGTACTCTGCTTTTTTCAGTTCATCTGTTTCACGTTCTGCTTCAACTGCTCTACGTTCCATATTAGAAGAGTGTTCCGCGAGTACTGGAAGACTCTCAGCCCAGCTTGAACGTGTTTCTTCATCAACTTTTCCTTCTATTAAATATGTTCGAATTAAACGATGAACAATTAAGTCAGGATAACGGCGAATTGGTGATGTAAAGTGTGTGTAATACTCTGTTGCCAGTCCAAAGTGTCCAAGGCTTTCCGGATCATATTTTGCTTGCTTCATGGAACGCAGCATCACTGTGGAGATGACCGTTTCTTCTGGTGTACCCGCTACTTCCTCTAAAATATTTTGCAGAGCTCTTGGGTGAATATCGTTTCCAGAACCTTTCACTGTATAGCCGAAGTTTGTAATAAACTCTAAGAAACGCTGTAATTTTTCAGCATTAGGGTCTTCATGGATACGATATATGAACGGAACATTCATCCAGTGGAAGTGCTCAGCTACTGTTTCATTTGCTAAAAGCATGAATTCCTCAATTAGACGCTCTGCTACAGAACGTTCACGCAGGACAACTTCTGTTGGATTTCCTTCTTTATCAACAAGGACCTTTGCTTCTTTAAAATCAAAGTCGATTGCACCGCGGGTCATACGTTTTGTTCGCAACACTTGAGCAAGCTCACCCATCAGTTCAAACATAGGGACCAGCTTCTCATATTTTTGGAGAAGCTCCTCATCGCGATCTTCAAGAATCTTATTTACATCTGTGTATGTCATTCTTTCTGTTGTTTTAATCACACTTTGGAAAATTTCGTGATTCACAACAGTACCAGTTTCATCGACTTCCATTTCACATGATAATGTAAGACGATCTACTTTAGGATTTAAGGAACAAATTCCATTTGATAAGCGGTGTGGAATCATGGGAATCACACGATCCACTAAATACACACTAGTTCCGCGATCTGATGCTTCCCGGTCAATTGGTGATTGATCTGTTACATAATGACTAACATCGGCGATATGAACACCTAGTTTGTAGTTTCCGTTTTCGAGCTTTGTAACTGTTACCGCATCATCCAGGTCTTTTGCGTCTGCTCCGTCAATTGTAACAATTGTTTGATTGCGAAGATCTCGACGGTCCTTTAAATCTTCTTCTTTTATCGTTTCCGGTACATCATTCGCTTGTTCCAACGCTTCAACCGGGAATGGACCTGGAAGTCCGTGCTTATGGATGATCGATAAAATATCAACACCCGGATCATTTTTATGACCTAATATTTCAATAATTTCTCCTTCAGCACTCATACGTCCCTCAGGATATGTCGTTAGCTTCACAACAACTTTGTGTCCTTCAACCGCTCCATTTGATGCTTGTTTTGGAATAAAGATATCATTTGCGATTTTTTTATCATCAGGAATAACAAATCCGAAGTTTTTGCTTTCAGTATATGTCCCGACAACTTCTGTTACGCCACGCTCGATAATACGGATAATCGTTCCTTCTTGTCTTGTTCCTCCTGTCTTTGGGCTCACTCTGACAAGAACTGTATCACCATGCATCGCTGTTTTTAGCTCAGTAGGCGGGATAAAAATATCATCTAAGCTCACATCTTCCGGATCAACAAAAGCAAATCCTTTAGCATGGCCGATTAGTTTCCCTTTTATTAGATTCATTTTTTCCGGTAAGCCATAGCGATTGCTTCTCGTACGGACAACAAGTCCTTGGTCTTCCATGACAACCAATGCTTTTACAAAGTCCTTGAACTCAGTTGAATCTTCAATTCCAAAAGCTTCTTCAAGCTCCTGAACCGTTAACGGCTTATATGCTTCTTCCTTCATAAAGGAAAGCAGTTTATCAATATGTAGTTGAATGTCTTGGTCCATGTGATCATCCTCCTTTTTATAGGTTACCAATCTAGGCTCTCTAAAAACTGGTACACATCCTCATGAACTTGATCACGCTCTTTATCAAGTGTGATGACATGTCCGGATTCCTCGTACCATTTTAATTGTTTATGATCATTTTCCACTTCGTTATAGATAATATTTGCACTATCTGTGTTGATCATATGATCATGTCTGGCCTGTACAACAAAGGTTGGAGAATATATCATATCTACATTATTTCGCACATCTGATATTAATCCCTGCAACTCTTTTAATGTATTCATTGGTGTTTTTTCAAATTCCTTCATTTCTTCTTCAATTTGCTCAGGAGTTTTCCCTTCAAACTTCTTATAGTTTCTAGCATACTCAAGGATACCTTGATACATGACTTCTTCACTTTTGATATACATAGGGGCACACATTGGGATAATACCCTTTACTGGCACGGTGTAACCTAGTTTAAGCGAGAACACCCCGCCAAGAGATAATCCGCCAACAGCAATGTCTTCAAATCCCATTTGTTTTAGATGCTCATATCCTGCTTGGACATCCTTCCACCAGTCTTCCGGTCCCGTATGAACAAGCTCCTCAGGCGGTACTCCGTGTCCTTTATATAGGGGAGCATGACATGTGTATCCGCGCTCACTTAAGTAGCGTGCAAGCATCCGTACATCCGCTGTATTGCCTGTGAATCCATGTAATAACAATACGGCTCTGTCTCCACCTTCAAAAGTAAATGGTTTTGGTAACACAATTTTCATTTCTTTGTAACTCCTTCTACAACTTTTATTTAGTTTAACCCAGATGGGCGCTCAGTATTACTTTCAGTATGTATACTATTTTAAACAAACTACGTAGTGCTTGACCAATATGTTAACTTAATAAAAAAAGAGCCTGTTTCTACAGACCCTTCATCTTTATCATTATTGTACGACATATGCCACTAAAACTGTCAAAACAAAGAATAATACGGATAACACAATCGTTGCGCGGTGTAGAACTAAATCCAAACCACGAGCTTTTTGCTTACCAAAAAGCTGCTCTGCACCACCAGAGATCGCACCTGATAACCCTGTGCTTTTTCCTGATTGTAATAAGACAACTGTAATTAAAGCAATAGATACAAGAACAAGTAGAATAATTAATGCTGTATGCATGAGTTGACACCTCCTGAAATGCGCACATGTAGATAGTTTAAATGTACCATAAGTGGGGGTGGGATACAATATTAAGATGGGATTATGAGATTAGTTCTGCTGAAATCGTTGAATTGCTGGTTTATTTTCGATTTTGGGATTTTAATTACTTTTTTAGGGATTTATTTGCGATTCTACGATTATATTTTCGATTTTGGAGATTTAATTACTATTAGACCTTTTTCGACAAGATCCACCCACCCTTTCTTCTACAGGTAGTACACCCTTCCCTTCTTTTCTCCATCATACTTTAGGTTCATTGACTGAAGTAACCTATTAGCTGTTGCGATAGAATTTACACACAGAAAATTTCTAAACTCACTATTCGTTATTGTTGGTTTAAAGAGCAATTCATAATCATCAAGAGCATGTAAATGGGCTAGCTTATCTTTGCTATTACATGTGGTACAGTGCCAATTGGCTTTTATTCTTACAAGCGGAAGTGAGCCACAATTCTTGCAGATCGCTCCTTTTATTAGTTCTTTTTTATCAATCTGATATCGTTCCAATATATAAGAATCTCTTTTAGTATGCTGTTTAATTAAAAGACGGGATATCTTTTTAAGCTCCTTTTCTTCAAGTGGTTGGTTTTGTTGGGAATTGGCTAACTTTGGGATTTTGGTGGGTAACTCTTCTTTATGGATTATTTTTTTATGGAGGGATCTCTCTTCTGGAGAAGTGCGGATAATGGTATAAGAGTTGCTGATGACAACAAGTGAAGAAATATTGATTTCCCTTAATTTGTGTTGCTGCAGCCACTCTTTCAACTGTACCTCATGACGCTCTAGTTGTGTCAGTGGATAGGGATATCCTTTTTCAATTCCATCTTTTGTTTGGATAAGCTGTTTGAATTCTGGATCAAAGTGGATCGTGCCTGAATAATTTTTCACTTCTAGTATGATTGCCACTTTCGGGTTTAAAATCAATGTATCTAATTGAAAATAGTGTTTTTTCGTTTTTAACCTTAAATCATGAAAAATAGAGTATTCTTTTTCGTTGAGGAAACTAAGTGGATATTCTATCGCTAATTCTCCTCTGAAACCAGCATTTCTGATGTTTAAATCTTCAATAATTTGCGGGATTTTTGGATGGTTTTGCGGTAGTCTTTTGAGCAAGGCTTCTAATTGAAGAATAATACGGGGAACTTCGTGTGTTTTTACGATCATATTCTCACTCCATATTTGGTTTTACTAAATATGTTCTCTCTTTTTCCTTGTAGTCCTGCTTTAAAGTGACATTTATTTATTATTTGTGAATTGATATTTTCGATTCTGGTAACTTATTTTTGATTATTAAAATATATTTACGATTTTCACAAACTTATTTACTATTAGACAATTTTCGCCAAAAATCGCCCCCTCTCCACAACCAAAAAAGAACTGCCGCACCACGCGGCAGTTCTCCCACTCAACTTATTTCTTTAAGTTGTAGAAAGTTTTGATTCCATCGTATCTTGAAGCGTCATGTAATTGATCTTCGATACGTAGTAATTGGTTGTACTTCGCAACACGGTCTGTACGTGATGGAGCACCAGTTTTGATTTGGCCAGCGTTTGTAGCAACTGCGATGTCAGCAATTGTTGTATCTTCAGTTTCACCAGAACGGTGAGAGATTACTGCTGTGTAGCCAGCGCGTTTAGCCATTTCGATTGCTTCGAATGTTTCAGTAAGTGTACCGATTTGGTTAACTTTGATAAGGATTGAGTTACCGATTCCTTTTTCAATACCTTCAGCAAGTTTTTTCGTGTTTGTAACGAATAGGTCGTCACCAACAAGTTGAACTTTTCCGCCAAGGCGCTCAGTTAATAATTTGTGACCTTCCCAGTCGTTTTCATCTAAACCGTCTTCGATTGAGATGATTGGGTATTTATTAGCCATTTCTTCGTACCAGTCAACCATTTCAGCAGAAGTTTTAACAACACCTTCTCCTGAAAGATGGTATTTACCGTCTTCTTTGTTGTAGAACTCAGAAGATGCAGCATCCATAGCAAGCATTACTTGCTCACCTGGTTTGTAACCAGCTTTTTCGATTGCTTCGATGATTGTTTGAAGAGCTTCTTCGTTTGAACCTAAGTTTGGAGCGAATCCACCTTCGTCACCTACAGCAGTGTTAAGACCTTTACCAGAAAGAACTGATTTTAGGCTGTGGAAAATTTCAGCACCCATACGTAGTGCTTCACGGAAGCTTTCAGCACCTACAGGCATTACCATGAATTCTTGAATATCAACGTTGTTATCAGCGTGCTCTCCACCGTTAACGATGTTCATCATTGGAACTGGAAGAGTTTTCGCGCTGAAACCGCCAAGGTATTGGTATAAAGGAACTTGTAGGTAATCTGCAGCAGCACGAGCAGCAGCCATAGATACACCAAGGATTGCGTTCGCACCTAGTTTACCTTTGTTATCTGTACCGTCAAGCTCGATTAATGCTTGGTCGATAGCGATTTGCTCAGTTACTTCGAAACCAAGTAATTCTGGAGCGATTAATTCGTTTACGTTTTTAACAGCTTGTAGAACACCTTTTCCTAGGTAGCGTTCTTTGTCACCATCACGAAGCTCAACTGCTTCATATTCACCAGTTGAAGCACCACTTGGTACTAATGCGCGTCCCATAGCGCCTGATTCAGTGTGTACTTCTACTTCTACTGTTGGGTTACCACGAGAGTCTAATACTTCACGAGCATATACGTCTACAATGTATGGCATATTGTTTAATCTCCTTTTTATAAAAAATTGATTTTTTAAGTATATCGGGTGATTGATTTTCTATAAAAGCGTTCGTGGTCCAAACAACCTCGGCGGCCGCCTGAGAGGGATTGGGTCCACACGTCTTTTATTTAAATCAACATAAATTACTTATTAATTAAAGTTGTTCCAGTCATTTCAACTGGTTTTTCAACATTTAGCAGGTCCAGCATTGTTGGTGCCAGATCACCTAAAATACCACCTTCACGAAGGGTTACGCCTTCCTGAGTAACGATTACTGGTACCGGGTTAGTCGTATGAGCTGTCATTGGCTCACCTTCAAGTGTTACTACTTCGTCAGAGTTACCATGGTCAGCTGTGATGATGGCTTTACCGCCTTTTGCGATAATCGCATCCACGATTTTACCAAGGCACTCGTCAACTGTTTCGATTGCTTTGATTGTTGGCTCCAGCATTCCGGAGTGCCCAACCATATCAGGGTTAGCAAAGTTCAAAAGAATCGCATCAAATTTGTCAGCCTCAATTTCACCAAGTAACGCGTCCGTTACTTCGTAAGCACTCATTTCAGGCTGCAAATCATAAGTTGCCACTTTCGGAGAATCAATTAAGATTCTTTCTTCGCCAGGAAATTCCTCTTCACGTCCACCACTCATAAAGAACGTAACGTGTGGATATTTTTCCGTTTCTGCAATACGAAGTTGTGTTAGGTTGTTTTGTGATAATACTTCACCGATCGTATTATCAAGGTTAGTTGGCTTGAAAGCCACATATCCATCAACAGTTTCACTGAAATGTGTTAGGCACACAAAGTGTAAGTGTTTTGGATGTTTTTCACCACGGTCAAATGAACGGAAATCTTCATTTGTGAACGTGTTTGAAATTTGAATCGCACGGTCAGGGCGGAAATTATAGAAAATGACCGCATCATTATCTTGAATGGTTGCTACAGGTGAACCGTCTTCTTTTGTCATCACAGATGGAATGACGAATTCGTCAAAAATTCCATTGTTATAAGAATCGTCAATAAGCTCATCTGGTGTGCTGTAAGTTGGACCTTCACCGTAAACCATTGCACGGTAAGACTTTTCAACACGATCCCAACGCTTATCACGGTCCATTGAGTAGTAGCGTCCAGATAATGTTGCAATTTCCCCGACACCGTATTCTTTGATTTTTTCTTGAAGTTCATCCAAGTAAACTTTTGCCGTTTTCGGACCAACATCACGACCATCTAAGAATCCGTGAATGTATACTTTTTCAACGCCTTCTTTAGCTGCAAGCTGAAGAAGTGCATATAAGTGATGAATATGGCTGTGAACTCCACCATCTGATAAAAGACCGAAGAGGTGAAGACTTGTACCATTTTTCTTTACATGATTTATCGCTTCTGTGAATGTTTCATTTTTTGCAAATTCACCTTCACGGATTGCTACATTTACACGAGTTAAGCTTTGGTACACAACGCGGCCAGCACCAATGTTTAAGTGACCAACTTCAGAGTTCCCCATTTGCCCTTCAGGTAGACCAACCGCTTCACCGGAAGCAATTAGTTGAGCATGTGGGTACTGGTTCCAAAAGCGATCAAAGTTTGGTTTTTTCGCTTGTGCAACAGCATTCCCTTTTGTTTCTTGGCGGCATGCAAATCCGTCAAGAATAATCAGTGCAACTGGTGCTTTACTCATTTTTGCTACCCTCCAAAAGTTGAAGGAAAGATTGTGCTTCCAGGCTAGCTCCACCAACTAATGCACCATCAATATCTGGCTGTGCCATATATTCTTTGATGTTAGCCGGTTTTACACTGCCGCCGTATTGAATACGAACTGCTTGTGCCACGTCAGAAGAAAATTGCTCTGCAATCACTTGACGGATGTGTGCACACACTTCATTTGCATCTTCAGCAGATGAAGATTTTCCAGTTCCGATTGCCCAAATTGGCTCATACGCAATAACTGTTTGTTTAAGTTGATCTTCTGATAAACCTTGTAAAGCTTTCGTTACTTGGTCGCCAACAAGATCATTTGTTTTGCCAGCTTCACGCTCTTCTAATGTTTCACCACAGCAAACGATTGGAGTTAAACCGTGTTTGAAAGCAGCTAGTGTCTTTTGGTTAACTGTTTCATCAGTTTCAGCGAACATTTCTCTGCGCTCAGAGTGTCCAAGGATCACGTAGCTAACACCAAGGTCTTTCAATGCAACCGGGCTGATTTCGCCAGTGAATGCACCGTTTTCTTCGAAGTGCATGTTTTGTGCACCTACTTTTAAGTCAGTACCTTCTGTTAAACTAACAAGGCTTTCTAAAAATAGAGCTGGAGCACAAACTACTGAGTCCACATTTTCTGCTGTAGGTACCAGGCTTTTTACTTCTTCAACAAAGCTTTTCGCTTCTGAAGCAACTTTGTTCATTTTCCAGTTACCTGCGATAATTGGTTTTCTCATTGCTTACACCGTCCTCATTGCATACAAAATGTTTGAAGTCAGGTAGATGCCGTTAAAAGGTGAGCACCTTTCAAACGTTTTGTATTGTTTTTTTATTTATCGTTTAATGCAACTACACCTGGAAGCTCTTTACCTTCCATAAATTCAAGAGATGCTCCACCGCCAGTTGAAATGTGGCTCATTTTATCAGCCAAATCAAACTTTTCGACAGCAGCAGCTGAATCTCCTCCTCCGATAACGGAATATGTATCATTTGCCTCAGCTAATGCTTCTGCAACTGCTTTTGTTCCTCCAGCGAATGTATCTAATTCAAATACACCCATTGGTCCGTTCCAAATAACAAGCTTGGAGTTTTTAATAACGTCAGCATAGATTTCACGTGTTTTTGGACCTGCATCAAGACCTTCCCAATCACTTGGAATGCTGTCAATTGATACAACTTGTGTGTTGGCATCGTTTGAGAAGTCGTCTGCCACAACAACATCTACAGGCATATAGAAGTTAACACCTTTTTCTTTTGCTTGATCAAGGTATGATTTTGCTAAATCAATTTTGTCTTCTTCTAATAGGGATTTACCAACATCATGGCCTAAAGCTTTGATAAATGTGTAAGCTAGTCCGCCACCAATGATTAAGTTGTCCACTTTATCAAGTAAGTTATCGATTACACCGATTTTATCCTTAACTTTTGCTCCACCAATGATCGCTGTGAATGGACGTTCTGGATTAGATAATGCTTTACCTAATACTTCAAGTTCTTTTTCCATTAAGAAACCTGCAACTGCCGGAAGGTGTTTTGCGATCCCTTCAGTAGAAGCATGTGCACGGTGAGCTGCACCGAAAGCATCGTTCACATAAACATCAGCAAGGTCAGCAAACGCTTTTGCTAATTCTGGATCATTTTTCTCTTCACCAGCATAGAAGCGTACGTTTTCTAGTAATAGAAGACCGCCTTCTTCTAATTTAGCAATTTCAGCTTTAACCGTATCACCATAAGCTTCATCAGTTTTCACAACATTTTTACCAGAAAGCTCTTGAAGTTTTTCAGCTACAGCATTTAAGCGTAACTCTTCCACTACTTCACCTTTTGGACGACCTAAGTGACTTGCTAAAACAACTTTCGCACCTTGTTCACTTAAGTATTGAATCGTTGGTAATGCGGCACGGATACGAGTATCGTCCGTAACTTGTCCATCCTTCATCGGAACGTTAAAATCAACGCGACAAAAGACGACTTTTCCTTTAACATCAATGTCTTTCACTGATTTTTTGTTCATGAAAAGCCCTCCCTTTTTATTAAAACTAAGCTTATTGCACACATCTAACATTATATCCTGAAATCAGTTGCTATCTCCAGCTAATAATTAGCAGAAGGTCAGGTATAGCGGAATGAGGTCCAGATAAGTTAGGTATCGTGCATTTTAAAAATTTGACTTATCGCCAAGTCCTAATGGCGCAAGCCTTAGTTTTATACTTTCTGAAAGTAAAAAATAAGGAAAGGGGATGATCCCCTTTCCCCATTGGTTTGTAGCTATATAGTTCGTTAACTCTTACGAATTAAAGACCTTTAGAAGCTAAGTAGTCAGCAAGGTCAACTACACGGTTAGAGTAACCACTTTCGTTGTCATACCAAGAGATTACTTTTACCATTTGGCCTTCCATTACCATTGTTGATAATGCATCGATTGTAGAAGAGTTAATGTTACCATTGTAGTCACCAGATACTAATGGCTCTTCGCTGTATCCTAGGATACCTTTTAAATCGCCTTCAGCAGCTTCTTTTAGTGCTGCGTTTACTTCGTCAACAGTTACTTCTTTTTCTAACTCAGCAACTAAGTCAACTAAAGAAACGTTTGGAGTTGGAACACGCATAGCGCCACCGTTTAATTTACCTTTTAATTCAGGTAATACTAGAGAAACAGCTTTTGCAGCACCAGTTGAAGTTGGGATGATGTTTTCAGCTGCCGCACGAGCACGACGGTAGTCTTTATGTGGTAAGTCTAAGATTTGTTGGTCATTTGTGTATGAGTGAACAGTTGTCATCATTCCACGTTTGATACCGAATTTATCGTTTAATACTTTCGCAAATGGAGCTAAGCAGTTAGTTGTACAAGAAGCGTTAGAGATTACATCGTGGCTAGCTGCATCGTATTTGTCTTCGTTAACACCCATAACGATTGTGATATCTTCGTCACTAGCTGGAGCAGAGATGATAACTTTTTTCGCACCTGCTTCTAAGTGTTTCGCAGCATCTGCACGTTTAGTGAAGAAACCAGTAGATTCAACAACGATTTCTACTCCTTGAGCTCCCCAAGATAATTTCGCTGGGTCACGCTCAGCAGAAACTTGGATTGTTTTTCCGTCAACAACAAGGTTGTTACCGTCAACAGAAACTTCTGCATCTAATTTTCCGTGTACAGAATCATATTTTAAAAGATGAGCTAACATGTTAGCATCTGTTAAGTCGTTAACTGCTACTACGTCAACGTTAGGATTTTTTAAAGCTGCGCGGAATACATTACGTCCAATACGTCCAAAACCATTAATACCGATTTTTACTGCCATGATTAATTTCCTCCTTTAATTTGTTCAAGGGTTTACCTCGAACACTTTCATAAGAAATGGTTCTACTCTTGTAAAGAGAAGAACTTTTTATAATCAGGGAGTGTTAATCCCTTATTAACTCAATAGCTGCGGCTTCATCTGTAATTAAAATAGAGTCCAATGTTTGTTTCATGTAGGCTCTAATTGCCTTTGCTTTTGAGGCCCCTCCTGCAACCGCAATAACAGTTGGTATTTCCTCAATGTCATCTAATTGAATCCCCACCGTTTGAACTTTATGTACAATCTCACCATGCTGGTCAAAATAATAACCAAACGCTTCAGCAACAGCCTTCCCGTCGATAATCTTCCGAAAATGTTCTTCAGGAGTTTTCCGACGCTCCGCCATAGTTTTAGCGTCCCCTATTCCATGAACGACCATACTGGCTGATTTCAAGATTGTTAAAGTTTCTTTGATCGACGGCTCTTCAATAATCGCCTGGTATGCATCTTTACTTAGCTGTTGATCAGGAGCATAGAGAAGTCTGTAATCACCGCTCGCACGTTCGGCCATTTTAGCGCAAATCGTGTTCGCCTGGTTTTCAACGGTTTCTCCTAATCCTCCACGTGCCGGGACGAATAAAGTATCGCGATTTTTACTATCAGGAGTCATCATTTCTGCAACAGCTGCCAACGTAGTACCACCAGTTACAGCGACGATATTATTACCCTTTAATCGCTCTTTTATACATGTTACACATGCTCTTCCCATTTCTTTTTTAACCCATGGAGATTGATCACTATCACCGGAAACAACAATGACTCTGTTTAAATTGAATCGCTTCTTTAATGTATTTTCCAAAGAAGACAATCCTAAAACATCTTTCATCATTTCCTCAAGGTGAATAAGCAATGATGTTCCTTCTTCTGTTAAGGTCATACCTGAAGTTTGAATGTCAATTAGATTTTGATCCTTCAGAAATTGCACTTCATTTCTTAGAATTCTTTCACTAATACCCAGGCTAGTTGAGAGACTTCTGCGTCCAATCGGCTGCATTAACCGTATGTACTGAAGAATTTGATAGCGTTTTTGCATAACCGGTAACAGGTCAGGCAATAATTTTTTTTGTACTTCGATAAGTGATTTCATTTTTGCTATCCCTTTCTGAGTCGATATGGACTTAAATGGTCCCACTGTGACATATTGTGTCCCACCATCTCAAAAAAAAATCTCCCTTGCCATAACTTTATTTTAACAGGGGAAAATTACATATTCAAGAAATGTTTACTGACTTTTTAAAGTAAACGCTTTCTTATGGAATCTTTATCCAAAATCCCATATGTGACGACTTCTTTTTCGATTTCAACAACTGGAATCATAATTTGAAACTTTTCCAGGAGCTCATCATCTTGATAAATATCAACTATTTCATACTCAAAATCGAACTCTTCCTGCAGTTCATGAATAATGGCTAATCCTTTATCACATAACGAGCAATTCTCTTTTGAATAAAAGACTACTTTTTTCACAGCTGCCTGCACTTCCATTTCATTTATTAATATTCTTTCCTTATTGAAGACGTTGGAATTGTTAATTGCTCACGATATTTTGTCACCGTTCTTCTGGAAATATCAATATCATACAATGTTTTTAACGTATTTGCTATTTTTTGGTCTGACAAAGGTTTTTTCTTATTCTCTGAATCTATGACTTCTTTTAGTTTTAATTTAACAGCAGCTGTTGAAACATCACCTTGGTTATCAGATAGCTTTGTTGTGAAAAAAGATTTCATGTTCATTAATCCATGTGGAGTTTGAACAAACTTATCTTTTACCGTACGACTAACTGTTGATTCATGAATGTCTAACATATCTGCAATATCCTTTAGTGTCAATGGTTTAAGTGAACTTTTCCCTTTAGTAAGAAAATCACTTTGTTTTTTTAAGATTTCATTCATCACACTCATCATCGTTTCTTTTCTTTGTTCAATTGCCCGCATCAACCATTTTCCTTGAGTAAGATTTTTAGTGTAAAAACTTTTCGTTTCCTTATCTATTCTAACCGGTCCGTTTGTTTCCAGAGGATCATGAACCATTAACTTCGGAATTAACTCATCATGATAAATGATATGCCAAGCGCCATTTACTTCTTTTATTGTCATGTCCGGAGTTACATATGTACTATCGTCTACTCCATACTTCAACCCCGGTCTTGGTTCCAACTGTTTGATCACTTCATGAATTTCTTGAATTTGATTTATTTTTATTTTTAGAAGTTTGGCAAGTTCCTTCCAGGATTTTTCAGCGAACAAGTGAAAATGGTCAGATATAATCGTTTCCGCGAGCTCATTTCTAGTGTGCAAACGTCTTAGTTGCAGCAAAATACACTCCTGAAGTGAGCGGGCACCGATTCCGGCAGGATCTAAGCTTTGAAGAAAATACAATTTACTTTCAACTACCTCTTCGTTAACATTCATTAAATGTGCCAGATCTTCAAGTGAATCTTTTACATATCCATTTGAATCCAATGCGTTGATGAGCAGTTCAAGACATGCCCGATCTTGCTTTGATAACGAAAAATTAATTAGCTGATGCCGTAAATGGTCGCGAAGATTTGTTTTTTCTTTTACCGTATTTTCAATAAAGGATTGTTTAGTTGAGGATGATCTTGAATGACGGAAGAGTGATTTACTTCTCTCCTTCACTTCAATAAGAGGATTTTCTAATGTAAGCTCCCGCACATATGAAAGCAAATCTGCTGAGGAATACTGCAAAAGTGAGATGGCTTGTTGAAGTTCTTGAGTCATATTTAGTTTTAACCCCTGTTGTTGCACTAAATCCATTTTCATTTTTATTTCCTCCCAATAATAGTTTACACAATCGGTTGAAAAGCGTTCAACGAAAGCGCTTACATTTACTATTTTACTAATCATTGATTCTATTACACAAGTATTTTTTTACTATATTTATGTATTGAGTGGTTATACATATGTGATGTTCTTGCAAATTTGATTTTATTTGCAATTTTGAGTTTTTATTTGCTATTTATTAATTTTACTTGTGATTCCTGGAATTTATTTGCGATTCTCAAAATTTATTTGCTATTAGACAAAATCCGACACATTTCACTCCTCCTCATAGACAAAAAGAGCCGCTCCTACTTAGGAATCGGCTCTGACTATTATATCGTCTTAGGCTTCATTTGTGTTTTAGCCTCTTTATTTAATTTCTGAACAGCTTCTTTACTCGTATCAACACGTTTTATAAAGAAAGATAACAAAATTGCTACGATATTAATAACTAAAGTAACATAGAAAGAATATTGAATTCCCTCTAATAGTGACTTCTGCATGATTAGTGCCTGACTAGATGCCGTTAACGTTGTAGGGTCAACACCAGTCATTAAGTTTTCTGCTTCTGATGTTGTTACAGAGTTCATGATTGTAACAAGAATAGCTGTACCAATTGAACCTGACACTTGTTGAACAGTATTATTAACAGCTGTTCCGTGTGGGTTTAAGACAGTTGGTAATTGATTTAAACCATTTGTCATAATTGGCATCATTACCATTGACATCCCAAACATACGAAGTGAGTAGATAAGAATAATATGGCCATAACTAGTGTCCAGTTGCACATTCGCTAACATGTAAGTTGAGACTGCTGTAATCGATAATCCTAAAACAGCTAGAGCACGTGGACCGAATTTATCGAATAGCTTACCTGTAATTGGTGACATCAATCCCATAATAACCGCACCAGGTAACATCATTAAACCAGAATCCAGCGGTGAAATTCCACGAACATTTTGCACATAAGCAGGTGTTAAAATCATCCCGGAGAACATCGCTACTGCATTGACAATCATTACAACAGATCCTAGTGCAAACATTGGATATTTATATACTCTCAAGTCTAATAATGGTTTTTCCATTTTCAATTGACGGACAACGAAAATGATTAAGGCAATCACACCAGCAATGAGAGTAGTTAACACGATTGGATCTGTCCAGCCATCTGCACTTGCAGAACTGAATCCATATAATAAACCACCAAAACCGATTGAAGATAAAACAACTGATAAGTAATCAAGCTTTGCTTCTTTGTTTTGTTCCATAACGTTCTCAAACTTCCAAAATGCTAAGATTAGAGTAATAACAGCTAATGGTAAAATCATTTCAAAAAGTAAACGCCAGTCATAGTTCTCCACGATATAACCGGATAATGTTGGTCCAATTGCCGGAGCGGTAATCATAACTAATCCGAAAACACCCATTGCTGCACCACGTTTTTCACGCGGGAAGCTGACAAGCATAACATTCATCAATAAAGGTCCCATTACAGAAGAACCTGCCGCTTGAATCATACGTCCAGTAAGTAATAAACCGAAGCTAGGTGCAAACGCAGCTAATGCAGTACCTAACGTAAATATAATCATTGAAGTGATAAATAATCTTCGGTTGGAAAACTTCGTTAGTAAAAATGCTGATGCCGGAATTAAAACACCGCTGACTAACATGTAACCAGTAGCAAGCCATTGAATTGTAGAATAGTCCTTAATTTCCAAGTCCACCATCATAGATGGCAGTGCCACGTTTAATAGCGAGTTATTTAAGAAAGAGACAAAAGCTCCAATAAATAAAATAGCAATCATTAAATATGGCGGTTTTTTTTGTAAAGTATCTTCCATCATTTAACCTTCTTTCATGTAAATTTCTTCGTTAGTGTTTTTCACTTGGTATTCTTTCTTGCAAAGTCCTCTTTTAAGTAACTCAATTTGTGCCATATAATTGTTTAACGCTTCTTCATTCGTTAAATCCTGACCGAAAACCTGAACAAAATTTTGGGAGGTAATAGCTCTCAAAATTTTAACGACCTGACGTAGTTCTTCTTCATCTTTAATGTTTAATTGATCTCGATTGATTAAAGCAAGGATATTTTGATACTGCTTTTTCTTGTTTTCATACATATGATCCGCTAACTTGTTTTCCAATTTGTAATTCATATTGAGAAAAACATTTTTAAAGAAGTTTTTATACTCCTGCTCTCTTTGGTTCTTGATGACTAATTGAAACAATTCAATAAATGCTTCGAATATATCTCCATTTTTGTCCTTTAATATTGTGATAAATCGTTCATTATTTCTTTGAATCAACTGGTTTGTTAAGTAATAAAATAAATCCTCTTTATCCTCAAAATATTGATAAAAGCTTCCTCTTGGAATTCCAGCACTCTTAACAATATTGGCAATTGACGCTTCATGTAATGGAACTCTGGAAAACTCTTCCTTAGCTGCTTGAATTAAAGTATCCTGTTTTTCTTTTGGTATTTGAAAAAATGTTTGTTTAGGCAATTTGTTCACTTCCTCTCCAATAAGTGACACCGTGTCATAATTGATCGCAAGATGTATTATATAATGACACCGTGTCATAAGTCAATAAAAAAAGTGACACATTGTCACTTTAATTTTTTGAGCAAAGATGTAAGAAAAAATAAAGCCTAAAAACCTTGTTTTTGGCTTTTAGGCTTCTGTGATCATATGAAGAAAGCTCATCCCTTTATCTGATACTTCAGCATTAAGGGCATTTCCCAAGTTTGTCCGTCTCACAAATCCTTCGTTATATAACATCCCACATATTTTATTGAACTCTTCTGCTGTGAGATGACATTCTTCTGCTGACGGTATATTTCCGTTTAATAATGAAGATAAGATAGTTGCTTTAGCGTTGATAATGTATAAATCCTCGTCCATTACGCACACCTCCTCAGGATCATTATCAGTCAGATGAAAGGTTGATATACCTTTGCATAAAGAAAACTTCCCGTTTTTAAACGGGAAGTTTCTTTTTCGTATTTTACTCCATGTATTTGGACCGACAAGCCATTAACTTTCTGAAGTTATCATTGCACCAAGAATGAGTTGTATCTTGTAGGACTCCTAAATTCAGAATATTAACCTCGTTCCCCTTATGATTTTATAATTGATCACTTATTAAAAACATAAAAAAGAGGGTGACTCAAAAGGTCGTTAAATGACAACCTTTTGAGCACCCTTTTCTTATGTGTTTTTATAAGAATCCAAATAGTGGGATTTTTCAATTAAAAGGGCTATTCCTAACCCTTATTGGTATCAATTTTCCTCATTTCTTTATTTCTTTTTATCGCTTTCTGCATTTTTTTACAGTTATGTGCAACGCAAAGAAGCCCCCATTCAATCGTATTTTTTTGGAGACCCCGCATTGAAAACCGTCTGAACTGTTGATTGTGTTTTAACTGTCCAAATACACTTTCCACATCGCATTTTCGTTGACTATATAATTTCCGGCCTTCCTCACTCTGAAGACGTTCACGAATCTCTTTTCTTTGCCTTTGATTTTCTAGAGATATTGTAATTGTTTTTTGTTCTTTCCCTTTGGCACAAGTTATTTGGAATGGGCAGCCGGTACATTCAAAACAAGAATATCTTCTTTTAATTGATACATATTCATTATCTGATGTTCTTGTGGTTTCATACTGAAAAATAAGGCGTTGCTTGTTTGCACAAATAAACTCATCTACCTCCTCATCGTACTCCATATTTTCTACACGATCGATTTTCTTTTTCCAGCTCTTTTTTTGTTCTTGATCAAACGTATTATATTTTATGTATGCTGTTCGTCCTTCTCTTTCGAGAAAATCATAGTTTTCCTCACTACCATAGCCAGAATCGGCAACTATTTTTTGGGGTTTCACTCCGTGCACCTCCAAGTGTTTGAGGTGAGGGATTAAGCAACTTGGATCACCTGCTCTTTGATGAAGTGAGAAGCCCGTAATAAACTGACCTTCTGTCCCTGTTTGTACATTATATCCTGGTTTTAATTGCCCATTTCGCATATGATCTTCCTTCATTCTCATAAAGGTCGCATCAGTGTCTGTTTTCGAGAAACTGTTTCTTCCATTGAATAGTCGATTTTGTTCTTCATATTTCACTTTACGAGGAAGATAATCTTTTTTTAGTAATCGAACAACTTTTTTCGCCTCTTTATTTTTGGGTTCTGTTTCTAAATGTTTTTCTAACTTTTTAATACTATGTTCAATCTGTTCTGAAGTAATCGGTGTTTCTTTCAGCTTTTCTTCTAGCCCCGCGGAAGGGGCGGACTTTTCCTCTTCTTCAAGGATTTGCTCAATTTGGAAAGCGAGTTGACGATATTTGTCATCTAAACTTTTATCATATTTTTCTGTCGCTTTTCTCCAAACAAATGTATATTGATTTGCATTTGCTTCTATCTTAGTCCCATCAACAAAATAGTGCTCCAGCTTTACCAATCCTTTTTCACGTAGTAACTCTACAATTGAAAAGAAGACTTGATAGATAATATCTTTCATTCGCTCGGATCGAAACCGATTGATTGTACGAAAATCAGGAGTTTGACTACCACTTAACCACATAAAGTAGATATTTTCGGTTAGTAACTTTTCCATCTGTCTTCCTGAGTAAATTTTTTGTGTATAAGCATAATCGATGACTTTAAGTAACATTTTTGGATGATATGATGGGCGTCCACCACCTTTGTAGGGTTGAAATAACAATGTATCGTCTAGCTTTTCTACAGCTTCATGGACAATGGTAGATAAATGATTTTGAGGGATGAGAATTTCAAGGTCTAATGGAAGAACTAACTGATTCATGTTATAATTAACGAAAGAGATATGATCATATTTCATAAAAAATCGTTCCTTTCTTGGATAATTTGGTGTGGTAACTTAATTATACAAAATGGGGCGATTTTTTTGTTGTTTAATTACTCTTTAAAAAAGACTGTTTTCGTAGGGGTTTTGCTTCTATGAATATAATTTTAGATCGATAGTGGAATGGAGCGTAAGACACTTGACTCCTGCGGGAAGTGAGGAAAGGCTGAGACCCCACAGCCGAAGGCGAGGAGGCTCAGCTTCCTCCCCGCGGAAAGCAAGTGTCTGGAGCGCAATGGAACGTCTCGGTTTTTACGTTAACTGAATTAAAAAAATAAAAGTATGAAAAAAGGCTAACCCAAGGTCTAAAATCTAGACTTTTGGGTCGGCCCCTTTTACAGTATTAGATTTTTTGTTCCTTTCACTCCACGTTCGATACTGGATTTACAGGTGAATATTGTATAGAAGGTCTTTGACCAATCACTTTTGATCCATCCGGTAGATCTTTCTGCACTACCGTATTAGCTCCGATAATAACATTTTCACCGATAACAAGAGGACCTGCTATAACTGCTCCTGAATATATAGTAACGTTATTTTTAATTTCTGGTCTTGATAGACCTTTCGAATTAACTTTGCCATTTTTACCAATCGTCACGTTTTGAAAAACAGTTAAATTGTCTCCTGCTTTTATACTTGCAATTACAACTCCTACAGGATGAACAATAGCAAAACCTTTTCCTATTTCAGCGCTGTATGATATTTCACATGAATTAATCAAGACATTTAGTTGATACAATAAAGACGCTAAAAATTTCATTTTATGTTTATAACACCAAAAAGAAATCCTATAAATTAGAACAGCAGATACCCCACGATTTAAAAATATAGAATATAATATTTTAAATTTATTTAATTTACGTCGTTTGAAATCAGAAATAATAAGCCCCATATATACCTCCTTTATGTTTGTACATATAGAGTCTACGTATTTTTCAAGACTATTGTGTCCGTGTTTCTAATTTAAGTAAGGTATTAGCAGCATGACATTTTTCAAGCCAAAATAAAAAAGCCTACATACACAGCAGCACGTTGATTTGGTAGTTTCCAATGTTTTTACTACATAAAAAAAGCAAGGGCCTGAGATCAACTCAAACCCTTGCTTTTCTTGAATTTATAGACGCGCTCGAAGGGATTCGAACCCCCGACAGACGTGGTACCGGAAACCACCGCTCTATCCAACTGAGCTACGAGCGCACAATATATGTCAGTACGATGAATTATACTTTAACTTTCTCTTAATTTCAACTGTCTTTTCAAGTATTCTTATTGGAAAAATACTTTCAAAATAACGGTTCTAATTTATCCCTTTTTATGTATAATTTACAATATAGGTAAAAAGGAGGAGGTGCACTATGACAATTTACTCATTATTATTACTAATCCATATTGTTGCAGCAGTTGTTGGGCTTGGTGCCAGCTTTGGCATGCCTGTTTTGATGCGCAGTGTCAAAACAGTTTCACAAGCGAAATTTGCGCTTGCTGTTTCAGAAGGGATCGAAAAGTTTGCGAAGGTTGGAAGCATTGTATTATTAATTACAGGAATCATCATGGCCATTATTAATCCTTATTTATTCAAAGAAATTTGGTACATTGCATCACTTGTTATTTATGTGGCTGTCCAACCAATTGCCGCAGGATTATTACCAAAGAAAGCAAAGGCTCAAATGCAAGCTCTTGAAAACCATCAAGGTGAGGAGCTACCGGAGGAGTACATAACACTCGCAAAACAATCCGCTCCATTAAACAATGTATTACATATTTCAGCTATTATCTTAATTATCCTAATGACAATCAAACCATTCTAAAAATATGTATGATAAGCAGCATCTTATGGGTGCTGCTTTTCTTAGTATTGTTTAGGATATCCATAAAAATTCTTGAACTGTGGCTAAGCGCACGACATCCAGCTCCAGCGCCTAGCCCCTCGAGGTCATAAGCCAATTTAGAATTGAAGGCAAAGAACGCCTTCTATTCTAAATCGTCTTATGCTTGTCGGGGCTGATCAAGGCGCTTGCGCTTTTGTTGTTTGAAATCCAAAAAATGTGGGAAACATGATTACATGTTATGCTTTTACCATACATAGGATAGTAAGGAACACATAGATATCCATATTTAAAATTCATTGTGCTGCATTGGTCTTTTCGTTTGACCTTTATTGACCTTAGTTGTATGATGGAGATACATAAAGATTTACCTTTTGTTTCATGTCTATGTGTAAAGTCTTAAAGGATTACATAGTATCTACATAATACCCTTTAGGACGAAAAATCTTTCTTATATTAAAGGAGGAATACGAAAATGAATTTAATCCCTACAGTTATCGAACAAACAAACCGTGGTGAGCGTGCTTATGACATTTACTCCCGTCTTTTAAAAGACCGTATCATCATGCTTGGTAGTGGAATTGACGATAATGTGGCAAACTCTATCGTTTCTCAACTACTTTTCTTAGAAGCAGAAGATCCAGAGAAAGATATCTCGATCTATATTAACAGCCCGGGTGGATCTATCACAGCTGGTATGGCTATCTATGACACAATGCAGTTTATTAAGCCAAGTGTATCAACAATCTGTATCGGTATGGCTGCTTCAATGGGTGCATTCCTACTTGCAGCTGGAGACAAAGGAAAGCGTTATGCTCTTCCTAACTCTGAAGTGATGATTCACCAACCACTTGGTGGAGCTCAAGGACAGGCAACTGAAATCGAAATTGCTGCAAAACGTATCTTATTCTTACGTGATAAATTAAACAAAATTTTATCTGATCGTACAGGTCAACCACTAGATGTGATCGAGCGTGACACAGAGCGTGATAACTTCATGACAGCTGAACGTGCACTGGAGTATGGTTTAATTGATAAAGTGTTAGATCGTAATACTCTAGGAAAATAAAATTGATAAAAAGCTAAAGCCAATACGGTTTTAGCTTTTTTGTTTTAAAAGCAAATTAATGTCTGATGATAAGCATGTTCAAAACCTACTACTTCTAAACAGAAAGACACACCGCCTGTAAACTTCGGTGTGTCTTGTTATTACCCTTCTTGTTCAACAAACTTAGCTAATGCGTCTACAGCTTCCTGCTCATCGCTGCCTTCAGCAATAAGGTTGATTTCTGCTCCAGAGCTAACAGCTAAACTCATTAAACCCATAATGCTCTTTGCATTTACTTTTTTTCCATCTTTCTCTAAAAATATATCTGATGCAAAGCGATTCGCCTCTTGTACAAATAATGCTGCTGGACGTGCCTGTAAACCTGTTTTTAGATTTACTTCAACTAACTTTTCAACCATGGTAATCTCCTCTTCCTTTTTATTATTATTTTATAGATAACGGCTGGCCTGATCTAAGTTGTTCAGCTATTTCGTCAAGCTTTCTTAAGCGATGATTAATGCCTGATTTGCTAATTGTACCGCTTGAAACCATTTCTCCAAGCTCTTTTAGTGTAACATCCTGGTATTCTACTCGGAGTCTTGCGATTTCCCGCAATTTATCCGGTAGAGCATCTAAACCAATTCTTTCATCAATAAAGCGAATATTTTCAACTTGTCTAAGAGCAGCTCCTATTGTTTTGTTTAGATTGGCTGTTTCACAGTTGACTAAACGATTAACAGAATTCCGCATATCCCGGACAATTCGAACGTCTTCAAATCTAAGTAATGCCTGATGTGCGCCGATGATATTCAAAAATTCTGTAATTTTTTCGGCTTCCTTTAAGTACGTAATAAATCCTTTTTTACGTTCCAAAGTTTTACTGTTTAATTCAAATGTATTCATTAACTCACAAAGAGAATCATTATGTTCCTTATATTGTGAGAAAATTTCAAGGTGATAGGATGAAGTTTCCGGATTATTCACAGACCCTCCTGCAAGGAAGGCTCCTCTAATATAAGAGCGCTTGCAACATTTCTTCTTCACCAGGTCTTCAGAAATACTTCTATAAAATGTAAAACCTTCATTGAGAATATTAAGATCTTCTAAAATCTCTTTTGCTCGCTCAACAAGACGCACAATATAGACATTGTTTTTCTTTAAGCGCATCTTTTTTCGAACAAGCAGTTCGACTGATATTTCATATTGTTTTTTTAGAAGAGTATAAATTCTTCTTGCAATCGCTGCATTTTCCGTTTGAATATCTAAGATAAGCATACGATTCGAAAATGAAAGTGATCCATTCATTCGAATAAGTGCTGAAAGTTCTGCTTTCAAACAGCATGGTTTTAGTTCTAAGTTGGTTAATTCCTTTTTCGTCTCAGATGCAAATGACATTTCTGCACCCCCATTCTTTACCAGGAACTCATGTCATCTCATGTTGTAGAATTCCATATAATAGCTTAGCTACCTTGTTTGTATCATGTCTTATCACATTGTTTTCATAACTTACAATTTTATCTGTTAACACTTCCAGCCCAAGTGACTTTAGGTTCTCAATATCATAATGGACCGGCTTTGCGAGTTCCTCCTCATAAAGAGATTTAATGTGTGCCGGAATTTCCTCTTCATTGACAAGAATTGTATCAATGAAAGATTCCTGCATATGATCGTATAAAGCTTTTACATGATCACTAGCAGAGAAATCCAACGTCTCGCCAGCTTGTGTCATTACATTACAAATATACACTTTTTTTGCTTTTGCTTTGCGAACCTCTTCCCCTATTTTTGGAACAAGAAGATTCGGTAAAATACTTGTATATAAGCTGCCGGGTCCGACGACAATTAAATCAGCCTCCCGAATCACATCAACCGTTTCCTGCAGTGGTTCAATCTTATTCGGACTGAGGAACACCCGCTTAATCTTCTTTCCTGAAAAAGGAATCTTTGATTCTCCTGACACAACGGTTCCATCTTCCATCTCTGCATGCAAAACTACGCTTGTGTTTGCAGCCGGCAATACTTTTCCCCTCACATTTAACACTGTGCTCATTTCTCTGATCGCATGGACAAAGTCACCGGTAATGTTCGTCATTGCCGCCAGGATTAAGTTTCCTAACGAATGACCAATTAAATTATTTCCTTTGTTAAAACGATGCTGGAACAGCTCTTCAACGAGAGGTTCAACATCAGATAATGCTGCTAATACATTGCGAATATCTCCAGGAGGTGGGATATTTAATTCATTTCGGAGCCTTCCTGAGCTCCCGCCATCATCGGCAACAGTTACAATCGCAGTAATATCAACAGGAAATTTCTTTAAGCCTCTTAATAAAACCGATAATCCTGTACCGCCGCCGATGATGACTACCTTAGGTAATGTTTCTGCCATTACTTTAATGATGCTTTCTTTTCTCAATGTCTCGATGTGACACTTGAGTGTGGTAGTCATTTTTATAGTAATTGGCAATGTATTCAGCTAATGTTACTGAGCGATGTTGTCCTCCTGTACATCCAATCGCAATAACGAGTTGACTTTTGCCTTCACGCTTATAGTAAGGCAGCATAAACGTGAGCAGATCTTGCAGCTTTTCTAAGAACTTCTGAGTTTCATTCCATTTTAACACATAGGAAGAAACCTCTTCCTGTAAACCAGTTTTTGGTCTCATATGATCGATATAGTGCGGGTTAGGTAAAAAGCGTACATCAAAGACAAGGTCTGCATCAATTGGAATACCGTATTTAAACCCAAATGATGTAACATTTACCGTAAATGTATGCTCAACACTTGAAGAGAATTGTTTTAGTATTTTTTCTCTTAGCTCTCGCGGCTTTAGATCAGATGTATCGAAAATAAGCTGTGCTCTTCCTTTTAATTCCTCAAGAAGTTCTCTTTCAAGGCCAATTCCTTCTAATGGAAGACCCTTTGATGCTAACGGGTGGGAACGTCTGGTTTCTTTGTACCTTGTCACGAGAGTTGAGTCTTTTGCATCCAAAAACAAGATATGTGGTGTTAACCATGCATTCTCCGCTAAATCATCAAGAGCTTCAAACAAGCTATCAAAAAATTCTCTTCCACGAAGATCCATTACAAGTGCCACTTTATTCATTTTCGCGCCTGACTCTTTCATTAACTCTAAGAATTTTGGTAATAAAGTTGGAGGCAAGTTGTCCACGCAGAAATATCCTAAGTCTTCAAAGCTTTGAATGGCAACTGTTTTACCTGCCCCGGACATACCTGTAATAATCACCATTTGCACCTCTTGTGGTGTCTGCTGATCATTTTGTTCAATCGTCATTTCATATCCTCCCCTCTTTCTTCTCCATCGTTTATTTTAACGTTACCATGTTTTCCCTTTTGCTCATGTACGTTTGTAAGAAAATATGCCACACATCTGATATCCCCGTCTTATTGTGGATCTAAGCGGTAGGAAAGTAACTCATAATCAGGTGTGTATGTAAAAGTACCATAAAGCATTCCTGTTCCCTTTATCACATAATCCAAGATGTGATGATCACCAGGTGCCATTGGCAAATCCTGAATAACATCTTTATCATGCCAAGTAATCGTTCCCTCTTCAGATTCCAATACATTTGTTCCTTGGTAATCTGTTGCTAAGAACGTAAACATCATCCATTCTGATACAATATCTGTTCCATCTTTAATGATGAAGGTAAAGATCCCTTTAAGCTGTGGGTTTTTAATATATATGCCCGTTTCTTCACGGAATTCACGAGTGACCGTATCCTTCACCGATTCTCCTAACTCCATCTTTCCACCAGGAGCTACCCACCAGCCTCTTCTAGGTTTTTGCAGGAGAAGAACTTTATTTCCTTCCATTAAGACGCAGTTGGTTACTCTTTGCAAATTCTTCACCTCAATTTCCCATAGAACATTACTGTTTCTAGCAACGTACTTTTTCTTCCATTATACTATATTTCAAATTATCTTCACAACGAACAGGATTGGTGATTTGCAATAAAAAATCACGATGTTACAGGGGTGGCAAGGTTAGTTATTCTTTTATTGTTTTACGAGAGAAAAATTCTAAGAAGAGGATTTACTAATGTATATACGTTTGTAAAAGAAAACTGTTTCATTTTTTCAAAAGAAAAATAAAAACAGAAGACGACAAAAAAAGGGAGCATGGGAAAGGGCGCCCATGCTCTAAAATAAGTCTATTTATAAAAGGGGGTCAATTACTATTTATATAGTACCTCATAATTGTTTCACTCATGTTACAACAGAGTTAAAACACAATTACGAAATTGTTAATCATCTTTCGACAGCCTTTTACAATTCCGTCCCGCTTATTTTACAGCCTTTAATTTTTCAGCTAATTCCTCTACATAGTGTTGTGCACTTTGAGCTGCAATACTTCCGTCACCAGTTGCTGTAACGATTTGGCGAAGCATTTTTTCACGAATATCACCAGCTGCAAAGATCCCTGGAACTCTTGTTTCCATACGATCATTTGTCTCAATGTATCCATTTTCGTTTGTAATCCCAAGATTTACAAACGGTTTTGATAATGGAACCATGCCGATGTATATGAATACACCGTCTGTTTTGAATTCTTGTTCTTCACCATTCTGGGTATTCACTAATGTTACGTTTCCAACTTTACCGTCTTTCTCGTGTATTTCTTTTACTGTGTGATTCCAGATAAAGTCGACTTTTTCGTTATCAAACGCACGTTGTTGAAGAATTTTTTGAGCTCTTAGTTCGTCTCGACGGTGAACAATTGTTACCTTTGAAGCGAAGCGAGTTAAGTATACTCCTTCTTCTACGGCAGAATCTCCTCCGCCTACTACAACCAGTTCTTTTCCTTTAAAGAATGCCCCGTCACAAACCGCACAATAAGAAACTCCACGTCCACCAAGTTCTTTTTCACCAGGGACGCCAATTTTCTTGTATTCTGCACCTGTTGTAATAATAACGGCTCTTGTTTTGTATTCTTTTTTTCCCGCTTTGACAATTTTGTATTCTTCTCCATCTACGATTTCCTGAATATCTCCATATGCATATTCTGCTCCGAATTTCTTCGCATGATCAAACATTTTTGTTGATAGTTCAGGCCCGAGAATGTGATCAAAACCAGGATAATTTTCTACTTCCTCCGTATTTGCCATTTGACCGCCCGGAACGCCGCGTTCAATCATAAGTGTTGACAGGTTGGCACGTGATGTATAAACAGCCGCCGTCATTCCCGCTGGACCTGCTCCTGCTATAATAACGTCATAAATTTTTTCTTCTGACATGATTGTTCACTCCTTCGATTACACCTTTACTTTGATTATCTGCTTTTTTTAGAAGACAAATACCCTTCAATTAATTTGTGCTATACACATCGTATTAAATTAAAGAGAATGATGCCATTTTTTTGCTCATGAAGGGAAGCGCAGATACAGAATTATGTCGATTTTGGAAGGAATTTGTCTAATCGAAAATAAATTGTTGAAAACCGCAAATAAAATTCAGAAATAGCAAATATATTTCCTTAATCGGAAACAAAATTTTAAAATCGCAAATAACTCCGTTTTCCCGTTTTTATTCTTCAACCGGGACGATGAACCTGTCCCTCTGACCCACAGCAGGACCGGGACAACGAACCTGTCCCTCCGGACCAAAAAACCCGCCAAGTGGCGGGTTTTTAAGGTAGTAGGCTTTTGACAAGTTTTGCATATTTCCCAACGGTAGCGACGCTTGTTCCGTATTGGGATGCGATCGTTGCCTGACTTATTGGTTGATTTGTCTTGTTTCTCCATACATAGTCCAGTGCTGCAGCCCAGCCTTGATGATTTTGTAAGGTGATATTATCTTTATAAAGCTTCATTAGAATTCTGAAAGAAAATAAAAATAATTCATCTTGTTCTGAGTGAACAAATAATGAGTTTGCAATTTGATAGAATGAGATCATTTTATCGTCTGTACTATCATTATTTGATAAGGCAAATTTAACGAATTCCTTTTCAAGCTGTGATTGTGGTACCGTTGATAATTGATATTGCTGAATCTCATTTAAATTGTTTGTTTGAATGGCAAGAAAAATTGCGTATAGGCGCTCCTCAAGTGTCATGCTTCCTACACGGTGTTTAGCATCTCCTGTCACATTCCACGGTTCTGAGCCCTCTTTGTCTTTGTTCTCCTTTATTACCCGCTCCCACATTTGCTCAGCAAAGGCGACATTCCCTGTAAAATAAGCAGAATAGGATAACCAGTAATAAAAGACTTCATCTCCCTCAAAGCCTTGTTTATAGAGCGAGCGAAGCCATCTGTAGGCAATTGGGTAATGTCCTACTAAAGCGAATGTTGCTCCCAGCTTATAACGATGCTCGAATATAAGTGGATGAACATTTGATAATACTTTAGCAATTTCTTGGACCTTGTCGTCCTGACGTTCATAATAATAAAAAACTAAAAGATTACAATATGCATGAAGATTGCCAGGATTTCGTTCCAGAACAGTTTGCAAGTATTGCTTCGCCTTTTCCACTTCTCCCACATAAAAATAAGCTAAAGATAAGTTATTGTGAGCCGACCAAAATTCAGGATATTCTTCCACAATTTCTTCAAGCAGGTTAATAGCCTCTTCAAACTGGCTCGATTCTAAAAGAGACTTCGCTGCATCTTGCTTTAGAATTAAATCATCAGGATCTTTTAAAAATGGCTCTTCATCATCGTCCTCCATTGTTAAAAGATCAATCAAATCTTCATTTTCCTCAGTAAACTCACCGTACGGATCTATTTTTGAGTACTCTGTTGCACATTTATATGCTTCCTGAAATAATCCAAGATGTGCGTAATTGTTTGCCATAAAGTAGTGACATTCCGTCATATCTTTATCAAGTTCATCAAGTATATATGAAAGCAATTCATTTGATTGACTGTATTTTCCCATATCTGTATAGATTGTGGCGAGCTGGGAGAGTTTGACAGAATCCATCGGATCCAGGTCAACAGCCTTTTGTAGATATTTACTTGCTTTTTGATAGTTTTGCTCTCGGTATGCCTTAAGACCTTTATTATAATAATATTGTCCATCTTGGAGAAACGGGACAACCTGTGCGTTTTTTTGTTGTTTGCTCAATTGTTTTCCCACTGAAATCCTCCATTTCATTCATTTCACCGTACGTAAGTATACCACAAGATGTGCTTACAAAGTAGTAGGTAAAATTTAAAGACGTTACATACCTGATTTGGAAAAATACTTCCAAATGATAAAACAACAAATATTCACTTTAAAAAAGCGAAGAATAGGAGTAGTACAACGTCAGGAGGATTTATGAATGAATCAAGAAGAGTTATCACCTCATCATATAGAGCTTACAGCTTCTGAAATAGGTGCATTGTGGGCTTCGTATATGTCGGAAAGTGCGAGTAAGCCAGTTTTACTATACTTTAGCCAGATCGTTGAGGATTCGGAAATAAAAGGGCTTCTTGACATAGCCCTAGCAAAGTGTGAGGAGCATATCGGAACATTAACCGGGATTTTTCATAAGGAAAAGTATCCTCTTCCCATCGGTTTTTCAGAACGGGATGTAAAGGTGAATGCACCAAGATTATTTTCTGATCCCTATATCCTTTATTTTATTCGAAATTTAGGAAAGGCTGCCATCGCGGCTGATGCTATGGCCCTTACAATGTCTGCAAGGAAAGATCTGCGTGAGATCTATACTCATTATTTAACTGAAGCTGCCAAGGTTCAGGAAATGGCAAAGGAAATTGAGCTTTCCAAAGGATTGTATCTTCGCACACCTAACCTGGCAAAACCTGATAAAGCGACTATGGTAGAGCACCAGGGATTTCTTCGCGGTTGGTTTGGTGATAGGCGTACCTTAACAGCCACGGAAATTGCCCATATCTCCATGAACCATACGAATAATGCTTTAGGGAAAGCATTACTAATGGGTTTTTCACAAACAGCCAGAACAGAAGAATTACGAAATCATTTTGTGCGTGGAATTGACATTGCTTCCGCTATAATGGAAACTCTCAGACGTCTTTTAGAGGAATGTTCGTTACCATCCCCAAGGACATGGGATACAGAGGTCACTGATTCTACAGTTGCTCCATTCTCAGATAAATTAATGCTTTTTCATATTAACTCATTAAATAGTATTGGCTTAGGTAATATTGGGGGTTCGTTAGCATTAGCAATGCGACGTGATTTATCGGTTAAATATTTAAAAATGATGAAAGACATTGGATCATATGCAGAAGACTCCGCTAATATTATGATCAAAAACAATTGGTTTGAACGGCCTCCTCAAGCTGTGAATCGGGATTACTTATCAAAACAACATTAAAGAACAAAAGCGGAAGCGCCTTGACCAGCCCCGACAAGCATAAGACGATTTAGAATAGAAGGCGTTCTTTGCCTTCAATTCTAAATTGGCTTATGACTCGAGGGGCTAGGCGCTGGAGCTGGATGTCGAAGCGCTTATCCACAGTTCAAGGATTTTATTAATTTCTAAGCAATGAAAAGAGGACTGTCCTAAACCCATTGAATGGAGACAGCCCTCTTCATTATTTCCCAATATGTCGTTCTTCAAGTACCTCCAACACATCATCCAGCGGAAGCTTCTGTTCACGTAATAACACCATCAAGTGGAATAATAAATCAGCTACTTCCCATTTTAACTCACCGTGATCACGGTTTTTTGCTGCAATAATCACTTCGCCGGCTTCTTCACCGACCTTTTTCAAAATCTTGTCAACACCCTCAGTAAATAGGTATGTTGTATAAGAGCCTTCTGGAAGCGCACTTTCACGCTCTGCAATTAACGCTTCTAACGTATTTAAGATTTGGAAACGGTCTTGGGAAGCTTGTACCTCTTGCTTATCGATTGTCTCACTGAAGCAAGTGTAGGCTCCTGTATGACATGCTGGTCCTGCAGGTTGTACAAGGACTAAAATGGCGTCCTGATCACAGTCATATCTCATTTCCACAACCTTTTGAGTGTTACCGCTTGTAGCCCCTTTATGCCACAACTCTTGACGGGAACGGCTGTAAAACCATGTTTCCTTTGTTTCAATCGTTTTTTGCAGTGATTCTTCATTCATATAAGCTAACGTTAATACTTCCTTGCTAGCTGCATCTTGCACGATGGCAGGAATTAAACCATTTGAATCAAACTTAATAGATTCTATCATCGTACATTCACCCCCTGTTGATCTAAATATGCTTTGACTTCCTTCACGGATGTTTCTTTATAGTGAAAAATAGACGCGGCCAATGCGGCATCTGCTTTCCCCTCTTGAAAGGCATGTAAAAAGTGTTCTGCGTTTCCTGCACCACCAGAGGCAATGACCGGAACCGTTACAGCTTCACTCACAGCCTTATTGAGCGCAAGATTAAAGCCGCTTTTTTCGCCATCACTATCCATGCTTGTGAGTAGAATTTCACCTGCTCCACGCTTCACTGCTTCCTGGGCCCACTCGACAACTTCCCATTCTGTTGCATTTCTGCCGCCATGTGTAAAGACTCTCCAGCTGCCTAACTCTTCATCGTATTTAGCATCAATAGCGACAACAATACATTGTGAACCAAAAAAGCCGGCTCCTTCTGTAATTAAATCTGGATTTAATAATGCCGCTGTGTTAAGTGAAACTTTGTCAGCTCCGGCACGCAGGATGCGCTTCATATCCTCCAATGAGTTAATCCCACCGCCAACCGTAAACGGTATCGCAAGCTGTGCTGCAACCTGTTCAACAACATCAACCATTGTTTTACGTCCTTCATGTGAAGCAGAAATATCTAAGAAAACGAGCTCATCTGCTCCTTCTTGGTCATAAAACTTCGCAAGCTCTACAGGATCACCGGCATCTCGTAATCCTAAAAACTGAATACCTTTGACAACACGTCCTTCTTTTACATCAAGGCATGGGATAATACGCTTAGTAATCATGATGATGCGCCTACCTTTAATGCGTCAGGCAAACTGAATTGATTTGTATATAAAGCTTTTCCAACGATCGCACCAGCCACACCAGTTTGTTTGTATTCGGAAAGAGTTTCCAAGTCTTTAAGAGAGCTAACTCCTCCTGAAGCAATTACTTGTTTACCAGTTGCTTTTGCCATCTCCACAACTGCCTCCACATTTGGACCGGATAGCATACCGTCTGTTGCAATATCTGTGAAAATAAATACTTCAGCACCAGCGTTTGCCAGCTCTTTTCCAAGATCTGTTGCTTTTACATTTGATGTATTTAGCCAGCCTTCTGTTGAGACATAGCCGTCTTTTGCATCAATACCAATAGCAATCTTTTCACCGTATGCAGCGAGCATTTTTTTCACAAAATCAGGATTTGAGATTGCCGCACTTCCTAAAATAACACGGTCTACACCATTTGATAGATAATACTCAACATCTTCCTCTGTACGAATTCCGCCGCCAATTTGGATTTTCGCTGATAGTTTCGCAGCAGCGTTAATGACATGCTGATGATTCACAAGCTTTCCTTCTTTCGCACCGTCTAAATCAACCATGTGAATCCAGCTTGCTCCTTGATCATCAAATTGCTTTGCCATATCAAAAGGAGAATCACCATAAACTGTTTCCTTGTTATAATCTCCTTGAAGCAATCGAACACATTTTCCACCGCGCATATCGATTGCCGGATAAATGATAAAATGACTCATCGTTTTTCTCCTTCCACCATGTTGATATAGTTTTCTAAAATGGCCAGCCCCAGTTCACTGCTTTTTTCTGGATGAAACTGTGTTCCGTACACATTGCCGCGCCCTACAACTGCCGGTACCTCAACACTGTAGCTTGCTGTCGCTAACAATGTATCTTCATCAGCTGCATCCACATAATACGAGTGAACAAAATAAGCAAAACCACTGGATATTCCCGCTAATAGAGGACTTTCGTTACGAATCGTCAAGTTATTCCAACCCATATGTGGTACCTTGTATGATTCACCGTTTACAGACTCAGGAATACGAATGACCCTGCCAGGTAAGAGAGAAAGACCTTTTGCTTCACCATTTTCAATACTTTCATTGAATAACAGCTGCATACCAAGGCAAATTCCTAATAACGGCTTTCCTTCAGATACCACGTTTTGAATAAACTGAGTTAATCCTGTTTCATTCAAGATGGACATCGCATCGTTAAATGAACCCACTCCAGGTAAAATATAACCGTCAGCTTTGGCAAGTTCTTCTTGATCACTCGTTAAAATATAGTCCACATTCATCCGTTCCAACGCTTTGCTGACGCTATACAGATTCCCCATGCCATAATCAATAATCGCGATCATGCTTATAACATCCCTTTCGTTGAAGGAAGCTTCCCTTCCATACGTGGATCAACCATTGTCGCTTCATCAAGCGCTCTTGCTAATGCTTTGAAAATCGCTTCAATAATATGGTGTGTGTTGCGGCCATAGTGGACAATAACGTGTAAATTCATACGTGCTTCCAATGCGAACTTCCAAAGAAATTCATGGACATTCTCTGTATCAAATGTTCCGACTTTCGTGCTTGGGAGTTCTCCTCTGAACTCAAGATGTGGTCGGTTACTTAGATCAACAACAACTTGTGCCAATGCCTCATCCATCGGAACGAATGCACTTCCGTAGCGTTTAATTCCTTTTTTATCTCCTAATGCTTCACGGATGGCCTGTCCTAAGCAAATGCCAATATCCTCTGTTGTGTGGTGATCATCAATTTCAACATCACCATTTGCATCAACTGATAAATCAAATTGCCCGTGCTTTGTAAACAAGTCAAGCATGTGATCCATAAATGGTACATCTGTTTTTAAAGAAGATTGACCTTCTCCATCAATTGAAAAGGACAAAGATATTTGGGTTTCCTTTGTATCACGTTTAATTGAAGCTGTTCTTGTCATTTCGTTTTCCTCCTATTTAAGCCTTTCTTCCATCGCACGAGCATGTGCTTCCAAGCCTTCTAATCTCGCTAGTTTCGCAACCTTTGCATAATTGTTGTGGAATGCTTTCTCACTATATTGAATAATGCTTGATTTTTTTATAAAGTCATCAACATTCAGAGGACTTGAAAAACGAGCTGTCCCATTTGTTGGTAAAACATGGTTAGGACCTGCAAAATAATCACCAACAGGCTCTGAGCTATAACGGCCAAGGAAAATAGCTCCTGCATGGCGGATTTCATTCAGGCTTGCCATTGGATTTTCTGTCAGAACTTCAAGATGCTCAGGGGCAAGTTCATTTACAACCGCAATCGCTGTTTCAAGATCTTCAGCAACATAAATATGTCCATACGCTTCAATTGAAGCCTTCGCAATTTCTTTTCTCGGTAATGTATCGACTTGTCGTTCGACTTCAGCTTTTACCTCTTCTGCTTGCTTCATTGATGTTGTCACAAGAATGCTTGATGCCTGTTTGTCATGCTCAGCTTGTGATAACAGATCTGCTGCAATCTCATTTGCTCTTGCTGTTTCATCACTTAACACAACAATTTCACTTGGTCCTGCGATCATGTCGATATCAACGTTCCCAAACACTTCTCGTTTTGCTAAGGCTACAAAGATGTTTCCAGGACCCATGATTTTATCAACAGCAGCAATTGTTTCTGTACCATATGCTAGTGCTGCAATCGCTTGTGCTCCACCCACTTTATACAATTCCTGAATGCCAAGCTCCTTTGCTGCAACGAGTACACCTGCAGGAAGAGTTCCTTGTTGATTTGGCGGTGATACTAGCACAATTCGTTTTACACCTGCGACTTGAGCAGGAATGACATTCATTAATACAGATGAAGGATAGGCTGCGGTTCCACCTGGTACATACACGCCAACTGCGTCAAGTGCCGTGATTTTCTGTCCGAGCATCGTTCCTTCTTCATTGTAGCTAAACCAAGATTCTCTCTTTTGTTTTTCATGAAAAGAACGAATATTGGATCCAGCTTCGCGGATGATATCTATTAATTCTTGATCTAATGCTTCATAGGCTGCTGCAAATTCAGCTTCCGTTACCTTTAAGGAATCTAGTGAAACACGATCAAATTTTTCTGTGTAGGAAAATAACGCAGCATCGCCTTCTTCACGGACGTCTGCAATGATCGATTGAACAGTTTTACGTTGCTCTTCTGTTCCTGTATCGATCGTTCTTCTTAAACTAACCTTTTTATCTGTAATTGTCGTAATTTTCATCGATTAGCCCCCAATTACTTTTGATAGACGCTCAACTAATTCATCAATTGGTTCATCCTTCATTCGGTAGCTTACCGGATTTACGATGAGACGGGATGTAATATGACAAATATGTTCAAGCTCGACTAACCCGTTTTCCTTTAATGTTCTACCTGTTGATACTATATCAACAATACGCTCTGCTAATCCTATTAAAGGAGCAAGCTCAATGGACCCGTTTAATTTAATAATTTCCACCTGTTCCCCTTGCTCGCGGAAGTAGCTTGATGCTACCTTAGGATATTTTGTTGCCACTTTTGGTGCGACATTAGAAATCTTCGTATCCGGAAGACCTGCTACAGCAAGATAGCACTCACTGATTTTCAGATCAAGCACCTCATACACGTCACGATCTTCTTCAAGCATGACGTCTTTCCCTGCAATTCCAACATCTGCAACTCCATGCTCAACATATGTCACAACATCCATCGGCTTCGCTAAAATGAAGCGAATATTTTCGTTTGGAACGTCTAAAATTAATTTTCTTGATTCATCGAATTCAGGAGGAAGCTGATAGCCTGCTTTTCGAAGCATATCTGCCGCTTCTTCAAAAATTCTCCCTTTTGGCATCGCGATTGTTAACTGTTGACTCATTTTACAGCTCCTCCTTTCTTGAACCGATAAAATAACTGACTTCTTCGAATTTCTTTGTATACGCATCAACATCTTTAATACCAGTAATATCCTGCATGACAACTCGTTTATTTGACTGTCTTAGCTCTGTCGCAAAAGAGATTGCCTCTGCACGTCGTTCCTGGCTGTATATCACACATTGAAGTGTTGCATCTTCTGTAACGTTTAGAGCTTCAATTAAACGATCTAAGTGCAGACCAAATCCTGTTGCAGGTGCAGCACGGTTGAATTTTTCAAATAAGTGGTCATAGCGGCCGCCATTTCCAATTGGGAAGCCGACATTGTCAGCATACACTTCAAATAAAACACCTGTGTAATAGCTCATATGGCTGACAATATTTAAATCCAGCTTTAAATAATCTGTTACTTGATAAGCCTCAAGTGCACTCCAAATTTGTGAAATCTCTTCAAGAGAGCTCAATGCTTCCTGTGAGGTAACAAGTTCTTTTGCTTCATTTACTTTGTCAATACCTCCACGAAGCGTTAATAATGTAAACAACCTCTCTTTATCAATGGATGATAAAGGTAAGCTTTTAACATGCTCACGATAGCCAACATAGTTTTTCTCATAAAGAAACCTTCTTAATACATCTGCTCGTTCCTGGTTTCCTAATACTTCTTTAAATAACGCATTTGCATAGCCGATATGTCCGATCGCAATTTTGAAATTAGCTAAGCCTGCTTTCTTTAATACTGAAACCATTAGCGCGATTACTTCTGCATCCGCACTTGAGGTGCCATCACCAATCAGCTCTACACCAACTTGTTCAAATTCTGCCGGACGTCCTCCTTCATGCTGTTGAGCGCGAAATACATTGGCTGAATAAGCAAGTCGTTGCGGATATAGATTGTTAAATAGTTTTGAAGCTGCGACACGTGCAATTGGTGCTGTCATATCTGGACGAAGCACGAGTGTATGGCCTTGTTGATCTAGTAGTTTAAAAAGCTGCTGATCTAAAATGGCTGATTGAACACCAACAGTTTCGTAATATTCCAATGTTGGTGTTTCAATAAATTCAAATCCCCAGCTTTCAATTTCACTTGTCATTTCATTGCGAGTTTTCTTTTTTACTTCATATAGATTTGGTAATGTATCAACCATTCCAAGCGGTTTTTCAAACATAAACATTTGTGTCAGTACCCCCGTTATTGAATACTAAGTTAATTTTCAGAATCCTTTACTTCGCTAATATGCTAATATACTACCAAAGTAAAGATGGAATTTCAAGGATTTACTATTTATTAGGTGAAATTTGTTTAGTTTACATATTATTCTGATATTTTAGTGTTTAAACAAACGTTTGATTAAGTCAGTTTTATACCTGGATACTATGTAAGTAGTGTTGTGTTGGTTGATTGCTGCTCCAGGTTGCTCGCTTTCCGCGGGGCGAGCGCTGAGCCTCCCTCGGAGCAAGCTCCTGTGGGGTCTCACCTGTCTCGCACCTCCCGTGTCTTGCTCCAGCGCCTAGCCCCTCGAGGTCATAAGCCAATTTAGAATTGAAGGCAAAGAGCGCCTTCTATTCTAAATCGTCTTATGCTTGTCGGGGCTGTTCAAGGCTCTTCTGCATTTCGAACAGGAGTCTCACACCTTCCGCTTCAATCAACCTAAATAGTTTCTGCTAAAGATGTCCTAACTAAAGAATAAGAAGTATGAAATTTTATAAGATAAACAGCTAAAAGAAAAAGCCGCTAGTTAGTACTAGCAGCTTCTTCTTTTTTTGCCAGCTCTTCTTTTGTATAAATGATTTTCATTGGATTTCCACCGACGAAGGCACCTGCCGGGACATCTTTATGCACAAGCGTTCCTGCTGAAACGATGGCATTGTCGCCGATGTTGACACCCGGCAGGATGGTTGTGTTTGCTCCTAATAACACTTCGTCACCAATGTGAACATCACCAAGCCGGTATTCTTTAATCAAATATTCATGAGCAAGAATGGTTGTGTTATAGCCGATAACGCTGTTTCTTCCGACTGATATTTTTTCCGGAAACATCACATCCAGCATTACCATAAGGGCAAACGATGTTTGATCACCGATTTTCATGTGTAAGAAGGTACGGTAGAGCCAATTTTTCATGCCTAAAAATGGTGTATAACGTGCAAGCTGAATAACAACAAAGTTTCGAACAACCTTCCAAAACGGGACGGTCTTATACACATGCCAAAGCGAGTTGGCTCCTGACACAGGGTATCTTGTTGTTCGTCTCACCTTACTTCACTCCAACAATCGGAAGTAAATCACTCATTCTTTCTAATAGATAATTCGGGTTGTAGCTGCTAATATACTCTCTACCTTTTATACTCCAGGAAACACCCGCTGTTTGTGTACCAGCATTTTTTCCTGCTTCCACGTCATGGTGGTTATCCCCGACCATAATTGCTTCCTCAGGCTTCGAGTCAAGCTGTGCTAATGCTTTTAAAACAGGTTCTGGATGTGGCTTTGCGTTTTCTACATCATCAAGAGTAACAACAACATCAAAGAATTGATCAAGCTTTGTAAGCTTTAAGCCCATGTTCACGGTATCGCGAATTTTTGTTGTTACAATGCCCAGCTTGAAACCATGTTCCTTTAACGTCTTGATTGTTTCAAACACTGTTTCGTATTCTGTTACAAGCACATCATGCTGTTCGTGGTTAAACTTACGATACACCTTTACCATTTCTTCTGTTTTCTCCGGGTTGATACTTGTGAACGTATCATAAAGAGTAGGACCGATAAACGGCAAGACATCTTCTCTTTTATATTGATCCGGATAATACGAATGTAGTGTGTGGAGAAAGGATTCTATGATTAATTCATTTGTATTGATCAATGTTCCGTCCAGGTCGAATAATAGTGTATTAATTTTCATACGTCGCTTCCTTTCTTCTTGGTGCTGCTTCTAGCTTTCTCCAGATGGCGGCTATCGTCATTGTCAGGATAATAGCTACCGACAAACGAATGACAAGCAAGGGCCAAACAGGAATTCCTAATGGAATAAAAATTAACGTATCCTCTACAACGGCATGACAGGAGACTAAAAAGATGAAGGCAAGTGTTAAATCCTTATAGCTAACACCATCTTCTTTGACTGCTTGAATCATAACACCCGCTCCATATGCCAGCCCGATTGTTAATCCGGCTAATAATGTCATCGATGTATTTTCCTTCATTCCCAGCATCCTCGTTACCGGAGCCATCCAACGGGTAAATATGTTTAAAATGCCATAATCCTTTAAATATTGGATAATGACCATTAATGGAATGACAATTAAGGCTAATTGAACAACTCCAAGTGTTGCTTTTTGTAAGACAAGACCGATGATTTCCAGCCAACCGTTTGGAATATCACTTGTTTGGCTTACAAATCCATACTGTGCGGTCTCGCCTCCACCATGCCAGGTAAGGTTTACGACAATTGCCGAAATAAAGGCAAGACCAATTCTTACAATTAAAATGATCCATAACTTTAATCCAACCTTTACTGCAAGCGAGGACTCAACGAGTAAATTATGTGAAAACGAGAGCATAACGGCTAAAATAAATACTTCTTTCACCGTTAACTCCAGAGATAAAATCGCTCCAATTCCTGCGTAGAGGTTTAGAAAGTTTCCAATAACAAGGGGGATTGCCGCTTCACCTGACAACCCGAATATCCCCATCAATGGTGAAATTAGCTTTACAACCCAACCCAATATTGGTGTATATTGCAGCAAGCTTACAATTAATGTAATAGGGAAAATGATCTTTCCTAATGTCCATGTTGTCTGCAATCCTGCCTTTAATCCTGTTTTCAAACTGTTAACCACTTCAACCCTCTCCCTTGGTGTAATAGTTAATCGGCCAGGGGTTTATTGACTAGCATCTAGATACCGTTCATTTGAATGGCCCTTCATTCTGCGGAAAATCATAACTCCTACAGCAATAAGGATTAAAACAATGGAAATAACCTGTGCAATACGTAGTGTATCTGTCAACATTAAGCTATCTGTTCTAAGTCCTTCGATAAAGAATCGACCGATTGAATACCAAATAACATAAGTCAGGAAAAGCTCTCCACGTCTAAAGTTTGCCCTGCGAAGCAGCATAAGACCAATAAATCCAACAAGACTCCATAATGATTCATATAAAAATGTCGGATGATAATATTGACCATTTATATACATTTGATTCACGATAAAATCCGGTAAATATAAACTTTCTAAAAACTCTCTTGTTACAGGTCCCCCATGTGCTTCCTGGTTCATAAAGTTACCCCAGCGACCAATTGCCTGACCTAGTATAATACTTGGTGCCGCAATATCGGCTAATTTCCAAAAGGAAATCTTTTTCACTCGGGCAAAAACGGCCCCTGTAATTACAGCAGCGATTAATCCTCCGTGTATGGCAAGTCCGCCTTGCCAAATTTTAATAATGTCACCCGGGTTTTGAGAATAATAGTCCCACTGAAAGATAACGTAATAAAGTCTTGCCCCTATAATGGCAAGTGGAATCGCGAATAATACAAGATCAACAAATGTGTCTTTATGCAATCCGCGTCTTTCACTTTCTCTTACTGCAATCAACAGTGCAAGTAATGCACCAAGACCAATAATGACACCATACCAGTGAATTTGCAGTGGTCCTAATTCAAGAGCGATTGGATCAAGCGGCTTAATACTCTCTTCCATTTCTTCATCTCCCTTTACGTATGATTGTTACTTTCTCTATTTCCTTCAACCAGGAGATGTTGTTTGGCACAATCATACTTATTTTACTTGTTTTATGTAATGATATCTACCTGATTCTTCCAAATTTAACAGGAGTGGAATCGGTCAATCTCCGACTCCACTATAATCTTTCAGCTTCATTAGGAGCATTATTCCTCTTCATGATCTCCTTCTTCAATCACACCTGCAAGTTTGTTTGTAAACTGCTCAGCCGCATTCACACCCATTCTTTTCAGACGATGGTTCATGGCTGCTACTTCAATAATAACGGATAAGTTTCGTCCAGGACGAACAGGAACAGTTAGCTTTGTAATATCTGTATCAATGATTCTCATTTTATCTTCTTCAAGTCCCAGGCGGTCATATTGTTTGTTTCGATCCCATATTTCAAGGTTAATGACAAGCGTGATGCGTTTGAAGCTCCGAACCGCTCCTGCACCAAACAATGTCATTACATTGATGATTCCAAGTCCTCTAATCTCCAACAAATGCTCAATTAACTCTGGGGCACTACCAATTAGAGTATCTGTGTCTTCCTGACGAATTTCTACACAATCATCTGCTACAAGGCGATGTCCACGTTTGACTAGTTCAAGAGCTGTTTCACTTTTCCCGACTCCACTTTTTCCTATAATTAAAACCCCGACTCCATAAATATCAACTAATACTCCATGAACTGCAGTTGTTGGCGCTAATTTCCCTTCAAGGAAATTTGTTAAATGACTCGACAAACGGGTTGTCTTCATCGGAGAACGTAACACAGGAACACCTTCACGTTCAGAGGCATCAATCAGCTCTTGAGGAGTTTCCATTTCTCTTGTCACTATAATCGCAGGTGTAATATCTGTACAAAGCTCGTCCATACGATGTTTCTTTTCTTGAGCAGTAAGTTGATGGAAAAACGATAGTTCGGTTTTCCCTAGTAATTGAACACGTTCTTTTGGGTAATATGTAAAAAAGCCGGCCATTTCAATTCCAGGACGAGATAAATCACTCGTTGTAATTGGACGATTGATTCCTTCTTCTCCACTTACAATTTCAAAATTAAATTTATCAACAAGATCTTTTGTACGAACTTTTGGCATGATGTTTCCTCCTTTTTGAACATGAAAAGCAAGTGATGCGTTCCTCAAACTTTTTTGCTTTATAATTAGTATTGTACCTGGTTGATTGAAGCTCCAGGTTGCTCGCTTTCCGTGGGGTGGGCGGTGAGCCTCCTCAGCGCTAGCGCTTGCGGGGTCTCACCTGTCCCACACTTCCCACTGGAGTCTCGCACCTTCCGCTTCAATCAACCAAAATCAGTATTTTTATAGAACTTTGTTGAAAAACAACAACTCATAAAAAAACTATAACTTCTGTTTCTATTCTAGCACTAGTGTCATACTTTCCAAAATAAAAATTAATCTATTCTGCTTGCTTAATTTGTCCGCTACTAATTTTTGAAAAAACCCTATATAACAATTGAAAAAATAACTAGGAGGAATGTTGATGAAAATTGCAATTGATGCAGGGCATGGATATGAAACACCTGGAAAGCGGACAGTGGATGGAATGAAGGAGTATGAGTTTAATCGTGCGGTGGCCAACGATATGAAGAAACTATTGTTGAATTATGAAGGTGTTACTGTTTTATTTACCCATTCTGACCAACGAGATGTCCCTTTACACGACAGAACGGCAAAGGCAAATCGAGAGAACGTTGATGTGTATATATCCATTCACGCAAACGCTCATGGTAACGGGAAAGAATGGACAAGTGCTGAAGGAATTGAAACCTATGTTTATAAGTCAAAACCAAGAGCGGCTAACGAGTTAGCCCAAATTATTCAACAAGAGCTCGTTAAACGTACAAACCGAAAAAACCGCGGCGTGAAGACAGCTAGTTTCCATGTCTTAAAAGAAACAGCCATGACAGCCATTCTTTGCGAATGTGGATTTATGACAAACAAAGAAGAGGCTGCATTACTTAGATCTTCCAGTTATCGTCTTACATGTGCTAGAGCAATTGTAAGAGGAATTGAACAGTATTATAAACTTACAAAAAGAACTGATTCTTCTTCTCTTTACAAAGTACAAGTTGGGGCCTTTGCGAACAAACAAAATGCAGAAGCACTTGCTAAAGAACTGAAATTAAAAGGATATGAAACGATTATTGTAAAATGAGTAATTAGGGCAGTCGCTTTCTATGACTGCCCTTTCTTTCATTCAAGGCATGCTCCCAGCTGCAACCTTTTGAGTTGAAACTTGTTTGTAAATATTCAATTCAAAGTATGTTGTTGAAATCATTTTATTTGTTTTTTCAACATTAATATCCATGGTAAATTGTTCTTTTTTTGGATGTTTGTCAGGGTTGTAATAATGATACTTATTTGTGTATGGCGAATAGGTTCTTACATCGATTGTGTTCGTTTCTTCGTCCACATGGAGCAAGCGTACAAAACCACTTCCACCTTCAGGACCTTTTTGATAATCTGCAAGAATTTGATAAACTTTCCGATCAACTGTACCATTGCCATCATCATCAAGCTCATCAACAGCAAGTCGACTGCTATGATAATGACCACAAAGCACTGCAACAACATTTGAATTTGGTTTGACGACTTTTTCATATATTTCATTACCCTTACGACTTCTGTCGCCATTCTTTTTCAAGTACTCATGAAATGAAAGAATGGCTGTTCGATCTGGATATCGTTCAAGAACCTCATTTAGCCACTCAATTTCTTTTTTTCCAATTCCCCAGCCCATATAAACGAAGATATAGTCTTTTCCATTAACTGAAATCAAATCATAATGACCCCGGTTTTGTTCGAAAGATCCACCATAATAGGACTTTTTCTTAAATCTTTGTTCACCAAAGTGTGCTTGATAATGCTGAAAGTCATGGCCTTCATCATGATTACCAGGCAAAACACCATAAGGAATTCTTGCGACATCCAACGTGTTCATATAAGCACTTGCTCTTTTCCATTGACGATCATCATTCCCTCTATTCACAATATCTCCTGTATGGAAAACATATTTTATATTCATCACATCTCTATTCTCAGCGATCCATTCCGTAATCGATTTAAAAACGGCCGGATAATCCTGCGAATAATACTGTGTATCTGACATCCACACAAACGAATAATCATAGCTTTTTGATTTCTGTGAAAGTTGATCTTGTACAATTACACTTACCTTTCGATTTTGCACAAAATCTTCCACATTTACTGTCCCTTTTAACTCAATGGAAGTATCACCGGCTACCACACCTTCAATTTCCACCCATTTTCCCTCTAAAACATTCCACCCATACATCGTAACTTGCCTTCCTGGTAATGATTTTCCTTTCCAATAAAGGGTGATTTTATCGGACGGTTTTACATTTCGATGTACTTTTACATCAAATCGATGATAAGGAAATTCAACTTGTGAATGTGTTTCATTTTCAGCTGTATACATACTTCTTAAGGACTGATATTTTTCTTTGGAAAATTCACGCTCTCCGATCGGAGAATAAGAACGGGGAGGTTCTGTTTTCGTAGCATTTTCACTTACCATCATGTCACCTCTATCTGTTGAGGTGTATTGATGTGCATGAAAATAATTTTGTGGAGCACTAGCTTGCACAGGTATTGACGGAATACCACTATCACTAGTCTGTACAATCGCAGGTAAAAGAAAGGTTAAACAAGTGATCATTAATAGTTTGTTAAGCCGTTGTTTATACATGCTACTCACCCAAGCTTAGTATGTGCAGGTATTATGTTTTTTACTAGTTTAAATAAGATTGTTTTTCTAAAAGTTCGGATTAGCAATGTATATGAAATTTACAATAGAAGTTGTTGTCATTAGGGTTCTATAACAAAAACTAATTTGGTTGATTTCAGCGGAAGGTGCGAGACTCCTGTGGGAGTAGCGTGACAGGTGAGATCCCACAGGCGCCTGCGCCGAGGAAGCTCACCGCACGCCCCACGGAAAGCGAGCAACCTGGAGCTGAAATCAACCTTACACAACACTTAGTACATAGAAAAAAATTCACGAAATAGAGCCTACAAAAAAAAGCGAAATGACGCTCCGCTCTTTTTAAACAAACGTTTATTTATCTTTCTGCATCGGTTCAACAATCCCTTTTTGAATCATTAAATGTAAGATTGAAATAAAGATAGCAGCAAGTAACGCCGCACCAAAGCCATCGATATTAAATGCATCACCCATCAAGCCTTCTGTAATCATAAGTGTGACAGCATTGATGACAAAAAGAAATAAACCTAAAGTTAGAACGGTTACTGGTAAAGTTAAGAGAATAAGAAACGGCTTGACCAGCACATTGAGGATCGACAAAATGAAACTCGCTCCTATAGCTGCCCAAAAACTACTTAACTGAAAAGAATCAAAAAATCCGGCAACAACAATTAAAATGAGAGCATTCACGAGAATGCTCACAATCCACCTTATCATCTTACAGGGTATCCGTTTCTTCCGGTATGATGAAAATGGAAATCAAATAGATAATACCCATTGGAAAGAAGCCTGTAAAAATTAAAGCAACAACAAATAGAATACGTAATAAAGATGCATCCATTCCTATATAGTCTGATAAACCGCCTAAAACTCCAGTTAATTTCTTATTTTGTCGAGATCTTGTTAGTTTCTTCATGCGCCATCATCCTTCATTTATTTAATCTCAATTGACCCAGTTTTCGAGTCGGCAAAAAGAGACATTTTAGCCTGCTGAGCTGTGCGAAACTTAAGCTCTTTCTGAATCGTTTCATTTTTCTCGTAAGATACTTCAACATCTTTAAGCTGCGCAGATAAAGATCCTAAATTTGACTTTAACTCTCCAACGATTGTACTTTCTTCTGGAACTGTAATGTCAATATTTCCAGTGGCAGTTTTTGCGTATAAAGTTTCACATCGATCATCGCTAAGCTTAAGTTGTACATTTCCATTAAAGCTTTGCGCATCCAATTTACCAGTGGAGCCGTTAAATTGAACATGACCGCTAATTGTCTCCATTTCAAGCGAATCAAACTGTACATCTGATAGTTTAATTTGCCCATTTGCTGTTTCAAATTCCCCTTTCGCACCATGAAGTGACGAAAATGAAACAACACCGTTTGCTGTCTTTGCCTTTATTTCTTCTACTTTTAAATCTTCCCCTCTAATCGGTCCATTAAACAATTTCACTTTAACTTGTTCATATGCTTGCTCTGGTAGTTTAATCATCAAGTTTATTTTCATCGTCTTTTTCTCAGTAAAGAAGATAAAACGATTTCCTTCTATTTGACAATCCACCCCGGCTAAAAAGGTTTCTCTTGCTTGCTCTGTATTTTCAACACGGTACACCTTGATATCACACTCAACACGAGTATCTTTTTCAGACCAAGGTTCAAAGGTAACACTACCATTTGAAAGCTGAATATCAATATCTTGAAAAGATTCTCCTTGAAATTGAAAAATATGCTGGAGACCAATTGATTTTCCAAAATTCAAGTCCAAATCCATATCCTTTACCTTTTTAACTGCTGAATCAACCCAATCCATTAATTTGTTCCCTATTGATTGCTTATGATCTGCAGATTCGTGGTCGTTATTAGTTGACTGCTTATTTCCCAACACCTCAGTAGACAAAGCGGTCATTTTTTCTTCTTTTAGTGTTTCCTCTTTTTCTAAGGCTTCAATAAGGGATAACGCTTCTTCCGCAGAAAGTTTGCCTTCTTCTACTAATCTTAAAATTCGTTTTCTTTGCTCTTTCATCTAAACTCCTCCTTAAGATTCTTTTGTAAAAATTTTGATTCCTTTTACAATGTTCCAGATGAATACAATGATATTGATTAATCCGACTAACACAAAACCAATAATCATGCTAAAAAAAACGGTATCTTCAGAAGAACTAGTACCTGCTGCAACGAAAATTGTGATGAATAATCCTATGATAGATAAGAACGGAATAATGTGTGAAACGAGTGCTTTTTTTGCATGTTGTTTCACTTCGCGGTGATCGACAACGAAATAAATAATGATAGGTAACAAAAATGGGGCAATAAACACACTAAAATAATTTAATGAAGCAAGGAATTTATTCGTATTATCCATTTCCTTCACTCTCCTTATCTTTAGTACGTATGAAAGAGGAAGAGGTTTCAGTATTGTTTTATGATTTTTTTATTTAATGGTAAGGGAGTTAGACCAAATCATCAAGAGATTTGGTCTGCTAGTTGTTGGCTGACTTCAGATATGTGAGCTTAAGGTTGGAAAAAACGGCTTCTCCACCTTCTGAAAAGAGTGAGATTCCTTGATCCTTTTCTTCTGGAAAAATAACTTGTGTGTGCACATTTTCCCCATCGTCAATAAAAACCTCAATGCTGGTTGTGTCAACGAGGATCTTCAGATGAACTTCCTTCTTGTTTTTGTTAAATGGTGATGTACTTTCTACTAATTGCTGATTTTCATCAGGATGGCCTGTATTGGAGCGATTCACATAAAAATAAGGCTGCTCCGGGTTATAGAAAATCCCGACATCAACATGTTTCTTCTTATCAGCCGATTCACGTAGTCTCAAGCCGACGTTTTTGAGCTTTTTCCATGAGACATGAGCTTCTAGTTGATAGACATCTCCTTTTAATGGGAGAGTTTTAGATCCATTTACGTTTATGTTCTTGATTGATTCTGTTGTTGTTTCCAACTTGTTCAGGGCTTCAATTGGTTGTGAGGCCAGGTAATAGTGATTGTCATCTTCATGTTTTAATTCTATTTGACGGACAATTGAATCCATCCCATTAAAATCTTCCTGTAATGTTGGAGTGTTATTGGCATATGCCCAATTATTCATCCAGGCGAAGGCATAGCGTCTTGTTAGGTTATCTTTTTCTGCTCCATCTTCAAATGTCACTCCACCATACCAATCAAACCCGTAATCAAGCCATTTGGGATCGTTCTGTTCAGCAATAAATTCTTTCCCATTGAAATCACCAATCCAGTAAGCATACGTATTTGGCTGATTTGTAGAAAGTCCGTTTGCACTCACACCAAGCACCCATTTTAAAGCCCCATCATCCGCTTGCAAAAGATAGAGATCTGGACATTCTACAATCCCCATTCCCTCGGTCGTAAAACCACTTGTATACTCCCAGTTTATCAGGTTATTTGATTCGTAGAATCCTATTTTAGTTCCTTCTGCCATGACCATTTTCCACTTTTCATCACGCTCATCCCACATCACCTTTGGATCCCGGAAGTCATGTGTTCCCGGATTTTCCATTATCGGTTTATCTCCATAAGGAGTGAATGTTTGTCCTTTGTCGGTGCTGTACCATAAAAATTGTTCCTGCTTCCCTCCATCTGCTGAAGGCTGTGTCACGATTGCAACAAAAGCACCTTTTCCAAATCCTGCTGTATTCTCCCAATCTATGACGACTGAGCCTGACCAGGGATCTCCATTTTCAGTCGTATATTTTGGAATGGCTACACCTTCATCCTGCCAATGAACAAGATCTTCAGAAGTTGCATGCCGCCATTCTGTACCATTTCCATGAGGGTAATCACGGTTATAAAGATAGTAATAATGATATTTCCCATTCACATAAAGGGGTCTTTGAGGATCGTTTTTCCATTTATCAGGTACGGTAAAATGGTAGTGAGCTCGAATGGAGGACGTTTCTGTATCTTCTTTAATGTTTTGAGCTGGTGTTTCTTTTTTTAAATTCATTACAAACACAAGTACACTTACAATCAAAATGCAAATAAGGAGAAAGGCTATATTTTTATGTTTTTTCATTTTTATCACCACTGTTTGTTTCAGTATATAGAAAAAAGAAAATGCCATTTGTAGAACGGCATTTTCTTTTCAACTAAATTATTTAATCGTAATTTGACCTTGTTCAAGAATTCCATTTTTCACAACAGATGTTTTATCACCTTTAATGTTTAACAGGAAGCTTGGTGCAAAGGTAGATTGATGGTCTTCAAAATATCCTCTGTTTGTCATATAGCTTGTTACGACTGTATTATCGCTTCCCTCTTGTGGAATCGCGAAATGCGCATAAGTCCATGTCACATCATATGGATCCAAGTCTTGATGTAACACAAGTCCTGTTTTGTTTAACGGTTTGTATGGACCTGTTAATGAGTTTGACACATAACCTAATAGATAAATATCTTCATCATCAATGCCATCAATCGTCATTTTAGATCCTCGTGAGCTTGTAAATAGATACCATTTTCCATCCTTTTTAAAGATGTTTGGACGCTCAATTTCATCTGTTACTGTGTTTGATGCAATTAGTGGCTTCATGACTTTCTTTAATGAGTAATCATCATTAATTTCAATAATCCCAAGTGCACCGTTTGAAATTTCTGCTAAATCTTTTTTAGGGCTATTTAATAGATTGCTTTTTTCATTTTGGAAAAATGCTTCACTGTTACCATAATAAGCTTTATTAAATAATGAGTTCTCACCTTGGTAACCTGTTTCTGTTCCAGTGTTCGCTTCAAAGACAAGGTATTTGCGACCATTTTCTTCAATATAGTGGGGATCTCTTAATGTATGATTATCTGAATAATCTCCACCGCCAAATGCTTGTTGAACCGTTTGATAGTTTTTTCCGTCTCCATCAAAGATCGATTTGTGGTCTTCAATTCCATCTACTTTCAATGTGTTTTCACTTGGCTCAGATACATTGATTTGTGCAGTTGTTAATGTTTGCTTACCGAAGAATCCATGTGCCGGATCCCATCCATGACGGTTTGTATAAAATAAGCGAACTTCTCCGTCAGATGTTAATGTTGCAGAACCAGACCATTCTTCTGCTTGGTCTCTTAAATTTTGCTCATCTGATTTGAACTTGTCGGAATCTTTAAAGACTCTTCCTGCATTTTTCCAGCTATCAATTGAATTGTCGCCTACTTTTTTATAGAACATGTAAATGAATGTGTCCCAGCCTCTGTCAGGATCACCTGCTAAACCAAAAACAATTTGGTAGCCGTTGTATGTTGCAACTGTCCCATCGGCATTTTGTAATGGCCAAGTGTCCCATACGTCTAAATTAATTAAGTTTCCTAGCTCATCATATCCTTTTGCAGAAGAGATGTTTTTAATTTTTGATTCATCAAACTCAGGAACAGTGTATTTTGAATCTCCTTGCTGTTCAATAAGTTTATGCATATCAGAACGTGTGATATGGGAAATTCCATAGTCCTCTTTGTGATCACGGGAGTCTTTTTCTTTCGCAAACGTTAGTGACTCACCGCCCCCTAATAAAATAGCTGTACTAAGTGTTACGACTGTTGCTTGTTTGGCAAAACTCTTAAAGTTCATCGCTTGTCCTCCTAGCAAGTTTTTGTTTACAACTAAAATTATAGGGTAGTATTGGTATCCGCGGATATGTCACAAATTGATCGGAATTTCGTCTTAAATTGATATGATATAGGGACAAAGGCGCTGGGGCTGGATGGGACAAAGGGACAGGTACGCTGTCCCTGAATGGGACAAGGTACCTGTCCCCCTGTCCCTACCAGGATTGTTGAAGTTCTTGTAGTAGTTGGTCGCGGTTTAGTTGGTTGTCGATGTATAGCTGCATGGAGGTGCCGAATTCTTCTCTTATGCCGACTGGGAAGTGAAACCAGTTGGAGGGTAGGGTTTTTCCTTGTTTGTAGTAAGTTAAGGTGTCGTGTGCAAGTGGGCCTAGATGATTTGTTTCAATGTTCTTAAACGCCGGGATGAATTTAAATTGTTCGGTCATATATGATTTTCCTTGTGTTGATGAGACCATCCAATTTAGGAATTTCTTTGCTTCTATTTTCTTTTCAGATGATGATTGTTTATTGATGACCCAATAATTCGAGACGCTGACGACAAGAGCATCGTTTTTTGGTTCATCATTGATTGGGATTGGCAAAAATCCAATATTCATATTCGGAGAAGCTTGGTCAATCATCGGTTGAACCCAGTTGCCTTGAAGGAGAATGGCTGCTTCACCTTTTGTAAACATGTTTAATTCCATCGAATAGTCAGTAGTTAATGGGTGTTTATTTCCGTATTTTACGGTTAGATCAAGCAAGTCAATCAGCTCTTTGAATGCCTGATTTGTCGTGATTTTTTCACTTCCTGAATGAAGATTTTTTATAAATTCATCAGGATCATCTTGCTGAGCAAAGGCTATATTTAATAGAAAAACTCCAAGTTTCCATTCTTCATAATATCCATTCGTAAAAGGAGTAATGCCCGCCTTTTGTAATTGTTCTGCGGCTTTTTCTAATTCTGTTCGTGTTTTTGGAGGTGTTTGAATTCCCGCTTTTTCAAATAAATCTTTATTGTAGATAAAGCCGTATCCTTCCATATTGACAGGCATTCCATATAACTTTCCATCGAACGTCATAGGGATTAGTGTTTCATTGTAAGCTTGTTTTACCCACGGCTGATCTGATAGGTCTTCTAAAAGGTTCTTCCATAGCTTACCTTGCTCATATCCATTATTCGTGAAAATATCCGGACCTTCTCCTGCTGCAATCTGTGCTTTTAGATCCGCAAGGTCATCTGTTGCACCCCCAACCGTTTCAATTTGGATGTCAACGTTTGGATTTTCTTTTTCATAGGCCTTCGCCATTTGTTCAAACTGTGTTGAAATTTCCACTTTTGGATTTCGAACATGCAGTGTCAATTTGGGCTCAGCTGCTCTCATTTCCTTAAGATTCGTCGCTTCCTGACATGCTGAAAGGGTTAGACTTAGACCCCCAATTAAAAATAAACCTGCGATCCTTTTTTTCATTCTTTCACCTCAGTATGTTTCACATTCCCTACTGGTCAATGCTTGTTTTTCTTTTGCATTTCGATACTCAAAAGGTGTCATACCAACCACTTTTTTAAATAGCTTTGAAAAGTATTTTTCATCCTGATAGCCTAGCATTAATGAAATAGAGAGGATACTCTCATCTGTTTCCGTAAGCCACGTTTTCGCTTGATTAATTCTGAGATTTATTACATATTTGGACAGTGGCAATCCTGTTTGTTGTTTAAACTTTCTTGAAATATGCTCCCGACTTAAGAAGAAGCGGTTTGCCAGTTTTTCCAAGCTTAGTTCTTCCATATAATACGTCTCAACATAAGCAACGATATCCTGCATTCGACGGGCATCATCCAAGTCATTTACACGATGAATTGAACGGTAGGTTTGGCCTTCTAATCCCTTTTGTAAATCCTGAAACGATCTTGGAATCTCTTTTAAAAAGCTTATCGGCTTGCCGCTTACAAGTCTGACCGGAATATCAAAATGCTGACTAATCCATTCTTCAATCAGGATCCAGTACGATTCTATTGAAATCACCAAACAAAGATTGATATCGTTCTGAAGAGCAAAGGCATTTCCCCATTCTTGTTTCATAAGCTCAGCAGCTAGTTGCTGTACATAAGGTTCAGCATGATGCATTTGATAAAAAGAAATAAGTGTTAATTCGTATTGATTTGCATTTGGAAGAAATGAAGCTATTTCCAGCTCATCAACATGTTCTCCTATGCAGGCTTGTGTCACGACCTGGTTCATGCGATACCTTTGAACACTTTCCATCTCTTCATTTACTTTGTTGTTTCGTTCTTTCTCTTCCTTTTTCCAAGCTTCAACTGCAGCAGCCAATGCTTTATTGAATGGCTCTGCTTCAATAGGCTTTAATAAATAATCAAAGCTGTTATACTGAATCGCTTTTCGCATGAAGGAATAGTCGTCATAGCCTGTGATGAAAATCACTTTTCCTGTATAAGAGTTGGTATGCAGCCATTCAATCAGCTCCATCCCGCTCATTCCGGGCATTTTTATATCCGTGAAAATGATCTCTGGACTTTCCTTTTCTATAATTCTTTTGGCTTCTTGTCCATTAGCCGCTTCAAAAAGAGTCGTAATTCCATATTTCGCCCATTCACCTAATTGCTTCATCACAAAACGGACATTGATTTCATCATCGATCATGAGAGCCTTCACCTTATCCCATCCTCCTTTGATGTAGAAAAAAATCAATAGATGTTAGATTTATCTAAAAAGATCGTCTGTTCATCCTTTGGCAGGTCAGTCTCGAGCGGGATAATAAGATCCACACAAAAAACTTTGCCTTCCTTCGTATCGAGCTTCAAGCCTGCATTCTCTCCATAGTTTAAAACTAAACGATCATGGATATTTTTCAGACCGATATGATCATTTGAAATCGTTCCCTCATAAGAAGAGGAATAGATCTGTTCTCTTAACGAGTTCAATTTTGAAGAAGTAACACTTGACGTATCATTTTCCACGGTAAGGATGATGTTCTTACCTGTTCTTTTTCCATAAATGCTTAAACTGGCATCATAGAAGCCTTCTTCATAACAGTGCTTAAAAAAGTTCTCGACTAGCGGCTGTACGATCATACTCGGAATCTTCATAGTTAGCAGTTCTTTGTTTAACTGTATAGAAACATTAAGTTCATGTCCGAAACGCTCTCTTTGGAGAGAAAGATAACGTTCAATATATTCAACCTCTTCATGTAGGAATACCCATTGATCAGCTCTGATCGAGTACCTCATCATATTAGATAAAGTTGTTACTAATTTATAGACATTTGGAGCATCAGACCTTAATGCCACAGCCCCGATTGATTGTAGTGCATTAAATAAGAAATGCGGGTTTACCTGGGCTTTCAGTGCTCTAAATTGATTTTTTCTATTTTCAATTTCCAATTTATATTCCCGGTCAATATGAAGGTTTATTCGATCCATCATTTCCTTCATATGATTGTCTAAATGGCCGATTTCGTCTTTTCTATCACTGCCAAACGGCACCTGCCTATTTCCGCCCTCAATGGACCGAACTTTTTGGCTAAGTGTCTTTATCGGACGGGTAATTCTGTAGGAAACATATCCAATCATCAAAAGTCCCATTAATCCAACTCCGATACCAACTAAGATATTGATGATTGCTGTTTGTCTCGCCTCCTGAAATAAATAGTGACTAGGTGTGATTTTCACCAATTCCCATTTATCGAGTGGTCCGGATAATGATTTTGATAAGATAATCTCTCCATTTGAATTTTTGTTCTTTTCATTCAGTTGCTCCAATAACTCATCAGGTGCAGTTTTTCCAATTAACGAAGCATCTGTTGCATACATGACACGATCATTAGCATCAATAAGCAGCACTGATTCTTCATTCTCCTCAATCAGGCTGTTACACAACCTGGCATATACATCAAGATCAAGATCAATAGAAATGAAGCCAAGAACTTCATTTGATAAAATATCAACTATTTTATGGTGAATCGTCAATACAACCGTTTTGTCAGAATCCGGTACAATCGCCGCATCATTATAATTTTCAATCTGATGCGGCGGTTCAATCAGATCAGATCTGTTCGAATTGTATAGTTTTTTAATAGAATCTTCATTCAATACGTCCGGCTTTTGCTTTGGAACACTCACTTTTGCATGATAAGCCGTAATCGACTCTTTCTTTTTATCAAGATAAAAACGAACTTGACGGATTTCATTTCTCATCAAGTAAAACGTTTCAACACTGTTTTCCTTAGATTGTGGAGGAAGGTCTTCTGACTCGTCTGTGAAAATAGTAAAAAAATCAGGATTTCGGTAAATAAGGTAAGGCAGGTTGACCATTTCATCAAAGTATTGCTCCAGTTCCTCCGAAAGTTTATCCATCTGATTATGACTAGCCTTAAGTGCTTGCTGCTCCACTCTATTTTTTGTATATCCATAAATGACAAAAACAGATAAAAAATACGGGATGATAATAAAAATAAGAAGCATAAGGAATAAACGACTTCTGATGCTCTTCATTCATATGCTCCTTTCCATAAAAGCCATATCTCTTATTACCATATCTAATTCTATTTTTTAGGTTTCGTCAACTTGGATAAATGTGTCAAACTATCACACAAAAATAAGCTAATTCCTATTCTGATAGAGTTTGTGAACGGTTACTAAACTAGATGACACACTTTCTATTTGGAAAGAAATGAATCTTATGTACTAGACGGGAAGTTAGTATGATGAAAAATAAGTAGTTGGGTCGATTCTATAATCAAAAAAAGAAAACCCGTCAGCTATGACGAGTTTTCCGGTTATCTATTAAATCTTAAAACGACCAACTACATTTTTTAACTCTTCAGCCATATGGGCAAGAGCCTGAGCGGATGAATCTATTTCCTGCATTGATGCTAGTTGCTCTTCAGTTGATGCAGCTACTTCTTCAGAACTGGCGGCATTCTCTTGAGCCAAGCGGGAAACCTCCATTGCCGAATTTGCAATTTCATCAATACTTGCTGATATTTGCTGTACCGTTGCTGTTACTTGTTCAATCTGCGGGGTAATATTTATTGTACTTGTCAAAATTTGAGCAAACTTTTCAGAGGTTCTTTCTGATACTTTTACACCTTCATTCGCATTATGAACAACTTCATTCATTATATTTACTGATTCTTCGGTATCTTTTTGAATGAATGTAATTAATTCTGCAATATTCTTTGTTGATTGCTGAGACTGCTCTGCCAGCTTTCTAACTTCATCCGCAACGACAGCAAAGCCTTTTCCATGTTCACCAGCTCTTGCAGCTTCAATTGCAGCATTTAACGCCAGTAAATTTGTTTGATTCGCAATGTCACTAATCACATCTAGTATGGAACCTATTTCCGTTGATCGCTGTGATAGTAATTGGACAACTTCATTTGAGCGTCCAACGGATTCACGAATAAACCTCATTTGGGCTAGGCTGTTTTTCACGTATTGCCCGCCTTCTTCTGCTTCCTTTGTTGTTTCTCTTGAAAGCTCAGAAACAGTTGAGGAGCTTTCAGAAATATGATGAATTCCCAGTAAAACTTCATGTAATGAGCTTGAATTAAGTTCCAGCTTTGTCGTTGTTTCCTCTGCACTACTTGCGATTTCTTGGATCGCAGAAGAAACGGTTTCTGTTGCTATGCTCGATTGCTCTGCACTTGCATTTAATTGCTCTGCTGATGCTGCAACCTGATCTGAATGATCAGCTATCGAGCGAATCATTTCCCTCAAGTTATCCGTCATGGCATTAAATGATTCGTTAAGATCATGGATTTCATCTTTATTCTTCATGGTTATCTTCTCTACTTGGAGATTTCCTGAAGCCACCTGCTTCGCTGCGTTACCCAACCGTACGATAGGTCTCGAAATAAAAATCGAGATTACTACTCCACACGCAATGGCAAAAACAGCAGCAACACTGCTTAGAACAATCAGAGTTAATTGTGCCCGATCAGACTCGTCCTTGGTTTCTTTCACTCTTTCTTCTAAAACATCTTCCCTTAACCAGTTATTCATAGAAAGAGCTTCCTCTATTAAACTCGTACTAATTGGGACAATCAGGTTTAAACCATCTTCAATTGCTTTTGCTTCGTCAATTGATTTTTCATCCATCACCCGATTTGCTGTTTCCTTGAACTGATTGTTTAAGTCCTATGGTCTGAAGACGATCCTTTGTTTCTTGTAAGGTTGAAAGCTTTAGTCCTTTGGATATACTTTCATTTAATTGAGTATTTGCTTCATTCATCTTTTCTCTAAAATTCTCGTCATCGTACAGCATATATGCACGATAATACCCCGACTGTAAGGCTGTATCTGTTTGAATTGCTTGAGAAATGGCTCTTAACTCTGCCACCGTTTCGATCACATATTCATATGATTCATTTGTTTGTTTCATACTTTGATAAGAAAACAGGGAAGCTGCTCCAAAAATAATGGAGACAACCAAAAAACTCCCAATTAATTTTCGCTTGATTGATAAATTCATGATGCCCTAAATCCTTTCTTCTTGTTATTCTGAATGACCTTTTTAGTGAAGCTTATTTACATACACAGTAAAAAAACACCTCTAATCCAAGGAACTATACTTCAGCCTGGAATCATACGCGCCTTTAGCAAGTGGCAGAATCGCTACCCTTGGACCAAATTAACTTTTGCAGAATTCAAATAAAACGATTAAAAAGAAACAGGTTCGCTATTTATTGTTAATAGTTCATTTGGATGAAAATATTCTTTTTTATTATCCTGTATGAACATCACCATAATTCGGGAATCGGTCTGTCCAATAATAAGCCTTGTGCAAGTTCTATCCTTTCCAGGATGGTACGAATATTATATCGGCTGCAAATTTCTATTATTAAGGAAATTGAGGATTGTTTTTTAAAAACGGTGTAAACCTAAAAAAGCTGATTTCCAAAGAAATCAGCTTTTTAACCAGAAGATTAGCTTTGTGCTACCTCTTCTTTTTCTTTTATTAATTTTCTCATTCGATCACGGTCTCGCTCAATAATTGGCTTTAAGTATTTCCCTGTATAGGATTGTTCATTGTTCATAATATCCTCCGGAGTTCCATAGCCAACGATTTGGCCGCCTTTGTCCCCACCTTCAGGACCTAAGTCTACCAAATAATCTGTTGCCTTAATCACATCCAGGTTATGTTCAATGACCAACACAGTATCACCATTATCTACTAAGCGTTGCAGGACTTTTAACAAGCGTGCAATATCATCTACGTGAAGACCTGTTGTTGGTTCATCCAAAATATATAAGGAACGGCCTGATGAACGTCTATGCAGCTCTGATGCCAATTTAACCCTTTGGGCTTCTCCACCGGAAAGAGTTGTTGCAGGCTGTCCGAGCGTAATATAACCAAGACCAACATCATAAATCGTTTGCAGTTTCCGCTTGATTTTCGGGATATTTTCGAAAAACGAAACAGCATCCTCTACTGTCATTTCCAGGATGTCAGAAATATTTTTGCCTTTATAGGTAACTTCAAGTGTTTCACGATTGTATCGTTTCCCATGGCATACTTCGCAAGGAACATAGACATCCGGCAGGAAGTGCATTTCAATTTTTATGATTCCATCACCGCGGCAGGCTTCACAACGCCCGCCTTTTACATTAAAGCTAAAACGGCCTTTTTTATATCCTCTAACCTTCGCTTCATTTGTTGTCGCAAAAACATCACGGATATCATCAAAAACACCTGTGTAGGTAGCGGGATTGGAACGTGGTGTTCGACCGATTGGCGATTGATCAATATCAATGACCTTTTCAAGATGTTCAATTCCTTTTACCTCTTTATGTTCGCCGGGCTTTGACTTTGCATTGTGCAATTTTTGCGCTAATGTTTTGTGAAGAACTTCGTTTACTAATGTACTTTTTCCAGAGCCTGAAACACCTGTTACCGCAATAAAAGTACCTAATGGAAACTTCACACTAACATTACGGAGATTGTTTTCCTTTGCTCCTTTTATTTCAATATAACGGCCATCCGGTTTTTTTCGTTCATATGGAAGTGGTATAAATTTTTTCCCTGATAAGTACTGACCGGTTAAGGAATTGTCATCATTCATTACTTCTTCCGGCGTTCCCGCTGAAATGACCTTACCACCATGAATTCCAGCACCTGGTCCGATATCGATTAAATAATCTGCCGCCATCATCGTGTCCTCATCATGCTCAACAACGATCAGTGTGTTTCCGATGTCACGCATATTTTGGAGTGTTTGAATTAATCGGTCATTATCACGCTGATGTAGACCAATAGAAGGTTCATCAAGAATGTATAGAACCCCTGTTAACCGCGAGCCGATTTGCGTGGCAAGGCGAATCCGCTGAGCCTCTCCGCCCGATAACGTTCCAGCAGCACGATTAAGGGTTAAATAATCAAGTCCAACATTATTTAAGAATCCTAATCTTTCACGAATTTCTTTTAAAATAAGATTCGCAATCTGCATTTCTTTATCTGTTAAAGATAGATTCTGAAAGAAATCAAGTGACTCTTGAACGGAAAGCTTTGTAACTTCCCCAACATGGTTTCCTTGAATTAAAACAGCAAGTGTTTCCTTCTTCAGGCGATATCCTTTACAGGTCGGACAATTTTGATGTCCCATATATTTTTCCATTTGCTCGCGAATAAAATCTGAGGTTGTTTCCTTATAACGTCTTTCCACATTACGAATAACACCTTCAAACTGAATATAATTTTCCCGTATTTGGCCAAAATCATTTTCATAGCGAAAGTAAATTTCTTCCCCATCACTTCCGTACAGCACTTTGTCGAGTAAATGCTTAGGTATATCTTTAACAGGGATATCCATATCAATGCCATAATGATTGCATACAGCCTCAAGCATTTGCGGATAATATTGCGAGCTAGTTGGCTCCCAAGGGGCAATCGCATGCTGCTTAAGTGTCAGATCCTTATTTGGAATGACAAGATCCAAGTCAACTTCAAGTTTTGATCCCAAACCATCACACTCAGGGCAAGCACCAAACGGGCTATTAAATGAAAACATTCTCGGCTCAAGTTCTCCGATTGAAAATCCGCATTGTGGACATGCATGATGCTCACTGAACAGAAGTTCCTCTTCTCCCATAACATCAATGATAACTCTGCCTTCCCCTAGGCCTAATGCTGCCTCCAAGGAGTCGGCTAACCTTGAAGCAACCCCTTCCTTCACGACAATACGGTCAATTACAACCTCAATGGAGTGCTTTTTGTTCTTCTCAAGCTCTATATCTTCTGAGAGCTCACGCATTTCTCCATCAACCCGCACACGTACATACCCTTGTTTTTTAATATCTTCAAACACTTTTACATGTGTTCCTTTACGACCGGACACAATGGGAGCAAGTACTTGTAGCTTAGTTCGTTCCGGGTATTCTAAAATGCGGTCAACCATTTGCTCTATTGTTTGGGACGAGATTTCAATTCCATGAATAGGACAAGTTGGACGACCAACTCTTGCATAAAGTAAACGCAAATAATCATAGATTTCCGTCACTGTCCCAACAGTTGAGCGCGGATTACGGCTTGTTGTTTTTTGGTCAATTGAGATCGCTGGTGATAGCCCTTCAATCGCGTCAACATCAGGTTTATCCATCTGGCCTAAAAATTGACGGGCATATGCAGATAGTGATTCAACATAACGACGCTGTCCTTCAGCATAAATGGTATCAAATGCCAAAGATGATTTACCTGAACCAGATAATCCTGTTAAAACAACAAGCTTATCACGCGGAATGGTTACATCGATATTTTTTAAATTGTGGGCTCGCGCTCCCTTCACAACAATATGTTCCATTGCCATAATTGCTTCATCCTTCCGCTTTCAGTTCTAAAATTAAATCACGAAGCTCGGCAGCCCGTTCAAAGTTCAACGCTTTTGCTGCTTCCTTCATTTCACTTTCCATATCAGCAATCACTTTATCCCGTTCTTTCTTCGTTAACTTCGTCAGTTTACTTGCTGCTGTTGTTTCATATTCTTCCTGGTCTTCTGCAGCCATTGTCGCACGGATAGCGTCACGGATTTCTTTTTGAATCGTTTGCGGGGTAATACCATGCTTCTCGTTAAACTCTTCTTGAATTTGACGGCGACGCTTCGTTTCATTAATCGCAATCTCCATCGAATTCGTCATTTTATCTGCATACATAATCACATGGCCTTCTGCATTACGGGCAGCACGCCCAATCGTTTGAATGAGTGATCGCTCTGAGCGAAGGAACCCTTCCTTATCTGCATCCAAAATGGCAACAAGTGAGACCTCAGGAATATCCAACCCTTCTCTTAAAAGGTTGATTCCGACTAACACATCATATTTACCAAGGCGTAGCTCACGGATAATTTCAATACGCTCTAAAGTCTTAATTTCTGAGTGAAGATAATTGACTTTAATGCCGATTTCCTTCAGATAATTTGTTAAATCCTCCGACATTTTCTTCGTTAATGTTGTAATCAGCACACGTTGATTTTTTTCAACTCTTGTTTGAATTTCTCCAATTAAGTCATCAATTTGCCCTTCAATTGGACGAACATCTATTGTAGGATCCAGCAGTCCTGTTGGACGGATAATCTGTTGAATCATCTCAGGTGTATGTTCCATCTCATATGGACCAGGTGTCGCTGAGACAAACACAATATTTTCGATATGCTTTTCAAATTCCTCAAATCGCAAAGGTCTGTTGTCCTTTGCTGATGGCAAACGAAAGCCATGATCAACAAGGACTTGTTTACGTGCTTGGTCTCCATTAAACATACCCCTAATTTGCGGCACTGTAACATGTGACTCATCAATGACAATAAGTGAGTCCTCCGGGAAGAAGTCCAGCAGTGTATAAGGTGTTGAACCTGAAGGTCGTAATGTTAAATGTCGGGAATAGTTTTCGATTCCGGAGCAAAAGCCCATTTCCCTCATCATTTCAAGGTCGTATCTTGTTCGTTGTTCCAGGCGCTGTGCTTCAAGAAGCTTGCCGTTTTCACGCAATTCTTCCAATCTTTCTTCAAGCTCTGCTTCTATGTTTTTGATGGCTTTCTCCATCTTTTCTTCCCTTGTAACGAAGTGGGAAGCCGGGAAGATCGCTACATGTTCACGCTCTCCCATAATCTCACCTGTTAATGCATCCACTTCACGAATCCGGTCAATTTCATCACCGAAAAACTCAACGCGGATACACTGTTCATCACGTGAAGCAGGAAAAATTTCCACTACATCTCCGCGCACTCGGAATGTCCCTCTTCGGAAATCAATATCATTTCGTTCATATTGCACATCAACCAGTTTTCTTAATAATTGATTTCGTTCAATTTCCATTCCCGTTCTTAACGAAACAACTAACTCTTTATATTCTTCCGGTGAACCGAGACCATAAATACAAGAAACACTGGCAATAATGATGACATCTTTTCTTTCGAATAGCGAAGATGTAGCCGAGTGACGAAGCTTATCTATTTCATCATTAATACTTGCATCTTTTTCGATAAATGTATCTGTCTGTGGAACATAGGCTTCCGGTTGATAGTAATCATAGTAACTAACAAAATACTCAACAGCATTATTTGGAAAGAATTCTTTAAACTCACTGTACAGTTGTCCTGCTAATGTTTTGTTATGAGCAATAATTAAGGTTGGTTTATTTACTTGTTGGATCACATTTGAAACAGTAAAGGTTTTTCCTGTACCTGTTGCCCCTAGCAATGTTTGGAATCGTTTGCCTTGCTGGATTCCTTCAACCAATGATTGAATCGCCTTAGGCTGATCACCTTGTGGTTTGTATTTTGAGACTAATTCAAATTGCTCGCTCACTCATAAGCCTCCATTCCGTTTTATCACTATGAATAGTTTACCATAAATTGTTGGAAAATCACCAAAAATACGAACTATAGTTCGTATTTTTTTCTACTATGTATATTGTCCTGATTAAATTCCCCTTTATATGGAAATCTTGCAACTTTTCATCTATTTTTGCAACTATCTTGTATTTATTGCGAGTTTGCACATATTTTTGCAACTATAAAAAAAAGAGCTGTCATAGCCCTTTCTTAGTTAAGTATTTCACTTTTTAATTAACCTCAAACCTATTTCTTCTTCACCAGGTCCTCCTTCATCTTTCTCGCAAAGAAAAAGCCGACACCAAGTGAGACGATGTCAATAAAGAAGATGCTTGGACCATGTGTGTAACCTTTCATATAGGAGGCAATAAGCAAAGCCGCTGTTAATGCTATCCCAACATAATGATTATAGCTTACCCGTGTAAAAAGAAGGACAAGTAGAAAAGGCATAATGATTGCTAATATGACTTTTAAAACCATCGTAATCACCTATTCAGCTATTATAGTGATAAATTGTAAAAATACACAGTATCCTCTTTTTCATAGCCGACACTTTCGTAGAGAGCCTGTGCATTTACATTGTCTTTGGTTGTTTCTAATAAAATTCCTGCTGTATTCGTTTCAATCGCAAATTCCTTTGCTTGATTCATTAGTGCTTTTCCTACTCCAAGACGTCGAAAGTCTTCAGAAACAAACAAATCATTAAGCAGCCATTTTCTCCTCATCCCTACTGAAGTAAAAATCGGGTAAAGCTGGACAAATCCAGCAGGAATTCCATCGTTGCTTTTTGCCAGGAATATCGTTGATTCCTTTTGCTCCATTCTTTCCTTGATAAAAGCCTTTGCCCCTTCAAGATCAGATGGTTGTCCATAAAAGATACGGTACTTATTAAACAATACAGATACATCATCCAAATCAGATAGTGTTGCTTTTTCTAAGTTCACATGCTTCCCCTCAATTCCTTATGTATAGCTCAATCATAACATGAAAACCAAACAAAATAGGGCTAATTAACACAATTAGCCCCCTAAGATTATTTCTGTGATGTCACACCTTGATAGTCATTTTCTTCTAATAAATCGACTAACTCAATGTCTTTTTGATTTTCTAAAAAGTAACGTAATGTAAATTCATTTTCAAACAGTACCGCATAGGCACCAAAGCGATCACGAACAAGCATGCTTCTTGAATCAAAGAAGCGCTTCTCAAACTTCTCGCTTTTAATCCATCTTGGAATTCGTTCTCCAAGTGAGGTGAATTCAATTTCCACATTATATTCAGCCTTCATTCGGTATTCAAACACTTCAAATTGAAGCTGACCAACTGCGCCAAGGATGATCGAGTCATTCAACTCTTGGCGGTATAATTGAATAGCTCCTTCTTGAACAAGCTGTTCTATTCCTTTTCGGAATTGCTTTGCTTTCATGACGTTTTTCGCCTGAACACGTTTGAATAGCTCTGGTGGGAATTGAGGCAGCTCTTCATATTCATAAGAGTCTTTACCACCGATTAACGTGTCGCCAATTTGATAAATATTTGGATCATAAATCCCAATAATATCACCAGGATAAGCCTCGTCTACAGTGTCACGGTCTTTTGCCATAAAGGCTTGCGTTTGGTTCAACTTAATCGTTTTATTCGTACGACTTAAGTTTACACTCATTCCACGTTCGAATTTACCGGAACATACTCGGAAGAAGGCGATTCTGTCACGGTGTGCCGGGTTCATATTTGCTTGAATTTTAAAGATATAGCCTGAGAACTGATCTTTTTCCGGCTCAACTAAGCCTTGATCTGTTTTACGCGGCTGTGGTTTTGCAGCAAATTGCAAAAATGTATCAAAAAAGGTTTGCACACCAAAATTAGCAAGTGCACTACCAAAGAAAACAGGTGTTAGCTCCCCTTTTTCCACTCGCTCAGGCGAAAACTCATTTCCTGCTTCTTCAAGCAGTTCCAGCTCACCCATTGTATCTTGATAGATTGGATTTTCTTCAATATCTGTTGAAGAAAGCTCGCTTAACGGAATCACTTCTTCTTCCTCATCACCTTTGAAGCGAACAAATTGCTTATTAAAGCGGTCATGGATACCTAAGAAACGTTTTCCACTGCCGATTGGCCAGTTCATTGGATATGATTCAATCCCTAATACTTCTTCAATTTCAGAAAGCAAATCCAAAGGATCTCTTCCTTCACGGTCCAGCTTATTAATAAACGTGAAAATTGGAATTCCTCTCATTCGACATACTTTAAAAAGTTTAATCGTTTGAGGCTCAACACCCTTTGTTGAATCAATGATCATGACAACACTATCAACCGCTGTTAGTGTACGGTATGTGTCTTCACTGAAATCTTCGTGTCCCGGTGTATCCAGTATGTTTACATGGAATTCATGATATGGAAAGCTCATTACACTTGATGTTACGGATATTCCACGTTTTTTTTCGATTTCCATCCAGTCGGATGCCGCAAATTTCCCTGATTTTTTCCCTTTAACTGTTCCTGTTGAACGGATAATTTGACCAAAGAAAAGCAGTTTTTCTGTTAGCGTTGTTTTCCCTGCATCCGGGTGGGAAATGATCGCAAACGTACGTCGTTTATTTATTTCCTGTTGTAAACTCATTCGCAATAACCTCTTTTAATTAAATATGTGACTCAAATATACTACAAAGCGATTCAAAGAACAATTTTTTAAAAAGACTGTTTTTTATATACTTTGTTGTTATTTAAGATCGGTAAACGTTAGAATAGGTCCTTTTCATTGCGCTGCAGACACTCCATGCGCCGGGGAGGAGGCTAAGCCTCCTCAGCTTCGCCTGCGGGGTCTCAGCCTTTCCTCACTTCCCGCAGGAGTCAGTGTCTTCCGCTCCATTCCACTATCATTTTTATAATTTTAATATCTCTTACAAAGACTGTCCTTTAAAAGTGAATATAAAAATAAAAACAGGAAGGTTCCCCCCTGTTTATCGCTCATATCGTTTTCTATCTCTTATTCTTACTTTCCTTTTCTCCGTGTCAATTAAACTCCATGCGGTGTTATATCGGTATTTTTTCCCCCAAATATGGATGAGTATTCGCAATCCTGTGACCAAGCATAAAATTAATAGACTAATGATTAAAAATAAAATATCCATCTTTGTTCCCCCAATCATTCTTGTACAGATGTATATGTTGGATATGGGGAAATATGATGTTTTTTTATAAATCATGTAAAGGAAAATGTCAGTTCTGGTACCCATGTTTTCATATGCTTTATGATTTCTTCGTATACCTTTTCTTTGTCAGGGACTTGTTCGAGAGGATAAACATGATATTCCTTATTCACAAAGGTTGGGACGAATGATGGTTCCTTTATGGTAATTTCACCGCTTTTTAGATTTTTTTCAGCGTTAATTTTTAAAACGCCACCGATGTCCTTGTAATCTTCATTTTGCCCTGTAAAAAAGTTACCGAGGGAATACGCAACAAAAGAGCGCTTTCCATCTTCCCTTTCGATCCATTCCACGGGCTGAAGAACATGTGGGTGATGTCCAATGATAATGTCTGCTCCCGCGTTTGCTGTGTTGAGTGCTAGCTGCTTTTGTTCCTCATTTGGCATTCTTTCATATTCTTTTCCAAAATGAAGACTTACCACTACTACATCTGATATAGCACCAGCTTTTTCAATATCTTGTTTTATGTTACTTTCTTCAATTCTATTTACTAAGTATGGTTTATTCTTCGGAGTTTCAATCCCATTTGTGCCGTATGTATAGGCCAAGAATGAAAAAACAATATCATTCTTTTCAATTGTTCGAATGTTACTTTTATCTTCTTCCGATAAAAAAGCACCGGTATAAGGAATCCCTAATTGATTCCAATGGGAAATGGCACTTTGGATTGCCTTTTCTCCCCTATCCAATGTATGGTTGTTGGCTAGTGTCACTAGATCTATACCACTTTCTTTTAATTCGTCCCCAACTTCATAAGGACTATTAAATGCAGGATAGGTCGAAAGCCCAATCTCCGTTCCGCCAATCATTGATTCTTGGTTAGCAATGGTAATATCGGCTTCTTTTAATAGTGACTGAACATTTTTCAGATGAGGTGTAAAATCATATGTTCCCTCACCAATTTGGGCAGGTTCATACACGCGGTCATGAATTAAAATATCACCTATAGCCGAAAGAGAAGCAGTAGTAGTTGTAATTTTTCCCTCTATTTTCTCTTCTTTCTTAACAATTTGTTGATTCCTTTTATCTTCCACTTTGACAATGTTCTGTTCAGGCGCTGATACTATCTTGCCAAAATATAAGCCTAGACCACAGACTATAAGAAATAGTACTACTAATGAGATTACCTTTTTCATGAGGGTTACTCCTTTTAAGAAGACTTCTATAGTCTAGTTTATAACATGAAAAGGAAAAATTTAACCAAAAAGGCAGAATTCTGTCGCATTCTGCCAATTATTTTAAAGGATGAAGTTAAGAAAATAATAAACTATTCCCGACAAAACCGCTGATGCAGGAAGTGTAACAATCCATGTAAAGACCATGGCTTGTGCGGTTCCCCAATTAACCCCTTTTATCCGATTTGAAGCTCCCACTCCAAGAATAGATGAAGAAATCACATGTGTGGTGCTGACCGGAAGATGCATAAAGGTTGCTCCTAAGATAATGGAAGCAGAAGATACATCTGCAGCAACTCCGCTTACTGGTCTGATCTTCATAATTTTATTTCCAACTGTTTGTATTATTCTCCAACCACCTACTGATGTTCCAAGCGCCATCGCAAGCGCACATGAGACCTGGACCCATACCGGAATATCCATTGTCTTATGATAGTTGTTGGCAATTAAGGCAAGTGTAATAATTCCCATCGCTTTTTGGGCATCATTTGTACCATGTGTATAAGCCTGAAACGCAGCCGTAACAATTTGAATTCTTCGAAATCGGTTATTGGATTTTGTCAAAGAATGATTTCTAAATAAAACCTTAAAAATACTAAATACCACATATCCAATTATGAATGCAAGGATTGGTGATAAAATAAGTGACTGTACAATCTTTGAAAAACCTGAATAATTGATACTGCCAAACCCTGAAGCTGCAATGGCCGCTCCAACAATAGACCCGATAATGGCATGTGAGGAACTACTCGGTATACCGTAATACCATGTGATAAGATTCCAGGCAATCGCCGAAATAAGCGCTGCTAGAATGACGATAGAGCCGTTATGTAGTGTAAATGGATCAACAATTCCGGTTGTAATTGTTTTGGCAACTCCTGTAAACGTAAGGGCACCGATAAAATTCATTAACGATGCTAAAATGATTGCATGTTTTGGCTGTAAAGCTTTTGTCGAAACACTTGTTGCGATCGCATTTGCCGTATCATGAAAGCCATTTATAAAATCAAACACCAGGGCCCCAACGACAATCAATATTGTAATCATTAATGTTACATCCATATATCTAAATCCCCTTATGCATTTTTCATGACAATGCTATCCAATGTAATGGCAACCTTCCGACAGTTATCAACGATGCCTTCAAGCGACTCATAAATGTCTTTATATTGAATGATTTTGATCGGATCCTTTTCAGTTGCGAATAAATTTTTTACTGCTGTCCGAAGCAAATTATCACTGTTTGCTTCATGCTCTTTTAATTTTAATGAATGTGCTGGAATAGACTGTAGTTTCTTTAAAGACAGTAAAGTCACTGCCTCTGAAATCTCTGCTGCACATTGATGAGTAATGCTCAAAAACTTTTTCATTTGATCAGTTAAGCTGGTCACCGAGTACATCTCAAACAATGCGGCAATATGTTCAATTCCGTCCAACACATCATCAATATGCAGGGCAAGCTGTAAAATATCTTCCCGGTCAATCGGTGTAATAAATGTCTGATTGAGCTCCTTTGTAATACGTTGAATGAATTCATCACCAGCTGATTCAAATTCTTTTACATTTTCCAAAAAAATTTGCAACTCATGATGGTTTGAGATATCTTGTTCAACACAAAACTTTGTTGTTTGTTGAAGATTGCTTATTATGTTTAATAACAGATCTGAAAATTTATCTTTTTTTCCTTTAGAAAACATCATTTAAAATCCTCCATTAAGTGACCTCTTGTCATTTCAAGACTCTACTATATAAATTACTAAAGTATTGTAGCTTACATGCTAAGTTAAATGCTAGTTATTTATACATGTGTTGGAAAATAATTTCTCTATTGGTTCAAATTCAATTTTATGGGCTAGATGTTCTTATGAAATCCCCCTATATTCCATCTGCTTTTGGGAATATTATTCATAATCCAAAAATAAAAGGAGGATAAGAATGTTTGGAATCGGAGAAAAGATTAACACGCTGTTTTGGACTGCAATCTTTGGTCTCATTTTAACAACCATATATTCAGCTATTCTCCTTTATCAGGGGATAGACTCAAAACGAAAGTTAAATTTTATTTGGGGTAAAAATAAAGAGGAAGTTGAAAACTAAAATAGTATTAGGACCTGTGTTGACAGGTCCTAATTTTTTTATAGGATTGGTGAAAGCAATCGTGAGACAGATTCTTTAATCCGAATACCTCTTGAACGCTGAACATAAGCCTCTAACGTTAATTGTCTTGATTTCTCCATATCCTGGATAAAGGAGTCATGCAGCTTTGTAGCAATGTCAACATCATACAAAAATGCATTCACTTCGAAATTCAATTTAAAGCTTCTCATATCAATATTTGCTGTTCCGACTGAGGCAATCTCATGATCAACGACAATACTTTTTGCATGGATAAAGCCATTTTCATAAATGTAAACATTGGCACCGGATTTTAAGAGCTCCCCTGCGTATGAAAGAGTTGCCCAATAGACAAAGGGGTGATCAGGCTTATCCGGAATCATTACCTTTACTTCTACACCTGATAAACAGGCAATCTTTAGCGCGTCTAAAATACTGGCATCAGGAATAAAGTAAGGTGTTTGGATACATATGGACTCCTTAGCTGATGTAATCATCTTCATATATCCATTTTTAATTTGCTCCCATTCAGAATCAGGGCCGCTCGTCACAATTTGTAAGCTGCTCCCACCTGTTGTTTGCGGCACTGGAAATAATTCAGGGCTGTATGAAATCATCCGCTTTTCTGTCGCTTGATTCCAATCAAGGATAAATCGGGCTTGAATGGCATGAACCGCTGTTCCTTGAATTTTAAGATGTGTGTCACGCCAATAGCCAAAGGAAGGGTCAAGCCCTAGATATTCATCCCCCACATTAAAACCGCCAACATAACCGATTTCACCGTCAATGATCACTAATTTTCGGTGGTTTCGATAATTGAGTCTCAAATTGATCCATCTAAGTTTCGAAGGAAAAAATACTTCGACCTCCCCTTCAGCCTTACGTAGTTCTTTGAAAAACTTTGGTCTCAGGCTTCTTGATCCTAAATCATCGTATAAAACCCTGACCTTCACTCCTTGCTCTGCTTTCCTTGTTAATGCCGCGACTAAACGTTTGCCAAGCTCATCTTTTTTCAAAATATAATATTGCAAGTGAATATGATGTGTTGCCTGTTCAATATCGTTCAATAACGTTTCGAACTTCTCATTTCCATCTGTAAAAATCTCTACTTCATTATCGTCTGTTAACAATGCATCATTATTGAGCACATGCATGTTAATCATTTGCTTGTATTTTTCAGCAGTCTCACTTTTAAAACTGAAGGTATTTTTTCTGATTTCCTCCAGCTGAGTAGCAAGCAGCTTATCGATTCCGAGTTTTTTTCGATCCTCCCATTGAAACATTCGATATCGACTTAAATTTTGTCCGAATAGAAGATACAATAAAAATCCTAATAACGGGATAAAGAACAACACCAACAGCCATGCCCAAGACGATGTGGCATCTCTTCTTTCTCTAAAAATCATAACAATCGCAAAGAACGTATTTAAAAGGACAATAAACCCGATTAAGATTGAACCAATTTCCATATAAATTCCTCTCATATCTTTTTCTAATCTCACTCATAGTATATCTTGAAAGATAAATTATTTGTCAGATTTTTTTCGCTTTACCACTGTGAGAACACCCTTCACTGTGATAAAATATCTCTTAATGAATTTTCAAAAATTTTTATTTCCTATAGAGGTGAAAAAAAGGATCATGAATGAATTAGCACAAGCTTTAAATCAAGCAATCAAAGAAGATAACGAACACGTTTATAACATGTTGTCTCAGCTTGGAAAGGAAATGTTCTATCCAAAAGGCATCTTAAGTCAATCAGCAGAAGCAGGAAAAAAAGCTCATCGCTTTAATGCAACAATCGGTATTGCAACAGAAAACAATCAGCCTATGCACTTTCAACATTTGCAAGACCTTTTTGACGGTAAAGTAACACCTAAAGACCTTTACCCTTATGCACCACCTCAAGGAAAAGAAGAATTACGTAAAGTATGGCAGGAAAAAATCTTTAAAGATAGCCCAAGTTTAAATAAAGATGTAGTTGGTTCACCAATCGTCACAAATGCCCTTACTCACGGCTTAAGTATTGCAGCAGACTTATTTGCTGATGAAGGTACACCGGTAATTGTACCTGATAAGTATTGGGGGAATTATAACATCACATTTAAAACACGTCGCGGTGCAACTGTGGAAACCTTCCCATTATTTAATGAAGAAAATGGGTTTAACACAGCAGGTTTAAAAGCAACAATTGATGCACAAAAATCAGCTGAAAAAGTGATTGTTCTTCTAAACTTCCCGAACAACCCGACTGGTTACACACCGCTTGAGTCTGAAGCAAAGGAAATTGCAGCAGTTCTAACAGAAGCTGCAGAAGAAGGCTTAAACATTGTTGTGCTGATCGATGATGCTTACTTCGGATTATTTTACGAAGATTCAATGACTGAATCAATTTTCAGTTACTTGGCAGATGCGCATGATCGTATTTTAGCAGTGAAAATTGACGGGGCAACAAAAGAAAATTATGTATGGGGCTTCCGTGTTGGATTTATCACATATGCAAGCAAATCAGCAAACGTGCTGAATGCATTAGAGCAAAAAACAAAAGGCTTAATTAGAGGAACAATTTCAAGCAGCTCACACCCTTCTCAATCGCTTATTTTACAGTCATTAAAATCAGACGAATTTGCGGTTGAAAAAGAACAGAAATTTGCTTTAATGAAAAGCCGTGCGGACAAAACTAAAGAAGTTTTGGCAAAAGAAGAATATCAAAAATACTGGACTTACTATCCGTTTAACTCAGGCTATTTTATGTGCTTGAAGCTTCACAATATTGATGCAGAGGAATTACGTTTACATCTATTAGATAAATATGGAGTTGGAACAATTTCCATTAACTCAACTGACTTACGTATTGCATTCTCTTGTGTAGAAGCTGAGGATATTGAAGAATTATTTGACTTAATCGCTCAAGGTGCTGCTGATTTGCAGTAGTTTGTGGTTGATAGGGTGCTCACTGCCGGTTGGTAGTGGGCATTTTGCTTTTAAACAAGGGTGGCGCGTAAGAACTTCGGGGAGCTATGAGTTGGATTCTTGCAACTTTTCTATTTTTTTTGCAAGTTTACTTTTATTTTTGCAGGTTTTCCGGTAATATTGCAAGTTTTGAAAAAACCTTGCAACTTTGGACTGGAATTTTGCAAGTAGGCGAGATAACCTTTCAGTCGACAAACTTACTGCCGGGCCGAACGTAAAAAGCCAGCACTTAATTCTGTGCTGGCTTTTACCTATATTAAAACTTCTCCGCTACGCTCACAACTAACGGATGGTCCATTGCTAAACCTGAAACCTCACTAAACGCGGCAGCAGCGCCTTTTTCGTCGACCTTCTGCTTAAGAGTTAGTGATTCCTGATCCTCGTCAGAAACAAATTGTAGTGCTGCAACGATGACCTTCACGAGGTTCGCTGGTACGTCACCATCGAATTGGTCTATATACTCAAGTGCCGGCGCAACTAAGCGATCTTTTGCTCCAAGCTTACGTAGAGGTGCTCTTCCTACCCTTTGTACATCATCGACAATATACGGGTTTGCAAAGCGTCCGATGATTTTCTCGATGTAAGCTCCATGCTGATCTGCGTCAAAACCGTATTTTGCTGTGAGTACTTTTCCTGTCTCACTAAGTGTGCCGAGTACGTCCTGCTTCACATCATCTTGAGCAATGGCTTCAGCGATTGTTTTATATCCGGCTAAGTTGCCTAGATATGCTGTTGCAGCATGACCTGTGTTCACAGTAAATAGTTTACGCTCGATATAGGCTTGAAGATTTTCCACAAACAGCGCTTCTTCGATCTTAGGTTGCGCACCTTTAATTCCAGTTGAATCAATGACCCATTCATGGAAAGGTTCTACTAATACATCAAGTAAGCGTTCGTTGTTTTGGTTTGGAACAATGCGGTCTACTGCTGAGTTCGGGAAGCCGATATTTTCTTCAACCCAAGCGATTTCTTCAGCACCAAGTTTTTCAACAACATGCTTTTTAAGCTCACTGCTTCCGCCAACCATGTTTTCACATGCGATGACATTCACTGTTCCGCCACTCATCTGCTTTCGTTTCTTCAGCCCTTCTGCAATAAGCGGTGCAACGAATTTTAAAATATTTGGACCAACTGCTGTTGTTACGATATCCGCTTTTGAGATCGCCTCAACAACAGCATCAGGATTTTGCTGACTATTAATACCTGAAACATTCTCAACAAAAAACTCCTGCTTCTCCTCGTTCGCCAGCATTACCCGGTACGCTTTTTCTTTGTTTAACTCATCGATTAATGCTTCATTAACATCAACAAATTCTACCGAATAGCCTGATTGATGAAGCAATAGGCCGATAAAGCCTCTTCCGATATTACCGGCTCCGAAATGAACAGCCTTCAAGTTAGTTCACCTCGCTAAGTAGGTCGATAATTTCCTCTTTTGATTGTGCTTGCACAAGCTTTTCTACATTTTCTTCTTCTGATAATACGATTGCGATTTTTGAAAGAATTTCTAAGTGCTCGTCACCTTTACCAGCAATCCCGATTAAAAATTTCACGATATTTCCGCCGCCAAAATCAACACCGCTTGGTACTTGGATAACAGATAAGCCTGAGTTAAGAACAGCTGATTTTGCATCTTCTGTACCGTGTGGAATCGCAACGAAGTTCCCCATGTATGTAGAAGAAAGCTCTTCTCTTTGCAGCATCGCATCAATATAAGAAGCTTCTACATAGCCTTTTTCTACTAAAATTTGACCTGTTGCTTTAATTGCGTCTGTTTTGTTATCGAATTGTTGATTTAATAAAATATTTGATTCGTTTAAAATTGACATTTGTTAAACACTCCTTAGTTGTTGTAAATAGTTTGTAAAATACTTTTGACTTATATATTGAGTTAAGCTGCTCTTTGCAGCCTTTTCAAACATGTGGATACTTTCTTGTGATTCGATAATACTTGCACTGATAAAACTCATGATTTCCAACTCTTCAGCCTCAGCATCATCAGGTGCAATGAGCAAAAGGATTCTTGATACGTCATTTAGCTCATTATCCATTGCCCTAAGCTTCATCGGTGTCTGAAGATCAATCATGTGAAAGCTCGAACGAACAACCGCTGCACTCCTCGCGTGAAACAGAGCCAGCTTTGTTTCCGGAATGGCGAGACCGCCGATATGTTCACGTTCCAGTAATGCCTCCACAATTTCTTGTTCACTTTCAATGAGTCCCTTTTGCCTTAACTGCTTGCTGACAGGCAGCAGGATACTTTCAACATTTTTTGTGTTGTTAAGATTGAACACTTCCAATTCTTTCAAAAGTCTTATCAATCTCTGTGACTGGTTTGTAAATCGTTGATATTGGTCAAAGCTAATCGAGATGTCTACTTGTTCATTAGACTCTTCAAAAGACATACCTTGTTCGATTTCGAGTCCCTTTTCTTCTATATAGTCTTTGATTTTTTCCAGCTCATGAGTCGTTAAAATTGGACTTACGAGAAGATAATCTGTCGAGATGTCCTCAATAGGAATCGTCGACAGGATAAGATCATATTTCTTCATATCTATTTCCTTCAATTCAAAAGCCGAGATATTCCGCAGCTCTGCAATATGTGGAAACTGGTTGTTAATTTGGGTTGCCAGCATCTTTGATGTGCCAATTCCACTTGAACAAATAATAAGGGCTTTTAATTTTCGGAATGACTTCCTTTTATTTAAAGCTGCCCCAAAGTGTAAAACTAAATATCCTATTTCTTCCTCAGGTACAGTTTCAAAGGGAAGGGAAGCTTTTGCAGCTTGTTGAACAATTTTGAAAAGCTCTTGATGGTCCCGCTTTATCTCCAATAATAAAGGATTCGTAATCATCATCCCTTGTTTCAATCGATAAACCGCTGGCTGAAGATGGGCGAGCAAGCCTTGAAATAAAGATGAATCATGCTTTAGTTCCTTGTTTGTTCGCTGTTCTACTTGACCAATCAACCTCTGTACAAGATAGGCAATTTCAACATTTTCATCCTGAATGTCGACTTTCCCTTCAAACCGTTGCTTTGCACCCCTTAGATGCATGGTAATATAGCCTTTTTCATCCTCGGGAATTGTGATTTGAAAGGTTTCCTCAAGCTTTTCGGCTATCTCTTCTGCAAAGGTAAATTCCTTTGATCTTTTTAGCTGGTTAAGATAATCACCTTTTATTGTGATGTTTTCGCCGCGTTGTATACGCTCAATTGCGAGTGCCAAGTGAACAACTAGGCCAACATATGAGCTATCTGCTAACGGATAAGGCAAACGTGAGTTGATTTTGTTAATTAAATTTTCAATAATAATGAGCTTTTCTTTCTGCACAAGTCCAAGTAAACGCTCAGAAATGGAGTCAACCTTATTCGTTGATTTTCGCTCAATATTTTCCCGTACCATTCTTAAAAAGTCCGGTACATCGAATCTGTCTGATATTAAGCTTTTAATGGCTTTTCGTTTTGCTTCTTCAGATCCTGTAAGCTCAATTCCATAGCCTCTTCTTCTGATAAGTGTGAGGCCGTATTCTTCAACAAATGGTTCCATTTTATCTAAATCATGACTAATCGTAGCTGTTGTCACACCAAGATCATTCGCCAGGCTTTGCAGCTTAATTGGGTCCTGATGATCAAGCAACGTACAAAGTGCAACGATCATCCGCTCGTCAGGCGTGTATTCTTTATAATCCTGTTTTTGTATCGCAATTCTAAGTTCTGTGAGACTTGTCTCATTTCCCACAAGCTTAATTCCGATTCCCGCCCGCTTCACGAGCTTAAGATTGAATTGCTGTAGGACAGATTCAATATTTTTTAAATCTCGATGTATCGTTCGCTCGCTTACATCAATTTGTTCAGCAAGCTCCTTAATGGTTACTTCCTGATCTGCGTCTTCCATAAGCAATTGAACGATTAGACGCTCTCTTGCGGAAACAATCATGAAAATCAACTCGCTTCAATATGAGTTATTGACATAGTTTAATTATAGGCCTGTGTTTATGTAGTTTTCAAAAGATAGAAAGCGTGATTTTTTCAAAGGTATTGCTGACATTATTTAATTATCCAGAAATATTTACGATTTTCGGGCTTTATTTGCGATACCGGATTTTTATTTGCTATTCTGAGAATTTATTTGCGATTTTCAAGATTTATTTGCGATTAGTCAGTATTCGACATTTTTCGCCCAAATCTACTCGCAAGCCACTCTATATACCTTTACCCAAAAATGGTGCCACTACCCATGTAGTCGCACCATTTTTTCAAAAACTTATTTAAGTTTATTGACTATTTCATCATATTTCGGGCTATTCAAGAAGTTATCAACAGATACGTGGTAGGCAGTTGGTAATTTCGCTACAGCACGATCTGTTAAGTCTTTGTGTGTGATGACAATATCAGCGTCTGAAGGAATGTTGTTGATTGATGTATTTGTCACATCAACACCTTCAATGTCTGCTTTTTTCACTTTATTACGTAAAATCGATGCACCCATTGCACTTGATCCCATACCAGCGTCACAAGCGAAGATTACTTTTTTCACGCTGCCGAAATCAAATTCTTCAGAAGTTGTAGCTTCTACTACCTCTTCAGCTGTTGGTTGAGCAGCAAGATTACCACTTACAGAGCTTTTCTTACCTTTCATTGCTTCCATTTTCGCTGTAGCTTCTGTTAAATCTTCTTCTTTTTGTTTGCTAGTTTTTAAGATAAGTGACGCAACTAAGAATGATACAGCTGCTGCCACGATTACACCTAAAATAACACCTACATAGCCGCCTCTTGGTGTCATCGCAAGTAATGCAATGATACTACCTGGTGATGGACTTGCTACTAGACCTGCGTTGAAGATTGAGAATGTGAATACACCACTGATTCCACCTGCAATTGCTGCAAGAAGTAACATAGGCTTCATTAAGATGTACGGGAAGTAGATCTCATGAATACCACCCAGGAAGTGAATAATCACTGCACCAGGAGCTGTTTGTTTCGCCGAACCTCTGCCAAAGAACATATAAGCTAAAAGAATACCTAAACCAGGACCAGGGTTTGACTCAAGTAAGAATAAAATTGATTTTCCTGCACTTGAAGCTTGCTCAATACCAATCGGGCTTAAAATACCGTGGTTGATTGCATTGTTTAAGAACAGAACCTTTGCCGGCTCAATGAAAATACTTGCTAATGGTAATAAACCTGCATCAAAGATTGCTTGAACTGCACCAGCTAATACTTTGTTTAAACCCTCAACAACAGGACCAATACCAACTAGGGCAGCTAATGTTAAAAGTGCTCCTAAGATACCTGCCGAGAAGTTGTTTACTAGCATTTCAAATCCAGAACGAACTTTATCTTTTAATAAGCCATCAAGCTTTTTAATTAAATATCCACCAAGTGGTCCCATAATCATGGCACCTAAGAACATCGGGATTTCCGCTCCTACGATAACCCCCATTGTCGCAGTCGCACCAACAACACCACCACGAACATCGTATACCATCTTACCACCTGTATAACCAATTAATAGTGGAAGTAGATACTTGATCATCGGGTCAACTAATGATGCTAATGTTTCATTTGGTGCCCAGCCTGTAGGGATAAATAATGCCGTAATAATCCCCCATGCAATAAAAGCACCGATGTTTGGCATGATCATACCACTTAAATGACTACCAAACCTTTGTATTTTAACGCGAACATCACCTTGCTTTTGATTCGCTTCCATGTAAGTCACCTCTTTAATAGTTCTTGTCTTTATGATAAAGCGATTTCAGCAGAGAAACAATTTAAACTAAACTCGATTTTGTCTGACACAATGTTGACAAGATTAATTTTGGAAAGAAGTGTTAGCATTTTGTCAACGGCTAATATTGTCGAAAAGTCTTTAATTTTAAATAAAATATAAACATAAAAGATGAAATCACTTATTGAATCACCTTTTTATAGTGTCTACTAAACCTAACTTTATTCAATTTTCCCTACTAATGTCCTATCTAAACCATTTAACAGCCCAATAAAGAATGGTCATCTTTTATTACCCTTTCATTTGCTTTACAATATGGATAAGAGAAATGATCAAAGGAGCTAAATAACTTTGGAAGATAAGAAACTAACAAGATTTGGTGTTTCTATGGATGAGAAATTACTCCAGAGCTTTGACCAAATTATAGAGGAGAAGGGCTATCAAAACCGTTCAGAAGCTGTGAGAGATTTAGTTCGGGATGCTATTTTTCAACATAGCTTGTCAAAAAATAATGAAATCGTAGCTGGTGCCATTTTACTTTTTTATAACCATCATCAAAATAAATTAGTAAATGAAATGATGACCATTCAACATGATTATCATGATAATATTATTGCGACAACTCATCTTCACATTGACCATCATAATTGTTTAGAACTAATCGTTGTGAAAGGAATACCAGCTGATCTAAGAGCACTAAGTGATAAGCTAATTACGTTAAAAGGTGTTTTATATGGAAAACTGACTGCCTCACCGCTAGTGTAAAACGTGTTTTTAAAAAGAAAACCGCAATTTACATAAACTAAAAAGGATTCCGAACTATTCGTTCCGAATCCTACTGTATTATTCTTTCACTACATCTTTTATCATAACGGAAGGATTTTCTGCTAAATCCATTTCTTCTCCATTTTTCACATAACGTATAACCGGTCTTTGCAAATGCTTTTTAATTCCAATGACAATTACCTGCTCTCCTGTATACAACTCTACCTTAGTGCCGGGTATATAGGATGGAACACTATTTACAAAAGCCTGGACCACTTTATAGGAAAAATCTCCATCACTTTTTGTCATAATGTACTCTAATGCTTCATGTGGCGGTATTTTCTTATTTGATAACAAATGATCGTATACATTGGCAATCCCTACAACTTGAGGAAGCTCTAAAAAAGCTTGTCCCTTCAGCTTTCTCGGATAACCCTGACCGTTGACACATTCATGATGTTGATAGGCAATATGTGCAGATAATAAACTTATTTCCCGATTATCCTTCATGATGTCAAAGCCTTTTATCGGATGTTCTTCTTCCTGGTCGGTAACTGCTTTTCCGATATCATGCAATAATGCACCAAGAGCCAAATCTCTTAATTGACCTTGAGTGTAGCCTAGATGTTTGGATATTTGTAAACTTAATAATGCCACATTTACAGAATGTGCGTACCGTTCCAAGCCTTCTGATAGTGAGGTTGTTGGCACTAAGATAATCGTTTTATGAGCAGATACTTCTCTAATAAGAGTCACAACAGCCCTTTGGAGAGCCACAATATTTAGCCGTTTTTTATTTGAAGCATCTTCAAACGCCTGCTGAACAACAGCGATCGTATCCATCCATGTCGGCATATCAAGCATTTCCTCAAGGGTAATGCCAGTTGACTCAGCATCCTCTACAACAAGAGTTGACACACCTATTGCTTTTATCCGCTCTAAATAGTTAGGGTGAATCGTTCGTCCTGCCGTTAATAACACCCTTCTCATCCGATCATAAATTGGCATGGCCAGCTGCATCGTTAAAGGGTTATAGTCCTCTATATCAATAAATCTCATTATATCTACCTCATTTATATTGTTTCAAAATAGTCCTTTCAAATCCACCTGTCCATGATTTCCATTAAACTATACCATGTGAATAAATATGACGGAATGGTGATAAGTCACTATCACCATTCCACTTGCATTTACTTTTTTGATGTGTAATAAAATAATTGAATAACACTAAGCAATACAAGAATCAGCAAAGAAATGCATGTTCCCAGTTTACCAAATACCTCAATCGCAGGATAATCCTCATGAAATGTTTGGGGTAGAAGCAGCCAAACACTTAATGACAAACAAAAAATGATGGTAATTGGTAATAAATTCTTCAACAAATTGATCACTCCAGGAATAGGAAAAGTAGTAGATATGGAAAGGAATCTTTATAAGGTATGGGATTTAGGAGAGTGTGTGACAGATGCATTTAAAGTAAAAGAGAGACAAAGTCAGTTTTCACTTTGACGTTGTCTCCTTTTTCGCTCTTTTTCTATTTAATGTTCCGGCATCGGCACAATATTACTTTTGACTTTAAATACTTCTAAATATTGAATATGGTGGCCGTCGCTTTCGTGAACTTTAAAGGTGTAATCTTGATCCACAACTTCGACGCCAACATCGGCATCAAATTTTTGCGTAAGGAACCAACCACCAATTGTATCAATGTCTTCGTCAGATAATGCTGTATCAAGAAGATTGTTGACATCTTCTATTCGTACTTTTCCGTCCAATATATAGTGGCCATCATTTAATTTTCGGATTTCAGGAATTTCATCTTCATCAAATTCATCCCTAATTTCACCGACAATTTCTTCAAGGATATCTTCAACCGTAACCAACCCTGAAGTACCGCCATATTCATCAATTAAGATCGCAATATGTGTACGTTCTTTTTGCATTTTAAGCAATAAATCATGAATTGGAATGGTTTCAATTACCTGAATAACCGGATTTACAAAGGAATTGATATCAAACGGCTTAGGCTCGTCACACTCTGTAAAAGCAGATGTTAAAAGCTCTTTGATATTTAAAAAGCCGACAATATGATCTTTATCCCCATCAACAACCGGATATCGGGTATAACGCTCATTTTTAATCAACTCTATAATCTCATCATAGCTGCTATCAATTGAGATTGTGACAATCTCTGTACGTGGCACCATAATTTCCTTCGCGATTCTTTCATCGAATTCAAAAATGTTGTTCACGTATTTTAATTCATTTTTATTAATTTCACCACTTTTATAGCTCTCGGATAAGAGAATTCGAAGCTCTTCCTCTGAGTGAGCCAACTCATGCTCTGAGGCTGGTTTTAAGCCGAACATTCCAACTAACACACGAGCTGATCCATTTAAGAACCAGATAAACGGATACATGATTTTATAAAACCAAATAATTGGTGGAGCAAACAGTAACGTAATAAATTCTGCTTTTTGAATCGCAACTGTTTTTGGTGCCAGCTCTCCTACCACCACGTGTAAAAACGTGACGAGGGCAAAGGCAATACCAAAGGATAGGATATGTGTAACTGATTCATTGAAATTAAAATACGCAAATAAAGGATGTAAAAGCTTTTCAACAGTCGGTTCCCCTAACCAACCAAGTCCTAAAGCTGTTACTGTGATCCCCAATTGACATGCAGATAGATACTCATCAAGATGGGATACAACTCTCTTCGCAGCGACAGCACCTTTTTTTCCTTCAGAAATAAGCTGGTCAATTTTTGACATCCTTACCTTTACAATGGCAAATTCAGTTGCCACGAAAAAGCCGGTTAAAGCAATTAAAATGACAATTAGCAATAAATTAACAGTGGTCAATGAGTCGTCTTACATCTGTAAGACATCCACCTCCTCATTCGTGCATGTTGTTTATTCTTCATTATTACCCTGTGTAAATATCATAATAAACTTAATTAACTCAAATAAAGCCATTAATGCCCCTGCAACATATGTTAACGCTGCGGCATTTAACACTTTTTTCACACCATGTTCTTCTTCATTATAAAGAATGCCTTCTGCTAACATGAGGTTTCTTGCACGTTTACTAGCATCAAACTCAACAGGCAGTGTGATTAGTTGAAAAGCTACAGCTGCTGAGAAAAAGACAATGCCAATTCCGATAAGAGATAGCTGCTGTAATAGGAACCCACCAATAAATAAAAATGGCGCAATCCCTGAAGCAAAATTTGCGATCGGAAAAATCTTGTGTCTTATCACAAGAGCAGCATATGATTGCTGATGCTGAATCGCATGTCCAACTTCATGAGCAGCAACAGATACTGATGCAATCGAACGCCCATAGTAAACCGCTTCAGACAAACGCACAACTTTGCTGATTGGATCATAATGATCGGAAAGAGTACCTCGTACAACTTCTATAGGTATATTGTATAACCCATTGCTGTCCAATATACGTCTTGCTGTTTCCGCACCTGATAAACCCGTTTTTGTCGCAACTTCCGCCCATTTATTAAAATTACCCTTTACTCTAAACTGAGCCCATATTGAAATACCTAATGTAATAAAAATAAGAATATCCATTGGATGAAAAAACATTGTTTACACAAACCCCCCGGTTTTAATTTATTAATAAAAGTAAAGTTTGAATTAATGACAGACTTTCTTTTGAGATATGTTTTTTAACAAAATCCTGATTTTCCAGATCTTTTTTATCGAACTGTGCCAAAACTTCCGCCACTTCTTTTTCAAGTCCTTTTATTTTTAATCGTAAATCTAAAACATCAATTTCTTCAGCAGTAGCGATAATTTTCTTTTTTATTCCTTCCAACGTCATACCGTTCTCTTTGCATTCCTCAATAAATCGCAGTTGTTCGATTGCTGAAGAATCATAGTACCGGTAGTTGGAGGTGGAACGTTCTGCCTTTAATAAGCCTAAGGTTGTATAATAGTCAATTGTACGTTTTGTTACGCCTGTTATTTCTGCTAATTCGCCAATTTTTAATTTTTCAGTCCCAAGATCTTATCCTCCAAACTGTCACGTGATGGTTGTATTATATTATTACGGTTTTGCAGATACAACTTAGATATGTGAAAATTAATCAAACTTTCATAATTTAGCTTAGAATTAAGTTAATCATTAACTTTGTAGCTTTTTAGTAAGTATTGGTGTGGGTTAATTGAAGCTCCAGGATGCTCGCTTCATTAACCCTAATTCGTATTCACACAGAACCATATACAAATGAAAACAGTTCTAAACAGTCAATACTTATTAATGTGTAATAGTTGTTTACCCTGCAACAGAGGATTCAACACCTGTTTGTTCTTCTCGGATGTCACCAACGATTTCTTCTAAAATATTTTCCATTGTGACAAGACCAGTTGTAGAGCCTTCTTCATCTTGAATGATGCCCATGTGCACCCGACTTTGCTGCATTTTTAGAAGGACATGTTTAATTGGTGTAGATTCTGAGAAACATGGCATATCATGGATAAACCCTTCCATTCTTTTCTCTCTTCCAGCTGCAATACTAGTAAGCATCTCTTTTGTGTTAATAAAACCAATCATTTTGTTTTGCTGTCCGCCCTCTTTAACTGGATAACGTGTGTAGTCATATTCATCAAGAACCTCAAGGATATCTGCTAGTTCCATATCTTTTTTGAGAGTAACGATTTGAGATTCAGGAATCATAATATCTTTTACAACACGTTCATCAAAAGCAAAAATATTTTCGAGATACGCTAGCTCTGTTTGGTTTATTTCACCACTCTCATAGCTTTGCGTTACGATTAATTTCAATTCTTCCTCAGAATGTGCTGTTTCATGGCCTGCAGACTTTACGCCAAAAAAACCAAGTAACCTCTGAGATGAACCGTTAAGAACAAAAATGAATGGATACATCACTTTCCCAAACAAGTAAAGCGGTGTGGAAAGTAGCAATGTCATGTTTTCCGCAAATTGAATAGCCAATGTTTTCGGTGCCAATTCCCCGATCACGACATGTAAAAAGGTCACGATCGCAAGGGCAATTCCATAAGATAATACGGTTGCTACTGCCTCTGGCACTGCAAATCTTTCAAATAGCGGATGGAGCATTCTTTCTACTGTTGGTTCACCAAGCGCACCAAGTACGAGTGCTGTAATGGTAATCCCAAGCTGGCAGGCTGACAAATAGTAGTCCAGGTCAGAAGCTACTTTTTTGGCAATGACCGCTCTTTTGTTTCCTTCTGCCACTAATTGATCGATCCTTGACATTCGCACTTTCAAAATAGAAAATTCCGCACCAACGAAAAAAGCAGTTAGGCCGATAAATACAGCCACTAAAAACAAATTTAATCCGATTAATAAGTCCAATTCTTTCCCTTAATTAAGGGATTCACCTCCAAGATTATAAGAGCTGTTATGTTGCTTTTGTTATCCAACATTCGCCATGCGCGCCCTTTTTAAAACAATCTGTTTAATTTGATTGTTATCCATTTCTAAGACCGTCCATAAATCTTCACCGTGGATGATTTCATCACCTGTTTGAGCCGGATCAACTCTTTGATATTGAATCCAGCCTCCGATTGTATCAATTTCTCCACTTTCCTCAAATGTTAGCCCAAAACGCTCTTCAAGCTCTACTAACAGGACGCGGCCATTGATGATATAGGAGTCATCACCGGCTGGTCTAATATCAGCTACTTCATCAGCATCAAACTCATCGCGAATCTCTCCAACAAGCTCTTCCAAAATATCCTCCATTGTGATGATACCGGCTGTACCGCCGTATTCATCTATAACAAGGGCCATATGAACCCGTTCCTGCTGCATTTTTAATAAGGCATCCTGAAGGCGTGTTGATTCAAGAACAAATGGCAGATCACGAACAAATTCTTCAAGCTTTCGTTCCCGTCCTGCCGCAATATGAGTAAGCATTTTTTTCACATTGACAACACCCACAATATGATCTTTGTCTCCATCTTCTGTGACAGGGTATCGGGTATAGTTATATTCATCCAATATCCCAACAATATCAGCATAATTCATATCCTTATCAAGAGACACAAGCTCAGTTCTCGGAACCATGATGTCTTTCACAACTCGTTCATCAAATGAAAAGACATTTTCCATATATGAAAGCTCTGTTTTATCAATTTCACCACCCTGGTAGCTTTGGGTCATGATAATCTTTAACTCTTCCTCTGAATATGCCTGTTCATGTCCTGCCGGCTGTACACCAAAGATCCTCAAGAGAACACGGGCCGCTCCATTTAATGCCCATATAAACGGGGCCATAATTTTTCCAAACCAATATAATGGTGGAGCAAGCAGTAACGTCATTTTTTCCGAAAATTGTATAGCTAATGTTTTCGGCGCCATTTCTCCGACTACGACGTGAAGAAATGTAACTAAGATAAAGGCAATCGCATATGAAGCAACAGATGCAATTGAATCTGAAACATTTAGAAAGTCAAACACCGGGTACATAATACGCTCAACAGCCGGTTTTCCTAATGCACCAAGACCAAGTGCCGTGATTGTAATCCCAAGCTGACATGCTGACAGGTAGTAATCAAGATCACTTGCTACCTTTTTTGCTACTATGGCTTTTTTATTTCCTTCTGCAATTAATTGTTCAATTCTTGACATACGGATTTTAACAACTGCAAATTCTGAACCAACAAAGAAGGCTGTCAGGCCGAGTAAAATAACAAGTAAAAAAAGATTTGTGATTGTAACTATATCCAATTACTTCCCTCTATAGAGGGATTCACCTCCAGAAATAGGTAACATTTGATGTTATCGATCATCATAACGTTCTTTAATAACATGTGTAATCTCTTCCCTCATGTACATCCTACTTCTTAGACCTTCAAACTAATTCTTAAATGCCAATGAACTCCGTTTAAAGAAGACCGATGTACTGAAGAGACTTGCATTGTGTAATGAATTAAACTTTGTGTTGATTCAGTTAGTTCCGCCACTTTCCTAATATGCAATAACGCCTTCCCAATAGATCCGCCCCCTTTCTTAGTAATTAGAATAAATCATAGCATATGTACAACCAAAGCGTACAGTGATACGTTTTGGTTTTGTGATGTTGATTTAGTTATGTTCACAAGGTATTCATATTTGTTTCAAAATAAAGTAGGTTCCATTTAGAAGAGGTATTTGCTAACTATGTTTATAGTAATGAGTGTTGTGCATGGTTGATTGAAGCTCCAGGATGCTCGCTTTCCGTGGGGTGGGCGATGAGCCTTCTCAGCGCAAGCGCTTGCGGGGTCTCACCTATCCCACTGCTCCCACAGGAGTCTCACACCTTCCGCTTCAATCAACCAAAAAAATTTTTGTTTTTAATATGGGGGAACATAACTTTATTTTAGAAAAGAGTCTACAGAAAAATCGTTAGATTACCTAACAAACCTGTTGTATCTATGGTGTCAGCTAATTATGATTACTTATAAATAACATATTGTTAGGATTTTCTCGTATAACCTTAATAATTGGATTAAGGGTCTCTACAAAGAAACCGTAAATTTCTTGCTACGAGGAAAATATGCTTTCTTGGCATATTTTTCTCGTGGCTTTTTTGTGTTAAAAACAGCTTTAAGATAAGAATTGGAGGATGATCATAGATGAATATACTTATTAAAAACGCCCAAATTATTACGATGAATAAAGATGAGGAAATTTTTATCGGGGATCTTTACATTGCTGACGATATCATCCAGAATATTGGACCTGATTTAGATGTTCAACACCCTGATAAAATTCTTGATGCAAAAGGAAAAACCGTTATCCCCGGCTTTGTTCAAACACATATTCATCTATGTCAAACGGTTTTCCGTGGTCAGGCGGATGATTTAGAATTAATGGACTGGTTAAAACAAAGGATTTGGCCATTGGAAGCAGCACATGATGAGGAGTCAATCTATTATTCTGCTATGCTTGGAATTGGTGAGCTCATTCAAAGCGGAACAACAACAATTGTTGATATGGAGACTGTTCATCATACTGAGTATGCATTTAAAGCGATTGCTGAAAGTGGAATTAGAGCCTTATCAGGAAAGGTCATGATGGATAAGGGAGATGAAGTGCCTCTGCCCCTCCAGGAGAAAACGGAAAGATCAATAAAAGAAAGCGTCGACTTACTGGAAAAGTGGCATAACTATGATTCTGGCCGAATTAAATATGCATTCTCGCCGAGATTTGTAGTTTCCTGTACAGAACAGCTGCTTCGAGAAGTACAATCTTTATCCGACTATTACAATGTCATGGTCCACACACACGCTTCTGAAAATCGAGGTGAAATTGACATTGTGCAAAAAGAAACCGGGATGAGAAATATTGTATATTTGGACCATTTAGGCTTAGCCAATAATCGATTGATTCTCGCTCATTGTATTTGGTTAGATGAAGAGGAAAAACGAATCATCCGTGAAAAAGGTGTTCATGTTAGTCATTGTCCCGGTTCGAATCTAAAGCTGGCTTCAGGTATTGCAGATACTCCGTACATGGTAAATGAACAGGTGTCTCTAAGTTTAGGGGCTGACGGAGCACCTTGTAATAATAATTTAGACATGTTTAATGAAATGAGACTAGCTGCACTCATTCAAAAACCGGTACATGGTCCAACCTCAATGGACGCACATACGGTTTTTAAGATGGCGACAATTGGAGGGGCAAAGGCGGTCGGAATTGAAAATGAAATTGGGAGTATTGAGATCGGTAAAAAAGCTGACCTGGCTATCTTAAACCTACATGACTTTCATACCTACCCGGCAATTGGAGTTGATCCTATCTCCAGAATCGTCTACTCAGCAACAAGAGCCGACGTCGAAACAACCATAATTAACGGTCAAATCGTCATGGAAAATCGCGTCATGAAAACCATGGATAAAAAATCCATCTTAACAGAAGCAAATTCCTCCATCAAACGACTACTGGCTCGAATCTAAGTGGTCCACGGGGACAGGTCCCTTGTCCCTCTCGAGGTTTATTATATAAAACAATGGCCAAAATGATGATGGAGGTGGATTTCTATTTTACTGCTATTTTTTTCTGTCATCATATTTGGTTTGATTATTTATTTTATGCCAAAAAAGATTTCTTATTTCGAAATGTATACAACCTCTCTATTTTCAACCGTTTTGCAACTGATCACAGATATTTATTTAGAATTTAAATACCATTTTTACTGGTATTTTAGTCCAGGGGTAGACTACATTACTCTTTGGGTCGTGTTTTGGATTTATCCTTCAGTTAGTATCATATTTTTGAATTTTTATCCTACATCTAAAAAATTCAGTTCCTCCGTCTACTATATACTCGGATGGACACTATTTGCAGTTGTATATGAATGGTTTGCTGTGAACACTAATTTATTTCACTATAACGGTTGGAAATTATGGTATTCAGCTATAATCTATCCATTCCTTTATCTACTACTATATCTCAATTGGAAAATAATTAGATGGCTGCATCAGATGAGTTTGTGAACCACGGGGACAGGTCCCTTGTCCCAGAATGGGACGAGGGACCTGTCCCTCTGTTCCACAGGAGGGAACCTCCGTCCCAAGACTTAGCTACAAATACAGCCACAGGTTCTTCTTTGAATTGCCTGGATTCTTGATAATAGAATGTGGGTTATTTGAGGGAGGAATTAAGGGTGGAAGAAAAAGAGATTTATGTAGTATTAACTGACACAGGTACATTGTTTACTAGACTTATTAAATTATATACAAAAAAATCGTTCAATCATGCATCAATATCTTTTGACAAATCTTTAACTGAGGTATATAGCTTTGGAAGAAAAACACCTTCTAATCCTTTCATTGGCGGATTTGTGAAGGAAAACATGAAATCACATTTTTTCAGACAGGCAAAATGTCGGGTTTACAGCTGTACGGTCTCAACGGCTCAATATGAAAGTATGATTGACTACATTCAAAAAATAGATAAAGAAAAGTCCTTGTACCGCTACAACCTACTAGGTTTATTTGCCATTCTATTAAACAAGCAAATAAATAGAAAGCACGCATTTTTCTGTTCACAATTTGTCGCAACCGTTCTACAAGAGTGTGATTGTGTTAATTTTTCTAAGCCACCTTCACTTATCACACCTCATGATCTTATAAAAGGTGACGACTTCAACCTTGTTTATGAAGGGAATCTTAGAGACTGGAACAGGGGGACAGGTTCTTTGTCCCAGAATGGGACGAGGAACCTGTCCCCCCGTTCCTTATTCTAATATATTTTTCAACAATCCGTCCTGGCCGGTTTGTTTGAATAATAAGTCAAAGCCAAAATACGAAACAAGCCCCATTACGACAGCCCAGAAAACAACACTAACCGTAATCCAGAAGAAGATTTGTTTTCTCGTTCCGCCAAAGCTCATGGCTAAAATAACTCCAAGGTGACTACCGATCAAGAATGGCGCTACAAAGGTTAGCCCAGGTAAACCGTATTTTTTCCATATTGTTTCTGCACGCTTCTGCTTTTTCTCTGATACTTCTTTCCCCTTCTTTTCTTTACGTCTTTGAAGCCATCCTTTTACTCGATCCATCAACAATATGAGCAGCCAAAGTGTAAGGATATTACCCAATAAAGCAAGAACTGCAACTGGAAGGGCCGGCAGTCCTGCTGCGACTCCTATTGGGATCACCCCAACCACCTCAAAAAAAGGTGTTGCTCCCAATAAAAAAATGATGACATACGCTAATATCATTTTCATTCCTTCTATTCTCCTTCAATTTAATGATTGTTTGATATTTTTGCAATTAGTATATGCTTAAGCGTTTTTAGTTTAAAAGAAAGCTCCCCTCTAAATTGAAGTAATACCATTACTACGATTGACGAAGGTAAAAGTTCCCAACTGAATAATATTGAGTGATAGCATTTTATTTTTCCTACTTTATAGATTAAAATAAAAGTAAGGTATTGAATTTCAAAAATTCAGCATAAGGGGGAAAAATGATGAAATTCAACTTCCATGAATCGTATGAGCTAAAACAATTCTTTGAAAACAATATCAAAAGTTTTGAAGAGCAATTACTAAGGGAAGCTGTGAATGTAACAGATAAGATTGATGAAATCCTGGCAATCGGTAACATTGACCTTGTAAATAATGCGAAAAAGCTTGTTACGTATATCATTGACGGTCAAGAAAAGGAAGTGCAGCTCTTTGCAAAGCAAGAAGGTATTGCCTGGTCTACACATTCAATTGATTTAACATTTAAACTCGAATGGATTCAAGCAATCCGCAGGACAGTATGGTACTTTGTAGGAGAATATAATGAATTGACAAACGGGAAAGTATCTGAAAATTTTTTCAGTCTTGAAAAAGAAATTAATGATCAAATTGATGGATTTTTAAATAGCTTTTTTATTAGTTATTCTACATATAAGGATTCTTTGATAAGAGCCCATAGAAAGCTGGTAGAGAACCTTTCTGTACCCATTATTCCGATTAATTCATCTGTTTGTATCCTGCCATTGATCGGGGCAATTGATGACTATCGGACAAATATCCTTGAGGAAAAGGTTCTAACCGAAATTGGCCATACACGTATTCAAACATTAATTATTGACCTATCAGGTATCGCAGATATGGAAGCTGAAGTGATCGAACATTTACTAAAAATCATCCATGGTGCTTCTATGATGGGCTGTAATTCTGTTATCACAGGGCTGAGAAAAGAAGTGGTCCGCAAAATGATTCATCTCGGTATCTCATTTGATAATAAAACTGAAACACTTGGAACATTGCAGCAGGCATTAAATAAATACTTGGTTCTTTAATTTTTAATAGAAAACTTCCTCCTAAAATGGCGGAAGTTTTCTTATTTAAACATCCTAAAAGTAAAAAAGTGTGGAAGCTACTCCTCCACACTTTCCTCTTCTTTATTATAAAATCTCAGCAAATCTCCATAGATAATCTGATCGGAAAAGCTCAGCTCATCATGGGCCATGTCCTCATACACATCACAAGTGCCCTCACGATCAATCTGATCTCCTGTATCGCGGTCATAACACATATTCGAAACAGAAATATACTCTTCTGTAATAAAGCTTCCATTTCTTAAAACAGCGAATGATGTCCGCTCAGGTGAAAACAAATCCTGACCAAATTGGATCATATCAGATGTATCGATTCCTAACAAATGTAAAAGAGTCGGCTTTACATCAATTTGCCCTGAAATATCCGAAATTAACTCCGGATGCTGATCTGTAATACCAGGCATATGAATGATAAACGGCACTCGTTGAAGCTGAATTGTATCATACGGTGTAATTTCATCCTTACCTAAAAACTGAGCTAATGCTTCATTATGGTTTTCTGAAATGCCATAATGATCTCCCATCAAAACAATAACGGAGTTTTCATAAAGATCTTCTTCCTTTAACTTCTCAATAAATCGTTTTAATGCTTCATCCTGATAACGAATTGTTTGAAGATATCGATTGAAGATCTCACTATTCGAATCATACTCATCAATTAGCTTATCCTCTTCCTCAAGTTCAAACGGGAAATGATTTGTTAACGTAATCGAGTAGCTATAAAAAGGCTGAGGTAGCTCTTTCATCAGATCAACGGATTGCTCAAAAAACTCTTTATCCTTAAGACCCCATCCGAACGAATTTTCAGGAGTAATATCATAGCTTTCGATATCAAAAAATTTATCCACTTTAAACAAATCATACATCACATCTCTGTTCCAAAAGGTCGCATTATTTGCATGGAATGTCGCAGAATAATAATGATAGTTTTTTAGAATTTCAGGTGTTGCATTGTACTCATTTTCAGTATTTGTAAAAAAAACTGAGCCGCGTCCCAGCGGATACAATGAATTTGCCACGATAAATTCCGAATCCGATGTTTTTCCCTGCTCTGTTTGATGATAGAAATTTTCAAAGTAATAGCTTTCATTTATAAAATCATTAAGAAAAGGTGTAAGTTCCTTGCCATTTAATGTTTCATTCAGAACAAAGCTTTGTGTTGATTCTAATGAAACAAAAATCACATTACGTCCCTTCGCAATTCCAAATATCTCTTCACTTGGTGCTTTTTCATTAGCATTGATATAATTCTCGATCTCCACAAGCTCATCACTATCTGCAAGTGCTCTTTGTGCCGTTGTTGCTGACTGGACAATTCCATCATAGATATGAAAATTAAAAAGTCCAATATTTTTCACGAGAATCTCACGGTCAAACGAACGAGTTAAAAAATGTGGGCGCTGTACTTCAGCTAATCCAACATTAAACATAAACACGACGCAGACCACTAGAAAGTAAGAGACCTTTTCCTTAGAAGTTACAACGCCGTAATCTTTATTTCTATTTTTTCTTGCTAACCACATTAAAATAAGAATATCAATAAACATTAAAAAATAACTCGGTTTGATGATCTCTTGAATACTGCTATCAAGATCGGCCATATTACTTGACTGAAACAATACAGGGATCGTTATAAAATCAGTGTAAAAGCTATAAAAACTCATATTTGATATTAACAAAATCGTCCCTAGCGTACTGACAACAATAATGTATATATTTCTTGTCCTCTGTTTCATGAATAAACCAAATCCAAAAATCAGTAAAAAGAAACTTAATGGATTTATAAATAGAATAAAAGATTGCATCGCATTTTCTATTTTCAGATCAAAGCTTGTTCGATACACAATATATGTCTTCATCCACATGGAAACTGTAGCTATCATTAAGAAAACATACTTGTTCATAATTTTTTTCCGCATTGCTACCCCCATCCAAACTATTACTATAATAAAAATACCGCTCTCTCCCTATATTTTCAAGAATCTACTACCCAAAATCCCCCCACACCATCCCCCACTTATGACGATTCCGTGAACATTTGGAACGGAGGGACAGGTCCCTTGACCCACTATTAAAATAACCAACTTCCATGACTGCAGAATAAGGAGCGAGAATTAGATAACTACTATTTATAGATTTATATCTTTCCACTAAACAAACCAGCTGAAACAATATATAGCAAATTATTAGACAAAAAAAATCATTGGAATTACTCTTGCAAGTACCTTATCACAACACGACCCTATTGGTATGATTAGTAATACACTTTCATTCGATAAATCTGTTATAAAACGGAAACAACAAAAAAACCTCATCAAGGGGATAAGGTTTTTCATTATTACTTATACATCTCATTTTCTACTATCACCACATTTTCTCCATTCTCCGTTAAGCCCATTTTCTTTGTATGCTCTACCAAGCGGAAAATATGATCACAGCATTGCTTAGCGCCAAGAACTAATAATGGTACACCGATAAAATCAATTTTTAATCCTCTTGAGAAGAATCCTCCCAAAGACATGACAAGTGGAACAGTTGGCGATGTATTGGAAAAGACAATTTTTTCATTACTGTGAAATTTCTCCTCTAAAAGCAACACCATTTCTTTTAAAGCCGGGACAACGAGTTTGTTCCTTCTCCTCCCAATTGTATAAACCGAGTTGCCATCTTCATCGACTCCGTGAAAAATAAGTCTTCCTGCATCCTTCTTTGTTAATTTATTAAAGTAATTTACATTTAAAATTTCTTCCGTAGTTAATTTTCTTTCCGATTGAGGTAATTGGTTTAAATGATACGCAGCTGCCATAGATGTCGTATGAGTCCCACCGAAATCATTATAGATATAGATCATGAAATCATCCTAGTAAATTGATTACATTTATTATGGTCTTTTATTCCAACATCAATACAATAACTCCTAAAACCACTTCCTAAAACCACTTTAAAAAATCGACACCAGCTCTTTTGTATAGGAATGACGTTTCTGACTAAACATCTGCTCTTCATCAAATTGATCAACTATCTCTCCTGATTTCATTACAATGATTCGTTGACTCATCTGACTTACTGCCGCAAGATCATGAGAGATAAATAAATAAGAGAGATTTAACGTTTCACGAAGCTCAGTGAGTAACGTCAAAACAGCTTTTTGTGAGATCACATCAAGACTTGCCGTTGGCTCATCAAGAACAATAAGTTCCGGCTCTATACTAATAGCACGGGCAATCGTTACACGCTGCTTCTGTCCTCCACTTAATTCATGTGGATATCGATTAGCCAATTCTGACGGCAATTCAACAGCATCAAGAAGTTGAGAAACAAACTGCTCCTTAGAGGTGTAAGAGAAATGGGTAAGATTCAGAGAATCATGATACTGTTCATAAGGATCAATTAATGAATCCTTTATTTTCAATTTAGGGTTTAACGTAGCCGAGGGATTTTGGAACACAATTTGTATTTTTTTACGATAAGGATGCAGACGACGTTCGTCCAATTTTTCAATTGATTCACCCTGAAAAGAAATGGAGCCACTGTCTATTTTTTCAACCCGTAATAAACAACGGGCCAACGTACTTTTCCCACAGCCACTTTCTCCTACAAGACCAAGACATTCACCCTTATTCACATGGAATGACACATGATTCAGAGCTACTTTTCCAGATGTAAATGTCTTCGTCAAATCTTTAACAGTAAGCAGAGTCATACATGCTCCACCTCCTCTAATCCTGACCGCAGGCCACTACCTAAAATAGGTGCAGCAGAGATAAGCTGCTTTGTATAAGGATGACCAGGATGGTCGAGGATACGATGCTTATTTCCTTTTTCAACGATTTGTCCATCCTTCATGATCGCAAGTCGATCGGCATACCGCCTCACATGACGCCAATCATGGGTGATAAATAAAATCGTACAACCTGTTTCCTTTTGTCTTTTTGCTAGTAGTTCAAGAATTCTATGTCCCGAAACACTATCAAGTGCCGTTGTCATTTCATCAGCAATGATTAAGTCTGGTGACAACAAAAGTGCGATTGCAATGGAAACCCGTTGCAGTTGGCCTCCACTCAATTGAAATGGATAACGTTTGTATAGTGTTGCGTCTAGACCGACAGATTCCAAAGCATCAATGGAATGTTGTTTTCTTTCTTTTTTATCCTTTATGCCATGTGTTTTCTGGTATTCGTCAAGATGCTGGCCAATTGTTCGAAAAGGAGTAAATGAGCCTTGATAATCTTGGAAAATATATGACACCTTACGTCCGCGAATGGTTCTCATGTCTTTTTGTGTGTAGGTCAGCAGATCCTCGCCTTTAAAAAGAATCTTTCCAGTTACCTTTAAATTCGGTGACAGCAGTTGCCCGATTGCCTGAGAAAGTAAGCTCTTACCGCTCCCACTTTGACCAACAAGGGCAAACCATTCTCCTTCCTTAATCGAAAGTGATACAGTATCAACAATTTTTTTTCCTTGCTCGCAATTGATAGTTGTTCAATCGATAATATCACTTACCGCACCTCTTTCTTCACATCAAAAATATCTCGTAAATAATCTCCCAGCATATTTGTTAACAGCACAACCAGAACAATCGCCAAACCAGGATAGACCATTAACTCAGGTCTTGATTGAAAATAAGAACGAGAATCGTTTAACATCGCACCCCACTCAGGAGTTGGCGGCTGTACACCAAGTCCAATATACGAGAAGGCAGATATAAGTAAAATAATCTTCCCTAAGTCAAGGCTGGCTAAGACCAGAACATGACCAACAATATGGGGAAGCAAATGCTTTCGCATAATTTTCCATGAGGAAAGTCCGTTAATTTTCGCGATTAAAACATATTCCTTCTGAGATTCCGACAATACTGTACTTCTTACTAATCGAGCATAACTAACCCATTTAACAAAAACGATAGCAAGAACCAGGTTTCCAATTCCAGGCCCAAGAAGACCACTTAATACAATCGCGACAATCGTATCTGGAAAGGATAAAAACCCATCAGCAATACGCATAAAAATCTTATCAACTATTCCTCGTTTGTACCCTGAAATAAGACCAAAAGGCACACCGATGATGAGCGCAACAACAAGTGCCAGTAGACTATACCCAATGGTCTGCTGTCCACCCAGCAATAACCTTGTCAATACATCCCGGCCAAGTTGATCTGTACCAAGCGGATGCTGAAGACTCATTCCGAGAAGCCGTCCATCCAGATTTGTTAAAAACGGATCATGATTTAAGTATAGAAATGTATAGATCATTACGCCTAACATCATGATGATGGCCAAAATTAGCACGATCATTTTCCAACTGTATTGTTTCACTTTCAGTAACCGTAATGACATTGCTTTCATCAGTTGGTCTCTCTTTCTTTTAATTTCATTTCAGGATTTAAATAGCGGTACGATAAATCTACACATGTATTTACAATAAAAACGATAATAGCCATAATTAAAATATATCCTTGGATAATCGGATAATCCCGCTGACGAATGGCATCGATCACCAGCTTCCCGATTCCCGGATAGGCGAATAATACCTCAATAACGACGACCCCACCGATTAGACTTCCTAAACTAACCCCAAACACTGTAATAACAGGTGGGAGACTATGGCGAAAAGCATGCAGCACAAAAATACGTTTTTTTGACAATCCACGCGCTCTTGCTGATCGTACAAATTCCTGACTCAATGAATCTAGTAAACTTGAACGAAGTAAACGAACATAAACACTTGAAATAGCTAATCCAAGTGTTAACGAAGGTAAAACCACTGATGAGAATCCATCCCTTCCCATTGTAGGGAACCAGCTAAACCGAACGCCAAATAAATCAATTAAGATTAAACCTAGCCAAAAGCTTGGTACAGCAGCACCAAGAATCGATAAAGTACGACTTACTTGATCAATCCAGCTATTGCGATAAAGAGCAGATAGCGAGCCTAATGGGATCGCAACAGCCAGCATGACAACTAACGAACCTAATGATAATTCAATTGTGGCTGGAAGACTTTGCAAAAACATGTCCATAACAGGTTGACCTGTGACATGGGATGTTCCTAAATCCAATTGGATAAACTTCATCAACCAAAGTCCATATTGAGTAAGCAAGGGCTTATTAAAGCCCATGTCTTCTCTCAATTCCTCCACCTGCTCCTGACTAACGGATAACTCATCAACATTTAAAATCGTTAAGACAGGATCACCAGGTGCAAGTCGGACAAATAAAAAACTAACAAATGTAAGAAACAACATAAAAGTGAGTACTTCAAAAAATTTCCCTGCAATGATTCGAAGCATTTACTTCACATCCAATTTATTTGTGATCATGTAATATTCACTACGTGTCGTAACCCAATTTTTCACCTTGTTTTCGTTAAAGGCAACAATTGTAGAAGGATGTAAAACAAACGAGTTAATCACATTTTCGTGAACATAATTAGCTGCCTGCTCTGCAAGCACAGCTCGATCCTCCTGGTTTACTGTTTGGTTTAGTTTATCAATAATTCTTGTTAACTCAGGCTCCTCGGCACCACTAAAGTTAAGAGCACCAGTTGGGTGATAAGTGGCATTTAAATAATAGCCCGCATCGCCACGAGGAGCTGTTAAATTACTATATGTAGCCAAGTCCCAATCACGATTTGACGCCATATATTCTTCCGGAATATCAATCTGACGAATTTCCACATTAATTCCAATTTGTTTTGCATCTGATTGGAATACTTGAGCAATTAAAGGTAAATCTGCTCGTGCACTGTAGGTTAGTAGAGTAAAGATAAGTTGCTCCCCGTCTTTTTGCATTTTTCCATCTTTAAGTGTATAGCCCGCATCCTCCAAATACTTAACAGCTGCTTCTTTACTAGCTGTTTCACTTTGTTCATAAGATGGAGCAAACGGTAATGAAGGAGCAAATGGACCAACAGCAGGCTCTGCATAACCTAATAGAATCGTATCCACAATCTTTTGGCGATCGATCAGTGCGTCAACGGCACGGCGGACATTCACATCCTGAAGGCTTTTGCGCTCCATATTCATCGTCATTTGATGAACTCGGAACGTCTCTGTTGCTTCCACTTTCATGCCATCCTGTGCGCTTAAAGAGTCTATGCTTTCAACCTCTGGACGATACACAATATCAACTTCCCCTGATTTAAGAGCAAGTGACCTGGCATTTGCATCCTCATTAAACGCGAATGTGACAGAATCAAGATTTGAAGGTCCGTCCCAATAATCATCATATCGCTCAAGCTCAAGCTTACTTCCCGGTTCAAATGACGTTAAAGCAAACGGTCCTGTACCGACAGGATGATTGATCATATCGGCCTCTGATACGTCTATGATAGATACATTTGGGTTTACAAGTTCAGATATGAACTCCGGAAAAGGCTGCATTGTTGTGATATGTAATGTATATCCCTCTGCTTCAATGCTGTCGATTTTCAATGCATTTTGAATCGCAACACTTTCTTTAAGAGCGCGTTCAAGAGAGGCTTTTACTGCATTAGCGTCCATCTCTTTTCCATTGTGAAAGGTAACTCCTTCACGTAGATTAATTGTCCAATGAACTCCATCTTCACCACTCCAATCCTTCGCAAGCCAAGGAGCAACGGTTAAATTCTCTTCATCTAACCTTACTAACGTTTCCGTTATCCCTGCTCTTAGTGGAACATAACTTGTGTCAACATGTGGATCAAGAGAATTCGTTGAAAAATTATAAAGAAAACTGATATGCTTACTATCTTCTTTTTGAGTGCTATTACTTGTGTCAGCACAAGCTGTTAACATACTTGCAATAATCATTAAGACAATAAGCTTCATCATCAATCCACTTTTGGACCATTTTCTCCTTCTTAATAATTTCATGATAATACCCCTTTTCAAAATCGTAATAATTACGTTTTAAATATTATCGTAATAATTACGATTTATCAAGTCTTATTATCTATTTATAGAAATTTATCAAGATGTGGGACTAGTATTTAAATAAAACGAATGTAAAAAAGGCTTTTATAAGCTTAGGAATTCGTTACTGAATTGAATAGTGAGAACTATGTTACCTTATTTCATGAGTTTCCTTCAAACAGTTCATCTTCTCTCTCCTCTTCTAATGCATGACGATACTCCCTTTCTAAATCACTTAAACAAAGCTCGCATAATGGTTTAGTACCTTTTACATGTTTATTGTATTTAGAAAGTTCCAGAAGTAGAAACTTCTTTCTTTTCACAATAGCTTCACGAAGCTTTTTCCCCAATGTTATTCCCCCTTATACACGGTCTTCTTTCAATGAAGCATTTACACCTTCTTAATCATTATGTATTTCGAGCTCAAACCATTCCCTCTTTAGCTATTCTTTATCCAATCCTCTCTGTAAGAGATATTAAGTTCATTCCAGAATATCTATAGTCAGTTATCTGTGAATATGATGTCATATACTTCGAGCCCAATGTGTTACATTTCCCGGGAAAGTTCGACACAGATTGATAACAAAGTGTGCGGCTGGAATACCTCTGCCAACTACCACGATGGATGGTGTTGGTTCACTTAGGTTCAAAAGTTCTTCACTAAAGGTATTGCTAAGATAAGAGCAAATGTTTATCGATTTCTCCTTAGCGATCCTTATGAAAAGATCTTCAACTTCATGTAAAAAACATGTCATCATTTCTAAAATAAAAATATGCCTATTTGCATTTTACTGAAAAAAAGGATAAAATAACTCATAAATCGTAATTATTACGTTTTAAATTGATTCATATATTCTAATCTAAGGAGTTGTTTTCAAGTGGCGAAAAAGTCGAAAATTGTTAAAGAAAGAAAACGCCAGGAAATGGTTAAAAAATACGCAGAAATTCGAAAAGAGTTACTAGAAAAAGGTGACTATGAAGCATTAAGAAATTTGCCAAGAGATTCCGCTCCTACTCGATTGCATAACAGGTGTGAAATTACTGGGAGACCTAGAGGATATCTAAGAAAGTTTAAAATGTCCCGTATTGCTTTCCGGGAATTAGCTCATAAAGGCCAGCTTCCTGGAGTCAAAAAATCAAGCTGGTAACAGTGTAGCTATATAGTAATCAGGATTACTTCAGTATCATGAGAAAAACTTAGGAACACTACAAACTGTTTTAAATGAATAGAGGAAAAAATGAGAGAGGATATGATCCAAAATCATGCCAGAAAAAAGTAAAAACAATTGGCAGACAAATCAAATTCGTCTACCAATCGTTTTTATTGTTGTACTACCTCTTCTTTATTCTCGACCTTTGAAATCATTATTTTATCGACTCTAAACTGATCCATGTCGATGACTTCCAGTTTTAAATCTTTTACTTGTACAGTATCTGTGACTTTCGGTATATCCCCGATTTGATTTGTAATAAACCCACCTAATGTGTGAAATGATGATTTATTACTCAATTGAATGGAGATGTCCTCTAAATCAAAATATTTAATAAATGCATTAAAAGAAACAAATCCATCTGCTAACCATGTTTCTTCATCTCTTTTAATAATTTGAGGGTCTATTTCATCTTCGTCAGGCATGTCACCGACGATATTTTCTACAATATCATGAAGGGTAACAAATCCTTCAATTCCACCGTATTCGTCTATAACCATTGCTTGATGCTGACCGGACGTCTTTAAGCTTTCCAGCGATTGAAATACTTTCATCGATTCCGGCAAAACAAGGGCTTGTTCAATACATTCTTCTAAACGAAATTCTTTCCCTTGCATAACTTTAGAAAAAACATCTTTTGTATGTATGATTCCTTCAAAGCTGTCCAAGCTTCCTTTTCCAACAGGAAACTTTGAATAAGGACTTTCTGTCATGATTTTGATATTTTCTTCAAATGAATCTTCTAAATCGAGCCAAACAAGTTTTGTTCTTGGAGTTAAGATGTTTCCTAAGTGCTTGTCTCCCAAATCAAAAATTTGCTCAACCATATCCTGCTCTATTTCTTCCAAAACTCCACTATAAACACCTTGTTCAATTAGTTGAGTAATTTCTTCTTCTGTCACTTCTGGTTCATCGTTCGGTTTGATTCTCAGTAATTTCAGTACGATTTCTGTAGATTTACTTAAAAACCAAATGAGCGGTCTTCCAACTTTAGAAAAATAATACATTGGCTTAGCAACGATAAGAGCTACTTTCTCAGGATTTCCCATTCCAATCCTTTTTGGAACTAACTCACCTATGATTAATGATAAGTATGTGGAGAGTCCGACAACTACGGCAAAACTCAACGTGTCACTAAAAGGTGCAAGTAGCTCAACTTTTTCAACATAAACAGATAACTGTCCAGCTATTGTTGCACCACCAAATGCCCCCGTAATAACACCGATTAACGTAATCCCAATTTGAATCGTTGACAATAACTGATTCGGATCTTCAGCTAATTTTAAGGCGAAACCTGCACGCGAGTCACCTTCTTCTTTCCGTTTTTCAAGTCTATTTTTTTTGGAGGTTACAATCGAAATCTCCGTCATAGCAAATATACCATTTGCTACTATAAGAATTAAAACAATCAAAATGGAAACCAATATACTACTGTCCAAAAAATCTTCACCGTTCCTTATTTTTATAGTAGAAAATTTTAGGTCTATACTGTACCTAATCGTTATTATTATATCATATGATTCAGAAGAAACTGGTAGCTTTCCCCAGATTTACTTCGTATACAGTATAGAGGAAATTGCTATAACTATTTCTATAGTCAAACTCTAATTGTCTATACCCTCTAAGGTGATAATTAAAAACATAATCCCCATGCTAAATTTAATTTCAGTTATTACATTTTTGATTAGTACTCACAATTACTCATTTCCCGATCAAAAATAGTTATAAATTAACATCTATTTTAATTAATTTTTCATCATTCTTATCAATTCCTAAATAGCGTAATGTTTCAGCAGGAGAATGGTGATTATAAATAGACATTAATAACGAAATCGCAATTCCTTTACGATAAGCATGGTACCCAAATGTTTTTCGAAGTGTATGAGTTCCTACTTTTTCTACAACTCCTACTTCCTTTGCCGCGTTATGAATAATCCGATATGCTTGTTGTCGTGTTATAGGTTTGAGATCTTTCTTAGACTTAAAAAGGAAATCCTCATCCTTATAATCATCTTTGGCTAAATAAATTTCTATTTCACTTTTTACTGACCTATTTATATAATATGCTTTCTCTTGATCCTCTTTAATATAAAGAAATTCCCTTACCTTTTCTCCATCCCAAACATCCCCTACTTTTAAAGCTAGTAAATCGCTAATTCTTATACCTGTATTAATCCCCAATACAAAAAGCAATAAATCCCTTTGTGAATGGTTTTTCAATTTTTCCTTAATTGCATTAATTTTTTCAATGTCTTTTATAGGGTCGACATATTCCACAGGAATTTCCTCCTTATTTCTTAACACGTGCTTTTTTGCCTTACTCTGTTACCCATCATACCTAATTATTTTTATTTCAGAAAGTCTAAAAAATTTTGGATTGGAGGGATTATATGAAAAGCGATTTAAATAACTATGAAAAGCCTTACTCTATTAAATGCTGTTACTATTTAAAATTTTTCCTATTCAGGATTGGTTCCTCAATTATTCATGAGCGTTTCTCTTGTTTTCATATAACACAACACACAGTATAATTATTATCAATTTAGTAAATTTTTTGCATTGTTAAATATAAGCAATATTTATTATTTAATTATTTCTGAGTAATATTTACGCATTTTAATTTAGCTATTTCAACATTTTAGATGTTTGCTATTTTATTTGCACCTTACCCTCTACAATATTTTTCTATATATAAATGGGGGTGACTATCATATTTTTTAAGATTACTTTGTACTAGACTGATAAAATTGATCAACTTTTCACAAAAAACACTCCCCTTTTTTTACCATTATGATATTATACAAAAGGAAAAATTAACTTCTTTGGGGGAAATAAAACATGAATAAGCTATTATTAATATTTTTTGCAATACTTATTGCAACTATGTTAGGAGCATGCAGTAATAATACTGCAACTGATGAAGAGGAAGTAAAAGAGGTCGTATCTAAGGAAATTAAGGAAAACACCACTGGAGATACCCATGCAGAAGATCAAATAAATAAATCATCTGAAGCATTAGAAGTAGCATCAACAGAGTCTGGTGATGTATATGAAGCATCTGAGGGAGAACTCATTACTCAGCAAAAGGTTGAAGATTTATCAGAGGTTCTTACTTATTTTGAAAACTTCGGATATACTGTTGAAATTATAAATGATATGCAAGCAGATATGGTAGATGCAAAGAAAGGAGTCAGAGCAAGAATTAACGGTACTGATCTAGAATTTTATGAGTATGATCCAAATAATCCTAAAGCAGCAGAAACAATGAAACGCATTAATGAAACAGGTAGATTGTTAGATCAATCATCAGTAATTCTAAATGGTAACTTCTTGATGTTTAACTACAAATATCATCCTGATAAAGAGGCCCTTATAGGCATCTTTCAATCAATTAACTCAGATATAGAATAATAGTTAACAAAGGCAAAAATAGGGTGTAAGAATAAATTAATATTCTTACACCCTTTGAAATTTTAAAAATTCACAATTAAACCGCTTCATCTTCCCATTTCTTATGATCTTGTACAAACAAAATCCCTAATTCATGGTGCTCGCCATCATATAATGCCCGCTGTGCAAAGCGGATTTCCCCGTTAATATCAACCACTTCCAGCTTGCAGAAGGCTCGATTTTTTTGAAGTGCTTGATAAAACTCATCAACAGTGTGAACAGAATATCCATTCACCTTCATGATCATTTCGCCTACCACGAGATTCATTCTTTCGGCTGGTGAATGCGGCAGGATGCCTAATACCATTAAGCCCTGATCTCGCTTCGAGAAATAAAAGGCAGCAGAAACATCATTAATTCGTTGGCGAATGGTAATGAATTCACGACCTAGCATTGCAACAATGACAGCCATAATTGCAAGTGGTGTCCACCAAATACTACCTATCGCCAATACTAAAGTAAGTACACCAAGCCATACAACTCGGAGTCCCGTAACCTTTATGCTCTCCTGTGGCAATGAACCTTGAACCCGTTGACTAAACCCTAAGAAAAAGGGGATCACCAGCAGCAAGAACGGTTCACCGTTAATCGATAACATCGGCCACCAAGCAAGTGTTGAAGTCAGATCTCCACCTGGTACAAGAAGAAGGAGCGGCAGCATCCATGTTCGATTTGCCTGATGGAAACCGATCGGCAATCCTCTTGTACTTGTTTTTAAAGAAGGAGATGTTTTCTGATGTGCTGTTCGCATGACTAAGATTCCTTCAGCTATTACCAATACCCCTGCTAAAATACTAAGAGAAGCAAGGCTTGTCCCGGAAAAGCCCACAAAAAATGAGTCAAATCGTTCCGGAATAAACGCAACTGCCAATAAGGTTAGCCCAATAGTAAAAGCGGCAGACAACCACCTTAGCTGGAGCGTAAAGCTCAAAAGCGCTGTTATGATGGCTAGAATAACGACTGTTCCAAACGGAAGGCTCAGGCCAAGCGCGAAAATAAAGACTGACACAAACAGTCCCATCAAAAGTCCCTTTGTATACGTAAACTTCATTTCATCATATAAATCCTGAACACGAATGTGAAACGAATTTCGTTCACGCTTCACACGAAGCATACCGTAAAAAAGTGAAATGAGGAAAAATAAATAAAAGAGCGGATGGATAAAAAAGCGACCAATTGCCCACAGCAACTCTAGTAACCAATTTTCAATCAAAACAGAATCCCACCTTACTGTTTCTACCCGTTTCTACTAGGTTACTCATATTTTACCACCTCAAGGTGTAATTGAGTATGCTTATTTTAAGTTCTCCCACAGACTGCTGTTTGAAAGAGAAAAATCATTAAAGCTATGAACTTCTTCCATACCTAGTAAATCGACAATCACTTTCATCGATTTTTTAATATCGCTTAGAGAAAGTGACAATCGTTTATGATTTTGCAGTAAATATTGAAAAAAATCTTTTACACAGTCCTCGTCAATTTGTTCGACCTTCTTAATTTGAGTGTAGTTTGCAACATACATACTAAAAAGCCGAATTGGCTTACTTGGGCTCGAATGAAACGGCTGTGCCGAACTGCTTTCGGTTAACTGTGAAAAAATCTCCTGATATACCTGCTCCTTTTGAAAGCTTGAATTTCTCATTTATAAAACCTCCCAAATTTGCCCGATTACGACGAAAATCAATCTATTTATATAGGTTCGGAAACATTCGGGATTTTACGTCCTTACATGAAAAAAACTTGGCTTCTCGCCAAGTCCTAATGGAGAAAGCCTTAGTTTTTTATACTATCATCCTTAAAATCATAAAAATAAGAACTGACTGCTGTCAGTTCTTATTTTCATCCTTATTTAAAGAGAGCTTTAATCGCCATTTTCAGTTGTACATCATTTTCTTCTTTTCCTCTTTGCTCAATTACTTTTTGATTAAGAGTATTAGCTGTTTGCTGATCAATTTTCCCGCTAATCGGAAGCTCGTTTGTTTGTTGGAATGCTTTGACAGCTGTTTCTGTTCCTTTACTGAAGTACCCGTCTTCTCGTTCCGGCTCAAAGCCTAATCCTTTTAAAGCAACTTGTGCTGTTTTGACTTGTTCATTGTTCATATCCGGTACTAATGTTTTTTCAATCTGAAGCGGACTTGCCTGATACAATTCCGGCTGCTCCACTTTAATTGTCGGCTCTACTCCTTTTTTGTGAATCCAATTACCTTCTGGTGTGAGCCATTTATAAAGCGTTAATTTAATATTACTTCCATCTCCCATCGGTACCGCCTGCTGAACTGTTCCTTTTCCAAAAGAAGTTACACCAACAATGTCATAACCTGAAGCTTCTTTTAGAGCACCGGCAAGGATTTCAGAAGCTGAAGCACTTCCTTTATCAATTAAGACTGTTACCGGATAGTCTTTTTGCTTAGAAAGTTTTGAGAAGTAACGTTTTTTATCTCCGTTTCGTTCTTCAATTTGAATGTATGGATGATCTTTTGTCACAAACTGTTTTAAAATTTCCTCAACACTTTGTAAATATCCGCCCGGATTTCCACGTACATCTAAAACTAATCCTTCAATCTTTTCTTTTTCAAGCTTGGATAATGTGTTTTTGAAATCTTCTGCAGTGTTTTCCGAGAAGGACGTTACCTCAATATATCCGACCTTTTTACCTTGATAATCTTTCGTCGAGCTAAACACTGTTTCAAGTGGAATTTCATCACGAACAACATCAAAGGTTAACTTTTCCTTTGAATTTGGGCGAAGCACCTCAATGGCTACCTTCGTTCCCTTTTTGCCGCGAATTTTTAAAACGGTCTCATGAAGATCTAAGCCTTCAACATTTTCTCCGTTAATACTAATAATTTGATCATTTGGCTGCAGACCTGCTTTTTCCGCCGGCGAACCTTTAAAAGGAGACACAATCGTCACCTTGCCATCGCTCATCCCAACCTCTGCACCGATTCCTTCGAAGGATGAATCAAGTGCTTGAGAGAACTGCTTGGCTGTTTCTTTATCCATATACACAGAGTAAGGATCATCTAATGTAGAAAGCATCCCCTGTATTGCACCTTCTAATAGCTCTTCCTGATCCACTTCCTCTACATATTTTGTTGAAATTAATTCAAGTGCCTGCTGAAACTTTTCAAATCCTTCAATTTCTGTTGCTTGTTCTTCTTCTGCTTGAAACACATTTCCGAAGGTCGGAACTGCTTCTACCTCTTGTGGAGGTTTGGTTTGTGTTAATTCCAATCCTACATACATACCACCTGCGCCAACAATTAAGGCTAGGGTCATTAACAGTGCTGTGATTTTCTGATTCATCGTTTACCTCCTATTTCCAACGTCGCCAGGTTATGTCATACCGTTTTTATTTAGACTATCTTAGTATATGACAAGCTTGGCCAAATCATGTAAGGCAATGTTGGAAGTGGCGATTATGTGGATTTTCGTTGTAAAGTAGTGGTATATAACACTTTATGATGTAGATAAATTGACTTAGAGGTTATGAAGTGCGTTTCTCTTTTGGATTTCTTTTGGTTTGTCTTTCATTCCCTTTATGAAAGACGTTTCCTCTTTGATTTTCATTTCTTTTGTCTTTCATCCCCTCTATGAACGACGTTTCCTCTTTGATTTTCATTTCTTTTGTCTTTCATCCCTTCTATGAAAGACGTTTTTCCTTGTCTCTCACTTCTTTTGTCTTTCATCTCCTCTATGAAAGACATTTCTCCTTTGTTTCTTACTTCTTTTGTCTTTCATCCCCTCTATGAAAGACGTTTTTCCTTGTCTCTCACTTCTTTTGTCTTTCATCCACTCTATGAAAGACGTTTCTCCTTTGTTTCTCACTTCTTTTGTCTTTCATATATTAAAAAAACAAACCTTCCTTTAAACTATTATTCATTTTATCCTTTCTCACAAGAGTGTCATTTTTTAACACAAAAAACCTCCTAAAACTAAGTGTTTTAGGAGGTTTTGATCCGGGTATATTTATTGTAAATAGTTTAAAGGATTTACAGAACTAGAAGACCCATTCCATGCACCTTTATGAATTTCAAAGTGTAAGTGTTGTCCTGTTGAACGGCCTGTATTTCCCATGATTCCAATTTGTTGGCCTTTTGATACAGATTGTCCTGCACTTACCATAAGTCTTTCTTGGTGAGCGTAGACAGTTGTAAAGACTTGTCCATTTATTCTATGTGAGATGTATACAACATTTCCGAAGCTTGAGGAATAGTTTGCTCGTATAACTGTTCCGCTCGCTGCTGCAACAATTGGTACATCCGCACTGTTGGCAATATCAATACCGCCATGCAGTTTTCTTCCGCCTGTTACTGGATGCTCACGGTAGCCATAGCCTGAAGTGAATGTTCCAGATGCTGGCCACATGAATGATCCACCCGTTACTGCTGGTTTTTCAGACGATGCTGAACTACTGCTGCTTGAGCTTGATGATGATGAAGATGAGCTAGATGAACTAGAACTAGAATTAGAACTAGATTTAGCTTTTGCTTTAGCCGCAGCTGCTGCGGCAGCCGCTGCTTCTGCTTGTCTTTCTGCTTCCGCTGCTGCTCGTGCTGCTTCTTCTTGTTGGCGTTTTTCTTCTGCTTCAATTGCACTTTTTTGTTCAGCTAAGAAAGCTGCTTCATCTTCTAATTCATGTATTTCATGTAGAGCATCATCATGTTTCTGCATAACTTGTGACATTAATTCTTCTTTTTTCTTCTTTTGAACAGCTAACTCTTTTTTAAGAGTTTCTAAGTTTGTTAAAGCTGTCTCTAAATCTTTCAGCTTGCTATTTAGATCTGCCTCTGATTGCTCTAAAAGCTTTTTATCTGCTTCATGGGCTTTAAGAATTTCACGATCTGCCTCGACAATCGTTGTTACGGCATTAACACGGCCAACTAAGTCTCCAAAATCCTGAGCACCTAAAAGCACATCTAAATAACTAACCATGCCGCCTGTTTCCTGAAGTGCTCGTGCTCGATCTTCAAGCAGCTTATTACGCTCTTCAATACGTGCCTTTACTTCGGCAATCTTTACTTTTAACGCTTCGATTTCCTTTTGTGTTTCTTTTATTTTTTCTTCCTGCTCCCGAATTTTCCCATTTGTTTCAGAAAATTGTGTGTCAATCTTTTGTATTTCAGAATCAATATTTGCTTGCTGACCCTTAAGTTCATTAACTTCGCTCTCTTTTTCACTTAAGCTTGATGACACATCTGATTGCTTATTTTCAATCTCCTGTTTTTTCTGCTGTAATGATTCTGCAAGAGCGAGGTTATTTGGAAGTAACAACCCGCTTGTCCCAATTACAGCAGCCAAGCTATACGCAACTAGCTTTCTTTTCATTATTCATCCTCCCCCATGTTTTGTAAATCTCTAGGAATATGAGTAAAAACTAGTAAACTAGCAATAAAAAATTGCTAGTTTACACCTTTAAGAATTTACGAACAGACATTAAGCTTCCCCAAACACCGATTAAAGCACCAATCAACAATAGAATTGCCGAAATTTGATATACAAACGGACTAAATGGTAATACTTCAATAAATGAGCCTTGAAGCTTAGGAAGTGCCCATGTATATAATGATTGGTAACTGATACAAATTAATACGATTGGAACAACTGCACCAAGTACACCTAATAATAAACCTTCAAGGAAAAATGGCCAGCGAATAAAACCGTTTGTTGCCCCTACTAATTTCATAATTTCAATTTCACGCTTGCGGGCAATAATTGTAATTTTTATTGTATTTGAAATTAAGAACATAGCAGTGAAAATTAATCCGATAATCAATCCGATCCCGATATTTCGTGCAACAGAGATCGCGTTGAATAATTTATCAACCTGATCTTGTCCATAACGAACTTTTGATGCATATTCTAATTTTTCGATTTTCTTTGCTACAGCATCTGTATCACGCGGATTCTTTGCTTTTACAACGAATACATCATTTAAAGGGTTATTTTGCTCAAATAACTCAAATGACTGTCCTTCGTCTCCCAAGCTTTCAACTAAGTTATCCAACTCTTGTTCCTTAGGTGAGAAAACAATTGAATCTACTTGACTTATTTTTTCAATTTCACTTTTTAATGTTTGCTGTGCTTTTTCATCAGCCGTTACATCAATTAAAACGCGAATCTCCACGTCTTTTTCAAGATTATCTGCAACATGATTCAGGTTCATCATAATCACAAGGAATGTACCAACTAAAATTAACGTGACCGTTACTGCACTAACGGAGGCAAATGTCATCCATGTGTTTCTTGCTAAACTTTTTAAGCTTTCACGAAAATGACGTCCAAGAGAATTAATCATAAATACCGTACTCCCCTCTTGCTTCGTCACGCACAATTTTCCCATCTTCAACAGCAATAACACGTTTTTTCAATGTATTTACAATCTCTTTATTATGAGTTGCCATCACAATGGTTGTGCCACGATTATTAATTTCCTCAAAAAGATTCATAATCTCCCAGGAAGTATCAGGGTCAAGGTTTCCTGTTGGCTCATCCGCGATCATAACTGCCGGATTATTGACAATGGAACGAGCGATAGAAACACGTTGCTGTTCCCCACCTGATAATTCATCAGGGAAAAACCTTGCTTTATGTTTAAGCTGAACTAAATCTAAAACATCTAGTACTCTCTTTTTTATCGTTTTTGGGTTTTCACCAATAACCTCTAATGCAAACGCAACATTTTCAAAGACTGTTAGTTTTGTTAGAAGTTTAAAATCCTGGAAAACCACACCGATTTGACGTCTTAACATCGGAACCTTTGATTCTTTCAAAGTTGAAAGATCAACACCATTAATGACGATTTTCCCACTAGAAGGCTTTTCCTCACGGTACATCATTTTTACAAATGTTGATTTCCCTGCACCACTCGGTCCAACCACATATACGAATTCACCTTGATTAATCATAATATCTATACCATTTATAGCTAACACACCATTTGGATATGTTTTATATACTTCTGACATTTCAATCATATATAAACCACCTAAAGTTGTTTTTTAATACAATGTCAATCTATGTCGATAAATGTCGACAAAATAGACATAGTAACGCCTTGTCTTAAAATACAAAATTAATTATACCATCAAATTTCGGCAAATATAGACTAAATTATATTACATTTTTGTTTCATCTGTGTGAAGAAGCGTCGAAATGTTGATATATAAGGGATTTTCTGCAAATATATTGGGATAATGTAACAAACATTTAACGTAGGAAATGAAAAAGATAACCTTTTGAGGCTATCTCTTTTGCTTCTCATTTTATTTTTTTTCAGCTAACCATGCCGCTACAACTTCTGCATCTGCATCTTCTAATAATCCTTTTGGCATAGCACCTTGTCCATTAATAATGATGCTTTTAATTTCTTCTTCACTGTATTTAGCGCCAACTTCTTGTAAATTTGGACCTGATCCACCTTCAAGTTCACGTCCATGACAGCCGATACAGCTTTGTTGCACAATTTCCTCCGCACTCCCGGCTGTTTCAGTTGTAGTAGAACCGCCTTCACTTGCTTCATCTTCCGGTTCTTCCGCACCACCACAAGCACTTAGCACAAGAGCTGAACCGAATAATAATGCCATTAACCTTTTTTTCATCATTGCCACTCCCTGCATGGTAAAAATTCCAATCCAAGGATATTATAACCTAACTATACTCGTTTGAAACCCTCACCCAGCACCTCTGAGGCATCAGTAACCGTTACAAAAGCATGTGGATCGATATGTCTGACCACTTGTTTCAATTTTGTGAATTCGGTTTGGTCAACCACACACATTAACACAGGGCGTTCATTGTTTGTGAACCCCCCATGGGCTGCAAGTCTTGTCACACCACGATCGATTTCATGGAGAATTGCATCTTGAACTTCCTGCTGTTTATTGGTAATAATCATTGTCATTTTTGAACGTCCCCATCCAATTTGAACAATATCAATTGTTTTGCTTGTCACATATAAACCAATTAATGCATAAAGTCCTCTTTCAATATCAAACACAAAAGCGGCTGACAACACAATTAACCCATCGATTAACGCCACACATGTACCGAGCGATAACCCTGTAAACTTATGAATAATCTGTGCCGCGAGATCAGTTCCTCCTGTAGAAGCTTTTCCACGGAACACAATGCCAAGACCAAGTCCGATACAAATACCTCCAAAGAGTGATCCTAGTAGTGGATCCATTGTGGCCGGCTCCCAATTTCTTGTCATGTACACGACGAAGGGAACGAATATGGTCCCAATCAACGTTTTAAATCCAAATTGTTTTCCTAGAAACACGACACCTGCAATAAAGAGAGGGATATTAAAAGCCCATTGCACATATGCCGGTTCAAAACCAAATGTTGCATCAAGAATCGTACTGATTCCACTGACTCCGCCAGAAGCTACACGATTTGGCAGCAAAAATAAATTAAATCCGATTGCAACAAATGCAGAACCAACTAGTATGTATATATACTCCAGGAATTTCTCAAATTTAGGATTATCGATGTTTCTTCTTTTCATGTTCAAACCATTTTCCTCCTAATTCACATAGCGACTTATCCAAGAAGAGTATAGCATCGGTGCTTTTCTATGTGAATAACAGCTAGATAACGTGGTAATGGGGTAAAGTTATGTATAGTGTTGGCAGAAATGGAGATTTTACACGGGGGAAAGGTAAGGGAATTTGTTTTTGGGAAAAATAAAAAACGCGCTTGTTTGCGACGTTATAAAAGTTGAAGATCAGTTATTTATTCTCGCGATTTTCGAGGATGAAAAGTCGTTTATCGTTTTGTGTAATTCGGTTGTTTAAATAGTGGAAATCATCATCTGTTTTTTTGTTTATGAGCTTTAATAAAGCGACCACATCTTCTGTTTGAGATGTTTCAATTCGATTTACTGTTCCTTTAATATCAACTACATCGGATTTTACATCTTTCATATCTTTTTGGAGAGTATTCATATCTTTTTGTAGATCATTTATATTCTTTTGCACCTCTAATAAAACATTAAGTATTTGTTTCTCCATATCCTTTCACCTCCATTAATTTTTTCCCTTAATCAACTATTATTATGACATGTTTTTATTCATTTGAAAAATACCCAAAATAGAAAAATCACACTGGTTTCCGTGTGATTTTTCTATTTTTATGAAAGCTTTGAACGAAGGAAAGCATCAATAAATGGATCCAGCTCTCCATCCATAACCGCATGGACGTTACCGATTTCAGTGTTTGTACGGTGGTCTTTAACCATTGAGTATGGGTGGAACACGTAGGAACGGATTTGGCTTCCCCAGCCGATATCCTTTTGTTCACCACGGATTTCCGCAAGCTCTGCTTCCTGCTCTTCAATACGCTTTTGATAGAGCTTTGCTTGAAGCATTTTCATGGCACGTTCACGGTTTTTAATTTGGGAACGCTCTGTTTGACATGTCACAACAATGTTTGTTGGTGTATGTGTGATACGAACGGCAGAGTCAGTTGTGTTGATATGCTGTCCACCAGCTCCACTTGCACGGTACGTATCAATTTTCAAATCCTCTGTGCGGATTTCAATGTCGATTTCTTCATTAAATTCAGGCATGACTTCACAGGAAACGAAGGATGTATGACGACGGCCTGATGAGTCGAATGGAGAAATACGGACTAAACGGTGTACCCCTTTTTCTGCTTTTAAATAGCCATATGCGTTATGACCTTTTATAAGAAGGGTAACACTCTTTATTCCCGCTTCATCACCTGGTAAGTAATCAAGTGTCTCAACCTTAAAGCCTTTTTTCTCTGCCCAACGAGTGTACATACGAAGAAGCATGGAACCCCAGTCCTGTGACTCGGTACCACCTGCACCCGGATGGAGCTCCAGGATTGCGTTATTTTTATCATGTTGTTCGCTTAATAATAGTTGAAGCTCAAAGTCGTTTAGTTGTGAGACGAGCTCTTTCATTTCAGATACAAGTTCACCTTGTAGATCTTCGTCTTCCTCTTCTTTGACGAGTTCGTATGTTAATTGAAGGTTTTCATATGATTCGTTTAGGTTGTGGAATTGGTCCACCATTTCTTTTAGTGCATTTGTTTCGTTAATAACAGCTTGAGCAGCGTTTTGGTTATCCCAGAAGTCAGGGGCTGTCATTTGTGCTTCTAGTTGTTGGATTCGAGCTTCTTTGATATCGAGGTCAAAGAGACCCCCTAAAGTCCGCTAATCGTTTAGCTGTTTTTTCAAGTTCCTGGCGAATTTCTACTAGTTCCATTTTGTTCACTCCGTTTATAAAATATGTTTCCTAAAAATTGGCCGTTGATTTCCGCTGTAGGTGTTCGCTTTCCGCGGGCGTGTTCGGGAGCCTCCCGGCGCTTTGCACTGCATGAGTCTCCCTTCAATCGCACTCCCGCAGGAGTCTCACACCTTCCGCTCCAATCAACTAATTGCTATATACATAGTAACTCTTGAAATAATTTATAACTACTTTAAACTCGCAAACAAGAGAGAGGTGATCTACTTATCAACCTCTCTCTTCTGTAATAATTGTTTATTATATCCTGTAACAGCTGTGAAATGCTAGTTATTGTCCGCAGCAGTTTTTATATTTTTTTCCGCTTCCGCAAATACAAGGTTCGTTTCGGCCGATTTCGACTACTTTACGGGTTGGTTTCTTTTTCGGCGCTTCGTCTCCCTCTTTTGGGTGTACAGCTGTTTGGCCTTGTGCAACTTCTTGACGTTCTAGGTTGTTGCGGATTTGGGCTTTCATAATGTATTTTGCTACATCTTCTTCTATTGAAGCGACCATGTTTTCAAACATTGCGAAGCCTTCCATTTGGTACTCGCGTAATGGATCGTTTTGGCCGTAGGCACGTAAATGGATACCTTGACGAAGCTGTTCCATTGCATCGATATGATCCATCCACTTCGTATCAACTGCACGAAGAAGAATAACTTTTTCGAATTCGCGCATTTGCTCTTGACCGAAATCTTCTTCCTTCGTGTCATAGTGTGCATGTGCTTTGTTATAGATAAGCTCAGCGATTTCTTCCGGTTCTTTACCGCGAATATCACCAATTTTTAGCTCATCCTCTTGAAGAATGTTGGCATTCATAAAATCAAGAATTCCCTCAAGATTCCAATCGTCCTCATCCTCAGTTTTAGGTGTGTACATGTCAACAGCACGCTCGATTGTGGATTTAAGCATTTTCTCAACAATTTCTCGAAGGTTGTCAGAATCAAGAACCTCAAAGCGTTGCTTATAAATAACTTCACGTTGCTGACGAAGAACATCGTCATATTGAAGAAGCTGTTTACGTGCATCAAAGTTATTACCTTCTACACGTTTTTGTGCTGATTCAACCGCGCGTGAGACGATTTTACTTTGAATTGGCTGTGTATCATCCATACCAAGACGATCCATCATGTTCATCATGTTTTCAGAGCCGAAGCGACGCATTAATTCATCTTCCATTGAAAGATAGAATTGCGTAATACCCGGATCACCTTGACGACCTGAACGTCCACGAAGCTGGTTATCAATACGACGAGATTCATGACGCTCTGTACCAATAACAGCTAAGCCGCCAAGCTCACGAACACCTTCGCCAAGCTTGATATCTGTACCACGACCGGCCATATTTGTCGCAATTGTGACGGATCCGCGCTGACCTGCGTTTTCAATGATCTCTGCTTCTTTTTCATGGTTTTTCGCATTTAAAACATGATGAGGTACGCCTTTTTTCTTTAACAGCTGGGAAATTAATTCAGATGTTTCAACCGCAACTGTCCCTACTAGAATAGGCTGACCTAAATCATAGCGCTGCTTCACTTCTTCTACAACAGCACGGAATTTACCTTCCATTGAACGGTACACTAAGTCCGCTCTGTCATCACGGGCAATTGGCTTGTTCGTTGGAATAGCAACAACCTGCATGTTGTAAATATTACGGAACTCTTCTTCCTCTGTTTTCGCTGTACCTGTCATACCAGAAAGCTTTTTGTACATACGGAAGTAGTTTTGGAATGTAATTGTTGCTAGTGTCATACTTTCATTTTGAATTTCAAGACCTTCTTTTGCCTCGATCGCCTGGTGAAGTCCATCACTGTAACGACGTCCCTTCATTAAACGGCCTGTGAACGAGTCAACGATAACAACTTGTCCTTCTTCAACAACATAGTCGACATCATTTTGCATGACAAACTGTGCTTTTAACGCTTGGTTAATATGGTGAAGAAGTGCAACATGTGAAATATCATAAAGGTTTTCAATTCCGAACGCTTTTTCAGCCTTTGTGATACCATCCTCTGTCAGCTGAACTGCCTTTGTTTTTACATCATATGTGAAATCTTCTTCCTGCTTAAGTTGACGCACAAATCCATTTGCTTGAATATAAAGCTTTGTAGATTTTGCTGCCTGTCCCGAGATAATCAACGGAGTTCTCGCTTCATCGACTAAGATCGAGTCAACCTCATCGATTACGGCAAAATTAAGTGGACGCTGTACCATTTGTTCACGGTAAAGGACCATGTTATCACGTAAGTAATCGAAGCCTAATTCATTATTTGTGGAATACGTAACATCAGCTGCATAAGCTTCTCGCTTTTCATCTTTACTTAATGAATTTAAATTAAGCCCAACTGTTAAGCCTAAAAATTCAAATAGCTGTCCCATCTCATGAGCATCACGGCTTGCTAAGTATTCATTGACTGTAACAATATGTACACCTTCACCGGAAAGCGCATTTAAATAAACAGGCATTGTGGAAGTTAACGTTTTCCCTTCCCCTGTTTTCATCTCGGAAATATTTCCTTCATGTAGAGAAATACCCCCCATTAACTGTACCTTATAAGGATATAATCCCAATACACGCTTCGCTGCTTCACGAACAACAGCAAACGCCTCTATTAATAAATCATCAAGCGAAGCACCTTTCGCTACACGATCTTTAAATTCTTCTGTTTTCGCTCTTAACGCTTCATCAGATAAGCCGCTCATTTGACCGCTTAACGCATCAATTTGATTAGCCATCTTTTCATAACGATTTAAAGCACGTTTGTTAAAATCAAACACCTTATTCAAAATTCCAAGCATGTAATACGCTCCTCTGTATTTAGAGTGAAAGATCATTTACTACTCATTGTCTACCCTTTATTTTAGCACTATTTGGGATGTGGGACAACTGAACAGATGTCTAAGTAGGAAATTGGCTAAAACGATCAAAAAAAGCACCTTAAGAGTGCTTCTAGTGCGTTTCTTTCAATTCAGACTTAGAATGTAGATATATGAACACATTTGTTATTGCTCTGGAGATTAGAACAACAATTACATATAACAAAAAAATATATAAAAAATTGGCGCCATTTTTCAAATGAAAAAGGTGATGTGAAACGATTATTGGCTTAAATATAAATGATAAAAAAAGGATTAATCCAAGATTATAAAGATAAAAATTTTTCTTTTTATGTAATATCCATTGATACAAAAGTATAAATAGCACGGGTACTAAAGATGTATCAATTCCAACATGAATCGGTAAAAACGGAACTGCTTTATACGGATATTCAAAGAAATTGTATCTCGTCCCTATTGCATCCGTATAGACCATCCACACATGAATATTAAAACCATAGAAACCTAACAAAAATACTCTCTTTTTATCAATGAAAATATAAAGAACAATTAGTGGAATAATGATAAAGCTGACATTAACCCAAAATTGCCAAGTATCAAATGATGAATATTCAAACCAATAATCAATCCAGTCGTTTGAGACCTTTTCTTGCGTACTTTTTAACTCATGAAGCTGATCCAGTTGTTCTTGTGGGAGATTTACTTTCATACATCCACCTCTTAAATAGTTGGTCATTTTATTATTGGCAAATGTATGGAAATAAAATCTCTATTTTTAATTCTACAAAAAATAATTTTAGGCTTGATCTCTATGATTTTAGAAAAGAGTCAACTTCATCCTTTGTCGGCATCCCCGATTGAGCACCGAGTTTTGTGACAGAAAGTGCCGCTGCAGCATTTGCAAACTCACTGGCCTCAAGCAATGATAATCCTTTACTAAGAGATACGGCCAATGCTCCATTAAATGTATCCCCCGCTCCAGTAGAATCAACCGCCTCCACTTCATATCCGCTAATAAGCTGATCCTTGCCATCCTGGTGTAGCTGAATTCCTTTTGATCCCCTCGTGACAATGGATTTTGCTTTTAACTCTTCAGCTTCGTCCTGGGATAGGTTCGTACTAGCCAAAAGACTTTCTAATTCGTGTTCATTTGGCGTGATGTAGGTTGCTTGGAGTATTAAGTTTTCTGGCAGTTCCTGCATTGGTGCTGGATTTAGAATAACCGGAACCTTATGTTTTTGTGCTAATTCAGTTGCTTTGACAACACTGTCTAATGGGATTTCTAATTGTAGTAATAGAATATCGGCATTTGAGATCAGTTCTTCATGTTGAAGAACTAGTTGTGGTGTAAGTTTATGATTCGCGCCTGGAACAACGATGATACTGTTGTCTCCTTCTGATAAGGTAATGGATGCAACTCCAGTAGAAATAGCTGAAATGGTGTGGATGTAATCGGTATGTATGCCTTGAGTTTGCAAATGCTGCTTTAATTCGTTGCCAAAAGCATCATCTCCAACACAGCCAAGTAAGGTAACATCTCCTCCCAGTTTTGCAGCAGCTACCGCTTGATTGGCCCCTTTTCCACCTGGAACTGTGAAAAAATGTTCTCCTAGAATAGTCTCACCAACTTTTGGGATCGTGTTTGTCTGTGTAACAAGGTCCATGTTAATGCTGCCTATGACAAGGATGTTAGGTGTTTTCATTGTAAGTTGCCCCCTCAACGTCAAAACAGCGCCCTAAAGGCGCTGCTGCTTTTTATACATGTGGCTCAATTAAGCCGTATTTTCCATCTTTACGTTTATATACAACATTTGTTTTATTCGTTTTTGCATCTGTGTAAACGAAGAAACTATGTCCAAGCATGTCCATTTGAAGAATTGCTTCCTCACTGTCCATCGGCTTCAGATTAAATCGTTTTGTACGAACAACCTCTTCTGCTTCATCCACTTCATCCTGTGGTGCATCCTCAGGCTGGAAATTGCTAAACACAAACTTTGGAGTACCCTGCTCACGCAGCTTGCGATTCACTTTTGTTTTATGCTTACGAATTTGACGTTCTAATTTATTCACAACAAGATCGATTGCCGCGTACATATCCTGATGATTTTCCTCAGCACGCAGGACCAGATCTGTCATTGGGATTGTAACCTCTATTTTAGATTCCTGATCATTATAATACTTTAAGTTAACATTGACATTCGCGTCAACTGACTCCTCAAAGTATCTCTCAAGCTTACCAATTTTCTTTTCTGCATATTCTCTTAATGCTGGAGTTATTTCAATGTTTTCCCCTCGGACGTTATATCTCATGATTGAACTCCTCCTTTATGATAAAGCTATGTAGTACTACTTCTATACTTCCCTGCTTGTCTCCTGCATAAACTTGAAAAAAGTTTGTGAAATTTTGAAATAATTTGTAGAAGTTTGTATGGTTGGGTTAAGTTTGTGAAGGGGACGTTAAGGGTATGTAAATAGTTTATGATTCGCGGATTGATTAAATGAAAAAAACTCGCCAAATTTAAACGAGTTTTTAACTGGAATCATAAGGATTCCTTTCTGAAATTTTTTCTCTCTCTGGGTTATATTTGGTCTAGTGGCTAAAGGGGCAAACTTTAGAGGAAAGTGGTTTAGGTGAATCAAGATTGGTTTAGTTCACGAAGCTTTTTCTCATGTTGTAACGTTTTGACAGAAATAAAATCAACTGTTTCTTGTGTTTCGGTTAATTCAACGCGAAAACCGTCCATTTTTTTCTCCATTCTGTCTAATCGTCCTTCAAGTCGGTCAAATCTTTGATCCACTTTGTCTGAATGCAACTTTAAGGCATGTAGAATTTCCTTTAACATAGTTTCTTGTTCCATGACTGCACCTCCTTCACTATTTTTCAACATTATTATATCGAAATTTACATTGTTTTTCTAGATTATGTAGGCAAGCCTTTTCCTATCAACGAAATAAAAAAACTCGCCAATCGACGAGTATTAATGTGTAATATAAGGCTGCAATTGATTCTGAACAGATTCCTTCCAGGATAAATAAGCAGGAAACAATTGATTTTTTACAAAATCTTGATGAGCATCTAAGGATGTGAAAATCGATGACTCTTCATCTAAAGCTAAGATCACTCCATCAAACTTGTCCATCTCCTCAATAAGCTCACGTTCTTCCTGTAATACAGCATGAAGTGTCTTATGAGTGGAATCAACATGATAAAAAGCGGCTAAAATATCCTTAAAGATGCGATCCGCTTCAGTTAATTCAAAATTTGTGAAGCTTTGAATGACATAGTCAAAGCCTTCTTCAATGGTGTTTAAGAGATTGTTGTAAAAATGAATCATTTCATAGTGGTTGCCTGATAAGGTCATGTCTTTCACCTATTTTCGTTTATCGTAGAACATACCATCAGACACCGAAATATCTTGGTACGGATTGGCATACTGCTTAGTTGATGCACTTGTTTTCTTGAGAAGTACCATATCTTGTTGCACTTGAAATTTCAATTGATTCAGATTCTCTATTATTATTTTATTCCATATGACAATTTGCTTACCTAGTTGTTTTTCTTCTTCGTTTTGTGGTTTTTCATTTTCTTTTATAAACAGTTCTCGTTCTTCTAATAAGGACGTAATTTGCTCGATTATGTCCTCTCTGCGAGTTGGATCAACTTGTTTTTCAACTAGGTTAAGTAGTTTTTCAGTAATTCTGTGTATTTCATGAACAGAACTCACTAAGCTTGACCACCTTGTCCATGTTGTTTTTGACGATTCATTTGTACAACTTGTTTCCAAGTATCTCGAAATTCAACGGCATAGCCTTCTACCTCTTTCAAGATAGATTGGTCATTTTTAATATTTGCCTCTATTAATCGATGATTCATATATTCATACATCACTTCAAATTTTTTAGAGACTTCATAATCTTTATTTAAAGTAATCATTAACTCTGTAATAATTTTTTGAGCCTTTTGAATGTTTACATTTTTTTCTTCAATATTTGACTCCTGCATTGCTTTTGCTGCTTGTGAAATAAATTTAATACATCCATTATAAAGCATTAACGTAATTTCACCTGGCGCTGCTGTCGTAATTGCGTTTTGTTGATAGGTTGAATACGGATTATTGATAGCCACTTATAACACTCCTTTTCTTTAAGCAAATTGTTGCATTAAGTAAGCAGATTGAGAATTAGCCTTTTGAATGGCTGATTCCATCGCTGAAAATTGTTTCCAATATCTATTTTCAATCTGTGTGAGACGATTTTCAAAACGGTCAATTTGGGAGTTTAAATCAACGATATTACGTCCAATTAAAAATTGTGAATTTGATGAAGTTAGTTTACCTGCTTTTTTCTCAATGCTTTCTACGGTATCACTAATGATATTTCGAAGTCTTTTTGTTAATCCTAGTTCTGACAGAACGGTACTATCCTTGGTCGATGTTGAACCATCTGCTGCCGTTGTCGTAATACGTGTTGCACCACTAAACATTTGGAAAACAGCTTGCGGATCTTTTGTAATAGCTTCTCTTAACTTAGTTTCATCAACCGTTAATTTCCCATTGTCTCGATAGTTATTAGTGGTTTTAATCCCGATTTCTGCTAACTGATTAAAATCACTATTTCCTCCAGTGCCTGTGTAAGGGGAATATAAAGCAGTACGCATCTTTGTTAGCGAAGATGCTAAAATTGAATCATTTTTTATTAGACCACTTTTTGCTTTTTCTTCCCATAACTCAACTTGTTTCTCTGTCATTGCCTCTTTTTCTTCATCTGAAAGAGGCTGATAGTCACGGTATCGTGTTTCACTTACTTTCCCGTTTATTTTTTCAATCATTTCATTGTATTTATTAACAAACTGGACAATTTTATCAACCATATTGTCTGTATCATTTGAAACAGATATAGTAGCTGCTTTTCCATTCGTTACATCGTTCAAAGTATAGGTTACATTGTTAATTTCAAATGTATTACTAGCTTTGCTTGTAGCTAGTCCGTTTATCGTAAATTCAGCATTATCTCCTGTTGTTGTAGCGGTAAGAGTAGAAGGAACAGCACTATTAGCTACATCTTGGAAACCCAGGTCAGTAAATAACGTTTTTGCAGCTTCATTTACGATTGTAATAGAGGAACCACTTCCGGTATCATTTTTCGTCATAGCTACTTTACCATTTTCTGCGAACACATTAATTCCTAATTCTTTTTTACTTGATAGCTGTTTTAAAACATCCTCTAATGTAGAACCTGCTTTAATTGTTAATTCAATAACATCGGATTTTGTACCGTCACTATTCGTCACCATTGATTGTGTACCATCGCCATTTGTAACCTTTAATTGAATTACAGTGTCTGATGCAAATGTGTTTTGGTCATATGTTATTGGTGAGTTTGAAATCCAGTTAGTTGAAGTAGCTAATTTATCTACAACAATTGCTGTATTTACATTTCCTGAATTTGTATTTGCTGTCGCAGTAACCGCACTAGACAAAGAACTTGTTACAGTCTTTTTTAAGAAGTCCTTTTGTAGTGTCATATTGTCAAAAATATAATCATCAAAGTCACTTAAAAGAGTGTTCATGCTACGATAGTCATCTCGTTGCCATTCAAGAACTTGCTTTTTTTGAGTAAGTTTATCTAGCGGAATTCTTTCAGCTTTCATTAAATCACTTACAATTGTATCGATATCCATTCCACTGGCTAATCCACCTATTCTTACCATGTTTTAACCTCCTCTAGATTTTTTTATCAAATAGAATGCCCATGAATTCTTTCATTTCTGAATAAATATCAAGTATTTTTTTTGATGGAATTTCTTTTATGACTTCATTTGTCTGATTATCAACTACTGTTACATAATACTTATTCAATTCTTCATGAAGCTCAAACTTAATATGTGTATTGGTAGGTTGCAGAAAATCATTTAAGCTTTTAACGATTTTTTTTAGACTTTCTTCATTTTGTATTACTTTATTTTCTATTAAATTATTACTTTCTGAATCTCTTTTTTCTACAGGCCATTTTGTTTGTTCTGTGTTGTGAAGTGTTAGTTGTGAAGTTATTTTGTCGATTGACATGGGTAACACTCCTCTTAATTAGGTTATCTATTTTTATTATCGGTAAATTATTTTAGAGTTTTAGTGATTTACTTACTTTAATATACCTTGATATAAAATTAATCATAAACACTAATAGAAGAATCTATTATTCCCTAATTTACAAACCAAAGAAATGTCAAATTAATTAAATTCTTAATATATAACCAAAAATTCAAAACCCTCTATTAGTCTATGATGCTATGCCATCTTTTTTATGTATAAAACACGTAGAGCTTAAGTCAGTGATTACAGGTGGAGAAAAAGTGTTAGAAAGTATCTTATCAATTAATTTTTATGCAGAAATGAAAATTAAATAAAAATTACCTCAAATAATAATAAGGAGATGAATCATCTATAACCAAGTAGCATGCATGTAGATTAGAAATTTTGACCATCATTAAAACAAGAAAACGGAAGAAGAATGCGATTAATATCTATTAATTTAATACTGGAAATTGTCCCCTTCCAAAGATGAATATTATAAAAAAGGGGATAAAGTAAAAACTCTACAGTGATAATAGGGTCTCTTGAGCAAATTGAACAAAGATTCTATCGAAATAAATTATTTAAATCAAGTCCAATGAATACTTATAATAAACCAAAAAATTTAATATAAAGAATATACATAGAAATAATGTTGCATTACTCTTTGGAATCTAAGAAGCAAAATATATTTAACTGAAAATTCTTGATTAATTTATGGGAATTTCTCTGTAGAAGTACCTCATCAACTTCCAGCTATTGTAAAGTATTACATTAAATTCGAAGAAGTAACTTTTTAAATTGATTATCTTGTAATAGCCGGTCCGAAACATAAAAAACTGGTTTAGTAGTTTGTAGCCCTTCTGGAGAACGAATTGCTCTTCTCTTGAACAAAAGACTAGATTTTTTCACTAACTTTAAACGAATAACACTTACTCGTCTCTCTTGATTTACCTAAACTAAAAACAGCTACATCACAGAATGTAACTGTTTCTCCAAACAATAAATCCTATTTTTATATTTAATCAATTTACAATGCACCAATTTTTCAAAAACCAAACTAGCATAACTTCTTCGGATAAATCTTAATTCACATTCTTTTTCAATTTCAACAAGTATTTATACAGTTCATTAACAATAGAAAGGTTAAGTTAACTTTTTGTAAAACAAATAGAAATTCAATCAAAGTATATATATCATACCATTTCTACTTTCTAACATCGATTACTTGCCCAGATATTTTAGATAGTAACGTTTGTAGAGAAATTTCCGCTACCTTAAATGGATCTAATAACGATTCTTCTGGCTCATTCCCAAAATTTCTTATTCTCATAAGTGTATTCGTTCTCTCAGGGTTTATAGCATTTATCCTTATGTTCTTATTAATTGAAAATTCTTCGTTAATGCCTTGTACTAAGTTTACGATTGCAGCTTTTGTAGATGAATAGGTTGAGTATAGAGACCTTCCTCTAGTGTATGAGCTAGATGTAAACAACAGAAAAGCGCCATTACTCATCTCCAAATATTGAATTCCAGCTTTTATAACATTAATAGCACCTAAATAATTCACATTTATTTCATAAGTAATATCATCTATATCCCGGCTCTCAATACTTCCTATATTTAATATTCCCGCTGTATTAACAATATAATCAATTTTAGATTCCCTCAGAAAAATCTCATTCAATACTTCCTTGATTTTACAGTAGTCTGTAACATCGACTCCATTGTTTCTAGAAAATGAATAGACCTTGGCTCCATATTTTTTAGCTAGATCAACAATTTCTCTTCCAATTCCATTGCTACCGCCGAACACAGCAATAACTTTATTTTTTATATCTAATAGATTTATGTTTCCATATTCAGTATTCGAACTGAGCTGAAATAGTCGATCTGCTAGATAAAGATCTTCTTTATAAGTAATTTTAATATTAATTTCTTCACCACTAACAACAAATACATCAGCTAATTGATACTTTAAGACTAATCCACAATCATCGGTTACATTATCAAATCCGTCGTCCATTGAAAGTATATGCGCTTGTTTTATCAGACCCACTTTAAATGCTTGTGGTGTTTGCCCTCTTTTTAATTTATTTCGATTAGGAATATCCTTAATGAAATGTCGATGGTCAATTTGAATAATCGTATCTGAGGTTGGAATTGCCACATCGACAGCCTCGTAGTGGTTCAGAGCTGAAAGACAGTCATCAATAATCCTGTTGCAAACAAATGGTCTAACAGCATCATGTATTAGTACTTTATCCTCGTCGTCTAAGGCTGAAAGACCAATGAATGAACTTTCTTTTCTGCTTTTCCCACCATTCAAAACCCTTTTAACCTTTGAAAAAGAATTTCTTAATAAGATTTCCTCAAGCAGATATCGATATTGCTGAGGAACCACAATTGTTATTTCATCAATTTGCGGATGTTTTTCAAAAACTTCTACTGTATGTTCAACAATCGTCTTACCTGCTAATTTTAAAAATTGTTTTGGTATTTGATTACCTAATCTTCTACCTTTACCTGATGCTAATATGATTACATGAACCTTTTCCAAATTACACCACCACATTTAAATAAATTGTAATTGTATCACATTAACTAGTTGTAGGATTCCTACCTAAGAGTTTTAGATTCATCTAGAAGCTAAAACTGAGTTTGATACAGTTCGTTACATTCAGCAGCTTGGTTCAGCTAATACTCAAGATATGAATAGACCACCTGTTAAAAATAATACCTATCGTAATGATCTACAAGAGATGAGACTATAACAACCTGTTTTTTGCCCTGTCTCTCTTCTCCTTTATAGTCTTTAGTAATTTAAGATATTCCTTTGCGACCTCTTTATTCAATGCGTAAACGTAAGGCTTAATATTTCTAATATATTCAGTTATGGCTGGTGTTTTTAAAACAACCTCATCGGTCAAATTGTTCACGCTAATATTTAACGTTCTGATTATCGAGAAACAATTATACTTTGATGGTGACTTTAAAGCTTTTGATAAGGGATTCCATAAATTCAGTGTCAATACACGATTTAAATAGAAAATAAATAAATCTTCCTTTATATTCGGTTCATTAGGTGATTCATCAATGTATTTTTTTGATAGTTCAATCATATTTATAAAACCTGTAATTTTTTCTTCTAACAACCCTTCTGTTTGTGATAATGACACATCTCCTGGTTTTCTCATCCGATAATAAAAAGTTATACATGGTTCCAAGTAAATTTTTTTAGCATTTAAATAAGCATATAATGTAAAAGGCTGATCTTCACCATTATAAATTTGTTCTGAAAATTTTAGATCATTAATTAATTCTTTGGAGAATAACTTTCCACATGAATAGATTAAGAAATAAAGTTCAGGGTTTTTCAGCAAATTTTTTTCTCCAGCCATTGTTAAGGAAGGAAATTTTTCCAACATCCAAGGTGACTTAGTCTCTTCATTTTGATAAATTAAATGATTTCCAATAACTAAATCAGCATTCTCTCTCTGTGCTGCCATGTACAATTTTTTAATTGCATCCTTTTCAATATAATCGTCACTGTCTAGAAAATATATATAATGCCCTTTTGATAGTTTCAAGCCAATATTTCTCGATGCAGATACACCTTGATTTTTCTTGTTTCTTATTAAAGTAATGTTCGGATATCTCTCTAGATATTTTTTTGCTATTTCATAAGTTCCATCACTAGAGCAATCATCTATTAAAACTAATTCAATATCTTCCATAGTTTGGTTTATAACTGATTCAATTGTTTCTACAATATAGTCCTTTACGTTGTACATTGGAATTATTATACTTATCTTTTTACTAATCATTTTTAATTATTCCTCCAAAATTACGTTCAAAACAAATTCTGTTTACACCAAAAGAAAGGCTATTGTTACTTACTTATTATCAACGCTTTTCCTCAAAACGGAAAATTAAATTTCTTAGGCTTCTTAGATATCTGTTTGTGTCAGCTTCAAAATTTAAAAGGTTGATAATTTCATTTGCAGCTCTTTCACCTGATTTTCCATCTCTTAGCTTGTAAATATTATTCATAAAATAATCGACATTCAACAGCTGTTCTTCAAACAATCTTGAATCGTTAAGAAAGTACTCGATATTCTCTCCCTTATTTAAGTTGATCAAGTTTTTTCTTAACAAATATTCGCCACCATCTGCCTCAGATAGAGGCTCATTGGTGATCGGATTTAATAGAAGGATGTTTTTTCTCGCAAGCATTGATTCAAATATCATACTGCTATTGTCCGTAATAATAAAATCAGCTAGTTTAAAAAGAGCAAATAGATCTCCCTGGTCCATTGTAATGTTTTTGAAATTTTTATAAATATAATCTCTTCTGTAGTCTTCACTATCTCGAAACGATGTGCCATGGTGTAGCTTAATTATGACATTATACTGATCCTGAAGATGATTTATTTCCATTATCCAATCATCTATAGAGCTTAATTCTCCATAGGTTGGAGCATAAACAATCGTTTTTTTCTGATCATCCATGACAAATTTTCCACTTACAATTTTCATATTATCTATTTCATCTTTAAACCATTTATCAAATTTAGGATTTCCTACTAGTGCAGAGCTGTTAAAAATATTTAACCGTTCATGGTCGTATTCGGAATAGCATAAAATCTTATCATAAAAAACATTCCACCATGAATAATTCCAATCTTCCTTAGCTAACAAACCATAAACTGTTCTAACATGTCTTTCGGCAGTATCTATAAGATTTCCGTTATAGTAAGGACTTACCATGCAATCATATTTGAAAGTTTGATCCTTAATTGCAGAAACGGTGTAAGCTTCTATGTCATTACGGTCTAATTTTTCTAAAAAGTTTAATACATCCTGATACATGTAAAACATTTCTCTTCTGTCAACAAAATAATCATTAATTACCAAGTGACAGTTTATCCCTGCTTTTATCAGCTCATTAATGATTGATTCATAGACATAATAATGAAATGTTGTCTCAATATAAAAACCTACAGTATATTTTTTTTCCATCCTTACTCCCCACTCATTTAGTGAAAAAGATTGTCTAATATAAAAAAATTAGACAATCTTTTGATATTATTTTAGGTTCTATTTCATCTTAAATGTTTTTAATTCTCTTCTTTATCATTACTTTATAATCTTTATCCAGTAAATTCTGCTTATTAATAAAAAGATTAATTAATTGAGAATCATTAATAACAATTGCTTGCTGGTATATTTTACAAAATACATCTAATTCATATTTCGATAATTTTTTCTTTTTATTTAAAAATAAAACATCTAGTAGACTAGTTATTGAGAAATCAAATTTTAATTGTTTAATTAACATTTTATTATTAGTATTTCGAAGCTTTAAAGTTAACAAAATAAAATCATAAACAGTAAAAATGTTGGTTAATAGCAGTGACTTTAATTCTTCTGTTGAAATACCACTGATCTCTTCAGAAACTTGTTCATATTGTTTATTTAAAAGCCAAAATTTAAGCCTTATTGCATCCACCTCTTTCGTGGACGAGGATTTTTCCGGTACATACTCATTAATCAATTTTTGAATATTTAGTAGCGGTGTACTTACTAATATAGTCAAGAGCCTAGATGTATTCATTGATTTTCTAGTTAACACATTAGATTGAATAAATTGAAGCATTTCATGCTTTGAACTAAATTTTCCAAGCAGTGTAATTAATTTATTCCAACTATCATTATCAGCTTCATTTACCGATAATGATCTAGAATAATGGAATACAGCTAACTGAATATTTCCTTCCTTCTCATATATTTCTCCTAAATATTTATGTGGTAAATATTCCAGATAATCTTTACTATAAAATACCTGCAGCCTATTTTTATGTTCAATAATATATTCTAATAGTTGGATGGCTTCTTTATTTTTTCCAGAATCAAGCAGAATTTTCGCTTTATTAAATTTAAAATCTGCTATTTTATCGTATACACCTTCGCAGCTTTCAATAATAGATAGTGCTTCACTATTTCGGTTTAGTTCATGCAAGCTGATAACCATTCGAATTAATAGCTTGACAACCCATTCAAATTCAAAAGAATCTTTATGTTGGTAGCCTTTTTTATAGTAGACTATTGCTTCTTCAAAATCGCCTAATGAAAAATATTCATTGCCTAAGTAGTAGTAGTCGATGCCTGTCTTATCATGAATTGATTTTAAAAGCTTTAAATTTCTCGCAGTTTTATTTTTATCTTTCTTTGCAGAAACAAGATAACCGGAGTGAAAAATTTCTAGCTCTAGTATTCCTCTTTTTTCATTGCCATCAACATGTTGCAATTTTTCATGGATTTTACGGTCATAATATATACTGTCATCATTTTTATAAAATCTTTCATGATAGTTTTGCACAGTTTGATTTCCTAACAAACCTACAAAATTAACTATTTGAACGGAAAAAATATTTTCCTTTATTAATTTGCCGGAAAATGTTCTTTTAAATCTGGAAAAGCTCTCACGCTCTACATATTCATCAGCATCTAGTGCTAATATCCATTCTCCTGACGCCTTAGATGCTGCAAAATTCCTTGCCTTTGAAAAGTTATCATTCCAATTATAATCATAGACTAAATTTGTATAAACAGAAGCAATTTCTCTCGTTTTATCTTTTGAACCTGTATCAACAACTATAATCTCATCGGCAATTCCAGTAATTGACTCCAGACATCTCTTAATTACATTTTCTTCATCTTTTACAATCATACAAACTGATAAAAAAGGTTTCATGATGACACTTCCTACATGGCTTTTTATGTTGAACAGTTATTATTAATTTTTCTTGTATATATACTCATTTACAAAGGGTTTATAAATAAATTATAAAACCTTTGTAAATGAACCTATCTCTTACTTGAGATAGGTTCCAATGTATTATCTTAATAATTGTAGAACACCTTGAGGTTGTTGATTCGCCTGAGCAAGCATAGCTTGTGATGCTTGCGATAGAATTGAATTCTTTGTTTGTTCCATCATTTCTTTCGCCATCGTGCGAACATTTGCTTTCACAAATGACTAGACTATATCTTCACCCTTTAGGGATTAAGTAGGGGTCGGGAGCTTCGGGGTCACAATGCTGATGGTCATTGTTTCACCTACGGGTTTCATCATCATGAGCTTAGCTTTTAGATGGTTTACCCTAGTCGTTGAACCTTCTCCACTCTTTCGAGATAGGAGCTTGGATGCTGATTGCCCAATCTTTTCTTTTTTCAAACCATCACGCTTGTCGTTTCCAACTACGTTGTGGTAAGAAAAGCTCTAAGGATTTCCCAGCAATTCACCCGATAATAATCACTAGCCGTTACCAGCCAGGACGACTGTGCTTGTCACTACATTAGGCAGCCAAAGCATAATCAACGTCACGGATACGAGATTCCGCAGCAGTTAAGTTTTCAGAAGATGTGCTTAAGTTATTAATAGTATGCTCTAAACGATTTTGAGTAGCACCTAAATTAGAACGTTCTGCAGACACCTGTTTAATTGCATCATCAATAGCTGTTAATTGGTCATCAAAACCTGTTCCAGCAAAATCAGTTACATCAATAGATGAAACTGAAACAGTAACAGAACCAGCAGAATCTGTTGTTCCCAATGCATCAGCTGACATATCATTAATAGAAAGTGAGATTTGTTGATCTTCATTTGCACCAATTTGGAAGGTACCACTTGTAAACGTACCATCTAGTAAGTTTTTACCATTAAATTGAGTACGATCAGCAATACCCTTAGATCCAGCTTCTCCACCTAATTCCTCTTGAAGTGCATCAATTTCATCTTGAATAGCTTCTAAATCATCTGATCCTTGTGTACCAGTATTTCCTGCTTGAACTACAAGTTCACGCATACGTTGAAGAATATCATGAGTCTCATTTAAAGCACCTTCAGCAGTCTGAATTAAAGAAATACCGTCTTGTGCATTACGGGATGCTTGATCTAAACCACGAATTTGCCCACGCATTTTTTCAGATATTGCAAGACCAGCTGCGTCATCTCCTGCTCTGTTAATTCTAAGGCCTGAAGATAATTTCTCCATTGATTTTGCTTGCCCAGCTTGACCAGCACCCAACTGACGATACGTATTAAGCGCTGCAATATTATGATTAATTCTCATTTTAAATTTCCTCCTTGAATATAAGTTCCTCCACTTCCTTGTGGATGAAAGTTTAATTGAGTTCGAAAGGAATTACTCATTGTCGGCCGCCAAATTGTGTTCCTTCCTTACACTATTATTATCGACACTTTAGATAATTGTTTAATAGTTTTTTAAAAGAAATTTATATTTATAAATGGGTAGTTTTTCCTTCCTTATAAATACTTCAAACATACCAGCAATAAAAAAATCAAAAACCCTAAGCATTTTCACTTAGGGTCCGTTCGTTTATTCATAATTTCATTTAAAACATTTGGTGAGATAGAAGCAGCTTCACTATTCGATTCTTGAATGGAAAGATATATCTCCTTCCGATGAATCTCTACATCCCTTGGGGCATTAATTCCTAATTTAATTTGATCACCATTAATTGAAAGGATTGTAATTTCTATGTCTTCGCCAATTTTAATGGATTCATTTGTTTTTCTAGTTAAGACTAACATGATTTCACATCCTTATTTTTCTCCAGCCTCAGCAAATAATGGATATCTAATGGAATAGTTTGAATTATTTAGAATGACTTGTTTTCCTAGCTTTTTCTTGTAGTTGATTATTAATGGTGCCTGTAGATTTGCTGTTGAGTTCTTTAGTGAGTCTTTTACTGTCATTATAGCCAATACTTCTAGATCTTCTGCATTTGTTAACTGAATTGCCTCTTTCTCACCATCTGTTAAATCAAATTCATATTCCTTCGTATAGTGAAATGGATTAACTACGACAAAGCCTAATTCTGTTGTTTCAATCGATTGAAGGATTGAAAAGGGAGACTCTTTATCTAAAGGGAGTAGAGTGTATTTCTTTTCATTAATAAATCCAGGTATCCCGTTTTCAAATTTGATAATCTCATTTTCTTCTATGGTTATCTCACCATGGTATTTTGTTTCTATCACCATTCATCATCATCCTTTTTGTTATACCTTTATATCAAAGTCAATTTTCAAGTCATTCTTTTTTGCTATGTTTATTTCTACATTCCCAGCTTGATAGTCAAGGATTGGTTTATTTACAGCTACTGAAATGATTGGTTTGTTAGGAGTTATCGTAATTTCTACCACTGCAGGCTGGTAGTTAATTTTTACACTTCCTACTGATGGCACAAATCCTATTCCGAACTCTTTCATAGGTTTGTACCCATTTCTCTGTGCTTGGGTAGCAATAGGATTCCCACCATTTTCTATTTTCATAAGTTCTTCGCCTTCTTGAACTATTCTTTTAATTCCTGTTGACCAACCTTGTTTGCCCTCTTGTGTATTTTCCTCAATACTATGAAAAACTGACTTTATTTCGACATCGGCCCTTGCCTGTGTTTGGTCGATTGTTAATTTTCCTGGATTTGTTCGAAATGAAAGATTTGCCTTTGGTTGTTCGATTGACATATCTGCCTTTTGTTGCTGTACTTGTGTAGTGGCACTTCTACTTTCGATTGAGATTTGGGCATTTGTGCTTTCAAGTCTAATCTGAGGTATTTGCAAGACAATCACTCCTAGTGAAAAAGCTATATAGATAGATAGCTTAACGTAAAAAGTCCATTAAAGTTGGTTGTATTATTTTTGCTCCTACACTTAGCGCTGCGCGATGCACACTTTCTTGGGTTGTTAAATCAGTAATGACTCTTTCAATTTCAGCGTCTTCATTATCGGAGATGATTTGATTCGCCATGATTTCTGATTTACTTAATCGATTTTCGACCATTTCTAATCGATTATAGCGGGCTCCCATTTCAGATCTTTGGGCTTGGAGAGTATCGAGTCGACTGTCAATATCTCCAAGTATTTGATCAAGTTTTCCTGCATCGTAATTTTCCGTTAACGTTTGAGTCAGATCGTTTAAGGTTTCAAATAATCCTTCGTTGAAAAGCTGTTCTGAATCTATATTCGCCTTTAGCTTTACACCTGCTGACACTTCAATCATGTAATCATCTGAATTTATGACAACATCGACTGGATTTACGGAGCGAACAGGCGCCTGATCAACATTAGTACCATTAAAGATATAGCGACCTGCAACCTTGGTATTTGCTGTTTCCTTTAGATCAAGTTTCAATTGTTCGATTTCTGTTGCAATGGCAAATCGATCTTCATCTGTATATGTGTCTGATTTACCTTGGACAATCAATTCCCGAATTCGTTGAAAAGCACTGTTCGCTTGTTCTAATCCAGCTTCTGAACTATCCATCCACGAATAAGCTTCTGAAAGGTTTCTCTGGTATTGTTCGATTTCTCTTAAGTTAGATCGATTATACATTCCTTTCATCGCTACAACCGGGTCTTGGGAAGGTCTGGTAATTTTCTTCCCAGTTGATAATTGATTTTGAAGATCTCCAAGACGATCATAACTATTACTTAGATGTCGTAATGAATTAATAGCTAACATCCCTTGAGTTACACGCATTTATTTACACCTACCTATCTTCCGCCAACTCCCATGCCGTTAATGATTTTGTCGAGAATTTCATCTTGAAGAGAAATCATTCTCGCTGATGCATTATAGGCATGTTGAAATTGAATCATATTTGTCATTTCTTCATCTAAAGAAACAGAGCTTGTTGACATTCTTCTTTCCTCTACTGCTTGTTTTAGTGCATTGCTGTTTTCAGCTAGGCGGTTTGCATTCTGTGTATCAACCGCCATTCCACCAATTAATACCTCATAGTAGTTTCGGAAGTTTGCCCTTTCTGATTTATTACCATAATCATACTCTTGGTTAATCACTTCCGCTAAATTTAACAACGCAGTTGCATCACCAGTTGTTGCATCCTCTGGATTCTCTGCTTGTGCATTTGCAATATTATCAAGACTAGCACGAATTTCATCAGAAATTTCCATACGTTGTGCAAAGTTTTTTCGAAGTGATTCATCTGCTACTGGATTTCCGTTATCGTCTCTTATCAAAAGAGGTGACTCACTGCTGTCTTGGAAAAACGGAATTTCTTCGTTTTCTTTATTTAATATTTCGTTAGGACTCATTCCTGCATAGTGGACCTTATTAAATTCAACAGCAAATGTAAAAGCTAGATTATCTAGTTCTTCTAACATTTTCGGGTATGTTCCGCTTACGCCATTACTGTCTTTCATTCCGTATGATTCAATTAAGCCCATTAATTTTCCTTCAGATGTAAACTCAAATTTATCGTTACCAACAGAGACACTTGTTACGTAAGAATCTTCGTTTGTTGGGGTATAGTTCACTTTTATTGTTTCATATCCTGTTTCATCTAATAGATTGGTAATTTTCCCATTATTCGGTCCTACTAAATCAATAATAACCTTCCCCTCTGCGCCACTAACAGCGTTACCTCCTGTTGGCTTATAAGAAACTTTCACATTGACCAGATTGGATAATTGATCAATTAACCGATCTCTTTCATCATATAAATCGTTTGGAAGGTAACCATGTGGTTCAACAGCTGCAACCTGCTCATTCACATTATTGATTTGAGCTAATAGTGTATTCACTTCTTTTTCTGTTACATCGATTTCTTTTCCAATATCCTGTCTAATAGCCGAGAGGGACGTAGATAAATATTGAAATGTTTCAGATAGGGCAACTCCCTGCTCACGAACAACGGCACGTGCTCCTGGGTTTTTAGGGTTAACAGCAAGGTCCTGAATCGATTGCCAAAACAAATCCATCGTTTGAGCTAGTCCTGAGTCAGAAGGCTCATTCATGACTTCTTCCATTTGCTTCATCGCATTCACTTTAGTTTCCCAATACCCTACTTTATTTTCCTCATTTCGGTATTGAACATCTAAAAAGGAATCTCTTACTCTATGAATATTACCGGCCTCAACTCCTGTACCAAGCTGGCCAGGGATTTGCGGTCGATTAAGACCAGGTGATGGGTATGGATCAGTTTGTTCAAAATTAACTCTCTGCCTTGTGTAACCAGGGGTGTTGGCATTTGCAATATTATGAGCTGTTACACCTAAAGCTGTTTGCTGTGTGGACATTCCACGACGCGCGATTTCTAACCCCGAGAAGGTAGACACCATTCTATTTCCTCCTATCTTTAAGCTCTAGAATCAAATAAAGAGCGACTTGTTCCTTCTTCTTTATTTGAATTATTGTCCGTATAATTGCTGGATTCCTGTTGTCCAAGAAGCAGATCCAGGTTTAAGTTGATATAGTTTAATGATTGTTGAAGTAGTTGCTGATTCAATTCATTAACTTCTTTTAATTTCTGTGTTTGTTCAACTAGTTGGTGTTGAAGAACTTTTAGTCCTTCTTTATCGTTTAAGCTTGATGATTGTAACAAATCAGAAATCGTAATGTGAACGGAAGAATGTGAACCTAACTGAAGTTGAACATTTTCGCGTTCTTTATCTAACATTTCGATTGCTTTAACATGTTTTAACTCGTCCTTCAATAATTGACCGAGGGCATCAATATCATCCGCTTTAATAATATCTGTTTTCTTTTTCGCAATCTGAAATAGGCTTTTTTGCAGCTTTAGTATTTTTCCTAAACAATCAAATAGCTGTTTTTCTGCAGACATAAATAAACCCCTCACTTTAATTCACTACCTTTTATATCGGCAATCTTTTAAAAATATTTAGCAGCTCATGTATAGATATTTATTATAAGACCTTGTACTTCACCTACTAAATTTAGGATATTTAATCCTTTTTGCTGCTTGTTAAGAACTTCATTTGTTAAATCAATTAGCTTGCTATCAACTTCTTTTACTATTTTATAGACTTTTGTACGACCTCTTCGATTGAACCCACGTTGATTTTCTAGTTGGAGAGCATTATTTACAGCTTCCTCCATGAAAGATTTGACTAATTTTTTATATTTTTTTAGATCTTCAACTGTTCTTGATTCATATAGAACCTTGCCTTGGTCTTCTATCTCTTTTGCTAATTTTGCAAACTTATCATACAACGCATCTTCTCTTTTTTTCGCCATAACTTCTGTGAAATTCACCGATTCCGTTGCAACTTGTTGTTTTCTCTCGACTTTATTTAAACTTGCCTTACCGACTCTTTGAACATCCAATTCTTTCACCTCAAATTGGTTATAATTGAGTACCTCACTACAGTACTTCCCGTTAGTTACCCCTTATTCTATCCGAACGTTTAAAAAATAAAAAGAGGAGGAGCCAAAAGTTGACTTACCTCCTCTTTCGTCATTATTTCAATAGTTGTAAAATTCCTTGTGGTAATTGGTTTGCTTGTGCAAGCATAGCTTGTCCAGCTTGGTTTAAAATATTATATTTTGTGAATTCTGTCATTGATTGTGCCATATCTGTATCACGAATACGGGATTCAGCAGAAGTTAAATTTTCGTTTGCTGTTTGCAAGTTAGTAATTGTATGCTCCAAACGATTTTGAACCGCACCAAGCTTACCACGTTCTTCAGAAACAAGGCTTATTGCTTTATCAATAGCAGTAATGGCTAATCTAGCTGCATCTGGTGTTGATACATTCACACCGAGAACAGCATTTACTCCAGCTGTTGAAAGTGCGGAGTAATCTGCATTACGAGCAATTCCAAGTGACGCAGCATCCATTATACCAAGTGAAAGAGATAATGTTTCAGATGCATTTGCACCGATTTGTAATTGTACATCTAATTCTTTACCTTTATCTGCTTCAAAATCAGAGTCAATTAGTTGAATATCAAGGCCATTTGCAGCACCATCATCCGTTTTTACCGTCCCTAAAATTAAGCTATTGTTCGAAACAGAGTGTACAGGAGCTAATGCTGAGACTGGATTTGGAGTATCATTTTCAGCTTGATTAATGATTGCATCAATTTCAGAAAGGACTGCATCTAAATCTTTATTTGTTACATCAATTGTTGCTGCACCATTGCTATATGATGCTGCAGGGCTATTAAAATTGATTGTTAATCCATCGATTTTTAATGTATCTCCTGCTTTAGGTACTTCTGAGAATGTAATAGCAATTGGTTTAGCTTGATCTGCTTCCGGATTTGCTACTATGCTTGTCGTTGCTGTGTTTGTTAATGGATCGATAAATGTTACACCAGATCCAATATTTGTTGATACTTGACTACGAGTACCGAGATCTTGTACATCCTTTGGTGACATTGAATTAGTAGTTGAAAGAGTTAATTTTCCATCAACAATTAGTCCGTCTCCTGGTGCTGCGGAATCCATTGGAATACTTTTTGATACAGTAAGTGATTGGCTGTCATTTTGATTAATTGCACTTTCTAATGCGTTCATAAGGTTTGTGATATTACTTGTAATACCAGCATCAGTAGCAGGTGAATCATTCCATGACGCAAGGTTTACTGCGATATTATTATTGTTTATTCCAGATGTAGCACCGTTAATAAAATCAATTTCATATGTTTTCCCATTGATGACAAAAGTTTTCCCTTCAAGGTCAGCTGCCTTTAATGTTCCTACATTGCTATCAAAATTGATTTCTACTCTCGCAGGCTCAGTAGCCTCTGCCGTCACAACACCTTCCCAAGTACCATTACCATTGTATGCAATTTGATCAGAGTTCACTTCAGCAAATGATTTTCCTTCAGGTGAACCGCTTAATAATATTTTTTGGTTAAATTGTGTTGTATCTGCAATACGGTCGATTTCGTATGTTAATTGATTGATTTCTTTTTGGATAGCTTCTCGATCTTCGTCTTCTAATGTTCCATTTGATGCTTGAACAGATAACTCTCGCATTCTTTGTAAGATGCTGTGTGTTTCATTTAATCCGCCTTCTGCTGTTTGAATTAATGAAATCGCGTCAAGTGAGTTTCTTTCTGCCATTTCTAAGCCACGAATTTGTGAACGCATTTTTTCTGATATCGCTAGACCTGCCGCATCATCAGCCGCTCTATTAATACGTAAACCAGAAGACAATCTTTCTAATTGTTTTGATGTATGTCCCATTGTTTGAGATAAATTTCTATACGCATTTAGTGCTTGAATATTATTATTAATTCTCATCTCTTATTTCCCTTCTTCCAGCGTGTTCAATTCTCTTTCATATACCATCACATTTTTTTCATATGCATTTGCTTTCCTAAGAAGCTGTTGCTGTACTTGACCTGATTTATTATTTTCCATCGCTGTTTGCCATGCTTGGGCAATATCCTCTATAATAGACAAAACTTCTTTTAGCGGCTCAATTTCTTTTTGTATGTTAGCCTTTACGATTAGATTGGCCATATAGTTATAAAGAGCATCTAACTGATCAGCCATAATGCCAGCTTCGTAGTTTAAGCCCACACCTAAACGTTCTAAGATATCATTCGCCTTTTTTAACTTTATATTTGCTTTTATGAAACTTTTATTCTGTATATCTTGTATTGCTTTTTGTGTATTATCTATTAATGCTTCATATAATAATGAAGTAATTTCTTGAGAAGATTTTTGGTAAATCATTTCTTTTGTTAAAAAATCCATAAATTCTACCTCCTATTTTATTTATCGGTATATCCGGTCAACTTTTAATACTTATTTTCCATCTCTTCAATAAAAAGTAGAATTTCAGCTATAACAGAATAAAGCTGTGGTGGCACATTTTCCCCTAAATCAATATCTAACAGATGTTGAACCAGCCCTTCATCTTCCTGCATTTGGATGTTATGTTGTTTTGCTAATTCTATAATTTTTGTTGCCAACATCCCTTGTCCTTGGGCTATGACAGTTGGTGAACTGTCTTTTGATTCGTCATAGCGTATAACTGCAGCTGAAGGACCATTGAGTTGCCGACGATTTTTTTGGTTAAAATAGTGTTGAGCCATCATACTGAAAAATCGTATCCTTTCTCTGTCATTTTTGACAATTGAGTTTGTTGAACATTTGATGACGATAACATCGTTTCTGTTTTGTCAAGTTTGTTAAGGGGTTCAAATTTTATACCGCTAATGTTATATCCGATATCACTAAGCCTTTCTTTTGCAAGAACGGCAAGAGGCTCCATTTTTTCCCGAAAACCTTTTTGATCGTTTTTTATTTTTATTGATAATGTTCGATCGTTTGATGTAAGAGCTATTCCCACTTCTCCAAGCTTTTTCGTTTCAAATAGGAAGAATAAACTGCAATTCTCCCAATCAATTTTTTCATTTTGATTTTTGGAGTTTACAAAAACTTTTACATTTTCCAACTTATCTTGTAGTAGCAGCGGCAAAGTGAACATTAAATTTTGAAGACCTGCTGCATCGTTTTTACTTAACAATTGTTGACCAGTTAAATTGCTAAGAATCTGATCGGCTTTTTGTGATTGAAGTAGCTCTCCATCATTTTGAGTCATCTTAAGTAGAAGACTTTTTAGCGAAGGTGATAACCCTTCTTGATTTCTCTCATTAGCTACTAGTGCTTGAGCATGATCTGCCTCATGGGTGAGGCCCAGATTTCGTAAAAATTCAAAGGAGTTCCTTGCAGATGGTTCCTGTTTTAATGCACTCATTGACTGTTCAAAGTTTTGAGTTACTTCTTTTGTAATTGGAATATTTTCAATTTTCCCAACTTCTTGTGAAACAAAGTGTTTGACACGAACATCTGAAGGTTTATATAGCATCTTATCCAGTACTGTACGTACTTCTGATACAAGTTTATTCGCTCCGCTATGGTCACCTCTCAAAAGAAGTTTCTTGGCTTCTGTTAGCTGAGTGCTTGCTGTTAGTAGTTTTTTCTCTGTTCTCATATCGGCATAGAGCATAAAGTCACTACGTAAGATAGCTTGATCTAATTTTTTTATGATTGTTTCAAGCATCGGCTTCGCTGCTACGGTAGATTTTGATTTAAACTGTTGAACAAGCTGTTCTACAGTATTCAAACTTTTTGATATGTCATTTTTAAAATTTTTAAAGTCTATTGCCACTTGAGAAAGCTTTTTTGATACAGTCTCAACGATAAAGTCCTTCGATTGAATTGGGAGAGAGGCAATCAAGTCTTCTTGCATTTTATACGCTTCAGTTTGCTCTGCCTGCTCAACTACAGTATGTTGATTTTGTGAAGCAGGAATTTCTTGATTCATTTTAGTTAAAGTATTCATCAATTCTTGTCTCGCACCAAGTTCTTTTCCACTTTGCAAGTACTCTTCAGCCTTTTGTACTGAGGTTGCTAGTGTTTCTCTTTGCTTATTCTCTAAGATAGTATTTTGATCAAGAAGAGCAGTTAGCTTATTAAAAACCTCTTTCATATTTGGTTCTTTTCTAAGAACTTGCATGGCTTTTTGTATAGCATTACCTACATTAGTTTGAATGTTATCTACTTTTCCTAATTCCCTCTGCAACAATGCTACAGCTGATTTTTCCATTCTCATTGCATTTTCGAGTTGCTGAGAAAGTAGTTTATTTTCTATTAAAGTTGATGGCTTTCCAACCGTCTGTTCTATACTCTTCCCTTGCAGTAGTCCTTCTTGGATTTCTTTTATGATTTTCATATTCTTTGGCGACAGATCTTCTTTAGCAAGTGTGTGTAAGACTTTGTTGACTTCTTGGCGAGCCAGATTATTAATGCTCTCGGCCTGTGAAACAGCTTTCTGTATCTCTCTTGCTTGTGGTAAGGCTGGATCTGTTATTTTGCTTTTTAATTGCTTTATGGCCTGGTCGATAGGAAGCTGTTGAGATGCTTTATTTAGTTGTTGATTAGATTCAGAATTAGCAGATTGATTTTGTACTATACTTTGACTTTCATTTTTCAATAGATTGTTTAACTTAACTGCTTCTAATAGCTTTGATGAGACTTCTGGTGTTTGCTTTATTTCATTAATAAATGATTCTCTTAGGTTTTGAACGGCTGTGTTGATATTATTCGCATTAAGATTTGCTTCAATCTGTTGGATCATTTCTAACTTTTTCGGACTTGCTATTGATTTTTCTAATAGATTGATTGCTGCTCTTATTCGTGATTCAATTTGATGCACAATCGACCGCTGCTCAATAGTTGAACCCTTTTGTTCCCTTATTTGATTTGTTATCTGTTGAGCTTGTTCAGGTTTTGTCGAGTGATTAAGAGTAGATGCTTGAGCTTCTATTTTTGCCATACGTTCTATGTTAACTGCTTCTGTTATGTTTTTAGAGACATCAGGTGTTTTCATGACCTCTGTTGCAAATAATTTTGTTACGTTCTGTGCTATTGTCGTGACATCCTGTTTGCCAATAGAGTTTTTTACCTGTTGAAGCATTTGTAACTTCTTTGGATCTACGATCAGTTTTTCTAGTTGATCGATTGCTTGGTTTAGCCGTGATAAAGCTTGTTGTGCTGATTGATTTTGATTATTGGCTACAATGCCTTGTCTGTTTGGTTGACTGGTTAATTGTTGAGCTTGTTCTAATTTTGCCGATTGATTCACAGTAGATACTTGCGTTTCTAGTTTTGCCAAACGATCTAAGTTAACTGCTTCTGTTAAGTTTGAAGAAACTACAGGTGTTTTCATGACCTCTGTTGCAAATAGTTTGGTCAGGTTCTGAGCAGTTATCGCGATATCTTTCTCACCAATATTGTTTTTTATCTGTTGCAGCATTTGTAACTTTTTTGGATCTACGATCAGTTTTCCTAGTTGATCGATTGCATGGTTAAGTCTTGATAAAGCTTGTTGAGCTATTTGTTTTGGAGCGGAAACCATCGCTTGAGTATTGGATTGGTTTTTAGCCAGTTGATTCTGGCTTTCTGCTTTCACCATATTATCTAGCTTTATTGCATCTGATAATTTTGAAGAAACTTCAGGAGCTTGGATAATCTCTGATGAAAATGATTTTTTTAGACTTTGTACAGCTGTGGTAACATCATTCTTATGGATCCCATTCTTAATTTGCTGGAGCATTTCAAGTTTTTTTGGATCGATCATTTTCTTTTCTAATTGATTTATTGCTTCTATCACTCGTTGAACAGCCGCTTTTAGTTGCCGCTTTGCTTGCTCAGTCAATTGATCAGCAGATTTAATTGAGTTTGCAGGGCTTTCTTGTACCTTAAAGCGGAACTCTGGATCTATTTCCTTTATCAGTTCCTCAATCGAGCTTGCAAATGACTTATCATGCAATGCTCGAAAAACAGCCTTTAAATGAGTAGCAGTTGGCTCTAGTCCTTTTTTCATCAAAGCTGAAATTGTTTCAAGCTTTTGATCGAGTGTGCTAGGATGATTATCTATAAAGGATTGGATATGCTGAAAGGTTACTTTATTTAGAGGAATCCCTTTTGAAAGAAGTGAATCGACAGCTGTTTGTGTTTCTGAAGAAACAGGCGTACCCCCATTTAATTGACGAGCTAATACCTTTGCATTACTCTGAGCATTTGCCTGTGGTGCTGTAGACGTAGGCAAAGGAATTGTTTTTACTCTTGGAATATTCTGTTCATTGTTTCTTACCTCAACTGTCACTTGATTTTGTTTAGGAGGCTCTCCTTCGAATTTTACTTTTATATCCTGCCCTCTTATTTGTAGAATAGCTTCATTTTGAGGCAATCTTTCTTTGACGAGCGCACTGTAAATGTCCCCTTCTCTTAATTGTACTGATTTTGTAGAAGGGATTTGAGAAGAGACTTTAAGGTCTTGATTAATTTGCACTTTTTCTCACTCTCCACAATTATTGAATGTTATAGGTACGCTCGTCCTTGAGCTATAGTAAACATCCTTGTTTAGAAGAAATGCTAATAGTTTTACTTTTTATAAAAGTTTAGCAACCCTTTCGCAATCGCCTGCGGATCAATCGTATAAGATCCATTCTCTACTTGAGCTTTAATCGCTTGTACTTTTTCCTGTCTTGCTTTATTCAGTTCATTTGATTGTTGTAAATCTATCGCTTTTGAGGAAATTTCTACTTTATCTTCTCTCGGTTGTGCTTTTGATGGTGTAGCTGCATTTTTTTCCATACTTTTTTTATACGGATTGACACCCATGGAACCTATGTTGTTTATTTTCATAAATATCCCTCACTTTCATTCGAAGGTGCATTGTCATTAATTATAGTATCGGCATTTATAGAAAAACATTAAGCTTTCCATTACTTTTTAGGACTTTGGGAATAAAAGGTCGTCCTCCGGTTAGATTGCTTATTACGTTCACTAATCATTTTTTCCTGTTCCATTTGATGGATTTGCTTATGAATATTCTTTTTGCAATCTCCACATAAGCGATCCTCTCTGATTGTCTTCCCACATTTTTCACAAGGATATCCTAAGTTAGGAAAATTTGTTAGCTGAATTCTTCCCTGACGAATAAATTTTAAGATAAGTTCTTTAGAAACATTTGTTGCTTCTACAACTTCATCTAATTGAGCCTTTCGATTCTCACGCTTCTTAAGATACTTAAATACAGCTTCATAAGATTCCTCTTCTTTTTTATAACACTTATCACACACAGTTCTAAATTGGCTTTGCACAAACAACGCATTACACTTCGGACAATTCGCTAATTCACCCATTGTCATTTCTCCTATCGATATAATCTATTTATTATATCGGCTGGGATTTTCACTTTTTAACTTCTAATTAATGTTAAAGAAGAAACAGATGCTGCACCAACTTCTTTTAGGCGTTGAGCCGCGTGTCTTAGTGTGGTTCCTGTCGTATAGATATCATCTATTAATAAGATGTTTTTCCCTTCTATTATACTACGGTTCGTAATAGAAAACACATTTGAAGAGGAGAGTCGTTCATGACGGGATTTTTTTGATTGTTTTTCATGATGGGTTCGCTCGAGGACTTCCAGCTGTAGGAGGGGGAGAAAATCGGCTAAAAGCTTTGCTTGGTTAAAGCCGCGTTCGTAGAGTCGTTCTGGGCTTAGCGGTATTGGGATTGTCGCATCGATTGATTTCTTCTTGAAGTTTGCTTTATAGCTTATGTAGAAATCTTTTTCGAAGACTGCAACTAAGGCTGCATCACCGCGGAATTTATATGTTGAGAGAATCTCCTTCATGGCGTCATTGTATTCATAGACAGAGACATTACGCTCTAGGATCCCTTTCCAGGCAGTATCTTTTTCCCAAGATTGACAGTCCGGGCAAAGGTCGTGGTTATTTTGAGGGCGGAAACAGCCTGGACAGGTTGGCATGTTAATTTTCACGAGGGTTTGATAGCATGAGTCACAGGTATTTGTTTCGGATCCAGGTATAAGGCTTTTCCATGTGATTTGAAGATCTACTTGCTCCTTACAGATTAAGCAATATGAAATGGACATCTCCCCCCTTTATTTGTAGGTATCACACATCGGGTTATCAGATACAATTTTTGCGCATTCTGCCAGTTTCACTAGTAGAGATGTCATTTCTTGTTTATCTATGAATTGAGCTTTTATATACATCACTTTGTCTTGGTTTGTAACGTAGCGAGGAGTGGTTTTGTTAAGGCTCAAAGCAAGAATATCGTCCAGACATGTGCTGCATGTACAATTTAATTGCAGGCGGCCTTTGTATTCATCTAATAAATCCTTCATAATTCGTTCCATTGCGTTAATGACCATTAAACTTGCTCTCCTTGTGCATCTAGATAATACTATATTATGCCATAGAGAGCAGGTTTCTCAAAGTTTCAACTCTCTAGAAAGCCTCCTTGTTTCGCTTCCTCATTCATCTTCAAAATATGACTTCTGGCCTCTACCATCGCTTGTGTTTTCCCATAGTGAAAGAGTGTAACATTTCCGGTTGGGTAACTGGCACTTCTCCCGACCCGGCCTGAGATTTGCACGAGGGCACTTTCTGTAAAAATCTCATCCTCACTGCCTAAAACAGCAACATCACTGTTAGGAATCGTTACTCCTCTTTCCAGAATGGTAGATGTGACAATAACCGGCATGCTCCCACTTCGGAACTTCTTCACTTTGTCGCGTCGTTCAGGGTCTTCTGCGTGAACCCCTTCTATTCTTTCATCCAGTTTTCTACAAAGCTTAACAACATCATCAATGATTGAGATAGATGGAATAAATAGAAATGCCTGCTTATTAGTCGAGATTCTCATCTTTAGCCACTCTATTACTTTAGGAGGCAACCTCCCTTTTTCAAGCTGCTTTTTCCAGTTACCTGCCCAAACAAATTCAGGGACAGGAAGTGGATGACCATGATACCTTGCCGCGATTCGCACGGCTTCCCGCTTCTTTTGCTGAACTTCATTTTTCCATTTCTTATTAGGAGTTGCTGTTAAATAGATGAGAGAGCTTTTTTCTTTTCGGGATTTTTGTACTGCGATTTGGAGGGATGCATCAGCTGAGTATGGAAAGGCGTCGACTTCATCAACAATGATGCAATCAAACGTTTGTTTAAATCGCAGGAGCTGGTGTGTGGTCGAAATTGTGAGGGATGCATAGTTGTGGCGGTCTTCACTTCCTCCGTATAATGCCGAGATAGAGGTTGATGGAAAGACTTTTTGAAGACGTGGTGCTAGTTCTAAAACGACATCTGTGCGTGGAGTTGCGATGCAGATTCTTTTGTTGTCAGAGAGGGCCTGCTCGATTCCTTTGAATAGAACTTCTGTTTTTCCAGCGCCGCAAACTGCCCAAACCAGCAGCTCAGTATAATCATTTACTGCTGTGACAACACGATCTGATGCAAGAGCTTGTCCTTTTGATAACTCCCCTTCCCAAGAAAGATATGAGGCTTGAGATTCTAGAACAGGCGGACCACTCCAGCTATAAAGTGGTGTACACTCGGACACACGCCCCATCATTATGCAGTTTCGACAGTAGTGGCAATTCTGTTCCCCGCATTTTGCACATGAAAATGAAGAAAATAAGGAAGGATTTGAATTATCACAACGATTACATGTTAAGCTTTTTCGTTTTTCAATGCCTGCACTTACTTTGACATAGCCCTGCTCATAGTGAGCTTGTAATATTTCTAGTGAGAAAGGAATTTCCGTTAAAAGCAACTCTTTTCCAGCTAGATGTTTTTGAAGATTTGGTAAAAATTGAAATTGTGGATTTGTTTTTATCTCTGGTAGTTGGTTGTAGTGTGAAATTGGCTGGCCTTCTTCTTTGGAGAATATCGGGGTTAGGGAACCATTTATCATGGTAAATCTCATGATCCACCTATATAGGTTTGACAAATTTTTCGATAACGCTTTTCTACACTGATTGGTGTGCGTGATAATTGTTCTGCAATATGTCTGAATCTCATTCCACTTTGACGTAATTGTAAAAGCTTTCGATCCTCAAGGGTTGTCCAGTGACGATATGTACGTTTTTTTTCTTCCTGTACTTGCATTGCTTGGTTTAAACTATTATTCAACGGTTAAAAGCCTCCTTGCATAATCTATACATAGTATGAGGGAATTTTAACCATATGTCTATGATTTTACCTAAATATAAGAGAAAAGCACCATGAATAAATAGTACTTTCCTCTTATAAATATTTACTTTTTATACCAGCCGATCCCCATTGCACCTTCACCAAGATGTGTACCGATCACAGGACCAAAATAACTGACCATACATTCGATATTGCTGTACTTCTTGATAAGTTCCTGCTGCATCTTTTCCGCTTCTTCTTGTCGATTTCCATGGATAAGGACCACACGCATTGGATCGTTTTGGCTTGCTACTTCATCAAGAAGCTCAAATACTCGATTTAATGCTTTTTTACGTGTGCGTACTTTTTCAAAAGGAACAATGACTTTGTCTTCAAAATGTAGAATTGGTTTTACTTGAAGCAAGCTGCCAATTAAGGCTTGAGCTCCGCTTAAACGACCGCCTTTTTGAAGATTGCTTAAATCATCTACCATGAAGTAAGCTTTGATTGTTTTTTTCATTTCATCCAAGCGGGCCAAAATTTCCTTAGGATCAGCTCCTGTGCGAGCCATTTCTGCTGCTTCAAGCGCATAGAAGCCTTGAACCATACAGCTAATTTCTGAGTCATACGCAAAAACCTCGATGTTTTCGACCATATCTCCTGCTGTTGCTGCTCCGTTGTATGTCCCGCTAATTCCGCTGGAGAGGTGGATGGAAATGATGGCATCATATTCTTTAGACAGTTGTTCAAATAATTCAACGAATTTTCCTACTGGTGGTTGTGATGTGGTTGGGAGCTGTTGTTGTCCTCGCATCTTTTCAAAAAATTGTTCTGAGGTGATTTCTACTTCTTCCTGATATGTTTCGTTTCCGAAGTTTACACTTAGCGGAATCATATGTATGTCATGCTGTTCGCGAACTTGTTCGGGTATATAGGCAGTACTATCTGTGACAATAGCCGTTTTCATGTTTTTATTCCTTCCTTGTCCATATTTTCTATCTCATTTTAACGGATAAACGTTAAAATTTCACTATTCGTTTAGTATATGGGGGAAGTTCGGATTATTATGACTTTTTTCAATGTAACTATAAGGCTCTGTACATGGTTGTGGATTTCCTCTGCAGGCATTTGCTTTCCGCGGGCGGTCCGGGAGCCTCCTCGTCGCTTTGCTCCTGCGGGGTCTCCCCTTGACTCGCACTCCCGCAGGAGTCTCATGCCTTCCTTTCCAATCCACAAAGTGCCAAAACAAGAACCGAAGATTGGTTCAGCGTAAACAAAAAAGCCAGAACCTTAAAAAAGATTCTGACTCTAATTCATCATCATTACTTCACTTCAACCCAACCATTTTTAATCGCCACAACAACGGCTTGCGTACGATCATTCACATTCATTTTTTGAAGAATGTTACTTACATGGTTTTTAACTGTTTTTTCGCTAATAAATAGTGCTTCTCCTATACCGCGGTTGCTTTTTCCGTCTGCAAGCATTTGGAGAACCTCGCATTCGCGACGTGTTAAAATATGTAATGGTCGACGAATTTCTGGCTGTAATGGCTGCATGGATGCAGCTTGTCCACTTGATGCGGCAAGTCGTCTGAATTCATTTACTAAATTATGTGTAACCTTTGGATGCAGGTATGAGCCGCCGTCTGCGACAACTTTGACTGCTTCAATTAACGTATCAGCATCCATTTCTTTTAATAGGTAGCCTCTTGCACCTGTTTTTAATGCATGTGTTACATAGTTTTCATCATCATGTATTGATAAGATAATCACTTTTGTTTCTTCGTTTGCTTCAATCAATTGCTTCGTGGCTTCTACACCATTTACTTTCGGCATATTGATATCCATGATGACAACGTCCGGTTTATGTGCATCAACGAGTGCTAATGCTTCTTCTCCGTCATCACCTTCTGCAATTACCTCAAAGCTTGGTTCGAAATCTAAAATGCGTTTTACACCTTCACGAAATAATTGATGATCATCTATAATAACAATTTTCGTCTTCATGCTTACGCCTCCCCATATCTCTTATAGTCTAGTTGCCAGTTCATTCCTACGTCAATATGCCTATAGTCATGCAACATGGCTTAATTTCCATTAAACGGAACCTGGAACATGATAAAAGTCCCTAGATCAATTTTGGAGTCAATTGTCATTTTTCCTCCTAATAGATCAACCCGCTCCTTCATACCAATAAGCCCAAATGATTTCTTATCTTTATTTACTTTAGTATCTTTAATATTAAACCCTTTTCCATTGTCTTTAATGACCATGGTGATACTTTCACAGGTGATCTCGACCTTGACAGATATCTCTGTTGCCTCTGCATGCTTTAACGCATTGGTGACAGCCTCCTGTGCAAGGCGGAATAAAGCCACTTCAAAGCGGGGAGGAAGTCGCTTTTCTTCCATCTTCCCTATGCTTTGGAAATGAATCTTAATTTTACCATTATATTCTTCGATCGTATCCATATATTTTCTGAGGGTCGGGATGAGTCCTAAGTCATCTAAAGCCATTGGCCTTAGGTCATAAATAATTCGTCTTACTTCATATAATGCGTTTCGAACATTTACCTTAAGGCTCTTAATTTCCTTAAAGCCTTCCTCTGTCCCACGCTCACGAAAAATTCGCTCGATTAACTCAGAACGCATCATCACATTCGCAAGCATTTGTGCCGGTCCATCATGTATCTCCCTTGATACACGTTTTCTTTCTTCCTCCTGTGCCTCGATGATTCGCAAGCCAAAATCCTGCTTTTGCTGTGCATCTTCTAAAAGCATTCCAACCTGGCGTAAATCACTGTTTAAATAATTCAGCACAACGGAAATTTGGCCAACAAGGGACTCTGACCGTTCAATAATTTCCTGAAGGCCTAACAGACGTCTCTCCAAGTCATCACGGCGATCGCGAAGCTGTTTTTCATGCTGCTGAAGCATCGTGTGTTCAACCTGAAGCCCATGCGCCTTTTCATACGCTTCCCTAATTTCATCTTCAGAGAATTGCTGGAAATTCTTACTCACCTGTGAGAGACGATTTCGAGCAAGTCGGGCTTGTACTTCAAGCTTATCTCCTTCATTGATCACTTTGCTTACTTGAATTTTTATTTCCCTTAACTCTTCGACCAATGATTCATATTGCTGCCGGGACTGTTCACCGATTTTAAAAATCTCGTCCTTGCTTCCGGCAACGGTTCCGATCATCTTATCTAAAATGAGATCAAGCATTTCGCTATCTATTTTTTTACTGGAGTTCACGCATACCCCTCCGTTTTTTCGACAGTTATTTTTAGTTTGCCACATTTTTTACGATTGAAGTAAAAATTATGTCGTTTTATAATAAAAGAATGTGCTATTCTAATTTTGCTTGCTTGTCAGGAGGTGTACAAGCATGCTTTCACATTATTATACCGTAAAAGACTATGGAGAGCATGAGATAATTATCCAAAAATCACGTTTTATTTGTTATGTAGAACGTGCTACAACTGAATCAGAAGCATCTGAGTTTATTCAAAAAATAAAAAAGAAGCATCATGATGCAAATCATAATTGCTCAGCCTATTTAATCGGGGAAAATGACCAAATCCAAAAAGCAAATGATGATGGCGAACCAAGCGGGACTGCTGGGGTGCCAATGCTTGAGGTCTTAAAGAAAAAGAAACTAAAAGACACAGTTGTCGTTGTTACACGCTATTTCGGCGGCATAAAGCTTGGAACCGGCGGGTTAATTCGTGCCTATGGAAAATCCGTTTCAGAGGGCTTGCAGGCGACTGGAATGGTGGAACGAAAGCTCATGCGCATTATGAATACGAACATTGACTATACCTGGCTTGGAAAGGTGGAAAATGAATTACGATCTTCCACATTTTTAATAAAGGAAATCCACTATTTAAATGACGTAAATGTGGAAGCCTATGTAGAAGAAGAGAAAAAGACAGACTTTATTGAGTGGATGACAGAACTGACGAATGGACAGAGTGAAATTTCGGAGGGTGATGTTGTTTATTTGGAAGAAGATGTCCAAATTTAATGGTTAGAGGAGAACGTATATATGAATAGAAAAGAAATGAAGAGAGTGAAAAAGAAAAAGAAACGCCCAATTCTTAGGCGGTTACTTTTCTTTACACTTTTATTGTTAATAGGAATTGGATCCTACGTCGGATATGTCTTTTATCAAACATTAGAAGCAGCTAATAACTCATATGATGATCTTGGTCGAGAAAAATCCAAGCTTCGTGAGAGTGCTGTAAGTATCTCAAATGATCCTGTTTCTATCTTGTTACTGGGTGTTGAAGATTATTCTAGTGGTGGGAAAGGCGGACGCTCAGATACATTAATGGTGGCTACGTTTAATCCCGCAGATCAAACAATGAAGCTTTTAAGTATCCCACGTGATACCAGAGTAGAGATTCCTGGTAAGGGATTAGATAAGATAAACCACTCTTTTGCCAAAGGTGGAAAAGAGCTAACAATTGAAACTGTTGAAGACTTTTTAGAAATTCCTATTGATTATTATGCAACAGTTAACTTTGACGGGTTTAAAAATATTGTCGATATTGTTGGCGGTATTACGGTTAATGTTCCATTTAGCTTTGAACAGAACAGTGATGACCGTAAAGCAGAAAAGCTTCAATTTTATGAAGGACCAATGGAGCTAGATGGGCGATACGCACTTGCCTATGCACGGATGAGAATGGTAGACATTAGAGGTGATATCGGACGAAATGAACGACAGCAACAAGTTGTGAAAGCAGTTATTGATAAAATTGCCTCTGCTGATACGCTTTTAAAGGTTGACAAACTAACAAATGAAGTTGGTAATAATGTCGAAACTAATATGAAGGTTTCTGAGTTACTAGGTTTTTATCAGAAATACTCTGGATTTAGCACAAGCAATATCGAAACCATTACGTTAGACGGTGTTGGTGAAAAAATTAATGGCATTTCATATTGGTTACCTGAAGAAGAAAGTGTGATAGAAGTTCAAGATGAATTAAAGGGACACTTAGGTATTACAGTGACTGATAGTTCTGATGAAACAGATCCTACAACAAACGATTTCGAAAATTCTGCTGCAACTGAATAAAATATTGAGAGGACCAAATAAATGGTCCTCTTTTTTCATATTAAAAAGGATCAGTCGGCCGACTGATCCTTTTAATTATCCTTTTGTGGCTTCATTCCCATTATACGTTTAAACGTATTAATTAGCGGCTTGCGATTCATCCCAATTAATCCTACAATTTCTGCAATAAACTGAATAGCAATTAATAATATGACTAAAATCAATAAAGATAGCCATAATGTCGCATTTGAGAAAATGATTGCTGATAATCCAAAGCATGCGCTAAAAAAGTAAATGACCAAAACAGCTGATCTGTGACTAAACCCCAGATCCACTAAACAATAATGAAGATGTAGTTTATCCGGTGCAGCAATATTACGCTTATTCAGAAGCCTTCTAATTATCGCAAAGATTGTATCAAATATAGGAACAGCTAGGACAATAACTGGTATAATAAAGCTGAATAAAGTAATGTTTTTAAACAATCCTAACATTGATATGATCGATATTGAATAACCCAAAAACAAAGCACCTGTATCACCCATAAAGATTTTAGCCGGATAAAAGTTGTGAACAAGAAAACCTAATGAACTACCGATCAGAATGGTACATAAAGCAATTACCACGATTTGAGAATCTGCAATTGCCATGATAAGAATGCTTGTCATAGCAATGGAGGACACTCCTGCTGCTAATCCATCAAGACCGTCAATTAAGTTAATTGCATTCGTAATAGCTACAATCCATATGACTGTAACAGGATAACTAAAGTAATCTAATTGAACAGATCCAAAGAAGGGAACTGTTATCTTTGAAATAAGTAAACCAGAAGAAGCAACGACAATAGCTGCAACAAGTTGACCTAGAAATTTATATTTAGCTGGTAATGTAAACCGATCATCCAGAATCCCGACAATGATGATGATAACCGCTCCGATAACCACCTCAGTCATATACATTGAGTGAGGTTTTAAATATAGAAACCCTGCAATAACTCCAATAAAGATCGCTAAACCACCAAGTCGGGGCATAATATCCTTATGGATTTTTCTTTTATTTGGTTGATCTGTAGCTCCAATTTTAATTGCAAGCTTTTTAACCAGTGGTGTGATAAGCACGGCAACTGCAAAAGAAAGAATAAAAGCTACAATATAGTCAATATAAGAATGCATCGTTTACCCCCACTTATGTGAGAAATTTTCACTTCTTACATCATAGCAAAAATATATAAAGTTTCAATTGTTTTTTTCTTAAAGTTATATGACAAATACCTCTCTCTTAGCATGGACATATGCTAGAAAACATATAGCCTGTTAAGATCAATGAAATATTTACCTACTTCTTTAAAAGCTTTTGATAGAAAGAAAATAGCTTCTTTTCCTCTGATTTCCAATTATACTTATTTGAAAAAGCAACTTCCCCATTTCCACCCATTTCTTTAGCTAAGTTTGAGTTTTCTAATAATGTAATCATGGCCTTTGAAATCGACTGAGGTCTTTCTGGGTTAACAAGTAACCCGCTATTAGAAGATTCAACAACTTTGCGGTAATGCGGAAAATCTGATGCAATTACAGCTACTCCTGCAGCCATATATTCAAATAGTTTATTCGGTAAGCATACTAGATGATTAGGAACAGGTAAATAGGGAATAATACCAATCGTTGCTTCTGATAAATATCGTTCAATTTCCTGATAGGGTACTTTTCCTTTAAACGCAATGTTATCTTTTAAGCCTAGTTTATTAACTTTTTCGTGGATTTTTTCTTCAAATGATTTAGACTCAAAACTACCAACAAATAAAAGCTTAGCATCGGGTTTAAGCTTCAAAACATGTGAAAACCCCTCTACTAGCTCCTCTATTCCCCTAATAGCCGTTATACCCCCTAAATATAGAAGGTATTCATCTTTTTTGTTTTCCCTACTAGTTGATGGAAACATCTCGGGTAAAGGGTAGTTTTCAATTTTACATGAAGTATATTTTTTATACCGTTCCCCTACCTCTTCAGTCGTGTAAATGACACCAGATAAAGTTGGTAGTGAGATTTTCTCTATTATTTCATAGGCTATACGGACTGGATTCTTCAACCACTTTTTCAGATACTTTTTACTCATGATTGCATTGGGATAATGCTCATGAACATCAAAAACAACCGGTTTTCTTGTAAACAAACGTAGTAAGACCCCGACAGGAAGCAGTTCAGGATCATGAAAATGATACAGATCTGCTTTTGTTTCCTTTGCTTGTTTAAATACAGAAAAAGTATGTAAAAACCTCTTCCATTCTTTTTGGGCTTTTTCAATCGGTATTAAGTTAATCCCGTCATCCTCAATTTGTTTATCAGGCTTTGGAGCAAGAAGAGTAACCTCATACCCCGCCTTTCTTAAAGATTTACATTGTTTATGGTAGATTCGCCCATCATATGCATGATGAACTGTCGTCATTACACAAATTTTTGTCATAATATCATTTCCTTTTACATATCCAAGTTGTAACTTTTCCATTAATACTTTACACTATTATATTGATAATTCCTAATTTTTTATGGAAAGGGATCTCTATGAAAATTGTTTATATTACTCAGCATTTCCCACCTGAAATAGGTGCTGCACAAGGACGAGCATATGACATGAGCTCAAACCTTTCAAATTTAGGTCATGAACTGCATGTACTTACGACCTTTCCTAATTCAAAGCCGATAAAGAAAATCTTTAAGAAGGAATATGTCAATAATTTGACAGTGTACCGCTCCTTCCGTATACGAGATACAAAAACAAGTTCAATTCGAAGACTTGCTAACTACCTTTCGTTTATGTTCTCAAGTTGTACTTCCGGCTTATTAGTCAAAAAACCGGATGTCATTTATGCGACCTCTCCACAACTATTTCAAGGAGTAACAGGGTATTTTTTAAGTAAAGTTCACAGAGCCAAATTTGTCTTTGAAATTCGCGATCTTTGGGTTGATTTTGCAGAACTATTAGGCCAATTTAAAAATAAAAAACTCCTGCAGCTTGCACGAAAGCTTGAAAGCTTTCTTTATAAGAAAGCAGATCACATAGTTGTTGTAACACACGGTTATAAACAACGACTCATTGATCTTGGAGTACAAGAAGATAAAATTACTGTCATTCCAAATGGTGTTAACCCTAACTCATTACCTACCTTTACAGGTACATCCTCTATTAGGCATCAGTATGATTTAGAGAATAAATTTCTTGTGTTATATGCCGGTAATATCGGGGCGGCACAAGGATTAGGAACGATCATTACAGCAGCTCAGAAATTAAAAAATGATCCATCTGTTGTATTTATGTTCATTGGTGAAGGTGTTGAAAAACAAAAACTTATGGAACAGGCGACATCCCTCAACCTTTCCAATATTTTGTTTCTAGATAGCAAAAGAAAGGAAGAGCTTCTGGACTATTATGAAGCAGCTGATATCGGCATCGTTTCGTTAAAAAAACATCCATTGTTTGAAATCACGATTCCTTCAAAGGTTTTTGACTATATGTCAATGTCTACACCCATTCTAATCGGTGTTGAAGGGGAAGCAAAAGATATTGTTGAAAAACATAATGCCGGTTTTTTCTTTGAACCTGAAAATGCCGATGATTTTGTTCGGGTGTTGAAGTTTGCTCAGAGCCAACCAGAAAAACTAAATGATATAAGAAGTCACGTAAAAGATAAGCTTTTACAATCATTTAATCGGGAAAAGCAAGCTGAAAAACTTTCAGATACACTAACTAATATGACGAATTCGCCTCAAAAAAAGTTGCAAAAAAAGACGACTAGTTTTTAAAAACAAGTCGTCTTTTCGTTTACGGTCTAAAAGATTCAGGTTTTTCTTCACGTTTTCCAAAATGGTGTAAAATCGCTCTTACGATACGGCTTGATGCATTTCCATCACCATAAGGATTAGATGCTTGTGACATTTTTTCATAAGCATTCTTATCGTTTAAAAGCTCATAAGCCATTTGATAAATTGTTTCTTCATCAGTACCTGCTAGTTTTAACGTACCAGCTTCAATTCCTTCAGGACGTTCGGTTGTATCTCGCAATACAAGAACAGGTACCCCTAGAGAAGGTGCTTCCTCTTGGACACCGCCAGAATCAGTTAAAATAATATGAGCACGTGATGCAAAGTTATGGAAATCATAAACACCAAGTGGTTCAATTAAGTGGATTCGAGTGTCATCACCCAGAATCTCATCCGCTACCTCACGAACTGCAGGGTTTAAATGTACAGGATAAACAACTTGAACATCATCATGCTCTGTAACAAGGCGTTTAATTGCACGGAACATATTTCTCATAGGCTCTCCAAGGTTTTCCCTGCGATGAGCCGTTAACAAAATAAAACGATCAGAACCTACTTTATCTAGTACTTCATGTCTGTAAGAATCATTAACAGTTGTTTTCAGAGCATCAATAGCTGTATTACCAGTTACATAAATGGATTCAGCCTTTTTGTTTTCTTGAAGTAAATTTTGCTCTGACTTATCAGTTGGTGAGAAATGCAAATCAGCAATTACACCTGTAATTTGGCGATTTACTTCCTCAGGGAACGGTGAGTACTTATTCCATGTTCTTAAACCAGCCTCTACGTGACCAACTGCAATTTGATTGTAGAAAGCAGCTAAACTTGCTACAAATGTAGTAGTTGTATCACCATGTACAAGAACTAGATCTGGTTTAACCTCTTTCATCACCTCATCTAAACCTTCAAGTGCACGTGTTGTCACACCTGTTAACGTTTGACGGTCCTTCATAATATTTAAGTCGTGATCCGGTGTTACTTTAAATAGCTCAAGAACCTGATCAAGCATTTGTCTATGCTGAGCTGTAACAGTTACGATTGAGTCAATTTCCTCTGGGTATTTTTCTAGCTCTAGAACAAGTGGTGCCATTTTAATGGCTTCTGGTCTTGTTCCAAAGATTGTCATTATTTTTATTTTATGGTCCATTGTTATTCTCCTTTTAGAAGTTGAAATACAATCCTAGATTACCATATGATATTAATTCCAACAAATTATTCCTTATAGAGTTTTCATGATATCGGCTTCAGTTCCAATAATCACTGCAGGATTTCTTTTCGGGTCAATTTCCTTTAATAAAGTAAGAACATTTGATTCAGGTAGTGCAATACAGCCTAATGTAGGACTGTCCTGATTCCTCCAAACATGGATAAATATCGCACTTCCCTTCCCTTTTACGATTGGATTCATATTGTATTCGACAACGAGCCCGTATTTATATAACGAATTCGTCATTCTTTCAAAGGAATTCCATTTTTCATTTGGATCTCCGCTATACTTTACCCACTTGTTATAATCTGATGAAGTTGTATCATCAATCCAGTAATCCTGATTAGAAGTCACTTTAAAAGGAACTTTTGTATTAGCTGGTCTGTTCACTCCAAAACCATGTCCTATTGCATATAAACCAACAGGTGATTTTTTATCCCCTTCCTTTTTAGAGGAAGTAACACCTAATTTCCCAAGTACTGCAGGAGAGGACAATGTTTTCTCCCACTCATCACCATTCTTTTCATAGAGTACAGCTTCTGCTTTATAAGAATTATTTGAACTTGCAGTAACGACTAGTATTTGACTATATTTTGTTTGTTTTGATAGCTTCTCAGTTAGTGCATTTTTTTCAGTTAGGTTGCTTTTATACATATATCCAGTTTGGTTTGCTACTGATACCTCATACCAATTTCCGTATGGTCTAGTAATCGAAACAGTTGTTCCTTCTTTGACACTGGACACTTGCACTAACTTATTATTTTTCTTAACATAGACTGGGCTTTCTCTTTTTACATTATATTGTTTATTCGAACTCTTCTTCAAAGTATTACCTTGTTTATAAATTGGTGTTACATTTGAGTGATATATAAATGCTGTTTGTCCGGCATAATCTATTTTATGCCAATTCCCATAATCACTTGTTCGTTGAAAAACAGTTCCTGATTGTAACGTTGCAATTTCAATCAATTTTCCATTTCTGTTAATATAAACAGGAGCTGATGAGGAATCTACTTTAAACATCTTTGTTTCTTTAGTGAACTGATTAATTACATTACTTTTGTAAACATAAACAATTCGTTCCCCAACAGCAATCTGCAGCCAATTACCATAATCCTTAACAACCGGATAAGTCCTATTTCCCTTCAATTCACCAAACACTACTAATTTCCCAGTACTGTTATCATATACTGCAACATCACTAGTGGTTTTAATCGAGCCAAGATATGAAGGCACTGATTGGAACGAACCTTTTAATTTTGATGTAGTTAGTTTCACTTGTTGCTTATTAATAAAACCAATTTCTCTTCCAACCCTTACTTTATACCATTTTCCATAATCTCCTTCATGTTTAATCGTTGCTCCCTCAGTCAATTCAATAATCTTTTTTAACTTACTATTAGCTAAAACATATAAAGGAGCATTATCTCTAACAACCTCTAAGTTTTCACTAGCTGCGAAAGTATCTTTAGGTGTAATACCAAGCAGTACCCCAACAAGTAAAACAAAAAATAGCATACTTTTAAATTTCAACAATATCACTCTTTCCTTCCTATTACTTTTTTATCATTATTTTACTACAGATAACATAAACTATGGTTTTCTATTTTGAAATTGTTTATTAAAATGAATAGGTAGATTAATTTGAGGAGGATAAATAATGAAAAAACTATTCCTCACCATTCTAGTATTCTTCACATTTTTCTCATACAGTTTAAATGTAAGTGCTAGTAGTGAGTTAACTGAAGGTAAAAATGTCATCCTATTATTTAATGAAAAAGTTGACGATAAAATAATAGCCGAAAATAATGGAACTATTTTGCATACCTTCGAGAATATTCCTGCAGTATCTGCATCATTTCCTATTACAGTAAGTCTTTCAGAATTAGAGGAAGATCATAAACTAAAAGTTATTGTACCTGAAAAAAAAGTTGAGATTATGTCTCAATCGAATAATTGGGGTTTTGATTTATTAGAAGCAAATCGATTCGCAGATAATAATCTTACTGGTAAAAACACTAAAATTGCTGTTATAGATACTGGTATAGATACCCAGCATGAAGACTTAAGAGTTGCTGGAGGTAAATCTTTCGTGAGTTATACAGATTCCTATAATGACGACAATGGACACGGAAGTCATATTGCTGGAATTATTGCAGCACTACAAAATAATGTGGGGATAACAGGAATAGCACCTAATGCGAATGTTTATTCACTAAAAGCATTTAACCAAAACGGTGAAGGAACAACAATTGACCTGGCAGAAGCAATTGATTATGCAATGGAAATAAATTCAGATGTAATTAATTTAAGTTTTGAATACAATACCTATGACCCTATAGTTGAGGCATTACTAAACGAGGCATACAAACAAAATATTTTAATAGTAGGTGCAGCGGGTAATAGTGGCTCTGCTATTTCTTATCCAGCTGTACATTCTTCGGTTATAGCTGTTGGTGCAATTGAGAATAACCTTAAAAAGGCAAGCTTCTCATCAACTGGTAGTGCATTAGAGGTTGTTGCTCCTGGAGTAGACATCAATAGTACTTGGAAGAACAACAAGTATAATAGTATGTCAGGAACATCTATGGCAACAGCATTTATTTCTGGTTATCTAGCAGTCTTAAAAGAAGCGCACCCTACTGCATCAGCAACCGAACTTAGAAATTTATTACATTCTAATACAAAAGACCTTGGTAAGCCTGGAAAAGACACTTCCTATGGTTATGGTCTTGTAGAAAACTTTCTTCCTAAAGGAGAAAAAGTTGTAGAAGAGGAAGATGAGGTCACAGCTCCTAATAATGATGAACAACAAGAAAAATATTCAACTTATTTTAAAGCCATAAAGTCTTCACCACCTCTCTATATCAGGGATGCTAATGGTCAATTAATCAAGGCTGGTACACTTGAAAAAAATACTGTATACCCAAGAGTTCGTGATTACGGTAATTGGCACGAAATAAAATTCGGACAACAATTTGCTTATATTCATAAAGACCATACCGAACCTATATCAGATACTAGTGGCTATAGTATAGCTCAAGGTACTAATGAAGGGACAGAAAATCTCACAACATTAACATCTACAACTGTTTATAATAGCTCAAATGGTAAGCTTTCAAAAATTGGTGAGATTGAAAAAGGCATGAAATATACAATTGAAGCAGACTATGGTAACTGGGTCATTATTAACTTTTCTGGCAGAAAGGCTTATATCAACAAAAATAATATTAATATTCAAAAACAGACTAATATATATCGAGCAAACGATAACCTTTCACTTTATGTTAAAGCGAATGGCAAGTTAATTAAAAAAGCGACAATCTTAAAAAATCAAACCTTTAAACAAGAAAGAGATTATGGCAATTGGCATGAAGTATCCTTCGGACATACTAAAGGATATGTATATAAGTCACAGACAACTGCAGTCTACAACAAATCGCTGGATAACTTAACGAGTACTTCTACCTCTTTTAAAACAGATAGAAATCAAACAGTATACAGAAAAGAAAACGGAAAATTAGTTCCACTTGTTGATTTAGAAAAAGGTGTATCTTACCCAATGGTCTCTGATTATGGTAATTGGGTTATTGTTTCCGTTGCCGGGAGCAAGGGCTATATTTACAAGGAAAATGTAACCTTCACGTTTAATAAAACGGACACTACTTTCTCCCCGACTATTGATCATTTACCTATTTATCAAAATAAACCAGGAAATTTAGTTGAAATAGGTACTATTAAAAAGGGTGAAACATTTACTAGAATTAGTGATTACGGAAATTGGCATAAGATTCAAATTGGAGATGACATTGGTTTTGTTTATAAGGAAAAGACAATGCCCATACGAACTATCCAAAAGCCTATGTCTGTCTCTAAATCAACTTTGAGATTTAAAACAGTTCAGCAAGGAAATGTATATGATAATTCATCTAATGAATTAACTTTAATTGCTAATTTAAATCCAAACCAAGCCTTTTCATCCATATCATGGTATGGTGATTGGTTAAAAATTGACATCGCTGGAAGAATCGGCTTTATTCACAAAAACAATATAAAACTTCAATAAATTTTAGAAGCACCTGATTTAAAATGATCTTTCCTTTAAAGGAGTAACCATTTAAAATCAGGTGCCATTTTTTTTAAAAAAACTCTAGTTTTTATTAATTTCAGTAATTAACTCATAAATTAGTTAGTAAAATTACATATATCCTGTTTAATCAGTAAAAACAGAATCTCGAAGGAAGTTCTTCCTTTAATAACCAGTTGATAGGAATCCAATCACGTCACTCTCAAGTTTTAATTACAAGAATAGGAGGATATTACAAAGATGAAAAACGAACCTAAAAAAATGGTTAATAAATTAGTATTTATTTCTTCTTTATGCCTAGCCGGGATTATCTCCTTTGTAATTTTTTCACCAATGATAACTCCTAATAATGAAGTTGACAGTCAAACCGTCAAACCATCTTCAGCCAAGCAGCCCTCAACAATTAAAGCTGACATTAATTTAGATAGTAATCAGATAGAAGATGAGAGAGAATCAAATAAAATTATTGAAACTAAACCTGGTGACGAAAAAGAAGTTGATAGTTCTTTTGACTTTGAAGTAGAAGATGAGAAACATGAACCCAATGTTACACAAGTAGTTGAAAATTCACCTGGTTCTGATGAAGATCGTGAAGAGCACCAATCATTGTTTTCCCTTTATGATATGAACATATTCCCTGAAAAATCTATAAATGATACATTTTTAAAAATGGTCGGTTCTCATTATTCCAATTATGTATCTACGATGAAAATATTTGAGAAGGAGCATTACAACGATGAAGAAGCAGGGGATGCAATCGTGACAATAAGAGGGAAGAGTAATTCTGGAGGCGATAAATGGGAATCCATTATCATCTATGACTTAAGAGGACTACAATATGCAGCATATATAAAAGGTAATTCTATTTTTTATCATTCTAATGACCCGGAGTATCAAAACAAACTTCCTGCATTTATAGAAGTATGGAAAGAAAACTTTGACACTATACCAGTAGAGTTTTTATCGAGTAAATAATACATTAAATATAATAAAAAAATGTTAGCATAATGCTAACATTTTTTTATTAATTATTTATACACAGGTATATCAAAATAAACTGTGTAATTTTGAAGCATACCATATAGCTTATTCATATTATTTACTTGCTTAGCTGCCCAGCCAATATCGGTTGCATATTGATGTGTACCAGGTGTTCCAGGGTTCCATCTCATCTTATATAAAGTATCTTGTTGATGGGATCCATTGTGAATATAACTGTCAGCAACAAATTTTGCACCACCGATAATTGCTTTTTCAGGAGTTGTCCAGTCTTGCTCGTAGGCAAATTCAGAACCACATTTTGTAGCACATTTATCATACGCACCGATACCGTACATATTGTAAACTTTCTTAGGTGTTACTGCCTGACCATTAACTTCAGTAACTGTAATACCAGTTCCTAAGCTTTCTTGTCCAGGATTATTAGCTCCACCATTACCTGTTTCCAATAATGCATGTGAAATTAAGTAAATTTCATTAATTTGATACTTTGCACTCGCCTCTGAGAAGGTTTTACCCTTCCCTTCAAGAATACCTTTTCCATTTAAAATCATATTTAACTCACTTTCATGAATACCAGTACTTTTAGATAGAAGTAAAAATTGATAGACTGCTGAAGTGTTTAAATTAAAACTACCAGGATCAACGTAATGTTTAACGTCATCACTTTTAGCATTGTACCATCCATACTTCAGCTCAATTTCGTACCAGCCATCTTTGTATCCAAGCAAGTTAACTTTTTCACCGTTTTTAAGCTTACCATATATATGTGCCCCTACATTTGCAGATTCCCTCACATTCAAGGAAGATGCAATTATAGTTCCACTTTGTGGAAAAGGCCCTTCCGCATTAGCTGAAACATAAGCTGCAGAAATATAAGCTTTTTCCCCAGAATACGTATCGGTCTGAGGGTCAGCATTCATTTGAATATCAACAATTTCTTGTAGAGAATAATCATAAATCGTTGATGATTCATATGATACTTTTCCAGACAACACATCATTTTTGCTTACATAGCCAATTCGACCAGATACGTCAATGCGCCACCATTTACCATAGTCACTTACGATCGGATATCTAATTCCTTTATCAAGCTGAGCAAATTGTTTCAGTTCTTTTCCTGAATTGTCATAAACTTTAACCGTTTGTTCAGTGACAAAGCTCTTAGATGAATTTTTATAGCTTCCGTTATTAAAGATTCCACCAGATGCGCTGCTAGCAGGCTGAGTAGTGTTTACTTTCACATATGCCACACCATCACCAAAGTTTATTTCATGCCATCTTCCGTAGCTACGTGATCTTTGGTAAATTTGACCTTTCATCAGCTCTCCAACCTTCACTAACTTACCTGAACTATTATCATAAACAGGAGTTGTTGGTTGATCTACTTTAAATAAGGTTGCATTCTTACTGAATACAGCATCCACTCTAGTTTTATGAACATAACCTACTCGACCAGCAACATCTACACGCCACCAGTTTCCATAATCATATAGAATACGGAAGGTTTGCCCACTTTCGATAGTGGCAAGTTGAACTAATTTACTTGATGAGTTGTCATATACAGGTACATCTTGGAAAGTTTTCACCTGGAGGCCATTTGGCACTCCTCCATTATTCAAGATGCCAAAACTAACATTTTCTACTGCTCGTGTAGAGCCTTTCCAAACAAAACCTTCAATGTCATTAAACTGGACTTTATGCCAATTTCCATAATCACCTTTTTTTTCAATCACTTGTCCTTTTTTTAATGATCCAACAGCCTTTAAGCTACCGCTCCGATTATCATAAATAGGCAAGTTATTTTCCAGAACTTCATAAAATTTATTTTTCGTTGCAGTATCATTAGACAAGTTGTCTTTATGGATATAGCCTACACGCCCAGAAACATCGATGCGGTACCAATTTCCATAATCACTTATGATTGGATATCTTTGTCCCTTCTTAATTGTCGCAAACTGCACAAGCTTACCCGAGCTATTATCATAAACAGGCAAATCAGTTCCAACTGTCACAAATTTACCAGAATTTTCATAAGAAGTATTCAAATTCTTTAAATTATTCCCGGAAGGGTCTGTCCCCGTTTTACTTACATAGCCATAGTAATTCCCAAACTTAATACGATGCCAGTTACCATAATCACTTACTCTTGGATATACTTGACCAGCTTCTAAATAGCCTATTAGTTCAAGATCACCGGAACGGTTATCATATATTGCTACATCACTATCTGAAACTTTAAAATACTTATCTTTAGTTGAGAAGCTTTTATTCGAAACTTTTGCATTCATTACTGAAGCTGTTTCTTCTTTGTTTTCAACGGCTTCATCTGTTGCAGTTTCTTCTTTTTTCGATTCCTCTGTCTCAACAGGTATTACTTCGTCATTAATTTTTTCAGTTGTAGCTTCTACATTTTCCTCAGTCGTTTCTTCTGTGACAACTACATCTTCCTGGGCAGCATCTGTTCCTTCTTCAGCAGCAGTCTGTTCACCAGTAGGAGTCCCCTCAACATTTTCGGAGTTTTTAATGTCTTGTTCGACTGATTCATTTTCATCTACACTTGCTTTTTCAAAACTTTTTTTCGAGATAAATGCGAGACGATTACCCAATTGAATGGAATAAAAATCTTCTTTCTCATGAATAATATTAATAGCTGTTCCCTTAGATATTGAAGCGACAACTGTTTGCAGTTCTTCCGTATCAAAAACTGGAATATCACTATCTGATGTTACAGTTTTTAATACTGATGTTGGTCCAAACTCTACATACTCAGGTGCATTTTCTTCTTGATAGGAATCTGTATCTTCTGTATCCAAATATATTTCTTCATTTTGAAAAATGAATGGAATTTGCTCCCCTACATCACTTTCAAGATTTGAATAGAATAGAAATCCTTTTTCAAGAAGTGCTATTTTTTGTCCTGATTCATTCACTACCTCAACATCTTTATTTGTTTGATAGGTACTAGGTAAATCAGAGGACTCTGCAAAACTAGTTTTCGATGGTAAGATCGGGACTAGCATAAGAACTGCGACTAAAGTAACAAGTATTCTTTTTTTCGATCTAATACTAATTTGTACCTCCTCCTTTTCTATTAAACACCTTAAATATTATACTATGTTTTCTTTTTTTACAAAAGACTACAATTTTACCTAATGTCGACTAAATTATTACAATTATTTCAGTAACTCGTAATTAATTTGATATTAAGCCGACAATATGAGACAAAAAAACATTTCCCAACCAACATAATCTGATAATTATGTTGGTTCTAAGGAAATGTCCCATAAGTCATATCTCTTTATCTTTTATTTCGATTTTCGTATGCTTCTTTTGCAAGAATTAATCCTAAAGAATTATTTTCTCTCCAAATTTTATTGAAGTTTCGTAACGGAACTGGCCTTGGTCCTACATACGGTGAAAGTTCTGGGGTAAAACCAGGGTTTTTCTTATAAGTAAGAAACCAGTCATTAAAGCCTCCACCACTTGGATTTTTCTTAATTGGTACTAAAGAATAGCCAGTTTTATCACTTACCTTATTAGCAAGTTTCTGGTCCCTCTTTAAGCGTTCTCCTGTTTGATTAAATTGCCAGTAAATGATTTGACCTGATGAATGGTATGAAACAGCTGTCTTAAAATCATGCTGATTTGCAAAATCAACCATTGCTCTTGATTCAGGTTCACTTAATGGCTTAGGTCCTTTGTAATTATCTGGTGATGGTTTTCCAGTATTCCCAACAATATAATTCCAATTTGCCGGGTATTGCCTGTTTAGATCTACTCCACGGATATTTGCTTTCCAAGCTGAGAAATCCTTACTACCGCCATTAATCTTAAGAACATTACTTGGATTTTTTGCGGAAGTATGTCCTTTTTGAACAAGTGTAACACCATCTGGATTTACCATTGGCACAAACCAAATAGTTGTATTGTTCAGAACTTCCTTCACATTATATCCATCCATTTTGCCATTTGTAGCATACAAATAGGCATATTGATCTATTTTTTCCATAACAAGATTTGTTGTTATCCATTCTCTTGCATGGTGGGAGCCGTGAATAAGGATTTCAGTTTTCCCTTTTCCAAGCTTTAAAGCATATAATTCTCTTCCGTCAACAGATTTACCAATGCTTGATAATTTAGCAAGCCCTGGATAAGATTTCTCAATTTCTTTTAAATCCTTAACCATTGTTTCATACGTATATGTTTGCATTGGATCAACAATATTCTTCGGTTTTAAGACATTTTCTACCTTTAAATCTACTTGATCTTTTTGAATATATCCATAGCGTCCGGCATAATTTACTTTTAGCCATTTCCCATATGGACTTTCAACTTTATATTTAACTCCTTTTTTCAGTACCCCAAACGGAACTAATGTTTTTGAAGTGTTGTCATACACAATGACATCATTCTTTGGAGTTGCATATCCATAAACACTATCCGATGTTGCTTTATTTTTTATTTTTGATGCGGAGGATGGTTTTGTTGAGCTTTTATAAACATATCCAAAATGATCGGAAAATTGAATTTTATGCCAGTTTCCATAATCAGCTATCCGCTTATAGTGTTGTCCTTGAATTAAATTACCCACTTGGACTAAATTACCATTACGGTTGTCATAAACTGCTACATCCTCTTTTGCTTCAAAATATTGAGTTTTTGAAGTAAACACTTCTTCAACATTACTATGGTATACATAACCTACCACACCTGAGAGTTCAATACGATACCAGTTTCCATATCTCGAAAGGATATCATATGTTACACCCTTATCAAGCTGGCCAATTTCTCTTAACGTACCTCCACTGTTATCATATACAGTTGAGGCTTGGATAACCTTGATTTGTCCACCATTTGAGTTGTAAGAGGTGTTGGTATTTTCAGGCTTATTTAGTACGTACTTTGTAGACTTCTTCCAGACATAGCCTACTTGATTTCCGATTTGCACTTCATGCCAATTTCCATAGTCACGCTTTCTTGTAAAGATTGTACCGCCTTCAAGCGTAGCTACTCTTACTAATTTACTACCTGATTTACGATACAACGCAAGGTCATCTTCAGTTGTTTGGAAATATTCAGATGATGTAATAATTAACTCTACATTATCTTTATGAATATAGGCTACTCTTCCAGCAACATCAATTTTAAACCAGTTACCATAATCACTTAATACAGGATACTTGATTTCTTTTTCTATATTTGTAATTGGTATCAATTTTCCTGATTGGTTGTCATAAACTGTTGCTGTTTTTATTACTTTAAACGTCTCTTTTTCTGCCTTAGAAGTATTAAAAATCAGCGTTCCTTTTTTGGCTGGAGCTGTGGTCTCTTTCCAAACATAAGCAAACTGGTCTCCATACTTAATCTCATGCCAATTTCCATAATCTCTAATTCTTTGGAAAGTCTGACCTTTTAAGAGTTCACCTGCTTTAACTAAATCTTTTCCTGACTTTACATATACTGTTGTATCAGAGGTTATCTCAAAATACTTTGTTTCTGGATTGAAACTACTAACCTTTATCTTCTCTGTTGTCTGGTTAGAAGTCATTGAGGGTGCTTCTTTCGGTTCTTCCCCTTTAGCTTCTTCATCTTCTGCATTAGATTCTTCCTCTGCAGCTTGTTCTTCCTCTGCTACAGGTTCTTCCTCTGCTACAGGTTCTTCTGTGCTATCCGTTTTTTCTTCTTTCACTTGGCTGGGATTATTATCTTCAGGTAAAACTTCAAGATCGGAAACAAATATGTATCCAATTCTGTTACCGATTAAAACTGATACATACTCATCATTTTCTTCTACTATATTTATAGAAGTTCCTTTATTTATTTCAGCAACGATCTCAGATTCCCGGTTTCCTTCTGAGTATGCAATAGCTGTATTTTCTAGTGTTCGGACGTTTTCTTTTACTTGCTCATCCACTGAAAGTGTTGGAATGTCCTCGCCGAGGACACCTACATTATCTATTTCTTGAACCGTTTCAGTAGGTACTTCAAATGCAGTATCATTCCAATTAATAAGAGTTTTATCTTCTATTATATAACCATAAAAGATGGCATCCTCTTTTATCGTAAATAATTCATTTTCACCGTCATCAACAATTACTGTATCCTTCAATGCAGTTAATGTTATCCATTCTTCTTGTGGTTTCTCCTCATTCATTTCAGCAAATGCAGAAAATGGAAAACAACTTAGTAACAGGATAACAGTTATAAAGCTATGAAAAATTTTGTTTCTTAACACCTTGATTTCCTTCGCCCCCCAGTTTTTTTTACATTATATAGTCCTATTGAAGTAAATTAAATAAGATTACAAGTTTAGTAAGGATTATATAATATTTTCTTTCGGAACTATTATACTATTTTATCCATTATTGTAAATATATTATTTTAGTATAAAAGTATCAAAAAAACCTGAGCCCTCCATAAAAGCCCAGGTTTTATCGCTATTATTTCACTATTGTAAACTTAGTTGTAATTTTTGCATTTACCGAATTTGTACCTACAGTTATTACATATGATGGATTATAACTATTGACATCTTTAAAGTGCCAGCCTAAAAGAGGATCCTCTTGTCCGTATACAGCTGAAATTAAGAGAGATTGATGAGAAAATAATTCAATTTCCATAATCAGTTTATTATTTCTATACAATTTCACTATATGATCTTGAATAATAGGCTTAACATCCTCTGCCAAATGCCATAAAAGCTTATAATTGTGGCTTCGACCTGAAGTAATGGTATCTGAAACAATGATCTCATTAAGATCCTTTTCATATGTGAGATTTCTTGTATGGGATACTCCATCATATCTATCATTTTTCCCTGTTACACTTGGAGCGTTTTCCGATAATTTATAATCAATAATCCCCGTTTTGCTATATTTACCATCAACTCGTGGTAATCCATTGTCATCTACAATAAGGGTATTATGAGCAAATGATGAATAAGCATATTCTGTATATGGTGAACTATAGTCATAACCATTTGGCCCAGCCTCTGTTACAACATCTCCATCATGGTAAATATATACACTTAAATCATCACTATGCTTATGATAATCAGTATGATAAGCTGCAGTAAAATGAACATAAGTGTTGGCTTTGGATGACCATCCATCTCTAAAGATGGCATACCCACCCTCAGGGTATACAACATTGTTCTTAACAGGTGCTATTCCGTTTGCTCCACCTGATGCAGCATATTGATATTGCTCATTATCTGTCCATAAGGATGTGTTTGGATGGTCCTTTTCAAAGGTATCACCAACCTTTGGCAATGTACCATCCGGCTTAATGACGTAAGTAGCGTAGTCACTCATTAGTGAATACAAGCCTCTTAAATAGTTTTCAAAGCTTATGTCCCCATGTTTTTCAAAATAGTTAGCGTAAGCGTTAATTGAAGAAGCAATTAGTTGGTTATAACTAGGGGAATGCTCTTTATGAACACCATCTTTTGAAATAATATAATCGAAATACTCTTTTAATCTTTCTTTCGCAGTACTACTATAAAAAGTACTTAGCTTATATTCATTGAAGTAATCACTGAATATAAGTAAGGCTTCATCCTGAAACATACCATGATTAGTTTTCTCAGTATGAAAATCATCATTAACAAGCAGTTCTGCGTGCTCTACTATTAAATTATATAAAAAACTCAATTGTTCATCTGTTAAAACATGTCTGGTTTCATCAAAATAATAGACTAATAGCTCTAACCTCAATCCGGTTGTTTCATCATGCCAAGCCATTAGGTGAGCAGGCTTGTCCACAGGATTTTTTTTATACCACTGATTAATGATAGAATAGCTCCTACTAATATATTCTATGTTACCAGAAAGCTTATAAGCTTCAACATAGTCAGATAAGAAATTAAGAGAATGAAGTGAACGATAATATGATCTAGTTGTTGTTGGATTTCCAACCCAATCGATTTCCTCTTTAAATGTATATGTTCCATAAGGATGAATGCGATATTGATTGTTTTCAACTAGCTTCATTAGTTCATTCTCTGGCATGTTAGGGTTCGTATTGATAAAACTACTCACTCTTTGCATGTTACTATTCTTATTCGCATTTCGGTAGAAGGATAAATCTAATTCTTCATTAGTCCTTTGACTAACATTTACATCATTGTTTTTCCGGATAAATCCAATTCGTCCGCCAATTGCCAAGCGATACCAGTTTCCATAATCACTTAAAATGGGATAATTAACCTTTCCTTTAACCACAGCAAATGGTTCTAATTCCTTACCGGAATTATCATAAACGGTGATATCTTTAGAACTAATAAATTCAAGGCTTGGTTTTTCTCTTCCATCGTACAATGGTAAATTTATGTTGTCTGTATAAGGATATGAGACATTTTTCTTTACGTTTGCTTGCCCTTCACCAAATTGAATAAGGTAGGAATCCTCTAACTCCTCGATCAGTGGAAAAACCTGCCCTTTAACCAAAGCACCCTTTACAACAGATACATCTCCATAAGGTTGATAAGCATAGGCATTATCCTTTGTAATCCTTATATACGAAAATTTCTCCACACTTGATTTTGAAACATACCCAATTTTTTCGGAAATATTTACTTGATACCAGCTTTTTGTTTCCTTTATAACATGGACAACCTGATTACTTGCTATTTCTGCTATTTGAGTAGATGAGTTTGTCTCCTTTTCTCTCACAACTAAAGATTTGTTAGTCGTAACCTGTTTGGTATAGGAAACATTATCACTAACACCATTTTTAAATTCATTTACAGAAGCTGGCTCTGTTGATGTTTTATAAACAAAAGCCATCGTTCTTCCAAGGTTAATTTTATGCCAGTTTCCATAATCCTGCTCTCTTTTGAATACTTGCCCCTTTGAAAGAGTACCAATTTTATTCAGATTACCTTCTTTGTTTTCATAGACAGTTAAACCTTCTTCCAAAACTTTGTAATATTTGTCAGTTGATTCAAATTCTATTTCGGAATTATTTTTATAAATATACCCTTTAACTCCTAAATAGTTTATTTCTAACCAGTTTCCATATGGCCTATTAATTTTATAGGTTATACCTTTTTCAATAGTCCCCACTTGAATTAGGCCATCTTTGCCTTGTTTATAGACAGCTGTCTCAATCTTCATTTTAGCTGTTTTTTCACTCGTGGATGTTGGAACATTAGGTAAATTGCCATATGAAGCAACAGTTCCTTTCTTATATACAAAAGCATCTTGTTCGGAGAATTTGATTTGATGCCAGTTTCCGTAATCCTTCACCCTATTAAAGATTTCTCCTTTTTTTAGTGATCCAGCTTTAACTAACTTTCCATTGCTTTTAATATATATAGCAAGATTATCTTCAGTTACTTTAAAGTAATTTTGTGAATTGCCTGTACTTGATATGACATTCTCTTTATGCACATAACCCGTTCTTCCTAGTACACTAATTTTATACCAATTTCCATAATCACTAATAATCGGATATGACACGTTTTTATCAAGTGTAAAAAAGGGAACTAATTGTCCAGTTTTATTGTCGTATACAGTCACATCAGTCAAAGTAGTAAACTTTTTAGATGTTGGAGTAGTTTTTTCGAATGATGCGTTGTGATCATAAGATGCATCTTTTATATGGTCTTTGTAGACAAAACCTAATCCATTTGCATAGTTAACCTTTATCCAATTCCCATAATCGCCTGCATTTTCATAGACTTGGCCATTGGTTAGTTCACCGACTTTTTCAAGTGAGCCTTTATTATTTACATAAAGAGGTATGCCATTTTTATTTACTGTGAAATAGTTACCTTGATTTGAGGTCGCATTTGATGTTTTTCTTACATAACCTGTTCTTCCAAGCACATTAATTTTATTCCACTTACCATAATCACTTACTACAGGAAAGGTTTGTTTATTGGAGAAGATAAGAAATGGAACCAACTCTCCCGTTTTGTTGTCATATACAGTTGTATTAGACGGTATGTCAATGGTTTTCTTTAAATTTTGGACATTAATAGTTTCTAATGATGCCTTTTTATCAGCTGATACAAAATTTAGAGTTGATTTGTAGACAAAACCGTCCTTTTTACCGAATTGAATGATAATCCAATTCCCATAGTCTGCTTTCTTCGTGTAGATTTGGTTTTGTACTAGCTTTCCTACTTCCTTTAAGTTACCATTTTCTTTAATATAGATTGATTGGTTCTCTATTGTACTAATGAAATAGTTCCCATTTGTTGATGAGATAGTAACAGCCTTCTTTTCACTTTCTTGATTTGATTTACCTTCTGTTGTCGACTCTTCACTTTCATTAGACCCCTGTTTTTCCTTTTCTTCTGAAACCTCTTCGATAATATCTTTTGATTCCTCTGCTATTATGGTTTCATTCTTCTCTGCCTCTTTATTACCTGGAGAAACAACAAGGTCTTTTGCGATTGCAGCTTTCATATTTCCAATTAAAATCCCATAAAATCCCTCACTTTCATCTATTACCATAAGAGATGAGTTTTCTGGGATTGTATATGAAAAACCTCTTTCAATATTTTCCTCTTCAGAATCAATATTCGTTAAAGTAATCTCTTGTTTTGTTAAAACTTGAGATAAGTCTTCCGTATATTCCAGGAAATCTTTATCCTCTTCTTTTATTATCGCCTCTGGTTCCAAAGTAACACTTGATTCGTCTATTTTAATAGAATCGTTATTGATTTTAATAAAAAGCTCTTCTTTAACCTTCTCAAAAAATGCTATTGAACCCTTTTTAGCAACTATTGGAGCATACTCTTGTTTATAGTAGAGCTCAGTATCATCATTGAATTGACCAATATATATTTCTTTTACTACATCATCAATTGGTTCTTGTGCCTTGACTATTGATGATAAAGGACTAATTAATAAAGTCAGAATGATCATCAATAGTGAAACTTTTGAAAAATATTTATTCATCAATCTCCCCCGCAATTTATATAAAAATGAACACAATAACCATTATAGTATAACTATTTATAGTTTAATAGAAGAAAAAGGAAAAACCTTTTGTTACCAAAAAAGCCTTAAATAGAAAACCGATTATGTAAGACTACATATCGTGGTTTACTATTTAAGGCGATAAAAGTTATTTTAGATTACTTCTGAGTTCAATAACCATTTCTTCCCACTGAGAACAAATAAGGTTTTTATCATATCGATTTTGAATAAATGTTCTTAGTGACTCTGAAACTTCTTCAACTTCATAATGAGGCTTATTATTTGTTTGATGAATAATGTTCACAGCTTCATCTACCTCATGGAAAATATATTCATTTGGGTAAAGCTCACTAGCTCCATGCCAATCACGAATAACAGGAAAACAACCACTTGCCATACCTTCTGCTACAGCAAGGTGGAAGCTTTCAAAGTCACTTGGTGATAGGACGAATCTAATCTTTCGATACCATTCAGATACTTCTCCCCAGCCTTCAAAAATGACAGAATCACGATATGGACGGCTGTTTATCTTTCTAAAGACTTGCTCATAATATTGACGCTCATCTTCCCGATTCCATAACCATGCATATTTATTAGGAAGATGTCCCTTCACATACAAGGTATAGCGATTATCCATCTTCCAAAGCTTTTCGAATATATCAACAGCTATATCGAGACGTTTACGAGCAGGGGATATCCCCATTAAACCAATATTAAACTGATTATCTTCCAGTTTCGGTTTATTAAGAGCCTTTGTATCGACAAGATTGTAAATAATTCTAATCTTTTCTTGAGGAAGAAAATCAAATACCTCTTCCATTTCTTTACGTAGCCCAGGAGCAATAAAAATTAATTGATCGACATTTGACCATGTAATTTTAGGCGGGTGGGCTGTATTCTTTTCCTGAAGATGCATACGAACAATTAATACCTGATGCTTTTTCTTATGCTTGGAGTACCAAACAGCATTACCAAGTCCCCATTCGGCAATAATGACATCCGCCCACTCAAGAAGCTTTTTACTTTGCTTTTCATCATGAGTGTTATGACCTTTCCATACATCTTCTTTTACTTGGAAATCCATAGATGTACCGAAATGATTTATCAGCATCTTAGCAAATTTCAAGTCATGACCCGCGAATAATACTTTTATCTTATTATACCGACGCTCAGTCATATTTTCCGTTTCTGGCGAGATTTCTATCATTTCCATAAGCATCGGTTTTAAATATTTAATAATATTAGCAAACATGTGTTTTTCACTAACTGAGAATACACGTTGTGCTGCTAAAAGATATTTTTCCTCATCTGAAAAAGCTACTCTAATTTTCTCGATAAACTCTTCCTCAGAGTTTGCAAAAAGCGGATAATCTGCACCAAAAAGCTCTTCATGAAGAGGGTTACGGTTAATAATAACCGGTTTTCCATATAGTCCATATTCTAAAACCTTTGTGGAAAGCTCCTTACTTTCATCAAGAACTTCATGACGCCAAGAAACACCTAAATCACTATTTTGAATATATTCTTGCACCTCTGCACGACTTAAGCCTTTTTTCCAAATAATGTTTTTGGTGCTTTCCAGAACTTGAGATACTCGATCAGAGTAATTTTCAGTAGGTGGATAATTGTGGAATTTATCACCTATAACCACAAATTTTATGTTTGGATCTTTTACTTTCCCAAAAGCTTCAAACATTTCTGGTGCTTTCCAAAATGGAGCAAACTTACCAGCATAAATAATTTGATTATGTTTATTTGTAAACTGCCTTGTTTCAGGTTCGTAGTTTGGAACCATTGGAGGAAGATATATGAACTTTCCTTCATCCTTCACATTGAGTAGATCTTTAAAATATTCAATTAGAACAGGTGTCTGCAATGCAAGTCGTGCACCATTTTCATAAATGGTTGTAATATTTCGATAATCCTCTTCTGTTACCTTTTCCTTTTTTTGAGGAAAGTCTGTTAGATAAAACCATGTTCTTTTCGAAAAGACATAATTATAGGCAATTTCCTTCGCAAGCTGATAGCCTCTAACTAAAAACATATGGTATCTGTTCATTTGGTCAAGCTCATCCATGATATTTGTAGCTTGTTCTGGTGTTAATCTTTTTGTTTTTAGAAAGCTATCATCTTCCAGATTTAACCCTAGTTCTTTAAATTCTTTAGACCATGGGTTTAATATCGTAACATTAGGATACTTCTGAAAGCTTTTAACAAGCAAGTCTCTGATAACAGGTCGTTTGAGTAAAATTGTCGGCTCAATTTCATGATCCTGTGCCATTGTTTCAAGTATTGATGTTACCCAAATGGCCGAGCCGTCAATGATATTCAGATCAATATCTGCATAAATAAAGGGTTTCAATATATTAGCTGTCATAAATACTCCCCCCTTTTCATTTAATTGCTCCTGTTAATAAATCTTCCTTTTCGTTATCCTTAATCGACGCCCCATTGTAAATGAAGTTATAACGGTTACTAGCAAACATTCTAAGTCCAAAGCTTGAATATTCTTTAAGAGTGAAGTTATTTTCAAACAGTTCTGATGGTTTGATCCCATAATGTGATAACACATCTTTTCGAAGGATAAAAGCATCATTAGCTAGGGTTGATGTGTACGTATATTCATTTTCCCCATTGATTAATTCAAGCTGGTTTTCCTTATTATTATAAAATGCTGATTTTCCCACAACATCTGAGTTTGCAAAAATAAATCCTTGCATTAAATCGCTTAAATAGTGTTCGCCATACAAATGATCCTTACCAAACACTGTTATATAAGATGCTTCCACTGTTATTTCCTCGAAAGCTTTGTCAATTTCCTCAAGATTATCCAAGGAAATGATTTCTATGTCTTGATTAGCCAAGAACGGTGTAGATTCTGCAAGAGAGACAATCGTTAGTTTTTTGTTTCCATATGATTGTTGTTGGAACTGTTTAATAAGTAGTTCCAGCTCATCATTGCTATATGAAACAGCAAGTACCTGAACCTTTCCTTCATACGGTTTTTCCAGTTCAAAACCAGCATTCTTTCCGATTTCATATAGACGGTGGGCATATGTGTGCTCATTAAAAATAACACGCATTCCTTTAAGCTCATTTTCTTCTCTCCAGCTTTCATCTGTCATGATCTTATTGATTAATTCATCAACAGATGTATCATCATGCGCCATTGGGACTAGGTCACTAAACATTTCCTTTATCCCTTTAGCATATGTACTTAATACGGTTGTCCCACAACCCATTAATTCAAACACACGTCTGGAGAACATAGTCCCTGAGTTTTGGACGGAGTTTACATTTAAGAAAACTTTATATTGCTTATAGGCTCTAACCAATTCTGAATAAGGTAAGGATCCGTTAATATTATTGTGAAATCTCTCAGGAAATTGAAGATCTTCTTTACCTATTTGATTATAGTTTCGGTCGTAGATTTCTAATCCGTATTCTTTTGTTGCATCTAATAATTCTTCCTGATCTTTTCGTCGCTCTTCATGACGGTTTGCATAATAGGAACCTGCAAAGCACACGTTTTTTTCTTTATAATCCTTCACTTTGATAGGATTATGGATAGCTGGTTGAGCTGCAAACGGCAATGCAAACACTCTATCATGTCCTGCTTCTCTTTGGTAGTCAGGAATACAGTTTTCATCTGTTGTATAAATGTAGTCAAACTTTTTCGCTGTATCAATGAACTTTTCGAAGTGTATCGGATCTTCCTTGTTCCAAAATACAGTCGGAATATTATTTTGTTTACACCATTCTAAAAGATTATCCAGTTCTTCCCCTTGCGGAGTATTATATTTGGCAATTTTATATTGCCAAGAACCACTGTTACCTCTCCAAGCTGACTCAACAAAAAGAATCTGTGGAAGTTCTTTTGTTAAAATTTCTAACCAATTATCAGGTCGGAACGTAATAAGATGACAATCATTTTTAAATGATTGATAAGAGAAATCATCTAGAATTGATGCTACCCTAAGGTCCTTCACTTTAGATGGTGTATCATATCTCCCCATGATTAACAAATCATTTAGATCCTCATTGTTTGTCGTATATGATACTGTGCTACCTCCCCCTCTTGAAAATGGTGATCTAGGGACAGGTCCAAGTGAGTAAGGTAAGTCAACTAACTTATAACGCTTCTTTTGTCCTTTTAATTTACGTTTAAAGCTTCCTGCAGTTGTCCGGGCAATTTTATAAAGCTCTTTTGGAAACCTTAAAGGGTTTCTTAACGATGAATGAATCATTGATCCGATTCTATATTTTGTTGATTGTTCGACAATTGTCAAACGGTTACGTAAAAAACGCAAATTCTTTTCACGTTGTTGAATCGCCTTCATTAGGACGTTTTCATAATTAACAAATTCACGTCGTAATTGTTCCTCACGTGCTTTATATTGATGAAGTTCAGCTTTAATCTTCTTATCCTGCTCCAACTGGCCCATCATTTGTTGTTGCATGAATAGACCATTCCCACCAATAAAAGGATCCTTTAATTTTTCATTTGTTTTTGTAATCTCCTCTTTCAAAGACTCCAGCTCTTTTTTTATTAATGAGACGTCAGATGCTTGTTCACCCAACTCATCTAAAAAGGCTTTTTCTAACTGAAAGAACGCATCTTCAATAATTTCCGTCCAATTTCTAGGTATAGTTTGCAGCTGTTCTAAGATAACCTCTTCACGCCTATTACCAATTACACACAAGGATTTACCGACAATCGTTAATTCTTCAATTTCATAGTAAGGGTGTAATTCTTGTACCAAACTAGTTAGATAGTAGGTTGATTTCTGCTCCACTGAATTCTGAAGACCAAATGGTGTTGTGATAATAACTGTACCGTTATCTTTCAACAGCTCCCAGGATTTCTTAATTAATTTCTCCGGATGGGTTAGTTGATCAATGATATGTCCAACAATTAATGTGTCAAAGCTTTTATTTTCAAATTCATATGTAATTGCATTTCCATGCAGAAAATGAAGACGTTGTTTAACGTCTTCATTTTCTTTTCCTAATTCACGGTTAGCAAAATCCCATTCATTTTGATCAGATTCGATACCCGTTACCGCGAATCCCTCACGTGCTAACAGAATAGATGTATCGCCTTTCCCACTGCCAATATCTAATACCGAAGATCCTCGAACTGCTTTACAAACCCAATGAATTCGATCTCTTAGTAGTTTTTCGTTTTCTGCTGTCACAGCTTCTCCGTATTTTTCAATGCTATTACGGCTGTTAGTTTTCACAAGAAACACCTCTTAATAGATCTGAACCAATTTGTAAATAATCAATACCTTTTTCTGTTAGTTGCAGGTTTTCTAACAAGTTACGAGTATCAAGGATTTTTGGAGTTCTCATTTTGTTTTTCACTTCGTCAAAGTTAATATCCTTGAATACAGCATGATCAGTTAAAACAAGAATTAAATCACTATTTTCAACTGCTTCCTCAACGCTGTTTGCTTTATTTTCATAAGAATCTTTAACATATGGGTCATAGATTTTCAAATCAAACCCTTTTGCTTTTAATTCTTCAACAATTTCTAATGCCGGACTTTCACGCATATCATCAATATTTCCTTTAAATGCAAGCCCGAACACACTCACTGTTGCATGGTTAATTCCTTTTAGAACTTTATCAACCAGGCTTACGACTGTAACAGGTGTAGAAGTGTTAATTTCACGTGCAAGTGTAATTAAACGAGCCTCTTGTGGAGCCTGTTCAATAATGAAGTATGGATCTACTGCAATACAGTGTCCTCCAACCCCAGGACCTGGCTTATGAATATTAACACGAGGATGACAGTTAGCCAGATCAATTGCTTCCCATACATTAAAACCAATATTCTCAGCAATACGGGCTAATTCATTAGCATAAGCGATATTAATGTCACGATACGTGTTTTCCATTAACTTCACCATTTCTGCTGTTGTAGAATCAGTTACATGAATTGTTCCTTTTACAAATGCTTTATAAAGGTCTACAGTTAATTGACTTGATTTTTCGTTAATACCACCAACAATACGATCATTTGAAACAAGTTCTTCAAAAAGCTTACCAGGTAAAACGCGCTCTGGAGAGTGAGAAATATACAATTCTTCTCCAAATACTAAGCCTGTTTTTTCCAGTACCGGCATCATGATATTTTCAATTGTTTTTGGTGGAACTGTTGACTCAAGAATAACGAGGTTACCTTTTTCAACATAAGGTACAATCATCTCTGTTGCACTTCTAACATAATCAAGATTTGCCGATTTATCTGCATTAATTGGTGTTGGAACTGCAATAATATATGCGTCAGCAGCTTTAGGCTCTGTACCTACTGTTAATGTCCCATTATCAATTACTTCAGCAAGCATTTCAGGTAGGCCCGGCTCTTCAATATGTAGCTCTTTATTGTTTAACATTGCTACAACTTTTGCATTTACATCTACACCATGAACTTGAACACCGTGTTTTGCAAACATTACTGCTGTTGGTAACCCAATATATCCTAATCCCAATACTGTTAATCTCATTGTCCTATCTCCTTTTTTTACTGATATAATTCTAAAAGAATTTTTTCGTCATCTTCCCATTTATACTGAAAAGCACCTGATTTGGTGTTTAATTTATATGTTTGATACGTATCTTCTTCTCTTAGCAATTTATTAATGGCTTCTGCTATTTCCTGTATATTTTCAGGATTTACCAATATGCCAGTTTTAGTGTCGTTAACCACTCTTCGAATCTCAGGTAAATCACTAGCCACAACCGGAATACCTGCCATTAAATACTCATGCAGCTTGTTTGAACATGCAGAATAGTGATTAAAACAAGTATTAATTAACAATTGCAAGCCTATTGTTGCAGAAGATGTATAATAAAGTAATTGGTCATTAGAAACTGCTTCTAAGAAATAGACTCTGTCTGTAACCCCTTCATTATTCGCTAATTCTATAAGTTTTGGCTTTAATTGTCCATTACCTAAAAAAACAAAGGCTGCATCAGGTACATATTTGATTGTTTTAATAATATTTTCAAGTCCTCTATCCCTTTGCATACCACCTTGATATAAAACAACTGGTGTATGGTTAGGAATGTGAAGGGACTCTCTTATTAAATTAGTAGGTTCAATCTCTACATGTTTAGGTACATTTCTTATGATATAAGGTAAAGATATTTTATAGTGGTCGCGGAAAAATTCACCTCTGGTAAGGTTTGTCGTAATAACACGATCAGCCCTTCTAATAAGGATATTTTCTACTTTTTCCCAAAACCATTTATTCCCCCAACCCGCTCTATCTGTTGAAACTTCATGAGCATCATATACCAATTTTGCCCCTCGTAAGCGGGAAGCGATAAAGACAGGTATAAACGTATTTAAATCATGAGCATGGTAAATTCCAGCATTTTGTCTATATGCTTCTAAAAAGAACCTACTATTTATTATCAGCTTGGGAGCCAAAATAAAGAGCTTGAAGATTCTTTTTTTAAGCCTCTGCTTTTTTGATATAGACGTTAATGGTTGAACCGGCCGCTCATTAGTGGAACTGGACTTAATTGAATCAGAGGTCTTTTTAAATGTCCGATCCACCCTGATCACATTAATCCCTTTTACTTGTTCCTTGTGTTTTGTTCTGCCTGGTTGATGTACAGCAATAACTGTAACATCCTTATTACCTTTTGTAATAAGTGTTGTAGCTTCTTTTGTCACTCTCGCATCGGTTTCAAACGTATTCCACACTACCATACAAACCTTATTATTCACTTGTGTACGCTCTCTAATTAATGTTGGGTCCCGTAAAAAAACTCGTTTAAACCAACTCATTATGTTAAGTCCCCCAATTGTTGGTTGCTCAATAGACTATTGTACAGGGAAACCAACTTTACTTTTTCATTATCCCAAGTGAGGTCATCCTTATGGTTCATGCAATTCATAATATACTGCTTTCTATTTTCTTCAATTTGTAATACTCCCTCTGCAATAGCCTCTGGGGTTTCCTCAACACATATACCAGTTCCATACTTTTCAACAATATACGATTTTCCCGGATGGTTAGATGCCACTGTTGGAATCTCAGCCTGTAAGTATTCAAAGATTTTATTCGGTGTTGAAAAATAGTTATTCTTTGATGTATTTCTATACATAACTAATCCAATATCCGCTTGCTTTGTATACGAAAGGACATCGTTGGCAGGTACTTGTTCATGGAAAAATACCCTATCTTGAAGATTAAGGTTTTTCACAATATCTCTCAACTCTCCTACAAGTCTACCTTGTCCCATTAATACCAGCTTGAATCTTATCGGAAGTTCCTCAAGTGCCATAATACAATCTTCAATTCCACGATGGGGATTAAGACCCCCCTGATAAAGTAACACAACATCTGTGTCTAGTATAGAATATTTGGTTCTCCAATAATTCTTTGAAGGACTTTTTATCCTTTTATCAGGTGAGATAGGAATATTTTGAATAATGGTAGAAGGCTTATTTTCATAGTTAATCTGAAACTGTTGCAACATAAATGAATTTACAGTTATGAAATGGTCGATTTGAGAAAACAACCTTCTTTCAACAATATATCCAACAGAGCGATCAACTTTATTTCTGCCAGCCATTTCATTGAAAAGCTCATGTGAATCATATACCAAACGCTGATACCCTATTTTCCTTGACAGTAATGTTCCTTGCCAAAGTGTATTTAAATCATGGCAATGAATAGCATTAAAGCTAGAGACTTTAATACTTGCCTTTATCTTTTTATAAAATTCATAATAAGCAAGATAATCTTTTAGCAGCTTTATGAATGGATGCCGGACTACCTTTAGAAGAACACCTTTCAGCAAATTTGAATTACCTTTTCCAGTACCACTATCCTGAATGGCGAATTTCTGTTTTGCGCTTTTCACAGAAATTGGAATGCGAAGGTAATTAATATTTGAATGAATAGTTGGGGGCTCTTCATTATATTCCTTTACACATGCAATTGTTACTTTGTATCCTGCCTCTGCAAGAGCAAGTGCCTCACGTTGCACCCTTGCATCGTAATGAATATCTTTGTACAAGAGCATTAAGATTTTCATTTTAGTTACCCTTCATAAAGGCATCATATTGAGGCACGATTTCACTTGCTTCTCCTACAGCCTTTTGTTCCCCAAGGTGAATCCACACAACTCGGTCACAAATGCTTTTTACTAGAGAAGATGAGTGAGTTACTAAAATAACCGTTCTATTTTCATTTATTTTCTGCGTAATAGCTTCTCTACATTTCTTCTGAAAGGCAGCATCTCCTACCCCTAACACCTCATCAATTAATAGAATTTCAGGATCAAGAGATATTGCTGTTGAAAATGCCAGTCTAGAGCGCATACCAGATGAATATGTACGAACAGGTTTATAAATGAAATCCCCTAGTTCAGAAAACTCAATGATCTCATCTAAACTTTTGTCAACATCCTTCTTCTTGTGCCCTAATAGTAAGGCATTCAGATAAATATTTTCGATACCTGAAAGCTCGGGCTGAAAACCTGCTCCTAAAGAAAGCAAAACTGGTCGCTCATTATTATTAAGGTGGAAATCTCCTTTATCTGGAGAAATCAGACCACTCAAAAGCTTTAGAAGTGTACTTTTCCCTGAGCCGTTCCGCCCAATAATACCAAGTACTTCACCCTTTTTCACTTCAAAGTTGACTCCCTTTATTGCCCAAAAACGATCACGATGTCTATGAAATAATTTTTTAATCGGCTGTTTTGTCTCTTCTGGATATGAAATCCAGATGTCATTTAATTCTATAATAGATTCGCTCATTATATCACCTTGGCATATTCTTTTTCATTTTTCATGATGACTCTTAACCCTAAGAACAACAATACGAACGAAATGAGTAATAATAAGAGAAGATGTGACCAATCCGGACTTCTCCCATATAATAATACATCTCTATATGAAGTCAATAAAGTTGATAGTGGGTTTAAAAGCAAAATTGGAACATATTTTTCCGGAACCTGGTCAAGTGAAAACATCACAGGTGACAGATATAGTAATATACGAGCTATATATTGCATTGCATTCTTCACATCTCTAATGAACACACCGATGTGAGCTAAAAATGTCATGATAGAGAATAAAAATAGTGCATTCACTATCATAATTGGAATAAATTGTAACGCATTAAGATTAAGATCAATTCCGTATAGCCATAAAAATAAAAACAATACTACCGCACTTATTAAAAATTTAAAGGTATTAACAAGCAGTCTAACCGATATAAACACAACTTTCGGAACATATACTTGCTGTATGATTCGTGCATTTGATGCGATAGAATTAGTAGAATCAACAATACAGGCAGTTGCCCACTTTAAAGGAATTAAACCTGTAAACAGATAAACTGAGTAATCAGGTCCACCTCTTTGAAGAATAACTTGCACAAGCAAATAGAAAATCCCCATATATAAAATGGGATCAAGGATCCACCATAAGAAACCTAAATAAGTTCTTGCAGAATTATTTTTAAAATCTGTCATCGTTAAATGCAGAATTAGGTCCTTATGTGAATGGATATCTTTAAAAACCTGTTTAAACATTCGTTTTACTCCTTAAGATATTTCTAGAACGCGTTAATTCAATTCTGATTCCAATATCTAATATTAACGATTTTAAAATAACCTTTCAAGCTTTTCATACAAGTTTAGACATTTTGTAACAAAACTTTAATTCTCAATACCTCTTTAAAGATCAGTTTATCTTACTCGGTTTTATACTATTGTAACCATAAAAAATAAATGAATGTATAAATAGGAAAAGAAGACTCATTCAATTACTCCATATACAGAGTAACAAATAAGCCTTCTCTATTATACTTTTTTCACTTCTGCACTTTTTTCTATTACTTCCTGAAGATAGGCAAATACATTTTCCTTCAGGTCACTTCGCTGGAGGGCAAAATCAATCGTTGCTTTAATAAATCCAAATTTATCTCCAACATCATAACGATCACCTATTAACTCGGTTGCTAGTACCTGTTGATGTTTATTAAGCTCACAAATCGCGTCTGTTAGTTGAATTTCCCCACCTGAACCAGGCTTTTGATTTCGTAACAATTCAAATATACCAGGAGTTAATACATATCTACCCATAATAGCCAAGTTTGAAGGAGCGTTTTCTGCTTTTGGCTTTTCGACTAATGTTTCCACTTCAAGAATGTTCCGGTCTTCTCTATCCTTCTTAATTGCTACAATCCCGTACTTTGAAACGTCTTCTGTTGGGACCTGCTTGACTCCTACAACTGGTAATTGAGATCTCTCATAAATATCAATCAGCTGTTTTAATGCAGGAGTGTCTCCATTATCATTCATAATATCGTCACCCAATAATACGGCAAATGGTTCATCTCCGATAAATTGGCTAGCACATGATATTGCATGACCAAGTCCCTTTGGTTCTTTCTGACGAATATAATGAATATTAGCCAAATTGGAAATACTTTGTACCTCTTCAAGCATATCATACTTCTCTTTTTTCACTAATGTCTCTTCTAATTCATATGACTTATCAAAATGGTCTTCAATCGCCCTTTTGCCTCGTCCACTTATAATAATAATATCCTCTATACCGGATTTTACAGCTTCCTCCACTATATATTGGATAGTTGGCTTATCTACAATAGGAAGCATCTCTTTCGGTTGAGCTTTCGTTGCTGGTAAAAATCGTGTACCAAGTCCTGCAGCAGGAATGATGGCTTTTCTTACTTTCAAATCCCCACCTCCAAAAAGTTAAGATTCACTATTTATATTACATGAAATTCAACCCTTCAACAACTTTCCATATACCAGTCTTTCCCTTTTATTAATTTTTTCAATCAGGGGGCTACTTTATATAACAAAAGCCCCGATAATTCAACACGAAGCAATTTCTAGCCATTATAATCAATCAGATATATCTAATAACTTCAAATGATAGATCGACTTCCTACCAATTGAAATATAATTTAAAGGAAACTTCTCTGCAGCGTTTATAGAATAGCAGTTTCTCCCATCATATAGAATTGCCTCTTCCATTAAATCCACATAAACTGATAAAGGAATCATTTTTATTTGTTCCCACTCTGTAAGGAGAAATGCAATATTTGCAGCCTTTAAAGCATCTTGATATGTAAGGCAATATGTAATTTTATCACCAAATACCTTTGACAGATTCTCGAGAGCTATAGGGTCATAAACATGAACGTCCGCATCATTTTTTACTAATTCATCAATCATAATAAGTGAAGCAGATTCCCTTATGTCATCTGTATTAGGTTTAAATGAAGCTCCAAGTATTGCTACTTTCTTTCCAGTAAAGTTCCCGATATCACTTTTTGCCTTAGCAAATAATTTAGTCTGTTGCTGATTATTTACTCTAATCACAGACTCTAGTAACTCAAATTTATGCTTAACATTTCCTGCAATTTGAACTAGAGCTTTTGTATCTTTCGGAAAGCAAGAGCCGCCATACCCTATTCCAGCTTGTAAAAATTTATCGCCTATTCTCTTGTCTTTCCCTATACCGTTTGCGACATCTTCTATATTTGCTCCTACCTTTTCACAGATGCTAGCAATCTCATTAATAAAACTAATTTTAGTAGCTAAAAAAGCATTTGATGCATATTTAATCATCTCCGCACTTTTAATATCAGTGTGAAGGACAGGTATGTTAAAAGGACGATACATTTCTTCAACAATTCTAGCAACATTAGGATCAGATGCACCTATTACGATACGATCACCGTGAAACATATCCTTAATTGCTGACCCCTCTCTTAAAAACTCGGGGTTAGATACCACGTTTATTTTAAGACAATCAGGTTTTGTATTATTAATAATTTCATAAAGTCGATCATTCGTACCTACAGGTACTGTACTCTTCGTAATGATAATAATATCTTGATCAATATTCACTGCAATTTTTCGACAAACATTCTCTATATATGTTAAATTAGCAGATCCATCATTATTCTCAGGTGTACCTACTGCTACAATAATAATGTTCGTATTTAGATAGGCTTGCTTTGGATCTGTTGTGAATGTAAGTTTACCAATAGTTAAATTCTTTTGAAGGAGCTCTTCTAGGCCTGGCTCATATATAGGTGATTTTCCACTTTTCAAAGTATTTATTTTGGCATGATCAATATCAATACATATAACATCATGACCTACTTCAGCTAAACAAATTCCAGTAACCAACCCTACATACCCTGTACCCGCAACAGTAATTTTCATAAAAACCCCTCCCTACCTAGATTTATCATTGTTCTTTGCTTTATCTACATTTAAAGGTGTAACAAACTCTACCTAGTTTCATTGTATTAATAATAAAATTAGGTATAAGCAGTCCCATTTGAATCTTGTCCCTCATTTAACTAACATTTACAAAACTACCTATATTTTTATTTATGCAAACATCATAATATATATGATGTTTAGGTGTCCTTATGGTTTTGTTAAAGTTATGTAAATTTTCCTTTTATGAATATCTACAGATCACAAAAAATTGCTATTGCAGTTGAACAACCTCTCATTACCCTGAAGCTATGCCCTTTTTTCAATAAAAAAAAACACAGGATCCTCTCCTGTGTCTATTCCGCAACAAAATATCCAATTAAATAATCTGCCCAAACACCAAATCCCTTTTCGTTTACTTCACTATCTTTATTTAAGTAGTTTTTCATCTCAGCATTATCAAGCTCAGGCCAATTCTCCCAATGATTTAAATAAATGAATTTATTTTTCACAGCAAAATCTTCTAATTGACTCACTTCACTAGGATAATAAGTAGCATTATACAATGGCTGTGATGGCTGGATCATTAAAACAAGCCCCTCGTTGGCCTCTTGCCAAGACTCAAACATTTCTTCAAGATTTGTTAGTGTATTCGTAATTCCAACGTTTCCATTATCTTTTAACATCGGTGCTTCAAATAATAAGATATCCGGACTTAGCTTATTGATTTCTTCGTACATTTTTTCATTTACTAGCTCACGTGTGGAATTGTTACCTGTTGATATAGCCATGACCTCGAAAACATCCTCACCATAAGCAGCAGTTAGTTCTTTTTTAAATGAATCAATCCATGTACCTTCAACTTCTGATGTTCCATATATGACAAGCTTTACCGGCTCTTTAGAGTCTATAGCTTTTTTTATTTTAGCTTGTACATTTTCAGGTAGATTTGCCGTATATGCTAATACCTTTGATGGTGTTTGCGTTTCTTCTGCCTTTTCTACAGACTCCACTTTTACAGCAGTTTGCTCACCCTGTGCAGATATTTTTTGATTCCAATGAATATTGCCAAATATAATTGCAGCTCCGCACACAATAAGTGTAACTAAAACCCATACCTTTTTCACGATACATCCCCCAATTTTCGACATTTCCAAGTAAATTATACACACACAAACTATAAAAATCTATAAGTTATTTCCAAGTTAATGGTAGGAAATCATTTGTAGATGCTCTATTATTTCAAGCTCTTCAATGTGTTTAGGTTCACTTGTGCTTTTTTCAATATTGGCAAGACATTCATCCAACGAAATACACATTCCACTCTCAACTAGCATGAGCATTTTTTTGACTGATGTAGGTGTAATATGCGCAGGCGGAATTGGTGATTTGGCCAAATCCTGTAGTATTTTAAATCGGAGCTGATCAAGCTCATAAATCGACATAGGCGATTTGAATTTTACCTGAGACTTTCCTTGCCGTTTGTGATGATCCTTTATAATCTTCCTCATGACAAGAATATATACACCAATCGCCAGAACCATTTGACCAACTGCAATAGAAAAAACAATTAGCTTTGCAGCATTAAGAAAAGCACTTAGAGATAGGGTTACGATCAATATAGCGGTAATTATACCTGTTATATACAATAGGTGTTGTTTCAAAGGAATTGAAGGTTCTATTACATGGCTCTTTCTTGACTGATAGTCTTCATAGCCACTCATCAAGGTTGCAAGTAGTTTTTGTACATGTTGTAAATGAGATGTTAACTCCTGACCTATCATAAGTATTTCTCCTTTTAATGATTTCTTTCTAAGCTTCCACAAATAATTTTTCGTCCATTTTTTATTTCGGCTAAAATGTAAATTTCTTTAGTAGAAATTCTTCTATATTAGTAATTTTGATACCTAGTAAGCACGAGGCCGAAAGCAAAAGCATAGAAAAAAGGGAGCCTAAGCTCCCTTTTTCACATTATGCACTCTTTCTTTTTTGTATAAACAAAATGGCACTACCGAATGCCACTACAATCAACCCTATTAAGAGAAGATTATAGATCATTGTTGCTGTTTCCGGTAATTGATTCTTTTTACTTTCTGTATTTTTCTTCGTTTTTTCAATGTTCACTGTGTCTGGTTGACTTGGTTTGTTTACTTTATTTGGCTTCGATCCTGTTTGCTGTTTATCTCCATCAGGCACAACTACCGGTGGTGTTTGTTCATCATCTTCTGCATGTAAAAAAAAGAAAATCGGTTTTTCGATATACTCTTCATCCGTCTCAATTTCAAACTGAAAGACGATTTCCTCTTCATCTGCTGTAGTAAAGACAATTTCATACATTCCAACTGGAAGAGTGAATAAATCAACAGCGTCTTCTCCTGTATGATCCCACAGCATACCGTCTTCATCAGACCATCCGTAGAAGTATTGTTCTTCTGTGTCAGGATCAATTCCGTATAAATCGAACATGACGTCAACTGCAGGCTCTTCTTCTGTGTCATACACATATAAACTAACATCTTTCACAGATCCTTCGACAGGCAATGTTTTGACATCTCCGAACAAGTAGCCATAATACTCAGCTGATTCAACCATAACTTCCACATAATAAGTGGTATTTGGTTTAAGGTCAGTAAATTGGTAATTTGTTTCGGCGCCTGACAACTCGATTTCTTGTTCTAAATTCTCACCTTCGTTTGTATAAAGGTTTAGCTTGTATACTCCGTTTTCCGCTGGTAAATCATGTGGCATCATTGGATCCCATGAAACGGAAATGGTTGTTTCAGTAACCTCATCAAGATAAAGCTCCGGAGTGTTATCGACATCAAGATTGACCTGAACATCATATTGCTTTAATTCATCAATTACATTCTGAGCCTCTTCATCTAATGGTACTCCATATAGAGATAAAAACATCAGATTATATAATTCTAGTAATGGAGATAAATCCGTTACATTTGTTTCATCTAAAATGAGATCTGACAGGTTTTCAAACTGAGCTAAAAGTGAAAGATCCTCAACTGGATTTCCTGTTAAATCAAGCATAAAAAGGTTGCTTTTTGACGCAAGCAATGGTGATAGATCTTTTATTTGATTGTTTGCCAGATTAACAATAGCTAGTTTTGTTAATGACGATAAGGCTGAGATATCTTTAATACCGTTGTTCTGTAAGGTGATATCCGTTAAGTTTTTCATTCCTTGTAAGAAGGATAGATCTTTCAACTGATTATTATCAATGCTAAGTGATTGCAGTTTTTTGATGCTTTTCAAAACAGAATAATCTTTAATTGGCGTGTCATCGATACTTAAATAATATAGAGATGGTAACTGTACTAATGGTTTTAAATCTAAAGCTGTAGAATTTCCATACACATAAAACTCTGATAAATTTGTCGCATATTCCAAGCCGGTTAGATCTTGAATATCCTCTTCATATAAATATAATGAATGAAGGTATTCCATATCGCTTTCCTGTACATCCCGCTCTAAGCCAAGCTCTGCTTTAATAAGCTCATGTAAATTTTGATCTTTAAAAGGAATGACTTCTCCTATTGGTGCATCCCAGGTTGTTTCTGTTACTGTACGGCTGAAAAGCAGCTCTTTTTGAGCATCATATGCATGTACTTCGATTTCATATTCAGTGTTTGGCTTAAGTTTCTGTAGCTTTAAATATGACTCATCGCCAGGTAAAGTTTCCTTAAGCTTGCCATTCACATACACTTCATATGTTGCAATTTCCTTTTCACCATAATAGTCAATGTAAAGCTTTATGAAATCCTCTGTCACTCCTCCTACGTAGACATCAAACCATTCTTCTTCCTCATTGCCTTCATACTCAACAGTTACTCCACGATTTTGAAGAGTCTCAATCACTTTCATAGCGCCCGAAATCCCTGTTAAGTCAATACCATAAAGAGAAAGATAATCTATATTTTCCATATCTACTAAACGATCAATGCTTTCAAGCGATGTAAAGCTTAAACTTAGATCTGTTAGACTTTGTAACTGCTCCAGACCTTCTATTGAAGTTATTGGATTTTCATCAACATATAGTGTTGTTAAATGATTTAACTTCTCTATCCCTTCTAAGCTCGATAATTTATTAAGGTTTAGAGAAAGATAGGTTAATCCGTTTAAAGAAGGCAGTGTAGCCAGGCTTTTCAACTGATTATTTTCTAATGATAAATCTTCTAACCTTTGTAAGTTAGCTAAGAAAGATAAATCTTTTACACCGGTGTCGCCTAACCCTAAACTGATTATGTTTGTTAACTCACGTAATGGACTGAAATCTGAAATAGGATTTCTGTCAAGATATAAATATTCCAGATTTTTCAGTGAAGCTAATTGCTCGATGTTTGTAATTTTGTTTGCTGATAGGTATAGATATTCCAGGTTTGTTGCCTTTTCAAGTCCTGTTAAATCTGTAATTCGTTTGCGTTCAAGACTTAACTCTTTCAAATGCTTCATATCACTTTCAACAATGTCACGATCTAAACCAAACTCGTTTTTGATAGCTTTTTCTAAAAGTGGGTCATTAAAAACCACTTTTTCTCCAATTGCAGTTGAGAGTGTTTGGAAGGACTCTGTTGCTTGTCCAATTTGCGCACCTTCGCTGTTTAAAGCAAGGATTTCTACTTGATAATTCGTGTTTGCTGTAAGGTCGTTAACCGTATAAGTATGTTCATCTGCAGAAACTGTTGCAACCTTACCATCAACCTTAATTTGATACTCGTCTACCTCTTCTTCTCCTTCATATTCCCATTTAACCACTGCTTTGTTTTCATTTGCTTTGATTGATGAAATATAAACATTAAAATAATCGTCATGTAAAATGTCTACATTTGCTTTCTCAAAAGCGGCTACTTCCTCTTTTAAAAGAAAATAACGATCACCATACATCGTAATGGTAGCAAGAGATAGATCCTTAAGTGGCATAATTGTATCTAACTCAAGGTAACTAATATTTATATCCTTTAAGCTTGTTAAGCCAGCCAAAGGAGAAAGATCTGTTACCCCAGTAAAGCTGATATCTAGAGTTTCTAATTTGAAAAGTCCTGAAATCGGATTAAGATCCTTAACTAGTGTATCAGCCAAAATTAATGTTTTTAGGTTTAGTAGCTTTGTTAAAAATTCAACCTTACTTCCTAAGTAGTAGGAAATATCTAAATACTCAAGCTTTGTTAAATCTTTTAATGGATCGGCATTTTTAATTTCGTTTCCAGCTAATTCGAGTTTTGTGAGGTTAACTGCCTTTTCTAATCCTGTAAGATTTTTGATATTTTCATAGGAAGCATCAAGCTCTGTTAGCTGCTCCATGTCTTGCACAGTTATTTCCTCACTCTGAATTCCTAATTGGCGCTTGATGACACGCTTTAACGCTGAGTCAGGAATGGAGACAGTCTCTGTGGCTGCAATGTTGATTTGCTTTGAACTCAATTTTCCTTGAGTTTGAATTTCATTAGAAGTACTTTTTGGCTCTTCCTTTACTTCTTCCTTTACTTCTTCCTTTACTTCTGCCTTTACTACAGCCTCTTTTGTTCTAACTGTTTGTGAGGCTTCTGTTACTACTTTTTCTTTTTGAATGGCACGCAGATTTACTGAATAACTGGTCCCGCTTGTTAGTCCTTGTAATTCATGTGAAGTTGCTTTATCAAATGAATCAATACTCTTACCATTAACGATCAATTGATATGATTCAGCTTGTTGCACTTCTGACCATGAAACATTCATCGACGTTTCGGTTATATCCTTTATATGTACGATTATTTCCTGAGCATTGTTTTGATATGTTACAGTGAGAGGCTCGGTTTGAATAGGAGTTTCACCAGTTTTTTCTACTGTGTAGATGTATTCCCCATCCTCTACAACATCTGTATCAAGAAGCTGGTAAGTTCTCTCCATTTCTTTTTGTTCATTTAAAACTGTAGACAGTTGTTTAATTGATTCTACAGAAAGCTCTTCGTTATTTTTCGCAACACTAAAGCTTTCTTCATCAGATGCTGTAGTGACTGTTTTCCATTGAAGTTGAATGCCTTCTTCTGTGCTCACAGCAGGTAAAATGGTGATGCTATTACTTTCCTCGGCATCTACACTTTGTACAAAAGGTACAAAGATAGAAAAAAGCAAGGTGAAAACTAGTAATAATGTAACAAACCGATTTTTCAAATTCGTCTTTCCTCCTATAAAAATCTATATTTTAACAAATAAATTATAATTTTTTATTTTAAATCTGCCAATCTTATTATTTAGACAAATTTCTACAAAGGCTGTAACCTTTTGATTTCCGCTTGCGTCTTATAATTGGAAACATTTTTTTACAAAAAATGATTGTGATAATAGTCACAGAGCAATATAATCTTTATAGGCTATTATGAAAATAAATTTAAAAGGATGATATAGAATATGAGAGAACGCAAAAAGAAGAAGAAGTGGCTATGGATCACTTTAAGTGTAATTGGACTTCTTGTTTTAGGTACAGGCGGCTATGCTTATTATTTATATAAATCAGCTGCTGATACTGTGGCAAGCATTCAAGAAGACCTTGATAGAGATAAGTCTGAGAAACGTACAGAAAAAGTTGTATTCGAAGAAAAGGATCCAATTTCGATCCTGTTAATGGGTGTAGATGAACGGAAAGGTGACCGCGGTCGCTCTGACTCGTTAATTTTAATGACAGTGAATCCACATACAAACACGACTCAAATGGTGAGCATACCTCGTGATACGCGAACTGAAATTGTTGGAAAAGGTAAACAAGATAAGATCAACCATGCTTATGCCTTTGGTGGAACAGAAATGGCGATTAACACTGTAGAGCACTTCTTAGATGTACCGGTCGACTATTTCGTAAAAATCAACATGGAAAGCTTTAAAGATACAGTTGATGCCGTTGGTGGTGTTGAGGTAAATAATACACTAAATTTCTCTTACGAAGGTTATGACTTCACTGAAGGATTGACTACACTAGATGGAAAAAAAGCATTAGCATATACTAGAATGCGTTACGACGACCCACGCGGTGACTTCGGTAGACAAGAACGCCAACGTCAAGTGATCGAAGCCGTTATTAAAAAAGGCGCTAATGTTTCATCTATTACAAAATTCGGCGATATGTTCGGTGTTGTCCGTGATAACGTAAAAACGAACCTAACATTCGATGAAATGTGGGATATTCAAGCAAATTATAAAGCAGCTTCCCAAAACCTAGAGCAATTTCAGGTAAAAGGCACAGGCGATAAAATTAATGGTATCTACTATTATATCGTTCCTGAAGAAGAACGTTTAGCATTATCAAATCAGCTAAAAGAACATCTCGAAATCAGCAAAAATACAGCAAGCACAAACTGATTTTAGGAAGTTAGTCCTATTTTACAAGGACTAACTTTTTTTATGTCATTTTTTGTTATAATTTAGTAGAATGGGGAATTTATTCATAAAATAATGTTGGCTGGTGTTCTCGAAATCTACTAGTCATAATTTGTTGTGGAATCCATATTCTTTAAAGAAATCATCTGTAGGGAGGGATCATGGTGGAATTTATTGGACTTATTATTCCTATAATCATCACCGTATATCTGGCAATTGATGCTCCAAAACATAACCGAAACCCATGGCTATGGGGGATCTTAGGCTTGATATTTGGACCGATTGTGTTAGGTATATACTTCATTGTCACTGGCAGAAAAGTGGCAGGCTGGATCATCTTAGTTATTTGCATTTTACTTATTATTCTTTCTATTGTGTTATTCTCATTCGCTGCTTACCTTATTTTTAATGGTATGTAATGTGGACCGCAGGGACAGGTTCCTCGTCCCAAGGGGACAAGGAACCTGTCCCCCTGGTCCTAATTATAATCCCACACAATTTTCCACTCACCCTCATGCTGGACGGCATAGACCTCCTGCAGGATTATAAATGTGCCAAATTTGCTTTTAAATTGTTGTTCTGCGCTCAATCGGTATGCAGTTGAAAATGCCTCTTGATCCTCGGCCATTTTCCAATTTTGAATCTCTTCTTCCTCTACGATTTCATACTCAAATGTTGATACACCGTAATGACCCATGTAGATGTGTGAACGCTCTGTTACATAGGCATTTTTTGAAAAACGCTCCTGCATAACAGGATGAAATAGTTCCCACGCACTTCCAAAGTCACCTTCCTGTTCATAATGATAAAATCTTGAGACAACATCCTCAGGATCACTGTTGGAAAAACCCGTAAATAATCGAACAGAGACGACTAGCACGGTCATGATCAAGATAATTACAATAACCAATGGAATGGGATTTCTTCGACGTCTTCGCAATTTGCTACACCTCGCTGTCTGAGTAATACAAGGTATGTAACGAATTGGACAGATATTCTTCTTACCTATTGTAAAAAAACTGGTATAATTGATGTTTGAATATTAACTATTAGAAATGAGTGATGAAATGAAAGATGGCATTTTATTTCTAGTTGAGGTCATGAACAGTTTGCATGATATTCTAATCGTGATCATCAATGACATGTTAGGCTTACAGATGACAGACAAAGACATGCATTTTTGGATTATGGGTGTAATCGGAATGGTCACATTTGCTGCTGTCTACATGATCTCAAAATGGCTATCACAATTTCCGTTCGGTATTCATTTAATTGCTTTTTTATATACCTTAACATTTATGTTCGTCCTCGTATTCGCTATTGAAATTCAACAAGCTATTACAAACAGAGGAAATATGGAATTTGCCGACGCCATTGTTGGTTTATGGGGATATTTTGCTCTATTCTTTGTGTATGCTGCCATCATGGTGTTCATTATCCTGGTTAAGGCGTTGTTTAAAAAAGGAAAAAATAAAAAAGACGAATTGGATATGTAAGGAGCAGCGGAGCCGTTGCTCTTTTTTTGTGGTGGTCCGGGGGGACAGGTTCCACGTCCCATCTCTGACATACCAAGCTGTCTGAGATTGTAGAACTATGAAGGAAATTGTCGAATCGAAGATAAAATGTGAAAAATCGAAGCTAAACACCCTAAAATCGAAGCTAAATCCGATAAAATCGAAGCTAAACACCCAATAATCGAAGATAGGCCCGGTCCAGGGGGACAGGTTCCACGTCCCTACTCATGCAAACTAGCGGACAGGTCGCTACCCAAGGCTTCTTTTTTGCCAATCCGAATGTAAAAGCCCCTCCTCTTGATTATAACCTGTAAAAATGGACCAAACTAAACAAGAGAGGAGGAATACAAAATGGATTTTAGAAGAATCACTATTTTTGCCTTTATCTCGTTGTTTATTTTATTCTTAGGGAGTAAATACACCTTTACTGGTGCTGAAAAGCCTGTCACGATTCATAGTCCGCAAAGGGAAATTTCAAAAGAATTATCCCAGCCGAATAAAACCGTTTTTTATCAAACACATGTTGACCATGTTGCTGTAACCAATTCAGGCTATTCTCTTGAGGAAATAAAAGAAAACTATAAAGGTAAATTCGAGGAGCTTCAATCAAAGACAAATGATCAACTTGACACCTTGGTTGAACACGCACTACATGATTTCAAAGCCTACATAAACGGGGATCATTCCGATGATGATTCGCTAAAAGCACTCTATCAAAGCTATTCTGCCCAAGGGCAAAAGATTGAGCAACAAACAGAAAAAGACTTTCAGACTATATATAAAAATCTAGTCAATGAGCTCACACAAAACGGCTATCCAAAAGATGCCGCCAAAGAATTCAAACAAATATACGAGCAACAAAAAGAAGAACGAAAATCAGAAATACTCAAACAAGCATTTTCCATTATTCAAGAATAATGGACCGAGGGGACAGGTTCCTTGTCCCAATAAGGGACAAGGAACCTGTCCGAGACCACTGAAAAACACCCCCTAAATAATGGGAATATGTAAAAAAACAGTATAATAAAAAAGAAAACCCTCCTATTTTTGGTATAATTGAATCGACCAAGAAACAATTAATCAAAAGAAGGAAGGTTTTCTTTTTATGCTTAAAGACAAAGATATGCAATTAAGCATCTATTCAGTATTATACAATAAAATTCCTGAAAATCATCAACTTAAAATTCTTAGAGACGAATTAGATTTTAGTTTTATTAATATAGAACTCGAAAAAACCTACTGTAAGTATTATGGTAGACCAGCAAAAGAGCCTGAACTTATGGTAAAACTTTTAGTCTTACAATATCTTTATAACCTATCAGATGAACGTGTCATCGAAGAGGCTTCATTGAATCTTGCTTACATGTATTTTCTAGGCATTAACCCCGAAGATGATCTACCTCATCCAAGCCTTTTGACTAAGTTTCGTAAAAATAAATTAGAAGGAAATTTAACGATTGATGACATCATCTCTAAAATCGTAAAACAATGTGTAGATAAAGGGATTATACAGGGAACGGGAATAAGCATTGATACAACTCACACAGCATCTAACACATTTAAATGTACCGCAGAAAGAGTAATGAAGCGTCTAGCTAAAAAGATTTTTAAAACTGTGGAGAACGAAAACGGTGAAGTACCGAAGGAAATAAATCAGGAGATTCCAGATTATAAAGAAATAAAAGATCATAAAGAAGCTAAGGCAACCATGAAGTCTTATCTCGAAGAGATAATTTCAAGTGTAGAAGAACATACAGATATACAAAACAACTCCAAGGTGAAGGAATTACTAGAGGTTACGAAAGAAATTCTGGAGGACCCTAAATTTCTGGAACAAAAAGGAGTTCGGTCCATTGTAGATCTAGACGCTAGAGTTGGACATAAAAGTAAAACTTCCCATTTCTTTGGTTATAAAACAGAATTTATGATGATACCGAAAGAGCGAATTATAACAGCAGTTCATGTTGATAATGGGGCCTATGTGGATGGTAAAATGTTTGACGAGTTATTAGAACAAACAAAAAAAGGCGGTATTTTCATAGAAGAAATATTTGCCGATAAGGCTTATTTTCGTAAGATAATACTAGATAGAATAAAAGAAATTGGAGCTAAAGCATACATACCAGTAAGTGAAATGGCCTATAGAGTAAATGAAGCACTTTACAGCTACAATAAAGATTCTGATGAATGGTTCTGTATTCAGGGGAATATTTCCGTAAGGAAATACCACAAAAAGACTAAAAACCGACAATCCTATCGTTATTACTTTGGAAAGGAAACTTGCAGAAGTTGCCCGTTTAGAGATGTTTGTATTTCTGGTAAAACTGTAGCAAAAGTTTTAGAGGTTGGGATCAATACTCCAGAATTCTATGAATACAGCCAACAACAAAAGTCAGCTGAATTCAAAGAAAAATATCGGGAAAGAGCTTCTCACGAATGGAAAAATGGTGAGATGAAGAATTTCCACGGGTTAGATCGTGCCAGGGGGTACGATCTAAAAAGCGTGGCCTTACAAGCAAAATTAACTGCATTAGCAGTAAATTTAAAGAGGATAGCAGCGATACTATCCTCTAAAAAGTCAGCTATAGTCATTTTTTATTCCATTTTCTTGAAATATATAGTTGGAATCCGTAAATTTCATAAAATGAGTATTTAAAAAGGGCACTTTTTCAGTGGTCTCAACCTGTCCCCCTGGACCTACATTCCCGCCAATTTCTTTTTCAAGTCTGTTTCCATCATTGCTAGGTCCTGTTCTGCTTGAAGGCGCTTGGCACGGCCTTCGGCTTGAATGCGCAATGTTTCTTCTAATGTTGAAACTAAATGGTCTTGGACCTTTTTTAATGTGTCCACGTCTACAAGTCCGCGTTCATTTTCCTTCGCTGTTTCCACTGTGTTGACCTTTAACATTTCTGCATTTTTCAATAGTAAATCATTCGTCGTTTTAGACACTAGCTTTTGAGCTTCAACCGCATCCTTTTGGCGAAGTAGTGTGAGTGCAATAGCTACTTGGTTTTTCCATAGTGGAATCGCCGTTGTGATCGATGATTGAATTTTTTCCACTAATGCCTGGTTGGCGCTTTGAATTAAGCGAATTTGTGGAGCACTTTGCATTGTGATTTGTCTGCTTAAGACAAGATCATGTGTCCGCTTTTCCAAACGATCGGCAAATTGCATAAGATCATTGACCTCCTGGAAGGCCATTTGGTCCTGTGTGAGCTCAGCTTTTTTCTTTAGCTCAGGTATTGTTTTCGTTTGTAATTCTTCAAGCTTGAGTTCACCAGCTGCAATATAAACATTTAGCGCATGGAAGTATTCCTTGTTTTGCTCGTAAAGCTGTTCAAGTACTTGGATATCTTGAAGTAAGCCTGTTTTCGAATGATCGAGCTTCACGCTGATTCGATCGATTTGAACACCGGTTTTTTGGTATTTTGTTAATACCTCTTGAACGGAGTTAGAGATTTTCCCGAACATTTTTGAGATAAGTCCGCGTTTTTCAGGCTTTAATGCATCAGGACTCACTTGTTCGAGCTTTTTCATTAAGTCTCCGATAATTTGGCCAATTTCACCCGTATCCTTTTTTTGGACATGATCAAGCATGGAGTGTGAAAAATTCAATAGCTTAGACTGTGCTTGTGTTCCATATAGGGCGATAGCCTGCTGGTTTTTCGGATCAATTTGCTCTGCAAGCTGAATGGCCTTTTTACGGTTTTCCTCCGGTAAAACATCAAGCAGTTTTGCCGGCTTTGCTGAATCTGGTTCATTTTTTACAACAAGCTCCTCTTCTCCAAACGGGTTTGAGAGCAGTTCATCAAGTGGATTGTTACTCATAAAAGTGCCTCCTCTTATTTTTTCACTGATTTATCAATTGTTAGCTTTGCGACATCTAATTCAAAATTCAACTGAGATATATCCTTCGATAACACATCATGCAAATCCTGTTCGAGTGATTCAGAAAGCTGTGAAATAGTACGACGTGTTTCGGTTAATGATTGTGATAGTTCACTAGTTTTCGCCGGCTGACTGGCTAAATATGCGTATTTTTCACTTAATTCAACGAGCGAATCTAAATGTGAATAATAAAATGATTCAGCTAAGTAAAAACGCTTCGGTTCTTTTTTCGTAATTGTATAAATTCTATTCACTACGCGGTACATCTCGATATTTTGCTTAATCGTTGAAATCGTTCGTATGCTAAAAAGTGCCTTACGCAGACGTTTTATTTTTTGATCCGCTTCTTTCAAATGCCGCTTAATATAGGCAAATTCTTTTCTCGATAGCTGATTCTGTTTTAAAAATTGCTGATGAGTGAGCGCTTTTGTTGAAAAAAATACAGCAGTCCCCCCGCCAATGGCATATGCACTTGACAATAAAAACGTCTGATCTAATGGAAAAAAGCTTACCAGCCATATCGTTCCCGTTGACATGGTTGCAGCTGTTGATTGTATAAAAAAATGGACAACTTGCTTCATCATCATCGTCTCCTATTGATAACTTCACTTCTTACTAATTAGTACGAATGATTCGCGGAAAAAGTTTCATTTATTTCTTATGACTTGAATATACTTCAGCTTTTGACTAAAATCTAATTTTGTATACTTTGCTCATTATAAAAACTTAGTTTAATATATAGTATGGATTAGAAAAGAATGATAGGTGATGAAAGTGGAAGCAAGACGTAATGACCCGTGTATATGCGGAAGCGGGAAAAAATATAAAAAATGCTGTATGAAGAAATCAAGCGTGATTCAGCTGCATGAAGTAAAAGAAGAACGTTTTTATCAACAAAAGCATATGCTTACGTTGAAAATAAAGGACTTCGTATATAAAAAAATCCCAGTAGGTCAGCAATACAAATTACATAGTGAATTTAAAAGAAGAACAGAGCACTCTTTATCTAATAAAATTGAAAACCAATTTTTTGATTTTTGGCTTGTTTTTTTCTATCGCTATGAAAATGGATTGCGCGGTATTGAATGGTTTTTGTCAGACCAGGGAAAACGTCTTTCACAAGATGAATACGAAATGGCCCAAAACTGGAAGTCTTTAACTCCAAAACTGTTACAAGCAGTTGACCAGGATGAAAAGAGCGTAATGTTTAAGGATATGCTTACAAATGAAACATTTCCTTTAGCAAAAATAGAAGAAAATCTCTCTGGCTCTGTTGCACCGTGGAGCGGCACATTCGGGCTCATTGAACCATTTGACTCTTTCTACTATTTTAATGGAGTCAGAGGCATCCATGCTCCAGATAAGCTCGAAAATGCTATTCAAATTGTAACCAAGCTCCAAAACGAGAAACAACTCACTCCAGAACAGATTTTGATGGAGTATTATCCTGAGGTACTTGCAGCCTTTAATACGGATAAAAATCGAGAAAGTACTGAAACAAGAAACATCACGCAATATATTAATAAATATGAAATTGTTAATCAGCAGGCACTGTTTGATGTGCTTCAATCCCAGCAGCAATTTTTAATTGATAAATGGGAAAATCAAATGAAGGTAAGCAATTGGGTGAACTCATGGTATCAATATACTGACAATGCCCTTACAGAACCTATTCAAATAGGAAATGTAATTGGAACACTCACAATAGAAGATAATGCTTTAACATATATCACACTTGAAGAAGAGTCTATAAATGAACTTCATCATATATTGAATGCTGATATCATCACATTGTCAGATCAGCAACAGAAAACAATCGAGGTTCCAAAGACCGTTGAGATGAAAAACACGGTAGCTTCCTTACCAGAGGGCGCACCACAATACATGCTGCTTTACGCCAACCATGATGTTCGTCTGGATTTGGATATTAAAATTCCTCATTTAAATGACAAATCAGTGCATGACCTTATCAATGAAGGGCAAATAGATAGAGTTGAAGCCTATTTGCAGCAGAGAGAAAATAATTTATATACACAAGCACAACGCGAATTCGGACAAATCGAGATCACAGCTGATTTCAACAGTGTTCGTAAAGAACTCGGCCTTCCACTTTCACCATTTGTTACGGGTGGAGCTGAGCGTATAACAACGATCAATGAATTTAACTCTGCAACTGAGGAAAAATCACTTGTAAAAGAAGAAGACATACCTGTCTATGAATTATTAGGATTTACTCCTGCAACAGTGAATACCTTTTATTCAGAAGACCTAGTAACCTTCTTCAAAGAAAAAACAGACGGAAAATCAGATCTTACTCTAAGAAAATATCGAAATTGCTTATTTGATTTAAGAGAAATTTTAGAAGGACATGCTGTTGAAAGCTGGGATGCATGTGACGAGAATGTTTGGAAGCACGTATGCTTAAAAGACCTCCCTTCCCTTTATGATCCGATGAGCAAGACCGTTGTGAAAGATTTTATGAGTACAATTAAGGCTCTAGCGAAATGGCTTGTGAAAGAAGGAAAAGCTGCTACTATTTCAAAAGCAGTAAGTAATGTTGCTAAAGATGCTGAGGAGCAATTAGTAGAGTATGTAGAAGGACAAAAAGTAAAGTAAGTTTTTATTAAGGGACTGTCCCAGGGTATCAGGGACAAGTCCCTTTGTTTTTGAAAAATGAATCACGAAGTAGAAGTGGCTACGGGGCATTTAGAAATGATGGTTAAGAAGCTAGTGTGAGGCACCTGTTCTTGTATTTCTATCGATTTTTTTCAAGATCGCAATCACATCCTGATTCTGAGCAACTTCTATGCGATCCAAGTGCTGATTCACTTCGCTAAAGCCTTTTTTCATTTGCACTTCTACCTTTTCAAATCTTTTATCCATCCTGTTGAATCTTTCATCCATCCTGTCAAATTTTTTATCAACCCTGTCAAACTTCTCTCTCATTTCAGTAAGAATTTGATTCAATAGCTTTTCCATTCTATTTCACCTCCTTTTCTTTATTATACAATCTAGTCAATCTCATTCATACTTTACAATTATAAAGTTTTTATAAAAAGGCTGTTTTCACAAAGGTTGTGGCTTTTAAAACACTATTTTAACTCTATAGCCATCCATGAAGCGCAAAAATCAGCGCTTCACCACAGAGAATGAAAATGATTATAAACCGTCAATACTGTTTCTACGGCTGGGAGAGGAAGGTCGATAAACTATGGTGCGTGAGAGCCCATTCTATAGTCTGACTCCAACGACCACGGTGCACCACTGACTGTCGCTCCCTTACGGGAAGCACACATGGTAGATTAATCCCATTCTGGTTGCTGCACCAGCCTCCAATAATTATTTGTGCCGTAGAAAGGATGTTTTTTATGGATGTAGTCATTGAAAAAGCATGTGGTATGGATGTTCACAAGGACAATATTACTGCATGTATTATGACACCAGAAGGAAAGGAGATTCAAACGTTTTCTACTAAAACTGTATTTCTATTACAGTTGGTTGACTGGATTAAACAGCATAATTGTACCCATGTTGCTATGGAGAGCACGAGTGTTTACTGGAAACCAATTGTGAATTTACTAGAGGCTGAAGATATTGAGTTTTTGGTTGTCAATGCCCAACATATTAAGGCAGTTCCAGGACGTAAAACAGATGTCAAAGATGCAGAATGGATTGCAAAACTTCTTCGTCATGGACTTTTAAAAGCCAGTTACATTCCAGATCGGAACCAACGGGAACTCCGTGAACTGGTTCGGTATCGTCGGAGTATCATTGAAGAACGTGCTAGACAACATAATCGCATACAAAAGGTGTTAGAGGGTGCAAACATTAAGCTAGGCTCTGTGGTTTCAGATGTTATGGGTGTTTCAGCTCGGGATATGCTTAACGCTATTGCCGATGGTGAAGACGATCCTGAAAAACTAGCAAACTTCGCTCGACGTACAATGAAAAAGAAGAAAGATGAATTGGAGCTCGCACTTAGAGGATATATCAATTCGCACCAACGTCTTATGTTGAAAACCATTTTAAAGCATATTGATTTTTTGACTGAGCAAATCGATATGTTAGATAAAGAAGTAGCTGTAAGAGTAAGTTCACATCAGGAAGATGTCGAACGACTAGACTCTATTCCTGGTATAGCTACAAGAATGGCTGAACAAATATTATCAGAAATAGGGACTGATGTTAAGAAACAATTTCCAAGTGCAGCTCATATGTGTTCCTGGGCAGGCTTAGTTCCTGGACAAAATGAAAGTGCTGGAAAAAGGAAATCAGCCAAAACTAAAAAAGGAAATAAGTATTTAAGGTCAGCATTAACAGAAGCAGCTCATTCAGTAAGAAGATCTAAAAACTATCTCGGTGAACTGTATAGACGTACAGCTTCACGAAAAGGCAGGAAACGAGCAGGAATAGTTGTGGCTCATGCCATATTGAGAATAGCTTATTACCTCTTAACTCGTAAAGAAATGTATGTAGACTTAGGCGAAGACTACTTTGATAAGCAGAGAGAGCAATCCATTGTACGACATTCCCTGCGGAGACTCGAAAGTCTAGGCTACACAGTTACATTACAAGAATCTGAAGCATCTTAATCAATCCAGTCCATTTTCTACAGTAGATCAACGGATTAGACGCACTCTCCTTATTTAAAAAATGAATGAGCTGCGTTTTATTAAGTATTGCCTTTTTTTATAAATTACAGAAGTTTATTTTCATGGTAGTTGAATGGAGCGGAAGACACTCGACTCCTGTGGAAAGTGAGGAAAGAGAGTGTCTGCAGCGCAATGAAACGAACCAATTTTCAACTTTTATCTACATCAAAAACAACAAAGTATGCAAAAACAGCCTATAAAAAAGAAGAGCGCGAAAACTCGCACTCTCCCTAAGCAGCAACCTCTTCAAAGTCAGCTTGACCAGATTTTTTCCTCATAAAAAAACCAATCACAACTCCCACAAAAGCCGGTAAAATCCAGCCTACACCCTGTTCATAAAGAGGAATAACCCCTAATACATCATTTAACATACCATTTAAAAACGTCGTATTAATCGTTTCAATCACACTAAATACAGCTGTAAAAATCGTTGACACCAAATAAACAGAATGACTCACCAGGTTTCCAGCAAGCCCCAGCAAAATCAACACAACAGCGATTGGATAAATCGCTCCTAAAATTGGAACAGAAATAGATAAAATCTGATTTAAACCTAGGTTTGCTACCAATAAACTTAGTACAGCAAGAATCACTGCCCATTTTTTGTACGACAGCTTAGGAAATAGAGACGAAAAGTATTGGCTACAAGAAATGATAAGCCCGATACACACGCATAAGCATGCAAGAGTAAACAGTAACCCAAGCAGGATAATGCCTATGCTGCCAAATAATTCATTCATTACAATAGTTAATACACCTGCACCATTTTCAGCTTCACCAAGACCTGCACTTGAGGCACCTAAAAATCCTAGTATCGTATAAATGGACGCAAGTAATATTCCCGCACCAAGTCCCGCAAAGCCCATATATTTAGAGACAAGCTTTGTATCTGATACACCTTTTGCTCGAATGGTATTCGCAACAACAATTCCAAACACTAACGCAGCTAGTGCATCCATTGTTAAATAGCCATCCATAAATCCTTGGAAAAATGAATTATCTTGATACGCACCTGTTGCTTCTGAAAAAGCACCCATCGGTGTGACAAGACTTTTTACAAAAATTAATGCTATCATGATTAACAAGGTTGGCGTTAATAGTTTTCCAAACCGATCAACTAGTTTAGAGGGTTGTAAGCTTAACCATAGTGTTACAGCGAAAAAGACAACTGTGTACACAGCTAACATGGCTGGCTGATTCATTAATGATTCTGGTAAAAATGGCTTCATCCCCATTTCATAAGCAATCGAACCAGCTCTTGGAATCGCTAAACCAGGTCCAATGGAAACATAGATTAATAATGGAAATAAAAAGGCAAAAAATGGATGAACTCTGTTTGCAAGCGTATGAAAACTTCCTGCTTTGGCAACAGCTAGAACACCAAGAATTGGCAACCCTACTGCAGTTGTAATAAAGCCCGCGAGAGAAAGCCAAACATCTTCTCCTGCAGATCTACCTAAAAATGCTGGAAATATAAGGTTTCCCGCACCGAAAAACATCGAAAAAAGCATAAAACTAATAAAAATAAGTTCATTTTTCTTTAGCATGGTTACCAAGCTCCTTCATTATAATAGGCTGAATTATAACAAGGAGCCACTTTAAAATCTAGTCTATCCCGAATAGATAGAGTATTAAAACAATTATGATTATTCTAAAATAAGGATTCAACACTGGAAGTTATTATAAAATTTATTTTTTTCTATAAAATTCTTATAACTTATGCTAAACTATCCTTTGTGTCGAATTTTAGGGAATTTTATTAATATAGTTTTTCAGGAGGAAATTATGAATCAACATACATCCGGTAAGCAAACACTTGTTATCGGTTTAATGCTATTTGCACTCTTTTTCGGAGCTGGAAATATGATCTTCCCACCAGCATTAGGGCAACAGGCTGGAGAACATATGTGGCCGGCTATTTTAGGGTTTTTAATTACTGGTGTTGGCTTACCCTTTTTAGGAATTGTTGCGATCGCACTTTCTGGTAATGACATTCAAACAATCGGAAACAAAGTTCATCCTATATTTGGTCTGATTTTTCCGATTATTTTGTATTTAACGATCGGACCCTTTTTCGGAATCCCAAGAACCGGGACTGTTTCATATGAAATTAGTGTCATACCGTTTCTTCCAGACCAATTAGCAGACAAAAATACACCTTTACTGATTTATACGATCATTTTCTTTGGGCTTTCCTACTGGTTATCATTAAATCCGAGCAAGCTCGTTGATCGAATTGGAAAAATACTAACACCCGCTTTATTAATTATTCTTGTTATCTTAACCGGAAAAGCACTACTAACACCAATGGGAGATTTTCAAACGCCACAAGGTGACTATAAAGATGGTGCATTTTTCAATGGATTTTTAGAAGGATATTTAACGATGGATACCCTAAGTGCTCTTGTATTCGGCATTGTGGTTATCTCTACAATTAAAGAGCAGGGAATAAAAGACCGCATGGCCATTACAAAGATTTGTATAAAGGCAGGGCTCATTGCAAGCGCAGGACTTGTGTTTGTTTATGTTTCACTTGCATTTATCGGTGCCACGAGCGTATCAACAACAGGATATTTAGATAACGGCGGAGCCATTTTATCTTCAGCAGCAAGTATCCTTTTTGGCTCACTTGGAAAAGTCGTATTAGGGCTGGCCATTACGTTTGCTTGTTTAACGACAAATGTCGGCTTATTATCTGCCTGTGGAAATTACCTTTCAAAAGTATTTCCTAAACTAAGCTATAAACAAATCGTTCTTATCTTATCTGTTTTCAGCACATGTGTAGCCAACTTCGGCCTAACACAGCTGATTTCAGTGTCAGTACCGTTGTTAACAGCTCTTTATCCTTTAGCAATTGTCTTAATCCTTTTATCCTTTTTGGATTATGTTGTACCTACAAAATCAATTGTTTATATCATTAGTTTAAGTATCACAGCTGTTTTTAGTATTATTGATGGATTAAAAGCAGCCGGTGTGAATGTGGACGGATTACATTTAGATGTTATTCCGCTGTTTAATATCGGGATTGGTTGGTTAGTACCGGCGATTGCAGGTACAGTAGTTGGATATATCGTTAGTATTGTTAAAAAAGATTAACCCTGGGAGAATTGTTTCTTCTAGGGTTTTTTTTCGGCTGTTTTCGTATGCTTTGTTGTTTTGATAATGTAAAGTTGAAAATTATTGTAAAGAATTTATGAAACATCATACCACCCTTTATAATAGAAGGTAATTATGAATACATATTATTAGTGATTAATATAAAGGGGCTGAGAATTATCAAATATATCCGTTTAAAAGCCGCCATTAACCAAGAGCAGATACAAGATCGTATCCTCTATGATCCAGAGATTATCGAGCTTCATTTAACAGAGAAAAACCTTCATCACCCGGATGAAATAGTAAACACTATTCAATTTTTAAAAGCAAGGGGAATTCGTGTCTATCTTCATCACCCAATGAAGCATAATGGGCGCTATTTAGATATAATTAGCTCTAATCAGGAAATGCGGCAGTTCTATAACTGGTCATCAGAGCTGTTGGCCGCTATTTGTAGACAGGAACAGATCAAATGTATTGTCCATTGTCATTATTCTCAGTCTGAAAGCTCGGCGTTCACGGACATAGCAGCTCGATACGAAACAAGAAAGCGGATTGAGGAAATTCTCCATATGTGTGATACAACCTTTTTATGGGAAGATACAACACAAGGTATTTTTTCAGCCCAAAACCCTCATCTGCTAGAAGAAATTGTTCGTCCACTTCATCTGCCTTTAAATATCGACATTAGCCATTCTTTTATCGCATTAAATGGAAACAATCGAGCATTACAGAATCATCTAAAAACATATGCTCACTATGCTAACTATTTTCACCTTGTTGATTCACTTGGTGTAGAGCATGATTCATTACCACTTGGAAAAGGTCAAATAAATTGGGAAATGGTGAAGCCTTTCATTGGAGATAAGGATTTTATTTTTGAGATTGATTTGAGTGAGAGTAACTATTTGGACTGTCGATTGATGATTGAAAGCGCTGAGTATTTTAGTAGAATTTAAGAAAACAGTAGCAGATTCCTTTCCCGCTGCTGTTTTTTATTTATTTCCGCCGAACAATCTGGTAACCCAGTTCATTTACAACTGTCTTATACAACCGGTCCACAACCTGGTAATCCCAATATTCAAAGGACTTTTCTATACCGACTTTTCTACTAACCTCAGGCAATTGTTCAAATGATACAAGACAGCCGTGAAGTTTATTCTGCTCATCCTTCCAGCTTCCCTTTTCTATATGATGTTTTGTATCCCAGCCTCTAATATAATGAAATGCGTTCCAGCGTTCATGCTCAACTTCTGCCAGTCGATCACGGATTGGTTGGATGTGTTGATTAAATTCTTTTTCCTTTACAATGACATCACTGTCTGTTGCTTTTTTAACTGGAGTAAAACCTGCCATTACAACCTTTGTTAACGCATGTGCAGCTTGCTTTCGGTTAGATTCTTTTTTAAAGTCATCCAACCTTTCCCACTTCGATGGTACACCTTTTCCTTTATCTCTAATATAGTTTCCGTGTACCTGTTTCGCGGCCGTGTCCATTTTTTCATTGATGAAATAATCCTCATTTAACACATCATCCCAATCGCCAAAACAAATGATGTTCCCAAACTCATCTACATCATCATGTATCCATTGACTCATAAATGCTTCGTTTGCCATTTTTATCATGATCGGTTTTGCCGGGAATGCCTTTGACAGTTCCATTCCGATTGTCATGTTTATTGAATCATCCGGTAAGCTTACAATAATGTGTGAAGCGGAATGGAGCTTTTCTTGATATTCACTTACTTGCTCAGATTCAGCATCAAACTCCTCAAACTGCACATCAGCAATGTATCGAACCTTACTATGCGTTTTCTGCCAACGTTTCTTGAGTTTTTCTGCATCTTGATCAAAAATAACCGCCTTAAGCATACGTTTATTTAAAAAATGCGCACGCTCCAACGCCTCTAGCAACACAGCATTTCCTGTATCTCCAAATCCAATGATGGCTAACTGAAGCTCCTCTCCTTGCTGGTCCCGTACCCGCTCTTCATACCCTTTATAGAGCGGGTAATCTTCCCATAGCTTCTCTGCCAACAAACGATACGTATTCACAACCCGAACAGGGACATAATCTTGCAGAAACTTCGGTATGTCCTCATCTTCCTTGTTTTCAGCCTTAAGCTTAGCAACATATTTTTCAAAAATATCGTAGGAATGTTGATGTTGCAAGTGAAGGTATATTTTTAAGTTTAAAAATTCCTGCATTGATTTACTTTTGAAAAATTGATCCTTTAACTCAATTAACTCTGCTAAATTCTTTGTATCATCTTCATGAAACAGTAAATAATACCCGGCTTTTTTCAATCGACTTTTTTGATATTTTTTTCGATCGTTTGTCAGCACCACAACACCTAGTTCCTCAAGATCTCTTTTTTCAAGCTCCGTTATTGTATCTGCAACTATCACGACTTTTTTCTTTCTCTGCCTTAAATTTTTAGCAAGAATTTTCGTTTGCTTATGAAATCCATAAATCACATAATGCTTCCCAAATAATTGGTACCAAAAAAGTTTCATTGATTGACCAAATAATTTTGTTGCGACAGCGAAAATGGCTGAAACTGTATATAAAGCAGCTGCCCAGCGTGCAATTTCGATGGAGAGAGGAAACGTGGAAATAACTCCATCTGTTTGTGCCACGACTGTGTCTGTGTTAAAAGAGAATAAACGCAGGGTTGTATAAAATGCGTCTAATACACTCATTTCAACGGTGGCATATACTTTAAATCCGTAAGTACCTGTCGATAAGGCGATTACTAACAGCAGCAACTGAAAGGCATAGGAAGGGATGATCCAAAGAGCAATAATACCAATTGCTAGATTGATGATAACGATCCAAAGCAACACAGGATCCATCCAGCCAAGCAGAACATGCAGGATAATTAGCAGTCCAATGACAAGCCCTTCAAGGATTGAATAGGTTATAAGCTTTTGTCTTTCATTCATCTTAACTCTCGCTTTCTTGTATGATTCTTCAAATGTATTCCTATTATACTATTAATTAACAATAATTTGGTTGTGGTGTTGCATCATTTTAGGTCTGGTTACGTGGATTGGTTACTGGTTGCATCTTTGTGCTCTACTCGGTTCAATCTCACTCCTTCGCTTCGTTTTCAAATATATTGCAAAGAAAAACCCTTGCAGATCTCTCCACAAGGGTTCAACTTAACAATTTACGTATATCTCCTTCAGACACCGGCTTACTAAAGTAATAACCCTGTCCCTGCTTACAGTTATTTTCCAATAAAAAGGCGACTTGTTTTTCTTCTTCGATCCCCTCAGCAATGACAGTGAATTTCATAATATGCCCCATATCAATAATCGCTTTCGCAATTGAGCCATTGTGATTAGGATCCAGAATATCATCGATGAACGATTTATCCACTTTAATTTTATCAATCGGCAGATGCTTTAAATAGCTTAATGAGGAGTAGCCTTTACCAAAATCATCAATGGCAATTTTGACGCCAAGCTCCTTTAGCTCTTTTAAAATGACAATCGAATGATTGAAATTTTGCATAATGCTTTCTGTAATTTCAAGCTCGATCATGTCCGAATTCACATGATATTCATCCATTACTTGCTTCACACTTCTAACAAATCCCTGATCCTGCATTTGACGAACGGAAATATTGACAGCCGTCCTGATTGTACCAAGACCATCCTCCTTCCATTGAGTATGATCTTCACACACTTGTCGTAAAATCCATTTTCCTATCGGAACAATAAGCCCTGTTTCTTCTGCAAGGGGAATAAATTCAACAGGCGAAATAAATCCTAGCTTTGGATGTTCCCAACGAATTAAGGCCTCTACGCCAATGATGTTACCAGTTTCAAGTTCATATTGCGGCTGGTACACCATCTTAAACTCCCCAGTTTCAAGTGCTTTTCTTAACCCAACCTCCAGCTGCATTTTTCTTGTTGATTGAGTGTTAAGACGTGCATTATAGTATTGAAAGTTATTTTTCCCGCTCTCTTTGGCTAGATACATAGCAGTATCGGCATTTTTAATCAATGTTTCCTGATCTTCACCATCATATGGGTAAAGACTAATGCCAATGCTTGTTGTAATAAAGATCTCTTCACAATGGACGAAAAATGGACGGGAAAACTCGTCAATAATTGTCTGAGCAATTTTTTCAATCTCTTCCTTTTTCTTTCCTTCCAGGAGAATTAAAAACTCATCTCCACCTTGCCGGGAAACAAAGCCGTCACTTTTCACCGCATTCGTTAAACGATCCGCTACATCCTTTAATAAAAGGTCCCCTGTTGAATGCCCTTTTGTATCATTAATAACCTTAAATCGATCCAAATCCAGGAATAACACAGCAAGCTCTTGGTTTTTTCCATTCGCTGATAAACTTTTATTTAAATATTCTTTAAACATGTTTCGATTTGGAAGATTCGTAACAGTATCATAGTAAGCCATATTGTGAATCATTTGTTCTGCCTTTTTGCGCTCCGTAATATCCCGGCCGACTAGAAGCTTAGCTACTCTTCCCTCATATAAAATCTTCATGAGTGAGACTTCCGCATCAATAACAGCACCATTTGGCAGAGTTAGCTGACATTCAAAATAATCTTTTTCCATTTTGTCACTGTTATCCATCTTTTGGATAATCTCTTTTATCCTACTCAGATTGTCAGTAGAGAAAAGATCTAAAACATGCCGACCAATAATATCCGTGGAGCCAAGAAGATCACTTCCGGCTTTATTTATGAATACAAGCTTCCAATCCCTAATCACCGCAATAATATCCGGGGACATCTCTACTAACCCGCGATAACGCTCCTCCCGCTCCTTTTGCTCTGTTACATCAAATAAAACACTTGTAAAATCCACATAATTCCCTTTTTCATCATAAGTTGGAATCCCTCTATCACGAATCCAGCGGACTTCCCCACCCGGCCTAAGGATTCGATATAAACTTGTGACAGGTTTCTTTTTATTTAATTGCTCCAACCGTTGTTCAATCACCTTCTGATCCTCCGGTAGAACAACTTTAAAAGCTGATCACGATAAAATTCATCCAAGGAGTACCCATATAACTTTTCAATACCGGGCGTAATTAATAAATTATCTTTTTTTAAATCATGTGACCATATCGCAACATCTATTGAATCAAAAATATACTTTAACCGGTTATTACTATGTGTTAGTTCCTTCGTCGTTTTGTTCATACCATAAACAAGAACTAAAATAAAAACAACTGTAATTAGGGAGATGGTAATATGTAATACAGATAAAGCTACATGATTAATAAGAAAGAAAAAATCTGCTATTAGAGTCAGTATCTCAACTGCGACAAATAAGCTAATCAACAACCATTTTGATTTTAACAAAAACATGTAAATCCACCTACCATCCAAAATGAAGCATCTATCTTTATTGAAAAAACTTGAATGATCACCAAGTTCTAATGGTAAATAACCTTAGCTTCCTCAACAACCATACTTCTCTTAGAATAAAATATGATAATATCATATGATTCCCCATTATACATGAATATATGTCAAAATATAGGACTACTCTAGGAAATCAGTCCCTTTTTTTGTATACTATTTTAGTAGAAAAGATTGAAAAAGGTCGTGAGGTATAATGAGTATCAACACACAGCAGGCTAGTTCAGATCTTGCTGAACGCTTTGAGGTTGCTTTTAATCAAATTCATCATGTATTAAAGCAGCTAAATCCTTATGAACATAATGATGCATTTATGAAGCTGCTTTCAGACGCTAGTCGAAAACATACGTATATTCAATCATTTTATGGAGATTTGAAGCAATTTGCCAAGCTCCGAAATGCACTTGTTCATGAAAGAAGACAAACAAATACATATATTGCCACACCGCATGAAAAGGTCGTGAAGCAGATTGAACAAATTTCGAGCTATCTGTCAGCTCCACCAAAGGTACTGAAGATCGCGACGAAAACAGTTGTTTACCTGCATTCAAATGACTCGCTTGAATATGTGATTAAAATGATGAATTCTTCCTCATATAATCAATTTCCAATTTATGAAAACGAAAAGTTTTCGTTTCTTTTAACAGAAGGAGGATTAACAAGCTGGCTTGCCTCACATATCAAAGACGGACGAATTGACCTAAATCAGTCAACTGCCAGGGATTTAAAGAGATTTGAGGATGATCACAACGTTTCCTTCATTAGCAAACACAAAAATATTCTAGAACTGGAAGACCTTTTCGAAGAATATTTTCAAAAACAGCTAAAACTTGAAGCTGTCATTGTAACTGAAAACGGCTCACCATATGAAAAACCTCTAGGTATTATTACATCATGGGACTTAATTGAAATTGATTTACTTCATAATGAATAGAAACAGTAAAAGCAGTCATTTTTCCCCTCGTCCATGATTATAATGTAAACGTGCCTTTATTGAACAAGGCTGGGTGCATTTAACAGTTAAATATAACTAGTCAGGTGATTTTAACCAAAAGCAAACACGTTCTACACGGAAGGTTGAAGAATATTTTTGACACACTCATATATCATTGGCGTAACTGGCCATCGCGATATCCATCCAAAAGCATACACTCAAGTAAAAAAGCTGGCTTTGTTATGGTTTGATGAGATTCTTTCGCACAAATCACCGGAAAACATCACCTTGTTATCGCCATTAGCTGCAGGTGCTGATCAACTGATAGCAGAGCTTGCCATTCAAAAGGGGATATCCCTGCATGTGCCTCTTCCCTTTCCGGTTGAAATATATAAAAAAGATTTCAAGGGTCAAGATCAAGCACAATTTCTTAGGCTTTATAAAAAAGCTAATAAGGCTTTCATACCCGCTACTGTTTATAAGCAAACATCCAGGAAGGATTGTTACTTTGCTGTCGGTGCCTATGTAGCCCAACAGAGCCATTTGTTAGTCGGTGTGTGGAATGGACAAACATCCCCCGAAAAAACAGGTGGTACAAATCATATTATTCGATGTCAGTTTGAAGGATTTCCAATGAGTGTAATTTCGGATGAACCCATCTCACACCGTGAGACTTTCTGGATTCATACTCCACGGACAACAGATACGTATTTTACTCCAAGCGGAAGAGAGTTATCACATTACAATACAACACCATAAGAATGGAGGGATAAAATGGACACACCAATCAAAGTATTTTTAAGTCATGCGAGTGCTAATTTTGAGAAGATGAAGGAAATGGCGGATTATCTTGAAAGCCTCGGGCTTATATGCTGGTATGCACCACGAAATATTGACAAAGGAAACAATTATTTAGTCGATATTGTGGATGCAATCGATCAAGTTGATGTCGTGATTCTCCTTCATTCAAAAGAGGTTCACCACTCCAAATTTGTATACCGGGAGATTGAGTATGCTGATCAAATGAATAAGCTGATTTTGCCTATTTTGATCGATGATGCACCAATTGCAAAAGAACTTATCCTTATTGTTCGCAGTATGCAGATGACGTTTTTACATGAATTTCCATCCATCCCTCAAGCAATAGATGTGCTTTATGAGCGGATGCTGACTTATAAGCTTGAAGCAGAACAGGGAGACGTTTCAAAGGATTGGCTCCAATCAATCGGAAAACCGATCTTGCAAAAAAGTTCAACAGGTCATACAGCTACGGCTTTTCTCATCAAAGATTCCCGGTTAGAAACACTAAGACGTGTGTATGTGCCTGTTAGCCATTTTCAAGAAGTTGAAGAACAGTTGCACAAGGAGCATTTGACTGTTTTACAGCACACTGAACGGGTTGGGAAGTTTTCAACAGGTATCAATTTGCTGCTTCAACAGGAAGTCGAGCAAATGATTGAGTTTCTGCCCACCCTGTCTATGCTGGATTTATTAAACATGCCTTTCAAACCAAAAACCGGGTACATCATGGATCATGCGAATCTTGATTTTTTTGAAAAATCTACCCTTACAATGTGGGAAGCGCTACAGGACACGATTCAGCGGGCTGGTAGTTATTTTGTCATTACAACAGATGATAGTGACCTGCCAGAATGGCTTGTAACAAAAAAAATTGAACGTCCTAAAGATACGAAATTAATGTTGGTTAACCATGCAAAGGAATCAGGTCTTTACACTCTATCAGAATCCTTACTTGAGGAGCTTGAGCCTTATATTGAAAAGCTCGTGCCACACGAGATTGCTAGTATTCCAGAAAAGCTGGCAAAAGTCGTTGACGGCACATTACATGTAGAGGAAATAATTGATCAACTTCAAAGTCAAATAGATGTAAGAGTGAAAAACTGGTTCGAGAAGAACGGTCAATCACTACCACTTGTTGCTCAATATGTCACATTAGCGATTTTACAGGATGTACCGGAAAAAACATTGATGGACGCCTCAAAGCTAATGGAGGAATGTTTGAAACCTTCATGGCCACAAGGACAAGAAAATGTGTCATTCTTAACAGATGAAGCAAGACTCTCCCTTTTAAATGCAGAGCGTATATCAAAAAAGGTAAACTCTGATATGGGATATATTAAGATTGATTGTATTCGAATGAAAAACGATGAAGAAGCTGAACACATATTAATACAGTTTTGGGAACAATTTCGTTTTGAACGAGTTCAGTTTTTGTCATGGTTTCATACGTATCTTGCACAAGCGAAAAAGACAGTTATGTCAACTATAGAACATGCTTTAACGTCACTGGCCTCACATGACCTGCCGGCTGTTCGCCAGGAGCTTCTGCAGGACTGGGCAAAGCATGATCAGACGATATACCGTCTAACAACCGTGAAGATCTTATCGGAACTAATAAAAAAAGATCTGTATGTCCAGCAAATTATGAATCTTGTGACAAGCTGGAGCTCACAGCGAAACAATCATGCTCTGCAATGGACTGCTTCAGCTGCCATCGGGTCTGAGATCGGTGTTCTTTTGTATCCAAAGTCACTAAAGCTTTTACAAAAATCATTTTTATCAAATCCTTCTGCTCTCCGCAATATGACAAGACAAAGCTATACAAAGCTTTTTCAGGCAGGCATAGAGCAGCGTGATTATACAGAATCATTTTTGCAGCATTTTCATAGCTGGCAACAGGAAAGTGATCAGAGAAAGTATCTTCATTTCATTTACTCAGTGCTGCGATCTGCAAGATATGAACTGCTATCCGCTCTATCAGCCGACCAAGTGCAGCAATATCTTGCTCCATTTATTGTCGAAGCGCTGCTAGACAGTAAGAGTAAAAGATTAGCAGAGGAATGGTTAACATCAACTGTAAATCGGTACCCGAAAAAACTAGTACCACTTATGCTCACACTGCTTTATCACGATCAATACGCGGTCAGTGAAAGAGCAAAATTATGGTTAAAAAACGGAATGACAAGCACAAACAAGCAGCGTTATGCCGAACTATATGAAAACATGATGGAATATAAAGGGAGGATGACAAAATGAATCTCATCGACGTACAACCAGTTAAATTTAGCTTTTTTGAAAAACCACCAGCATCATCAATGAATCAAGCGTTTGTTTATACGAATGACCAAAACAATTATCAAGTGGTCAAAAATGGTGATCGCTTAAGTCGCAGTGATCTTCGCGCCGGAAAATACACAAAGGTTTATCTTGTAAACATGGCTACGCAAAGCTTCCAAAACGAAGATGAGTACCCTTCACTTGACAGAGGTCGTGACTTTTTAATTGATTTGTCAATTGACTACAAAGTGGTAGATCCGATCTCCCTTGTTCAACAAGGTGCAGGGGAAATTGTCACATATATTAAAAAGAAGCTTCCTTATTGGCTAGAGGAAATCACTGTTGATTACTCGATCTCTGATTCCAAACGAGTGAAAAAGCATATTGAGGACCTTCATGAGCACTCTTCCATGGTTGCCGGTTTAAAACAGGTTGGGATTGTGATTTCAGATATCAATGTTCTCGTTAAGCAAAGCCAACGAGATCAAGAACATGACAAACGATTTTGGAAGCAGGATCAAGATAGTGAGCTTAGAATTCATGAAAAAGAAATTAAAATGCGTGAAGCCCGCTTTGTTGCAGGAGAAATTCAGAAGGAAATTGAAAAAGGAAATCTTCTTAATGCCCTCTTCATTGCAGAAGATAATAAAGCGGCATTAGAAGTGGTGCAAAATCGCATTCAAAACGAAGAATCGTTCCGACTTGAAGTACAGCACCAGGTGAAAAAGCTTATGATGGATACTTCTGTCGATAAGGTGGAAGTTGATCAGCAAATTGAAAAAATTAAAGCTTATTTTCCATATGAATTTAGCGGCGGTAGCAACCAAAACCAGACCAGTCGCTCCACGAGAATGAGAGAAGAAGATCCACTTGATGATTTAAATGATCTTTATCAATCAGCTAAAGGAGAGTAACGCGAGTGGAAACCTTACTAGAGCAAATATACTGGCTATGGGTACCACTTGCCCTGCTACCCATCTGGCTCAGAATTGCCATTTTTACGTTTATCGTCATCATTCTCATGCGGCCGGTTCTCTTTCATATAGCACCAAGGCTAATTGAATGGATGAGCATTCTTTTGCATAAAGCCGTTCATTACCTTTCCTATCCGGTCATGGTTCTGTTTCATAAATTTTTAAGCAAAAGAAGAAACCAGGGGAACTACATCATCCCTTCCTGGCTTGAAGGAATAGAAGAGCTTTTTGCCTTGCTCCTTAAAACATTCAGCAAAACAGAAATGCTCTCAAAAAAACGCACACGAAACAAAGCCAAATGGAAAAGAACATTTCGTCTCGTGGGAATCGCCCTTGCCATTCTATTGCCACTTGCTATCGTCAATAACCCAACAAGCTCCTACTCCCAAACCTGGGATCAATTTGACAGATGGATGACAGAAGAAAAAGTCCAAAAAGACCTAGGCTTTGACATTAAAGACTATCAAGGAACACTTCTGGCAAAAGTGGAAGAAGTAAGTTCAAAGGTGAATACTAAGGAATACATCTTAACCGACCAATACAAAAGCGTCGGCGGTAACGTTCGTGCAAACCCATCACTTGATGGCCAAATCGTGGAAGACATCTTCCAAGACGAAACCGTCACATACATGGACGAACAAAAAATCGACAACCGCGGCATCACATGGCTCAAAATCGAAACCCAATCCGGCAAAACCGGCTGGATCTCATCCAAAATCGTCGAAGAGAAATAGGTTCAGTGTCCCTTGGGTGGGACAGGGGGACAGGTCCGAGACCACTGAAAAACGAATCCTAAATACTGGGAATTTTTAAAAAAACACAATAAAAAAAGAAAATCCTCCTTATTTTGGTATAATTGAATCACCACAAAACAATTAACCAAACAAAAAAAGGAGGATTTTCTTATGCTTAAAGACAAAGATATGCAATTAAGCATCTATTCAGTATTATACAATAAAATTCCTGAAAATCATCAACTTAAAATTCTTAGAGACGAGTTAGATTTTAGTTTTATTAATATAGAACTCGAAAAAACCTACTGTAAGTATTATGGTAGACCGGCAAAAGAGCCTGAACTTATGGTAAAACTTTTAGTCTTACAATATCTTTATAACCTATCAGATGAACGTGTCATCGAAGAGGCTTCATTGAATCTTGCGTATATGTATTTTCTAGGCATTAACCCCGAAGATGATCTACCTCATCCCAGTCTTTTGGCTAAATTTCGTAAAAATAAATTAGAAGGAAATTTAACTATTGATGACATTATCTCTAAAATTGTAAAACAATGTGTAGATAAAGGGATTATACAGGGAACTGGAATAAGCATTGATACAACTCATACAGAAGCTAACACATTTAAATGTACCCCAGAAAGAGTCATGAAGCGTCTAGCTAAAAAGATCTTTAAAACAATAGAGAACGAAAACGGTGAAGTACCAAAGGAAATAGATCAAGGAATTCCAGCTTATAAAGAAATACAAGATAATAAAGAAGCCAAAGTAACCATGAAGTCTTATCTCGAAGAGACAATTAAAAGTGTAGAAGAACATATAGAAGCACCAAAAAACTCCAAGGTTAAGGAACTACTAGAGGTTGCGAAAGAAATTCTGGAGGATCCTAAATTTTTGGAACAAAAAGGAGTTCGTTCGATTGTAGATCTGGATGCTAGAGTAGGACACAAAAGTAAAACCTCCCATTTCTTTGGTTACAAAACTGAATTTATGATGATACCGAAAGAGCGAATTATCACAGCAGTATATGCTGATAATGGAGCCTATGTCGATGGTAAGATGTTTGACGAATTATTAGAACAAACAAAAAAAGGCGGTATTACGGTAAACGAAGTATTAGGAGATAAGGCATATTTCCGTAAGAAAGTATTAGATAGAATAAAAGAAATTGGAGCCACGGCTTACATACCAGTTAGTGAAATGGCCTACAGAGTAAATGAAGCATTATACAGCTACAATAAAGATTCTGATGAATGGTTCTGCATTCAAGGGAATAATTCCGTAAGGAAATACCACAAAAAGAGTAAAAACCGACAATCCTATCGTTATTACTTTGAAAAGGAAACGTGCAGAAATTGTCCGTTAAGAGACAACTGTATTTCTGGTAAAACTGTTGGGAAAGTTTTAGAAGTTGGGATTAATACTCCAGAATTCTATGAATACAGTCAACAACAAAAGTCAGATGAATTCAAAGAAAAATATCGGGAAAGAGCTTGCCAAGAATGGAAAAATGGTGAGATGAAGAATTTCCATGGGTTAGATCGTGCCAGGGGGTACGGTCAAAAAAGCATGGCCTTACAAGCAAAATTGACTGCATTAGCAGTGAATTTAAAGAGGATAGCATCGATACTATCCCCTAAAAAGTCAGCTATAATCATTTTTTATTCCATTTTATTGAAATCTATAGATGAAATCGTAGATTTCATTTACTGTGTTTTTAAAAAGGGCACTTTTTCAGTGGTCTCGGACAGGTCCGTTGGTCCACTTACATTCAAATTATACTTTTCAGATAGGGCCTTGCCCATATGCTCCGATTTTAACCCGAATTATGGAACCTTTAAAGGTACATGATTCGGGTTTTTCTATGGCTTGAGATGGATTGAGGGCGGGTCGGAGGGACAGGTTCATTGTCCCAATGAAATTGGGACAGCGGACCTGTCCCCCCGGTCCAAAAATTTTTTTGAAATTTTACGCTACTCTCCTTCCCCTTTTTTATATATAAAGGGCGAAAGGAGGTGATCAGCATGGCAAGCCAAGTCATTATTGATTCCCAATTAAGTCTAGTGTTCGATATGGGCACGGACGAGAATGGCAAGGACATTTTAAAGCGCAAAAATTACAACAATGTGAAAACAACAGCAACACCTGATGAATTGCTTCAGGTTGCTCAAGCCCTTGCAAGCTTACAAACTGAAACACTTTCAGTTATCGAGCGAAACGACTCAAATCAAATCACTCTTTAATCGTGAACGCGATTAGGTACATGAAAGAAAGGAGGTGACATGATGGCACAAACTTTAGAACTTCAATTTTTAAACACTGAAGGAAAAACAGTCAAACTTAACGTTGATTCTCCTATCGATCCTGTTGATCCAGCTGCAATCAATGCGGCAATGGATGACATTTTAGCGGGCAACATCTTCTTCACTACAGGAGGCGATTTTGTATCTAAAAAAGGAGCGCGAATCGTTGAGCGTAATGTAACCGATATTGAACTTGTTTAAAACAATTGAGGGCTGACGAGGTTTCATTCTTGTCAGCCCTTTATTGGTTATTGCTTATATCCTAAAGGAAAAGAGGTGGAAAAGATGGATCAATGGTTATCTGTCATCAGTGAGGTTGGCTTCCCTATTGTGGTGACACTTTATTTACTTAATAGGATTGAAAGCAAGCTTGATACATTAAATCAATCCATTCAAATGCTACCAACACAGTTAGGGAAAAACTAAAAATAAGGTGCAAGGGAGAATCGCAGCGCAGCGGTTCTCCTTTTTTTAGCTAGTTAAAAATAGGGTCAAGGTGCCTGTCCCCCCGTCCCACAATATGCTAATATAATATAGGTGTATATTTTAGAATAGTAATGAATGAGGAATAAATTGATGAGGGGTGTTTGAATGAACCTGATAGAGAGTGTTGTTGGCGGGATGAATACGTTATTGTGGTCTTATGTATTAATTATTATGTTAATAGGGTTAGGGCTATATTTTACGTTTAGAACAAAGTTTGTTCAATTTCGCTTGTTTGGTGAAATGGTTCGTTTATTAGGGGAAGGGGCAAAGGCTGATAAAAAGGGTGTGTCGTCCTTCCAGGCGTTTTGTATTAGTACAGCTTCCCGTGTTGGTACAGGGAACTTAGCCGGGGTTGCTATTGCAATTACAACCGGTGGACCTGGAGCGGTATTTTGGATGTGGCTTATCGCACTTATTGGTTCAGCCTCTGCGTTTGTTGAAAGTACATTAGCACAAATTTACAAAGTAAAAGATGGTGACACGTTCCGTGGTGGTCCAGCTTACTATATGGAAAAAGCATTAAATGCCCGTTGGATGGGTATTACATTTGCTGTGTTAATCACTATTACCTTCGGATTAGCCTTTAACTCTGTTCAAGCCAATACGATCACGAGTGCTTTTCACTCATCATTTGGTATTAGTAAAGGGTTAATTGCGGTTGTTTTATCCGTCATTACTGCCATTATTATTTTCGGTGGAATCAAAAGAATTGCAAGAGTATCAGAAGTTATTGTGCCGATCATGGCAGGAGCTTATATTTTAATTGCTCTTTTTATCATGATTATGAATATTACAGAAATCCCTAGTGTGTTCGCCTTAATCTTCGAAAGTGCCTTTGGACTGAAGGAAGCTGCTGGTGGCGCATTAGGTGCCGCGATGATGAATGGAATTAAACGTGGGTTGTTCTCAAATGAAGCTGGTATGGGTAGTGCACCAAACGCTGCTGCTACAGCTGATGTTAGTCACCCTGTTAAACAAGGTCTAATCCAATCTCTTGGTGTATTCGTTGATACACTTATCATTTGCAGCTCAACTGCGTTTATCATTTTGTTAAGCGGTCTATACACTTCACCTGAATCTGACGGTATTGTGTTAACCCAACAAGCTCTTGAAACATCAATGGGATCATGGGCAGGCATTTTCCTGGCGATCATCGTTCTCATGTTTGCTTTCAGTTCGATTGTAGGGAACTATTATTACGGTGAATCGAATATTGAATTTATCAACAACAATAAGCTCTTCCTTACTATTTATCGTATTGCCGTCGTAGCAATGGTTGCATTCGGTTCATTAGCTTCTTTAAGCTTTGTTTGGAGCTTAGCCGACTTGTTCATGGGACTAATGGCCGTTATCAACCTGATCGCTATTACACTACTCGGTAAAATTGCCTTCTCTGCTCTATCAGACTATACGAAGCAACGTGCAGCTGGTAAGAATCCTACCTTTACTCAGGATTCAATTGAAGGATTAAAAAATGTTGAGGCGTGGGGTAAAGCTTCAGAAGATCGTTAAGGGTAAAAATAGTGCACGGCTGACTCATCAGTTTTTTGAGTCAGTCGTGTTTTTTTATACATAATTAAGTTTTTTTCTCTCCTCTTTATTTTCTCTATATTGCAGGTCCTTTAATGTAACGGATACTTCATCACCGATGGAAAACGTCGCAAAAATATCCTGATGGATCACCCACTGCTCATTTTCTATCGCAACCGTGTAGTGAATCTCTTTACCTTGATATTGTATATTTTTGATGATCCCTCTTACACCATCATCACTAAATGAGATTGATAGTTGTTCAGGACGAGCCGGAAATATGTTTCTTCCTCTTAATTCTGGTGTGACCGAAGTTCCATCCCATTTTATTGACTGCTGATGAAGGGGATAAAATGCTGTACCTTCCCATTTACCTTGGATTATATTGGCTTTTCCCACAAAGGAAGCAACAAATGGTGATGTTGGCGAGCTGTAAATTTCCTTAGGAGTGCCCACTTGTTCTATATGTCCTTTATTCATCACCACAATTTTATCCGCCATTGCCAGGGCTTCACCTTGATCATGAGTAACATAAACAATCGAAGCCTTTGTTACATGGTGCAGTTGCTGAATTTCCCTCCGCATTGACATGCGCAACTCAGCATCTAAGCTGCTGAGCGGCTCGTCCATTAACAATAAAGCAGGTTTAGGAGCAATCGCACGTGCCAGAGCAACCCTTTGTTTTTGCCCTCCTGAAAGCTCGCTTGGCATTCTTTCTCCAAGATGATGCATATCGACCATTTTTAACACTTCGTCCACTCTATGATCCATGCTCTTTTTTAGATCTTCACTTAAGAATTGATGATGCTTTAAAGGAAAACGAATATGATCCCTTACATTCATATGCGGCCATAAGGCAAAAGATTGAAACACCATTCCAATATTACGCTTTTCAGGAGGCAGGAAAAATGTTGCATCAGCAATGACTTCATTTTTCATTAAAACTTCCCCTGCTGTTGGAGAATCAAAACCAGCTAGTAATCGAAGTAAAGTTGTTTTCCCACAGCCTGATGGACCAAGAATCGCCACAAATTCTCCGTTTTTTATTTCAAGGTTGATTTGATGCAAGGCTTTAAACGAACCGAAGCTTTTTTCTACATTTTTAATTTGAGTGCTCATGATGATGCAACACCCTCCTATCCCATAGCTTTTGCAAAATCGCTAACACTATAAAGGCTAGCAAAATGAATAAAACAACGATACTTGAGAAGGCTGTCGAATAAGTTGAATAGCCTGCTTGTTCAAAATTGAAAATAACAAGTCCAATCGTTTCCGTTCCACTAGACCATAGGAGTGAGGAAACGGTTAGCTCTGTTAGCGCCGTTAAAAAGACGAGTAACGCACCGCTGATGACACCTGGGATAATCAATGGCAGCAGAATTTGCTTCCACTTATAAAATCCATTAGAACCGCTCACCCTGGCCGCTTCCTCAATCGAAGGATCCACCTGCATAAACGCTGTAATGCTTCCCCTGACCTGTAAAATTAAAAAACGGGTCACATAGGCGATTAATAGAATCGTAATTGTTCCGTATATCCCGGGATTCCAGCCAGGAATCGGTTCCATCCACGCAAAAATCATCGCTAAAGCTAAAACAGTACCAGGTAATGCATAAGGAATTCCAATGATCATCTCTAACCCTCTTGTTATAAAAGAAGGTTTTTTTGTTCGAACATAAGCAATCCCCGTCCCTATGACCAAGCAAAAGACAGTAGTAATGAAGGCTAAATTAGCACTGTTCTTCAAGGAAGTGATCGCTTTTTGATTTTCAAGCAACACAAATTGATAGTTTTTCAAACTAATATTTTCCGGTGCAAACGGCAAACCATACGCTTTAATCAATGATGCAGAAAGCATTGAAATAAGCGGTACCATTGTTGTTAGCAACAAAAAGCTCCATAAAAGCAGTTCAATCGTAAGGCGCTTTCCTTTAGAAAAGTGAAATCTCGGTTCTTTATCCTCAACGTCGGTTTCAATATTTTTTGACTTCTTCAACAGCAGCCACTGAATAAATGTACCTGTTAATGCCATGATTCCTAAAATGACAGATAAAGTTGCTGCTCTTTCAAATGCATTTGGCCCCAGCCCTACGATTTGCTCATAGATATATGTGCTAAGCACTCTTATATTACCTGGTATTCCAAGAAACGCAGGAATGCCAAAATTATCTAAGCTTGCAATAAAGGCCAGAAACCCTCCACTTGCAATACCGGGTAATGCAAGGGGAAGGGTGATTTTTCTGAAAGACTGCCACTTGCTTGATCCTGAAATCCTTGCCGCATATTCAAGATCACGGGGAATTTTCCTCAGAACACCTACCGTTAATAAATAAACAAGTGGATAATGTGATAATCCCATAACAATAATGATTCCTTGTAAGCTATACATATCCATTGGCTCCACTGACCCCGGCAGCAAACTTAATAGATTAGCGAAAAATCCATTTTTGCTCATGAACTGAGTCCACGCTAATGTCGTGATGTAGGACGGAATAATAAAGGGTAAAAAAATAAATAATTGAATCAGTTTTTTTTGCCTGATATTCGAGTACGCCACAACCCAGGCTGCAACAATCCCCAAGACGATTGCGATAATCGACGAACCGACAACAACATATAACGTATTTTCAATCGTTTTCCAGGTTGAACGATCTTGAAGAACAGATGTATAGTTACTTAAGGTTACACCACTTTCAGATGTAAAACTTAAATAGACCAGCCTGCATATAGGCACAACAAAAAAGATGACGACGAATAAGACACCAATCAAAAACCACCATTTATTTTGGTTTTGAATACGACTTGCAACACCTTGCAACATTAGTGATTTCTCCCCTTAGATGAAAATGACCTTTGTAAAGGAACAAGGCTAGCTCAAGCGTAAGCAGTTGAGTAGCCTCATAGATTTTAAACTTTTTTATTGTCCAAAAATCGTCTCGAATTCCTTTTTATCATCTTCTTTTGCTTGATAAAGCTCACTAATATCTGCATCGATCACGTTCATTTCGTCAATCGTTTGTAAGCCTTCAGGAGCTTCAACACCTTTACGAATTGGTGTGTAGCCTATTTCTGCCGCTAATTCCTGACCTTCTTCAGATAAAACAAAATCAACAAACGCTTTTGCAGCTGCTTCATTTTCAGGATCCTTCATAATACCGATTGGTTCAGTGATCACCGGTACCCCTTCTTTCGGATATATGAGTTCAACCGGAGACCCTTCTGCTTTTGCACGAGCTACGATGAAGTCGACAACCATTCCATATGATTTTTCCCCATCAGCAACAGCTTGAAGAACAGCTCCATTACCTTTTGTCACAGTCATTTCATTTTCTTTTAAACTCTTAAAATAATCCCAGCCAAACGCATCAGTTCGTGTAAATACACCTAAATTATAGGCTGCAGCACCTGAATAAAATGGGCTTGGCATGATTGCTTGCCCTTTCGCATTTTCATCTGTCAGCACATTCCATGAGTCAGGCATTTCTTCTACATTCGCTGTGTTTGCTACTAAGGCTGTTGCCATCACTTTTGTTCCGGCATACATGCCATCAGGATCAACTAAATTAGATGGTATTTCACTGAGCTCCTCTGATTTATATTCAAGTAATAAATCCTCTTCCTTCAAATCTTCAAATGTAACAGAGTCAGCAACGAGTAAAACATCTGCTTGAACATCTCCCGCTTTCTGTTCCGCTTTAATTTTACTAATAACCTCTTCTGTCCCTGATCGATACGTTTGCACATTTACGTCAGGATACTTTTCCTTAAATGCATCTACTAATTTTTGAGCATCCTCATCAGGCTGTGATGTGTAGAATGATAAATCTCCTTGGATTCCAGCTGCACTGCCATTATTTGTACTGCTTTCATCACTTCCGCAACCAACTAGTGCTAGAGATACTAGACTTAATAGAAATCCGCCTTTTACTATTTTCATGTTAAAATTCCCCCTCGCTTAAGCTATTATTTTAAGTTTAATAGTTCGATATTAAGCGACAATATACGCAAGATTAATTTTCTGAAAATTTTATGTAAAGAATTGGTGAAGATGTTACGTGAAGATTTTATTTTAGAGGTTTACTACGAGGGAAAGATTGCACAAAAAAAGAACATGGTATATTTCCACCCATGTTCTTTAAAAGATCCCCAAAAACTTCTTACGTCGAATTTCTTGAGGTGGTTGTCGATAAATTGTATTTCCTTCAACAACAAGCTCGGCATTTTCCTGAAACATATAGACGAAGTCACGTCCAAATTCTTTTCCGATCTCATCATAAGCTTCACGCAATCTGAAGGACCTTCCTGATAGATTATGTGCATCTGATGCGATAAAATGTGCCTGACTTGATTCAATTAATTGGAGAGAAAACTTTTTAATTTTTTTCCCGAAATGTCCTGTGACACTGGAAGCAGTTACTTGTGTTGCCGCACCTTGTTCAACCAGCTTATATAAAATGGAAGGATTCTCGATAATCTCTGAATTCCGTTCAGGGTGAACGATAATCGGAGAAAGTCCTGCTAGCTGAATATCGAATAATAGCTTCTTTGTATATCTAGGAACGTGATTAGACGGAAATTCGATAAAAACATATTTTGAGTGATTAAGAGTTAGAATCTCGCCTTTTTCATAATCCTCTAAAAGATCTCCGTAAATCCGCGGCTCCTGGCCAGGTAATATCTCTATAGGAAGATTTTGTTCCTTAATCTTCTGGTTTAACTCTATGACTTTATCTTTAATAGACGAAGCGATATTATCATATTTTCCATTTTTATGATGCGGTGTTGCGATGATCTTCGTGATTCCCTCATTCACAGCATGCTTAATCATATTCATTGAAGCATCAAGATCCTGTGCACCATCATCAATTCCGTCGAGAACATGGCAATGGATATCTATCATGTCATTCCCTACCTTTCTATCCCTATTATCATACAACCAAACCTAGAAGTCTATATCCAAAAACAGGGTCAGAGGGACAGGTTCCTTGTCCCTCTGACTTACTTTCCTTCCTCAAACCTACTACTAAACACTTTTCTGCTCCCCACATAACAACATCGCTTCCCTTAATGCGTCATCTGTCACATAAACTTCACCATCCAAGTCTGAAATCGTTCTAGCTAAACGGAGAATCTTCAATTGTACACGGTTGCTCCAGTTCTGTTGCATTGCTGTTTTTTGGAGAAGAGATATAACATTATCCTGGAATCCTCCCTTATTAAGCAACAATTCATAAGTTGCTTTTCCGTTACACATTTCATATCCATATCGCTTATATTGAAAATCGCGGGCTTTATCAACCCTTTGTCTGATCTCAGCAGAAGATTCTTTTTGCAATTCATCACTGTTCACTAAGTTTACTCTTTGCAATATAAGCGAGATATCAAATCGATCACGGATTGGACCTGAAATACGATTTTTGTAGGATTGAATTTGCCTCCTAGTGCATGTACAGTAATAAGATTCAGATCCTAAGTAACCGCAGGGACAAGGGTTCATCGCACCAATTAATAAAAATGAAGACGGATAAGTGACGATTGAACGAACCCGACTGATCGTAATCTTTCCCGTCTCAATTGGCTGTCTTAACATATCAAGGGTCTTTTTAGAGAACTCCGCCATTTCATCTAAAAACAGAACACCCCTGTGAGCTAATGAAATTTCTCCAGGCTTTGGATGTTGTCCACCTCCAATAATGGAAATAGTTGAAGCTGAATGATGAGGAGCTCTAAAAGGGGGTTGATGGATAACTTCGTAGTCCATTCCTGCAAGTTGGTACAAGCTGATTTTTTCAAGCTTTTCTTCATAGGATAATGGTGGTAGGATAGAAGGGAATGCCTCTGCCAGCATACTTTTTCCACAACCTGGTGGACCGATCATAAACACATGATGCTCACCAGCTGCTGCAATTTCTAAAGCACGCTTAGCAACTGAATGGCCAATAATTTGTTGAAAATCCTTTTCATAATAAATTTCCTCTGTTAATTTTTTTGCCAAATAAAGTTCAGGTACAGTCTTTCCTGACAAATGTTGAAGAACATCCCGTAAGGACGAAACAAATATAATTTCAACTTCATTAATGATGATTTCCGGTAAATCAGGATTAAACGGCATGTATAACCGGTTAAAGCCAATTTTTTTTGCAGCTAATGCAGCAGCAAGCATCCCCTCAAAAGGGAGAATTGAACCATCTAAAGATAATGCCCCTATAAACCCAGTTGAATTTGGAATGCTTTCTCCAATCATCCTCAAGCTTTTCAGAATACCTATTGCAATCGGCAAATCAAATAAGGGACCATTCTTTTTTTGCTCAGATGGCGATAGGTTTACAACAATTCTTTTCCCAATTAACGGACACCCTTGGGAGTAAAGTGTAGCTTTTACACGTTCTTTGGACTCTTTAATAGAAGCATCGGGTAAGCCTACGATAGTAAAGCCCTCTCCCATATCAACAGCTTGAACTTCAACTTGTACACAATATCCCTCCAATCCCTTTAATCCTATACTCATTATCTTTGTGATCATAGAACCAAGGTCACCTCCTGAAATCTCATTTCCCAGCACGCTGTATCACACTCTTGGAAATGCCTGTAACTCTTGCAATTTGTCTTAAACTAACCCCATATGTTTCTTTCAGCTCGAAAAGGATGTTGTCTCTCACCTGTTTTTCCACGTGTTGTAAACCACTTACATTTGATACACCTAATTCTAAAAGGTACTTTTTCACCTCATCATCTGTTAATCGTACCTTTACGATATCTTCCAAGCATTGATCATCATTTGGTTTTTCCATAAAATCTTTAAATAGAATAAGGGCTTGCTTTTGATCTGAAGAGAAAAATCGAAGTGGGTAATCTGCATCAACAAGTGTGGCCTTTCCCAGGTACTCATGGACACTCGTCCATTCACAATCATAGATACTAGTAGATATACCAGCTTTTAAGGGGTTTTGGTGGATATAACGGAGAACTGTTAAAAAATATCGTATACTATCAATATTTTCGCTTTTAAAGCGTTCCTGAAACAAATGACCACAGCGTTCATATTTCAAATTGTACCAGTAAACATAGCTTGAGCTGATTCGCTTTACTACATTTGAAATATTCTCAGATTCCTTCATTAATAAATGAATATGGTTGTCCATTAAACAATAACTGTAGAGCTGAAAATAGCTCATTTCCTTATACTTTTTTAGTACTTCTAAAAACTTCGTCCTGTCCTGGTCATCTTCAAAAATTGTTTGTCGATTGATACCTCTAAGCATAATATGGTATATGCCGTTGGGACTCTTTTTTCTTGCCGCTCTTGGGATAGGGATCACCACGCTTTTTAAATTTCCGGGTAAAAGTGAATGAAAACAGAGGTTGGTAGTATTCGGGATAGTGAGAGGTTAAATGAGGGTGAAGCATTCAACAACATAATTCTACTTTATTAATTAAAGTCCTTCAAGAAATTTGAATAAAAATGAAATAGGGACAGGTTACCTGTCCCCATGTTCCACCATCTTAATAAACGGCTCAACAAACACCGGGTCAAATTGTTGACCAGAGCATTTGCGTAGTTCTTCGATGGCTTCTGTGAAGGTTTTGGTTTTTTGGTATGGTCGCTCGGTTGTCATGGCATCGAAGGAGTCGATGATGCAGAGAATGCGAGCGAGTTTAGGAATGTTTTCTCCTTTGAGTCCGTATGGATAGCCTTTTCCGTCGTAGCGTTCGTGATGAAGCTCAACTAGCGGAAGAAGGTCATCGTATTTTTTCACAGAGCTGAGAATTTCCTTTCCGTACGTGACGTGCTTTTTCATCATTTCCCATTCGTGCACTTGCAGTTTTCCTTTTTTGTTAATGATATCACGCGGAATTTCAATTTTGCCGATATCATGGATAAGCGCTCCAAGAATTAACCTTCTTTTCTCCTCTTCACTTAGATCAAGTTGATCACTAATGTCGACAGCGTATCTAAATACTCTTTTGCTGTGCTGATATGTGTAAATATCCTTTGATAAAAAGATCTGCAGCTGCTGCTCAAGACCGTCAATTTCTTCTTTAATTTGATGTCCTTTATGATGAAAACGACCTTCTTTATAAATTTGACAGTTATTCTTCCCTTCAGCCTTTGCATAATAAAGAGCCTTATCTGCTCTAGCCAATAACTCCGAAGCACCGTATGTTCCTTTTTCATACTCTGTTATTCCAGCAGAGAAGGATAGACAACCTAATGGAAGAATCTCAACTCCCTTAAACGGTGTTTCATTATATTCTTTACGGATTTTGTCCATAAACATTTTCGCTTGTTCCTGTGTTGTTTCAGGCATGATAATGGCGAATTCTTCCCCACCGTAACGAGCAGCAATAAAGGTGTGGTCCTTTATTTTCTCAGATATAAAGCCCCCAAAAAATGTTAACAGCTCGTCCCCTTGAACATGTCCATTAAAATCGTTATATTTTTTAAAATCATCTAAGTCTAGTAGGACAATAGAGAAGGGATCCTCATATTCACTTCTTTTAATGAATTCATCAAGCGTTTGTTTAAAATAGCCATGGTTATTAAGACCCGTTAAAAAGTCTTTTTGTGCCCTTGTTTCTTCGTGTTTATATAAGGAAAACACTTTGGAAAAGGCTAGCGATAATGTGATCGATAATGAGATGAATAAGAAGATACCGAATATTGGTTGCTCATGTATCACAATTGTCATAACTAGTGAGAGGACCAATGTGCATAAATAACTTAAGAATGCTTCTTTTACATCATCTTTTTTAGTGAGTTTTTGAAAAACATTTCGGATAGACAGCTTGCTTGCAAGAAATAAGTAAAGCCACATTAGGACAAGGTTTAAGAGAAAATAAACAGTTAACGAAATCGTATAAGGCCAGAGATTTGTAACGTCTATGTTTCCTACCTTTCCACCACTTGCGATGAACATGTAATATGTTGAAACAATCATAATGGAGTAGTTTGAAAAATTAAACAGATGTTTCCACCATTCCATTTTAAAGCGAATAAAGAAAAAGACAAAACTACTTAAGATTAACGCAAGAAGTGGAACATTTATTCCATATAAGAAGATACAAGCCAAATAAAGCGCAGAATCCATTGACAGAAAATTTCCTGACGGGAGAATAACACTGAAATGATTTAAGAGAAGAATAGCTCCAATGAATGTATAGATTAAGACCCAATTTGATAATTCCCCAACTTGAAAAGGAAAATGCAAAAACAGGAGAAACAAGCTCAATACACAGATGAAGACCATATATATATTTTGACGATTACGTACCATTTTTTATCACTCTCACAACTTACAAATTAAGAAAGAGGGAAATACATTCCCTCTCAGACTGTTGACAAACGCTCGCTTTCTTCGTTACTCACCTTGCTGCGGTGCTCATTACCAACCCTGGTAACTCCGCTCCTCACAAGGCTTCGTGCCTCGAAAGCAAGCGTTAGCAATCAGTCTGAAGGGCTAGCGATTTTTACTTTGTCTACAAACTGAGAGGGAAAATAGTCCCTCTTTCTTCTGATTATCCTAACTTCCACCCTGATGTTAAAGCAATAATAGCAGAAGCAATAATAAGTATGTTTAGAATAGCATTTTTCTTTTTATTTTTCATTATATTTTCACCTCCTTCGAAGTTCCATTTAATGGACTTTCATTTTCTTTGTTGTCTAGCATAATCGCTTGAATTGCAAGGAATCCGCCGATATTCATCACCACATCACCTATACTAATAACCTGTTCCCTCGGATATGGCGGTCTTAGAGGAATAATGTCTCCTAAAAAGGCAAAAATGGTTGAATCAGTTGCAAGCGTGTGTTTTGCATACAAGCTGTTTTTTAACGTATCTAAATAGTATGGATCCAATAAAAGAGCAGCCTCTTCCGAAACAGGCATTCTTCCCCCATTCACTGCCATCACAATGAAGTTAAGCAGTACACCAACAAAAATGAATTTGAAATGGGCATGAAAACGATTAATCCATAAAAAGATAAGCCCAATTACATAGACACCCATAAATGAAAAATGGCTGATTTCCCCAATCCATTCAATTTTATTTTGAAAATAGAAGATAAAAAATTGAAACAGAAGCAGCGCCGGGAACACCCACCCCATTTTAAATGTAATCTCCCCAAACCTTTTTAAACTGCCACCACGAATAAACCCTATTAAAATGGCAAGAAGCAAGCCATCATACACCATGTATCTTCACCGACTTTCAAAATATGAAAACTTTTGACAGAATCTTCTAATAATCTACAATTATTATAATCTATCTCATTTACAATACACTAGTATCTAATTGTTTTTTGAGCCTTTATACCTATCAGGGACATAGGGTTCGGTGTCCCTCTCGCACTATTAAATGTACCTATTATAATAAATGGTAGGAATTTAGAGGATTTACTTTAGGGTATTTATGTAAAAAAAAAAGAGAAGTGTGAAAACACTCCTCTCTCTGAACGTCCCTGGGCAGGCGATTGCTAGTATAAATTATTCAGATAATATAACTCGAACGAAAGCTCTCGACGGTTCGTTGAATTCCAGAACGTTCTTCTTCTAAAACAAGTATTCCTGAGCATAGGATAAAGGTGCTTCACTCTCAATCCCGGTACACTAAATGAAACGAAGCGGGACGAGGAACCTGTCCCCCTGGACCACCAGGGCCGACCCCCGGACCACCAGGACCGACCGCTGGCCCACCAAATACGATATCCGTTCCTTTGTCTGCGTCGTAGGCTGTGAAGCTGAGGACTTTTTGTCCTGAGTTGATGTATAGTTCGATTGAGTGGAGGTCGAGGTAGAATTCGAGCATGATTTCTTGTTGAGAGGTTGCTGATAGATCCTCCACTTTGATTAATTCTTGATTTCCGTAATCAGATGTTAGAGATAGTGTATTATTTTCTACGTTTATTTCAACAGTGGTTGATTTTGTTTCGCTTTTGTTAAGGTTGATCGCGAATTTGCCGCTGTGTTTAGGTATCTTTACTTGCAGATAGCCTGTTGATTTCCCTTCAATTTCCAACTCTTCCCCATCACCTAGTTGAACATGCCCATAGGTAACCTTGGAAAGGAAGTAACTTTCAGTATCAATAAATGGCTGCTGTATGAGCTGACCGTTCTTTATATCAAGCACACGCGGCAATGACATCATTCCGTTAAAGCCGTATTCCTTTGGCGGTGCTGTTTCATGCCAGCGGTGCATCCAGCCGATGAGTAATCGTTCCCCATCTTTGCCCTTTGTGGATTGTGGTGCATAAAAGGTTTGGCCATAGTCTAGCAATCCTTTAGTTTCCTCCTTAAAAATCCCTTTTTCAAAATCCATCTTACCAATGACATAGGCTGTTTTATTTTGTATTTCTCCTGCAAATTCAGGGTCACAAGGCATTTCTGAAAATAATAGAATATCTTTCTCATCAATTCTGAACAAATCCGGACACTCTAAAAGAGTATTATCATCAAAGGCTGATTGATAAATCGAGGAATGAAAGGTCCACTCTAATAGATCATCTGATTTAAACATAATAATTTCGCCACGTCTCTTACTGTTCCTTACCGATAACACACAATAATAAACTCCATCCACTTCTATGACCTTCGGATCTCTAAAGTCACAAATCATGTACCCCTCAGGTAATTCTTTTTCACCAATCACAGGATTCAACTGATATTTTTCAAAATGAACACCATCTTCAGATATCGCAACACATTGCCGTTCCGCAATCTCCTGTTCATCTCGGTCAAATCCCATATTCGGATCAATATGACCTGTGTACATTAAGTACAGCTTCCCATCCTTTTCAATGGCACTTCCTGAAAAGCAACCATTCGCGTCATATGCTTTGTCATTTGCCAACGCAACAGGGTGATGCTCCCAATCGATGAAATTCTCAGTTGTTGCATGGCCCCAGTGCATGTCATTCCATGTAATGTCATAAGGATAATATTGATAAAACAAATGATATTTCCCTTGATAATAGACAAACCCATTCGGATCATTCATCCACCCGATTTCAGGTGAAAAATGATAGTGTGGCCGGCTTTGTACTTTATGTTTATTTTCTCTGATATAATCGTTTGCTTTTTGTAGTCGATTCATTTTGCACCTCGTTTATTTAATTCCACTCTGCATTGAGCCTTCAACAATGTATTTTTGGAAAATGATATACAGCACAACAATCGGAATGGTGACAATTGTTAAAGCTGCCATAATATGACTAGTGTAGATATTATACGTATCACTGAAAATAGCATTTAATGCAACCTGAATTGGCATGAGGTCAGCATTTGATAACGCCATAACCGGCCATAAGAAATCATTCCAGGAAGCAAGGAATGTTAAAATTCCGACTGTGATATACATATTTAAGCTGGATGGAATAACGATTCGGAAAAAGCAGCCCATTTCACTAAGTCCATCGATTTTTCCAGATTCAATCAACTCACCCGGAAATGATAGAAAATGCTGTCTGAACAGAAAAATATTCATTACATTAATGATAAATGGCATTAAGTACCCCGGCACTGTATTAATTAACCCCATTTCATTTACAACTAAAAATAACGGAAGAATGGTTGCCTCAATTGGTACGATCATCAACGCAATAATAAAAATGAGAATCCAGTCTTTAAACGGAAATTGAAATCGTGCTAGAGCATAGCCTGCCAGAGAATTAATAGTTAAGCCAAACACAACTGTGATTGAAGCATAAATCAGGCTATTACCCACATTCTGAAAGATATTATAAAAACCTAACAGCTCAGTATAAGATTTCAATGAGAGATCTGAAAATCTCGGGATGACTGCATAGATCGAGCCAATATCCCGGTAGATGACTTCATCAATTTTAAAAGAAGATAAAACCATCCAAAGAAGAGGAACTAAAAACTGTAACGCCACCACAGATGCCAGTAAATAAAACAAGGATTTTTTTAAGATCTTCATGCAGCCCGCTCCTCTCTAAACAGCTTTTTAATCACAATGGACACAACAACTAAAAATACAGTGAAAGCCAACGTAATCGCACTTGCATATCCGATGTTTCTGTGTCTAAATCCATATTCATAGATGTATTGCAAGATTGTCATGGTAGAGTAATCAGGTCCACCGCCTGTCATAACCATCGGCTGAACAATTAACTTAAATGCCTGGATCGTTGTGGTTATCACTAAAAACATTAATATTGGTTTTAATGAAGGAATCGTAATGAATAAAAACTTTTGGAAAGCATTCGCACCATCAATATCTGCTGCTTCATATAAGCTTCCATCGATATTTTTTAAACCTGCTAAAAAAATCATCATTTGATAGCCGCAACCTGACCATGCGGAAATGGCGACAATGGTGTACATCGCTTGATCAGCACTTGAGAGAAATGGCTGCTTCGGCAGTCCAATATTCGCTAACATTTCATTAATTAACCCTGAAGTCGGGTTTAACATAACCGTCCAAAGAATAGATATAACAACTAGAGACAACACTGCAGGTGAAAAATACGCAGTTCTAAAAAAGCCAACACCTTTGATTTTTTTATTCACAATTAACGCTAAACCAAGTGCCATCGCAAGCTGAAGAGGAACAACAAACACGACGAACTTGATCGTGTTCAAAAAGCTTTGAATCAGCACCTCATCTATCAGCATTCGCTTAAAATTTTCCAAGCCGATAAACTGTTTATCATTCGGCTTTAATAAATAATAATCTGTAAAACCATACGTAAAAGCTAGAATAATAGGTAGGACGATAAATAAAATGGCAAGCACCATTGCTGGTGTTAAAAATCCATAGGCTGAGACGACTTCGCCTTTTTTATAATGCTCACTGTTTCGGTAATGTTCGGTGGTATTTCTTACTTTCACAAAGTTTTTAACCGTTTTCATCACTTCACACCCTTTTTACTTGGCTCACTATTGACTAGCCCAGTTATATAGAAAGAGGTGAGGTCAGTTTGTTCCCCACCTCCCTCTTAACCAATCACTTCTGATACTTTTCAAATTCCAAATCAATCTTTTTCACAGCATCATCCAAATATTGCTTAATTGTCGCTTCATCTGTTGCTTTATTTTGACCGATTTTCAAGATAACATCTTTTGCAAACGTTTCAGATAAGTACGGGTACCCCGGAGAAACAGGTCGGGATTTATTCGTGTTTTCAACCTGATATTTTAAGACAGACCATGCTTCGTTATGATATGGATTGTCCGTATTCGTATCGATGACATCTATAGAATTTACACGTGTTGGGATCGATCCGTTCGCATGATAATATTCTTCAGATGCTTCGTCATTGTTTAGCCATTCCATCACTTCCACTACCTGCTTAATGCGCTCTTCATCTTCCTCTTGTCCATTGCGCACAAACGCCCAGCTTCCTGATGGAGTGTATAAGCCATCATAGTCTTCACTCATTTTCGGATAACGTACTGTTTTGAATTTGAGGTTTGGATAGTTACTTGTTAATTCACTCACATACCAGAAACCACTTACAGATAATGCTGCCTTACCTGAATGAAAGGCTTTTTCAGACTCGTTTGCACTTGCAAGCTGCGGCTCTGCGAATAATTGTGCATATTTCGTTAATGCTTCAACACTTTTATCACTGTTTAACACACCGTCAACTGTGACTCCATCTTCACCAACTATATTTGCATCATTTCCCCAAAGAAGAGGTGTGAAATAGTACGTTCCTGTTTCATAAGCACCTGCTGTAATATCAGGTAATAGTAAGCTTACTGCACTTTCGTATCCTTTAAATGCCGGATCATTTGTTGTTTTTGCAAACTCATCAATTTTTCTTGACAGCTCTATAAATTGGTCCCAGGTCCAATCTTGATCTGATGCTGGAACTAATGCTTTTACATCTTCAGGAAGGGCATTGATCATATCTTCGTTATACATAATGGCAACACCTGAATCAGAATAACCCATTCCATAAAACTTCCCATCAACGGTACCTTGATCAATAATTGCCTTTGTAAATCCTTCTTTGAAACCTTCACTCATATATCCATCAAGCTCTCCAAGTAGACCGGAATCTACATATGCTGCAATATCTGGTCCATCTAGTGTGAAAATGTCCGGCATATCATTAGCTGTGATGGCTGCGTTTAATTTATCTATATAGCCTGATCCCGCACCGGCACGTGTTATATTTTGAATTTCAACTTGAGGCTTGTCAGGATGTTCTTCGTTATAACTTTTTACTCGGTCAGCAAACATTTTTCCTTCCGGATGATCAGCAGCAGCTTGTGTCCAAATCACAATTTTGTCATCACTGCTACTAGCACCATTTGAGCTGCACGCAACTAACGAAAGAGATAAAACTAAGATTGAAACAAACAACATTAATTTTTTCATACTTTCATAGACCCCCTAGTCTGAATAATTGGTGAAAACGTATTCACGTCTTCTGGTTTTTATGTTACGATAGGGGTAAATAAATGTCAACACAATATTTTAAGCGTTTTCATAGTTTATTCATCAAACAAAGATAACAAAAAATAGTGTGATATACTATTTATATAGCACCAATACAAATAATCTTAAGTGAATCATTATATTCAAATATGAGAATACGTATTCAAACGGAGGAGCACTTATGAGTAAGCTTACGATGAAAGAAATCGCCAAACTTGCAAACGTTTCCCAATCGACTGTATCACGAGTGATAAACGGAAATACCGGCGTAAATGAGGATGCCATGAAACGAGTTCTTCAGGTGATTGAAGAAGTTGGCTATGTACCAAACAAAGCTGCACAAACCCTTAAAAAGAGCGAATCAAAAATCATCGGGTTATGCTTAACAGAAACGTATAACCCCTATTTTGTAGAGTTAATCGATGCACTTGAATCTGAAGCCAGAAAGAACGGCTACAGTATTCTACTACACAACTCCAAGCATAATCCAATAACTGAATGGGAAAGTATTCAAAACTTTATTGCCCGTCAGGTAGATGGCATGATCCTTGTCCCTACTGGTGATTACAATATTCAACGGATCAGTAAACTGGCCATCCCTTCTGTTGTGATGACCCAAAACCGCAAGCCACTTGATAGCGTGGGCCTGGACCATGTGAAAGCAGGAAAAATTGTCGGGGAGAAATTCATTCATGCCGGCCACAAAACCTTTGGATTTATCGGTACGGTTCCTGACGATAAATTTCTTGGCTTTAAAAGCGCCTTATACGAAAACGGTTTCGAGTTCAAACAGAAAAACTATATTCAGCTTCAAGAAACCTCAACAAACAACTTTTTAATGAGACGTGATATTGAAAACTATTTAAACTCTTATGAATCACTTGACTTCACCTGTCTTTTCACAACCAACGATATTATGGCCCTTGAATTTATGAAGGCAGCAAAAGAAAGAAACATTCGAATCCCCGAGGAAATCAGTGTAGTCGGATTTGACGACACATACCTAGCAAAAATCATGGGAATCTCAAGTATTCATCAACCCATAGAAGAAATGGTAAAAACAACCATCGAAATCTTACTAAACCGCATGGAAAATGAAGTCTCAGCAGAAACAGTACAAATCAAACTCAACCCAACATTAATCGAGCGGGGAAGTTCTTGAAGGGACAGGGGGACAGGTTCAGTGTCCCTGGAGTACAATGAAGTTCCCATTACATAATTTTATCTTTTAGTATTATGTTTATGTATTAGTAGGAGAGATGCGTGTGGACACTTCTCTCCTAAACCCTTTAGGCTATGTGTTAGTTAACCTCATGACTCAGGTTTATCAAAACCTCTTTTACTTGAAATAGCTTAGATGTTATTTAACTCTAAAAAACCCCAATGAAAATATGCTCGTTTTTATCTATCATGACTAAGCAAAACAGGGCAAGGAGGGACAAGGAACCTGTCCCTCCGACCCAGCCCTCCGACCCATCAATATATCACTTTTGCAACCTTATAGTTTACATATAGGACTGCTTTTTGCAATAAGGGTACGTTTCCTGTGTATCGATCGAAGCATGCTAAAATGATAATTGCCAGTAATGCTGTCTGAGGTGAGACAAGCGGATGGTCAAAGATTCCTGAGAAAAAGATAACAGGCAGTGATAAAAGGAAGAAATTGAGCAAAGTCTTATTTTTGGCATTGATAAAGAATAAGCAACAAAGCTTCAGCATAAAGGTCATCACAAGGAAGATAAATGCCAATCCACCTATTGTTCCATATTCAGTAAAAAACCCTAATATGATATTGTGTGCATGTGGCTCAGGTTGTGTAAATTGATCATAGGCTCGGCGATAACCTAATGGTGTTGTTCCAAAAAAAGGATACTTCTCCCATATCTTAAGACTCGTCTCCCATATCTCTTTCCTTTCAAGAAATGCCTCATTAAATAATTTAAATCTCGGAAGTATATCAGCAATCTGTTTATGAAATATGAATGGTATAGCAGCTGCTGCCATTCCAATTCTTGCTGAAAGCCTCAACATAAAAATGATCAGGACAAGGAACATGACACCAATACCTGAACGTGAGCCTGTCTGAAAAATACCAAACATCATGATGGTAATAAGAACATAATTCCAAATCATCTGTTTATGATGCTGTCTTTTTAATTGATCTGCTAATAAAAATGAAAGAATAAGTAATAAAAGAAAACTTGCAAAATTTGGATTATATGCAGTTCCAAACAATCTGCCATCAGCTACAGAATCAGGTAACGGGCCAATGTATAGGGTACCTGTTATCCCTCCAATAAGCATATCCGTTACTTGAAAATGTCTCATAACACTACCGAAAATCACTAAATACACTCCACCAATAATCATGATCCACTTAAATCGGCGAATAAGAGACATTGTGACGCGTTCCTTTATATACAAATAAAGCCCTAAATAACCTAAGATCATCGCAAAAATGAGCATGTATGCTTCTTTATCCTCAGTAAAAGTTGCTCCCAACGTCGCTATAGCTAAGCAAACAAAAAAGAAGGTGGTTGCATTAAGATAAAATGCAGCCTTTAAATCAACCGCATTTTTTAATTGATTCCAGCCAATCAACATTAACCACAAGATTCCTACCGGCGGCAATACAAAACATAATATAACCCCTATTTCAAGTAGATGTTTTTTTAGAAATTCTTTTTTTAACACTATTTTCAATTTTGTCATAGCGCTCCCTTTTCCTTACCATTTTATATAATTTGGAATGAAAAAGATTTTCAGAATACTAGTGTTAAATATATTAGATAGACAAAAGCTTTTATACGAAAGAATAGAAAATCACACAATAAATTAACACCTTATTTACATTTCATTATAATATTTACATTTTTGCGGATTCATCCTTCAGCAAAGACACACCCCTTTGCCCTAACTCGAGAAATACTACTTACTTCTCTTTTTATTTATTACAAGCCATCATATTTTAGGAGAATCCTCCTATTACTAGGAAAACAGAATAGTGATTAGGTATTCGAGACTTTTAGGTCTTTGGTCCAAATCAACAAAATCCTCACAATAATTATTAAATTCGACAAATTCCAATGTTATTTTTGAGCATAATCCGATAAACTAGATAAGTAACTTTAATGAAGGAGACTTTATATGATATATGAAACGTCGATCATAAAGGGGATTTTCCGTCCACAGGTAAACCTCTATCAACTACTAAACGCTGAAACAACAGGAGGAATTGGCTGGAGAATTGTCGTTCTCTATTTATTCAGTTTATTTATATTTGCAGCAGGCGCTTATTTTGGCATTGGTACAGAAACGTACTCAGGAGCGATTACGGACTTTTCCAGAGAGGAATTTGAGGTTGGGAAGTTGTTTTTATTACTGGGAAAGCTGGTCTCAAGCTTACTATATACAACCCTGCTTCTTTGGTTTCCAGCCTCCGTTTATTGGATCGTACTTGATGTTTCCTATAAAAAAGCTTTAATCGTTCAAATGGTTGTTTTCTCTATTCATTTAGTCGAAAAGGCAATCACATATCCTGTACTTGTCATTTTCAATTTAAACCAGGCGAGCAATCCCTTCTCATTAGGAGTCATTGCTCAGCAATTGATTAACCACGAATATTGGGTTCATTTTTTCAGTTCTATTACTCTGTTTCAACTAGTAACCATTACTTTTCTTCATTTTTATTTATCACGACTTACTGAAAAGAATAGGTATTTAACCTTTTTCACAATTCTCCTCTTTTACCTATTAAGCTGGCTCTTACACGCCTTCATGGCCTATATTGAGGTACCTGTATTAGTTAGGATGTGGTTACGTTGAAAAAATGGTTTATTTTCTCGCTCATCTTCTTTTGTATTAGTTTTATTACACTAAACAGCTATTTAATATGGAAAAAAGATAGTAAAGCAGAGCACACCGTGTATGTTGACGATTGGACAAGGGTTCAGGAGCGAAATGTCATAAAAACTCTTGATACAAAGGGAATTTTAATGCCGCAGGAGGAATATAAGGTTTATTTTGATGATAAAGATAAAGAGTTTCTGCGTTTTTTGGTTAACGAAGGTGATATCGTGACAGCCGGTACTCCACTTCTTGAGTATGCGACACCTGAGCTTGATCAGTTAAGAGCAACCTTGGAGACGGAAATCAGCCAGGCAGAAGGAGAGTTAAGCAGTATTGATGAATATATCTCTAAACTACTGGACTATCAGGCTTCCATTTCTTCTTCGGACTCTAGTTATGCTTTTGATTCCATGTTTACCTTTGAAGAGGACTTGAGTTTTACTGAAAATAATACAGAAGACACTTCAAATGACATGATTATCAGTCAAATTGAACAGGAAATCTATAAGCAGGAACTTGAAAAAAGTAAGCTTGAAGATAAAATATTCAACTATGAAACTCAAATCAGTCTCATAAATGAGAAAAGTGATTCAGCTATGATCATTAGTGAAGGCGACGGCATTGTCAAAGAAGTAAATGATCAGCTAGGAAACCCCGTTGTAACGGTTGCCTCAACTACGTTATCGATCAAAGGAACATTAACAGAAGAGCAATTAAAAAAGGTGCAGGTGGATATGCCGTTTCACGCAACAGTTTCAGGAGAAAAAGCAAAGCTAAAAGGAACCATATTTGACATTCATTCTTATCCCGAAAATGAACCGGAGATAGAAAAAAAGAATGTCTATCCGTATGAAGGAATTCTAGCAGAACAAGTAGAAACACTCCCTATCGGGGCTACAGCTGACGTAAAGGTAACACTGGATCAAGCATTAAAGGTTCCAACAGTTCCGAGGAAGGCCATAGTAAAGAAGGATGAAACATCATTTCTTTATTTCTTAGATAAGGACGGGATGGTTGCTAGGAAGGCAGTAAAAACCGGACTAAGCTCCGGCGATCTACAGGAAATTAATGAAGGAACAGAAATCGGACAGGTTGTTATGACTTCAAACCACTCTCATGATAACAGCATGTTTGTCACAACAATGAAGCCTACATACCTAAAAAAATCAGCATTCAAAAACCTCTCAACCAAAGAAAAATGGGAATCATTTTTAATTGGTCTTGCGGAAAGATAAAATGGAACAGGGGGACAGGTTCATTGTCCCTGTCCCCCTTCCTCTTTAAAATGAGAGGGACACCAAACCTGTCCCCATGTCCCTATCCAGCAAATTCGACAGCTTGGCGGAGGGCTTCCATTAGGCTTTTTTCGTCTGCAATTCCTGTACCAGCGATGTCGAAGGCTGTGCCGTGGTCGACGCTTGTGCGGATGATTGGCAGGCCGACTGTGATGTTGACACCTGCGTCTAAGCCTAGTACTTTAACTGGTCCGTGTCCTTGGTCGTGGTACATGGCGACAACGACGTCGAAGTCTCCACGAACGGTACGGAAGAATAATGTGTCTGCAGGTAACGGACCTACTACATTGATTCCTTCACCTTGTGCCTTTTCTACACCCGGAACAACTTTTTCATCTTCTTCACCATAACCGAATAAACCATTTTCCCCAGCGTGCGGGTTGATTCCGCATACTGCGATTTTCGGAGACTCAATACCTGATTTTTTCAGCGTATCGTGCGCAAGCTTGATGACATGGTATACACGCTCTGGATTAATCATTTTCACTGCATCGATGATTCCAACATGTGTTGTTACGTGAATAACCTTTAAATTCGGTGCTGACAGCATCATAGAGAAGTCTTCCGTACCTGTTAAATCTGCAAGAATCTCAGTATGACCAGGGTATTTATGACCGCCTTTGTGTAAGGCTTCCTTGTTTAATGGCGCTGTACAAATAGCATTGATTTTATTTTCTTTCGCTAATTCGATTGCTTTTGCTAAATATTCAAATGCAGCATGACCTGCTTCTGGTGACACTTGACCAACCGGCAGATTTGCATCTAATAGATTTAAATCCAAGCAATAAACTGTACCGAAGTTATACGGTAAGTCTTCAATAAGATCAGCTGTTACAGATTCAATGATTAACTCACTGTTCACAAAACTCTTTGCTCTTTCTAGTATTTTGCTGTCACCGATAACTAACGGACGGCTAATTTTATACATTTCTTCTTTTGCTAAGCTTTTTAAAATAATTTCCGGGCCAACGCCTGCTGCGTCACCCATTGTGATTCCAACGATTGGTTTTACTTGACTCATGCTCTCACCCTTCTTTTGTTTGCCATGTATTCAACTACATTGACTAATGATTGTTCATGTCCAAATCCACCAGCTTTTGTCACAGCCCAATAGCTGCGGTCTTCACTACGTAATCGACCGAATGGAAGTCCCGGTTCCACCTCAGAGTAAAGCTCCATTTCCGAAATCGTTAATTCCGAACAAACTGCCTTTGCTGTATCTCCACCCGTAAGGACTAAACCTTGAATAGAGGTGCAATTTTCTAAGAGACCTTTCGAAATCTGTCCCAGTCCTCTTGATATAACTTCACTTACCTCTGTTAAGGTTAAACCCAGTTCTTCTCCTGCCTCTTTCGCAGAAACACGGTTTTCCTCAGAAGCCTCTACGTATAAAACATAATGTTCATATTTTGAATTTTGGCTTAGTTGACCAATATAATCGTCTAACTTAAACGTATTTTTTACTAAAGTCGTAGGATCTACTTCGATAAAGAACGAATTTTGCAGAGATTCTATCTTGCAAAGCTGTTCTCTCGTTACTTGAGATAAGCTACCTGACACAATTAATGTCTTTTCAATTTTAATTTCTTCCTGATTTTCTTCATTAGAATGTGTTAATTGTAGTGCTTCTGGCAAGTATTCAATTAACCCGGCTGAACCGGCCCAGACTGTTTTCTTGTTCAGGCTTGAAAAAATGCTGCAAATTTTTTGTAAATCTTCTTCTGTTTCACTATCACATACAAACCATTTTACCCCTTGATTGATGATAGTTGTAATGATTTGGTTTATTCCTTCTACAGATTGTCCCAGCAGACGTTTATCAACTAAAGCAATTCCCCGCTCTTGGTATTGCTTTAATAATTCCGGAATAAACGCTTCTGTAACCGGTGTTTTCGGATCCTTTGAAAACTCCGTATCGGTGATTAATACACCATTTACATAATGATTGCCTTCAATTGTTCGACGATTCATTTTTGGAAATGCCGGTGCAATAACCACAACTTCCGGCTGATACACCTGTTCAACAGCTGATAATTCAGCTGCAATATTTCCTCTTAATGTTGAGTCAACCTTTTTATATACATGTTGATAGCCTTCCTTTTGAAGGAATAAAGCAGCTTGATAGGCTGCTTTATACGCCTCTTCTTCCTTCTTTGCCCGGCTATCTGTATCAACGATTAACACATCAGGCTTTGTCGCTAATGTAGATGTTTCATAATCAAACACAACCGTTGAAGACAAGTGTTTTTTCGCTAATTGTACTCCTGAATCGTTTGCACCTGTTAAGTCATCAGATATTATGCCAATTCTTTTCTCCACTCTTATCACACCCTTAGACGTTTGCTTCTTCTTGTACGTCTTCTTGTTCAAATTTATAGCCTTTTTTCTCTAATCGTTTCACTAAGAACCCAACATAGATTGGGAGAAGGATTGCTGTTGTTACTGTTGATGCCGCTACCTGTACAGTGGCAATATCTACAACTGATGCAAAGCTTGCATTCGCTGCTGCAATCGCAGCCGGTGTTGCTACAGCGTTTCCTGCCGTTGAACCTTCCGCAGCTCCGACGATCGGATTCCATTTTAATGCTTTAAATACGAAATAACCCGCAGAACCTGTTACAAATACCGTTAATAATCCAAGGATAATTCCTGCTAATCCACCTTCAAGAATCGCTCCAAAATCAATTCCCATACCTAATGCGAATGCAAAGAATGGAATTAACATTGAGCTTCCTTTATCTAAGAACGTACGCATGTTTTCATCAAGGTTACCTAAAACCATACCAACAGCAATTGGTAATAATACAGAAATAAATGAAGTTATTGAGAACATTCCATCAACAAAGCCCATTGCTCCGAAAATAGATAGCGCAATCATTGTTAAGAAAGGACCATCATTAAGTGCTAAAAGTGAATACGCTGCACGATCTTCTTTGCTTCCGTATTGACCAACTAACGCGACGAATAATCCGCCATTACTATTTGTCATGGCTGCGATAACCGCGATCGGTGCTAAACCTAACCATAAGCCATTGTCACCAGCAAGCAAGTAAGCGATTAATCCAAACACAGCACCTACTGCCCATTTAGTCGCTAAAAGAGTTGCCCCTTTACCAACTGACACACCAAAAGATTTCACGTTAATTTGTGCACCTGTACATAATAGGAAAAGCGCTATCAATGTGCTGGCACCGTCTACAAACAGCGCTTGAGTAAAGTTACCAATTCGTAATAAGTCCGGGAAAAATGTATTTATTAATGCTGCAATTAGCAACGGTACAACCATCATACCACCAGGAATTCGATCTAAAGTTGCTTTTATCTTCATAATTGTAACACTCCTTTTATGATTGTTTCAATATTAAACACTAAATATATTTAGTAATCGGTTACAAGGATTATTGTAATTGCTTACACAATATTTTGCAACACTTATAATTAAAATAGTTGTATTTTGCAACATAAGAATAGCCTGGTTTTTTTCAAAAAGCCGAATCCTTACCCTTATGCTTTCTGTTCGTCAAAATAAAAACGCAAGCTGAACAATTATTGTTTCAGCTTGCGCCATAAAGTCGAGCGATTCATTCCTAACCGCTCTGCAACTTTCGTTTGATTATGATTCTCTTCTTCCATAATATGCTCAATAATTCTTTTTTCTATGTCAGCAAGTGTTCCGGTAAGAAACTCCTTACCCACTGTCACCTGTTCTTCTTTTTGCTCTTCAATATGCTGCTGAAGCAGTTTTTTGCCAAGAACATATCCTTTTTCCTCTAAAACAGCTGAGTGAAGAATCGATCGAAGTTGTGCAACATTTCCCGGCCATGAATAATCCTCTAACAGCTGAAGCGCATCTTCTTTCATTTTAATAACAGATGTACCAATTTGACCGTGAAAAGCCGCGATAAAATAGGTGGTTAACGGTCTAATATCATCTTTTCGGTCTTTTAATGAAGGAATTTGAACTCGAACTAGATCATTGTCATAGATCAGTGAATGAGGAATTTCTTCTTCCTTTGTAAGAGCCAAAATAATCGTAAGAGTTTCTGTTCTCAAATGCTTTATAGTAGTCGTCAGCTTTTTCATCTCTTTTGCTGTTAAAGCTTCTACCTCGTTTATATAAAGAGTTCTCACATCAGGATCCAATTTATGTTGAAGTGATAACAAATTTTCTGCTGCTACACTTGCATAGAGACCTTGTCCATTATTTTTCCGATAATGAATATACTGAGAAATAAGCTTCTTCCCCGCTCCTTCAGCACCAAGCAGGAGCCATTGTTCATTGTTTAAGTTGTGATCAATTAACTGAACACATCTTTTCATCACCTGACTGTTTGAAATAATCATAGGCTGTTGTGAAATAGTTTCAACAGAAATACCCTGTAGATTGGCATCAGGATTGATGGTCTCAGAGAATTGGAATAAATAATATTCCTGAGCTTCTATTACTTTCTTTTTTACAGATTGCTTTACAATCTGTTGCTCATTTATGTTAAGGATATTAACATCAGTACGTATATTGTTTTTTTCCTTGATGTATTCCTTGAGTTTGTTTATCGGAAGCGGGCACTCATTAAAATCCGTCCAATGCTGATAGATCACGCTCCCATCCCCTGATAGGACAATCATGTTTAATGAAGCTTCCTCTAAAAGGGAGCGCAGTAAGGAAATCTCCTGCTGCTGTCTTTGATGAAGGCGATAGATGGACTTTGCCTTTTGAAAAGCCTCAAAAATTGCTTCCCGCCCAGACTGTATGAGAATTCCTTCCAAATTATGCTTTGTTGCGGCATCCATTGTAATAACATCACCCATGATAAGTTCATAGCCCTCTTGCTTGAGTTTTTCGACAAGTCCATCGACCTCACTCGCGCTTTCAACAGTGAACACATCAATCCCGATCTCAAGCAAGTCCGTAATCGCCTTTGCACCTAATGTAATATTCGAGAAGCCGACAATCGCTTTTTTGCCTGGAAAATCATTCGCAAGTGTCAGCACTCTAAGCATGTCATATCCTGACACATGGATATCGATGACCGGAATATTTACCTCATCTTCAATTAATTTAGATGTTCCACCACGGCTGATGATCACATCAAAGCCTTGATCCTCCGCTTCCTTTGCAACCGGAACGGCCTCCTGAAGATTTGCTACCCTCATATATAGATCAAGCTGCTGCTCCTCCTGCCGACAGTCTTCTATTAAGTGAGTCATCGCTGGATAAGGGGCAATAACTAACGTTTTGATTCTCATTCGATCACACCTGTTTGATTATTTAGCATTGAACACTAGTATGTATAAGGTTATTTTAACTGTTTTGGGTGGAATAACCAAGGGGGGACGGGGCGGTGTTTCTTGGACCGGGGGGACAGGTCCCTCGTCCCTGCCCCCGAAAAGGTTTGGTTCTCTCTTACTGAAAGTGGGTCAAGGAACCTGTCCCTCTGTCCCAGCTCCAAAGTATTCACCCAGGTGTTCGGCCCATAGTTTGTGGCCGGATGGGTTTGGTTGGTTTGATGGGGTTAGGTATTGTTTTAGTTTGTTGTTTTTTTCGTCTGGCCAGTTTTCCCAGTGGTCTATGTAGGTGATGTTGTTTTTCTTAGCGAAGTTTTTGATTTCCTCTACCTGTGTTGGAAAATAGGTTGCGCTATAGATCGGGTTTGAGGGTTGGAGAAGAACCGTTACCTGTTCATTCTCTTTTTTCCATGAAGATAAGATTTTTTGAAGATATCCGATGCGGTTTTTCATGGAAATTTTCCCACTGTTATCACTGATCATAAAGGGTTCAAATATAATAACGTCTGGTTTTAACTCATTTACTTTTTCATACGAATTTGATCTGATAACATCGACAGTTGTTTTGTCTCCTTCTGACAATACCTTTATATTGAAGAGCTTTTCTCCGTAGGTTTTCGCTAACTGCTGTTTGAGTAGATTCGGCCAGGCTCCTTTTTCATTTGAAGAGCTTTCTGATCCATAGATCGCTATAGTTAATGTTTTACCATTTTGAGAAGCGTTGATGATTTTGTTTTGGAGTTCTGGAGGCAGGTTCCTGGTGTATTCCGCAAGCTCTTGTTCTTTTTTCTCCTGTTCAGTTTGTTGAGGTGTTTTTTCTTTTATTGGCTCTGGTTCTGGTTCTACTTCAACTACTTCCTGGACTATCACAGAAGTATCTCGTTTGACAATTTGCCCGGCATGAGCTGATATTTTTTGATTCCAATGAATATTTCCAGCAATGATCACTCCTGCACTAACTGTTACGATCGCACCACATAGTAGATTCTTCATCATAGCCCTCCCGATTATTCAATAATGTTCTATGAAATCGATACCTGTCTTGTATCAAAATATACTAGATTACTTAGCAACACTACCATTATATGGGATACATCTAGCACTGCCTATTATAATCGATTGACAAAACTCGGGTCATTCAGGCGGTTTAACTAGGGTTTGACGTCTTTAGTTTTTATTCGATATCTATTTGTGACGATGGGTATCAGGATATGTCTTATTTTTCATTTGAATTCTCGTCATAAAATAAGCCTATCATCCTAAATGATAGGCTGCTCATCAATTATGTATCCCCATAACCCTCTCGATCCTCAGGAACGTACAAGTTTTTATTTCGAAGTTCTTTCAGCATTTTTTCTCTTCATTTCGTCAATTTCATGTTGCCAATCTCATCATCAACAATTTAAAACGATGTCAATTTTTTTAACAGAATGTAACCCACGTTCCATCAAGTCACTAAGTTAAGCCAGCCATCTGTTCCTTAATCATATAAACTTGTCCAATACTTTAGGATTTCACTACTTTGTGCCGTATAATGCTCATTACCATGTAGAAAGAAATCTTCTCCACATTCACTATTTGTCACTTGAAAAGTGTTATATCCAATTTCATGTTCACTTGTCCCAGTATAGCTACCATATACACCTTCATATATACAATAATCGTTAATAACTGTTCTATTTCCCTCTTTATCTACGTAAAAATATTGATTATTGACAATTCCATTACTCATTTCTTCAGAAGTTTGATGAATACCATATCTTTCAATATTTGTATTCTGTAAAGTGGGAAGGCTCTCAATATTTATTGGAACGATATTGAAATCACCTTCTTTTTCAAGTAGGTCTTCACCTGTTATATTGTAAAATGAAACAACAGATCCCTCATAATCTTCAGGAATGAGATAGACCATGTTCGTTTTCTCTTCTATTGTAAGGATTGATATTCCCCATAACGCTAAAGCAACAAAAGGAATGACACTAAAAATCTCCAAAACTAGTATCCGTTTTCTCCCACTACCCCTACCAACTCTCCTATTCCTCAGCCATTCATCTATGAGAAAAAACAAGATAGCATTAATAATGGCAAAATATGCATACTCATCAATAATGATAAAAATGATAAATCCAAAGAAAATATGTATGATTCCAGCAACAAATATTCTTCCATTTGACAGATTTCTTGTTAAAAAATCTGAAAGTAGAGAAACAGGGATTCCATAAATGAAATTTCCAGCCACTGCATACATAAAAACTAAAAAAGAAAAAAGAAATCCCCCACCAAACAAACCAGCTATAAAAAATAATCCTGAAATCAATAGGCTAACATATAATGCTGGCCTTAATTTAGTCATAAATGTTCCTCCTCCCTTTAAATGTGAAAAATAAACTGGTCCTTTGTATAATAAATATGTGAAATGCTTCACATATTTATTATACCTCTATTCAACTTTGAAAACTTCTCTAATGGATAAAATAGTTTTAGAAATTTCTTCTATGTATGAATTTCGATAGTCTAAATGTACTCAGCTATGTGAAATAACACATACTGTCCCATTGTTCATAAAACCTTCCTCCAGTCATAAAGTCCTTTTCAATTGCTTTCATATTTGCATCTCATAAATATACTAATCTAGTTGTTTACTTTTCCCAATTGTTCTTGTACTATTTAGCCTATATTTTTGGGCATTTTTCTTAATCTCTTCCTTCAGTTCAGTGATAGATTCTTCAAGCTGCTTTTCTAGATGTGTTAATGCATCTGCTGTTAAATTAGTAACCATATATGTAACTCCCAATAGGTATTTGCACCTTTCGTTTTCTATATTAAAGAATCTGATGAATATAAAAATACTGGAAGAAATGTTCAACAAACAAGCATGCAACTAGTGGGACGATGAACCTGTCCCCCTGACCCAGTCGTGCAATTCCCAGAACAGGTTTCCTTTGCGTTCTCTGCGTAGTTGTACTGTGACGTTTTCGTGGATAATGCGGTAGAAGTATCCTTCGAATGTGGTGTGGATTTTGCGCATTTTTTTGGCAAAGATGGCTTGTTTGAATGCGCTGATGATACATTCCATAAAGTCATCAATTGTTTTGCCGTGGTCGAATTTGTTATAGACGATCATGACCCGCTTCCACAGGTTATATATATCTGCGGCTTTGAAAAATGGTTGTGCAGTTTGTTTGAATTCTTCTGGTATGTAATCTGGTAGATAGCTGGCGTCTAATTCATGGAGTGTTGGTTCACTTGCGTTTCTTACGTTAGTTCGTTCTTTTGTTTTTTTCTCACAGAGTGAGCTTTGTTTATTTTCTGTTTTATTAGGAGTGACAGGTGCAGTGACATCCTGGGGTGACATAGATGTTTTTATAGAATCGATTGACTCAAAAGCTTGAATGATTAAAAGATTCACTCCCTGTTTGCCATTCATCCTTGCAGTCGGAACCTTCTTAATAATCCCCCGCTCTTCCAACATTTTTACAGCACGAATGACCGTTCGTTTACTCAAGCCTGCTTGCCCAGCAATGTAATCATATTTGGCAAAGGACACTCCGACAACTTTTACAGAATGCTTCCAGATGAGATGAAGAACAGCTAGAGTTCCTTCAGATAGTTCAGCCTTATGCTTATATAAAAATCCGCGAACAGATTTGTCCATATCTTCAATAGTTGCAAATGATTGATATTTTTGGATTGTGTCGTAATTGAGCTTTTCCATGTTATCTCTCTCCCTATCATTTATGTATGGCTGGATTTGTCTTCCACCCTTTATATAGGGATTTTTAGGGTTAGAGTAGCGTAGAAAATAAAAAAATTTTTAGTTTTAAAAGCACCTTACATGGAACAGGGGGACAGGTTCCTCGTCCCTGTTCCCCCTATCCTACTGATTCTCAATTTCTAAATTTCTTGTTGTATATTGTCTATTTCTTTATGTTTAAAAAATGGAAAATATATAGTACTATTTAACCATAAAGCTAGTGTTGTTAGAAAAGGCAAACCTTTCGAAAGACTGGGACGCAAAGTTACAGATCTAAAGTTTATACTATGATGGCTGGGCCGCCTAACTTAAAATACTTTAGAATCTTTCCAATCTATTGACATAAAAGGTTTTTATCACTTTTTTTGTACAGAAAGAGGGTATTTTCATTGGAAGATTTACAAAAACTTAAGCAAAAATATCAACGCGCTATGATAATCATCAATCACCAAAAGGTCGAACTCAAAAATGCAAACGATCTCATCTTAAAACTAAAGGAAGAAAACCAAGATCTCATGGAATATAAGAATGCATATTACTCACTTAAAACTGCTGGCGTTAGCCTTCCATATGTCAGAGACTAAAAAACAGAAGATCAATGGTCATATAGGTTTTTAGAAGGAGGTTGTTGAGAGAAAAAAACTTTTATCTTTTGCCAATTTGAGTAGTAAATTAAATAGATTTATAACAAAAAAGCGACCTCGTACATGTTCATACGAACAACGAGGTCACTTGCACATTCCATTTTATCTTTATTCTTTGGCTACAATTCATACCTTGTTGTGGGACAAGGAACCTGTCCCCGCGGACCACTCCCGGACCGTCAACGCGTACCGGACTGAGCGGGATGAGGTACTCCAGGGCCTTCAATTCGGATGGCTTTTTGTTGGGCGTCGATGCATAGTTCTGCTGCTTTGAATGCGTGTTCTTGGGTCATGGCATTTTCTGTTCCGTTTAGGCAGTCTAGAATGAATTCCCCGAAGAATGGGAAACCGACTTTGCCGGATAGTTCGTAGTGTTGTTCTCCGTGTTGATTAACTAAATACAGATGATCTTGAGAAGCGTCACGTGCAATGTCAATATACTTTCGGACCTCTATATATCCTTCTGTTCCTAAGATTGTGACACGTCCGTCTCCCCAAGTGCCAAGACCATCCGGAGTGAGCCAATCAACGCGGAAGTAAAAGGTTGCGCCGTTATCTGCAACAAGTGTGGCATCCCCAAAATCTTCGAACTCCGGATATTGCTTGAAGCTGTAATTCGCTACTTTACTGTGCAATACTTCGGCATCTTTAGCACCTGCATAGTGTAAAAATTGTTCAATTTGGTGACTGCCAATATCACACAAGATTCCACCGTATGACTCAGGGTCAAAGAACCAGTCAGGTCTGCTTTCAGGGTTTGCACGGTGAGGACCCGTTCCAATCACTTGTACGACACGTCCGATTGCACCTTCTTCGATTAACTGACCAGCAAACATAGCACTTTCTACGTGTAGGCGTTCGCTATAATATATCCCCCATTTAAGTCCTGTTTCAGCTGTTTTTCTTCTTGCTTTTTCCACCTGTTCGATTTTCGTGAAAGCCGGTTTATCAACAAAATAGTGTTTGCCGTGATCTAACACTTTAAGACCAAGTGCACCTCTTTCGGAAGGGATATTTGCTGAGGCTACCAACTTAATGGTTGTGTCGTTTAAAATTTCATCCTCAGAACTCGCAGCTTTCACTCCAGGGTAGGTTTCACAGAACTTTTTCACCTTTTCAGGATCAGGATCGTATACTGCAACTAATTTTCCACCAGCTTCAATTAATCCATTACTCATTCCATAAATATGTCCATGATCGAGACCAATTGCCGCAAATTGAAACTCATCTTCACTCACAACTTTATTTACATGTCCTCTAGGTGCATAATTCATTCCATCATTTCTATTCATATCATCTACCCCTTTTTATTTTATAAAAGATCCGATTTACTCATACTTCCCGCCAGTTGTAATCGCTTCATCCTTAAAGTTTTCAATGACATTTTTCTTTTCATAAAAATGTGTAGCGTACTTCAAGACACCATCTCTCGTATAAAAAGGACTGTCTTCATTTAATGGAAGTTTTACCGTTTTTCCTAAGCTTGCAGCTTGATAGATTGCTGTAATGAATTCCAGCGTTTGTCTTCCTTGTATTCCGTCAACTAAAACTGTCTTTTTACCTTGGACAGCTTGTAAGACATCATGGATTTGTCCTGCATGTCCTTCAAATTGCAGTTCTGGCTGCTCTTCATAGACCTGTTGCAGCTTCTCCTCTAAATCCAGGTCTTCTTCCGGGAAACCATTTTGCTTTGATTTTGAAGCTTTTAATTTCCAAGGTACGGAAACACGTGCATTTTTTCCTTGGAAGATCAATTGCTGCTCTTCCCCATGGTGGATAACAGAGCTAGTAATTTGTACCAAGCTTCCATTATCATATCTCCCAATGGCAATTGATATATCTTCAACCTCAGCATTATCATGTGATGCATTACTCATGACCGCTGTAATCTCAGAAGGCATACCGTTCATCCATTGGAAAATATCAATATGGTGTACTGCGTGGTTTAATGTACAGCCGCCACCTTCTTTTTCCCATGTACCTCTCCACCATAAATCATAATAACAGTGGCCTCTCCACCAGTAGGAATCGACTTGAGTATGAACAATAGGACCCATCAATTTTGAATCAAGTACATGCTTTAATTTCATCATTGGTGTTAAAAAACGGTTCTGAGCAACAACAGATAAAATCATTCCATTTTTTTGAGCTGCAGCATTCATGGCATCACATTCTTCCAGTGATGAAGCCATAGGTTTTTCAACAAGCACATGTTTTTTGGCATTTAACAAATCAATGGCTGTTTCTGCATGTGTATATGGAGGCGTGCATACTGACACTAAATCAATATCCGTACGGTCTACTATTTTTTGATAATCATCATAAATATCTACATTGAGATCAAATTGTTTTGCTAATTTTTCTGCTTTTTCCGGATAAATATCACATAATGCAACAATCTTGCACTCTTCAGGAAATTCCAAATACCCTTTAATATGAGCTGGTGCAATGGCTCCCGCACCAATGATAGCAATACGTTTCATCCAAATCTCTCCTTTAGTTTGATTTAGTTTGGGGTAAGACTATGTAACTTCCATTCTGCATTTCTCAAAAACTGCCAGTTGTTTCGTACTCTACCTTCTCCCTAGCTTTCGCTCTTTGAAGGGAATCCCAAATTCCCCATAAATACATAATTCCAAATCCTCTATCATATAAGCCATAACCAGGTCTGCATTCCTCATCAAAGATATGTCTTCCATGATCTGGTCTTACATACCCGTTATATTCGCTCTCATGGAATGCGCTTACAATCTCCAGTACATCTACTGTTCCATCCTGAGATCTGTGAGAAGTCTCAATGAAATCACCGTTGCTGTATGTTCTAACGTTTCTAATATGAGCGAACGGGATTCGATCCGCGAACTCCCTTACCATGTCTGCTACGTTATGATCCGGATTTACACCAAGAGAACCGCTGCAGAGTGTAATACAATTATTCGGATGGTCAACAAGCTTCAAAAACCTTTTAATGTTTTCCCTTGATGTCATAATTCTCGGAAGCCCGAATATTGGCCATGGCGGATCATCCGGATGTATCGCCATCTTAATGTTGTTCGCTTCAGCTACAGGAATAATCTCTTCCAAAAAATACTTCAAATTATCCCATAAGTCCTCAGTCGAGACGTTCTTGTATGCTTTAAATAGATTTGAAAGCTGTGTAAGTCTTTCCGGTTCCCAGCCGGGCATTGTAAAATCATAGGAATGAGAGATTTTGTCGACAAGCTCAAGCGGATCCATATTATCCACTTTTTCTTTTTCATAAAAAAGGGCTGTTGAACCGTCTTCCAATTCTTTAAATAGATCTGTCCGGGTCCAGTCAAATACAGGCATAAAATTATAACAAATCACCTTTACTCCGACTTTTCCCAATTTCTCTATCGTTCTCTTGTAATTTTCAATATATTGATTTCTCGTAGGATATCCTAGTTTAATATCTTCATGAATATTCACACTTTCAACAACATCAATATGAAAGCCATGTTCCTCCGCCTGTTGTTTCACACGAAGAATTTTATCCATTGGCCATTCTTCACCAGCGGGAATATCATGGAGAGACCAAACAATTCCTTCGACACCGGGTATTTGTTTAATATATTTTAACGGAACGGTGTCATTTTCATCCCCAAACCACCGAAAAACCATTCTCACTTTCTTCATCCCCCAATCGATTGACAAACATTTCCCCCAAAAATAACGTTTATTTCCCTAAACGGCGTTGTGTATACGCTGAAATCCAAAGACTAACAAAGGCGAAAAGCAGCAACGGAATCATTAATGTTAACGCCAATGAATTTAGCATGGCTGGCGGTTGACTTCCTGAACCTTGTAAAACACTAAATACCATAACCGGCAAGGTCTGAGTTTTCGGACCAGAGATTAAGAGAATAATCGTAAACGTACTAAACATCCGAATAAAAATATTGATCGCCGATGCCGTAAGTCCAGGTACAAGCTGTGGAACTATAATTCTCGTAAACATGTTGAACTTATTTGCACCTAACGATTGAGCAGCCCACTCCAAACGCGGGTCAAGTGATTCCATAAACGGAATTAAAATAAACACTGAAAAAGGTATACCTATAATTAAATTTACGATGATGAGCCCTGGAATTGTTTCTGCAAGACCGATTGAGTAAAAAATAGAAGCTACCGGGATTGCATAGACAAGTTCAGGTAACGTAAACGGCATTTGAAAAAATCCAATGAGCACGTTCTTGTACGGAAACTCTCTTCTCGCCAATATATAGGCAGTCGGAATACTTAACACAAGAGAAATAATCGTAGCTGTGACAACAATCTGCATCGTCACTTTATAATAAGCGCCAATTTCATATGCATTCCAAGCTTGTATAAACCAGTCGAACGTATAGCCTTGTGGAAAAACAGTTCCGTACCATTCCTTACCAAATGCACTAAACAAAACAGCTAAGGTCATTCCGAGAACAGCTGTTAAAAAAGCGATAATTAGAACCCAGTTGGTTGTAGAGTAAGCTATCCTTCCGAACCGTTTTTTCCTTTTGGGTTCATTCACTTCAATCGGATTATTCATTGTAGTCTCCGCTTTCATCGTTTCACCCCTTTATTTAAATGTTGTAGCAGAACCTGTATATCCTCGTTTTTTTAATCCAAAGACAATACCTAACACTAATAATTGAGTAAGTGCCATCACAACAGCAACCGTATTTGACATATTATAGTTAAAATTACGCATCGCTTCTTCAAACGCCACGACGGCAAAAGTTCGCGTGTCCGAGGCCGGATTCCCGACGATGATGGCCGATGTATACACACCGATTTGCATAATTAAATTCAGGCCAAAGATCGTAAGAAGGTTGGAACGAATCAATGGATAAAATACACGTCTGAACGTGACCCATTCACTTGCGCCAAGAGAACGTGCCGCCTGCTCTAAATTAGGATCAATGGAATCCATCATTCCGATTAAATTTGAAGCAAGAAACGCAACTCCCAAGATAAACAGAGCAATAAAAGCACCCCAGTAATTATAAAGCAGCTTAACAGGTTCATCCGTTAGCCCGATTCCCATAATAAATTGATTAAACCAGCCGGTAGGACTAAAGAAAGCGATAATACCCATATCTACTAACAGAGATCCCAATGTTAGAGGAAAAATAATGAGTCCTCCAATAATGCCTTTTCCTTTCATTTTCCCTCGAATAAAATAGGTAATTGCAAAGGCCACAACCAGTTCTAAGAAGGCAGCAGGAACAACAAGGTATAAGGTGCGAAAAATCGTTTCGTAGTAATCAGGTTCTGTAAAAAAGCGAATATAGTTGCTAAGTGTGAACCCGGTTTCACCAGTTTCCTGAAAAGTAAGTAAAACTCCTTTTAATAATGGATAAACAAAAATGATTAAGATAGGAAGTAATGCAGGAAGAAGTAGAAGAAAATCGGTCTTATTTGCTTTATTAGCTTGCTGATTCATTCTCTCACTCCTTATCTAAAATTAGTAAAGATTCCGGATTAAAATGCAGGGTAACCTCTCGACCGAGTGAATAAGGCTCCAATCCTAATACATTCACTTTAAACACTTCACCTTTATCTGTTTCAATTTCGTATCCGGTCGTACTTCCTACGTAATCGCTTACAAGAACTTTCCCTTTTATGACATTCATGCCAGATTCATCTTCAGAACCCATTCGCAGGTTTTCAGGTTTAATCGTAAGAATGACTTCATCCCCTACTTGATGACGTCCGCTCTTCTTAACTAGCAATCTACCAGATGTAGGTGATTCAAATAGAAACTGATCATCCTGCTCACCTATTAATTTCCCATGGATAAAATTCGCATATCCAACAAAGTTCGCGACAAAATGATTTTTAGGATTAACGAAAATATCCTGCGGACTACCAATCTGTTGAATGACACCTTTTGACATGACCGCTACTTTTGTTGATAAAGACAAAGCTTCTTCCTGGTCATGTGTTACGTATATAATCGTAATTCCTAATTCATCGTGTAATCGCTTTAATTGAATCCGCATATCCTTACGTAATTTGGCATCCAAATTACTCAACGGCTCATCCAACAACAATACTTTTGGTCGAATAACCAGTGCCCGCGCCAACGCAACCCTCTGTTGTTGACCTCCACTTAGCTCTTTCGGGAAACGGTCGCCATATCCATCGAGTTGAACCATTTCCAATGCTTCTTGAACTCTTCGTTTCTTTTCATCTTTTTTTACTTTTCTCATATCCAGACCAAAGGCAACATTTTGTGCAACTGTCATATGCGGAAATAGAGCATAGTTCTGGAAAACCATCCCTACATCCCTTTTATTCATTGGAATATGGGTCACAGGCTCCCCATTAAAAGAAATCGATCCGCTTGAAGCATCAATAATTCCTAATACCATTGAAAGGATTGTTGTTTTCCCACAACCGCTGGGTCCAAGAAGTGTCATAAATTCCCCACTAAGAATATCGATGTTCGCACTATGTACAGCCGTCGTTTGACCAAAGTTTTTTACTAAATCCTTAATCTGGACACTCGTACTAGCTGAATGAACGTTCATCTCCGCTAAAGCTTTCGCCATTATGTCTCCTCCTTTTATAGGTGAGCTCCCTCCGTCAGCCTTGAGGGAGCTGCCCCTGTATCACCATTACTTTTTCGCTTGAATTTTTTCTTCCCAATTTTTGTAATGCTCTGTTGTTGCTTCAAGAGACGGGAATAACGACCAATCTCCTTCTTTTAATCCAATCGTTTCTCCATTCTTGAATTCAGGTAAAACAACCTCTGCTAATTTGTCATAGTTTTCCTTGTTTTCAGGTGACAGTAAATCTGCCGTTGCTTCTGTATTTGCAGGAGAGAATCCAACCGATAATCCTTGTGCCTGCGCTTCTTTTGATGTTGCAAACTCCATAAATTCTAATGCAGCCTTTTTACGATCTTCAGGTAGATCCTTTAACATGACTAAGAACTGAGAATCAACGATTTGTGTCGTATCCGTTAGCTTAACTGCTTTAATGTTTGGAGGTACTGTCCCTTGAACTTGTAAGTTACCAAACCATAGTGGGAAGTGTGGGATAATATCAACTGCTCCATCATATAAAGCGTTAAAGCTATCAGATGTTTTCGCTGGATAATTGTCGATTGTTTCACCAATTTCTTCTAAATACGTCCATGTTTTATCTAAAGACTTCGGATCATTGATATCTTCACCCATTGCTTGTGCTAAACCTAGGAAGAAACCACGTGCAGGCCCGCTGGAAGGAACAGCCGGGTATGTAAACTTCCCTGGATTTTCTTCGATCCATGTTTTAAGCTCCGCATATGTTGTAGGAGGATTTTTTACTTTATCTTCATTGTAAACAAGAATTGGACCACCAGGACCCGTTACAGTCGGAACGCCATATCCGTCAAACTTTTCGATATATTCCTTTGCGATATCATTCCACTGGGCAACATGTAGTTCTTCTTCATATGTTGGAACAACCTGTTCCCATAGTCCTGCTTCAATCCCTAGAGGAAGACCATCCAAACCAGTAATAACTAAATCAATATTTCCATTTTTACCTTGAGCTTTGATCTTATTAATAATTTCCTGAGGTGTTCCACGTCCATATTCAATTTCGTACTTTCCGCCAGTTTCCTTTTCAAACATCGGGATGAGAAGGTCATTATAGTATTCATCTCCACCAGCTACCGTATAAATAGTAATCTTTGTTGCTTCTCCATCCGATGAACCGCCTGATGAAGTTTCCCCACCACCACAGCCGGCTAATATCATTGACAATACTAACAGCAAACTAAATACAATCTTTAAAGACTTTTTCATCATTTTATCCCCCTTGTATCTCGTTTAATATTGAGAGTTAATCCTCGTTAGGCAACGCTTACATTTCTTCGGAAAGTTAATCGCAGATTCTCCTCACCTCCCCAAAAGTTGAAGAATGAAATCCATTTAAAAAATAACAACGTTTTCAAAATGATGTAAAGAAAGTTCTTCTTTAGTGAACTCTCCATGTTTTTTCAACCTTATAGTCCCAGTTGCGATAAATATGTAGTAACTACTAGAAATAATCCGGGTAACGAAATTTCAACTCATCTTTCTCAAAATTAACTAATTTCAAATGATTAACCATCAGTTTTTCTGCCTTATCCATGTTTCTCTCAACAATAGCCTGGTAGATTTCCTTATGCTGTGACACAACCACATTCCAATCGGTATTGGTTGCAAGTCTTAAAACCCTTAACCTATCAAAATGGCTATTCATTTGCTGGATCATCTTATAAATTCTTAACTTGTTACATCCTTCATACAGCCTTTTGTGAAATTCCTCATCAAGATCAAATAAACGATGATGAGTTCCTTCTTTCCCTAGGCAAAGCTCCTGCAGGGCAATATTTGTTTCAAGACCAAATAATTGCTCATCATCAAAATCGGTGCACGCCATCCTCACAATTGCTCTTTCGATATTCTCCCTTGCGAACCTTGCTTCTTCAACATGACCCAAATCGATTTTTGAAACGATTGTCCCGCTTTGAGGATAGATTCCTACCAGCTCTTCCTGAGCCAATTTAATGAATGCCTCCCTCACAGGAGTTCGACTTACCTCAAGGTTTTCAGCTATTTCCTTTTCAGAAATTTTTGTACCAGGTTTTAACTCTAAATAAATGATTCGTTTTTTTATTGTTTGATATACATAATCCCTTGTTGAACCGTTAATGCGTGTCTTCAATATAGATAACCACCTCGTATCCACCCCATCATTATTTATCTCATGTATATTAATAAATTAGTATTACTAGTATGGTAGTTATATGCCTATTATATGGCAACGCTTTCAATATTTCAACTATTCAATTAATATTTTTTTTAAAAATCCCCTAATCTTCCTAATCCTAGAAAAAATAATCGCATTGGTCAGGATACATAAGAATGCATTCTTAGAAGGATTCTTACATGTACGAGGATGCGAGATTTGAAGAATTACAGCAACAATTTGAGCCAATGATTTATCATGCAATGAAAAAACTAGGACTTTACAAAACGGTTTTACCAGATTGGATGCATTGCTTTATGGGAGGCTTCATTGCGATTTAATGAGGAAAAAGGGAAATTTAAGTCTTATGCTTATTCGTATATTATTGAACGGATGAAGTCTGCACTTACCGAGGAAACAATCCAAGAAGAAAGGGAGAGTCCAGTTGAGGATTTTTGGGTTCAGGCTGAGATGACTCATGATGATTTTTCTGCGGTCCTATGGGAATCTATGCTTGAAAAAGTCTCCACTCTATTGTCTGAAAATCAGCGTAAATGGGTTAAAGCTTACTAGCTATACGGGAGGGAGTACACCAAGTGAAATTGCTGAGGATGAGGGAGTTTCTGTTACTGCTGTGAAAGGATGGCGTCAAGATGAGATTGGTAAGTTGAGGAAGTATTTTTTGGCTGAAGGTTTAAGGTAGATGGTAGATATGAAAATAAGGAAAGGCGGAAGGAAGGGCTTTCGCTTCTCCTTATTTGGTTATTGCTTTATAAGTAAAAATTAATAATCGTTGTGACCAGTACATGAACTAGTGGGACGAGGGACCTGTCCCCCTGACCCAACCTCGACCCACCCATTTAGTTCGGAAAGTTTTTCGGTATGGTAATTGAGTTTATTATGTAGTTTGGCTTTTAGGTTGCTGTCAATACAGCTTTCAATTAGTTCTTCATGGTAGTTTCTTCTGATATGGTGCCATGTGTACATTAATTTAGATATTAAAGACAATTTGATCGCCTCCTATCTTTGTTGATGCTAATTATACAAGGTTGTAAACGCATACAAAATAGGGCGTAATGTTTATTCTTCTTTGGGCTATATGATTCAAATAAATAGGTAGAATTTTAAAACCAATTTTACTCGTTATATCGTAGACTATGACCATACCTTTAATTAATATTAGCAAGAAGGTGGGACAGTTAACCTGTCCCACTGGTCCATTTCTATTTCCCAACAAACACATCCAAAAGCTCTTTTGCACTATATACTTCATGATCCGGCTTATAGGCAGCGTTTTGAGGTAATGCTCTTTTCCGATGATTCATCCAGATTGCCTGCCACCCGACTTGCTTTGCTCCGATAACATCTTTTTCAAAAGAGTCTCCGATATAAACCGTTTTTGTTTTATCAAGCCCTAGTTTTTCCTCGATTATTTCAAAGATTTCCCGTTTCGGTTTGGCATGTCCGTGTGTGCCAGAAATAAAGATGTTTTCTGTGGGAACCCACCTGGTAAGCTCTAGTTGCTCAATCTTCTTCGCCTGGTGCTTTTCTTCTCCATTTGTCAGGATGGCAAGCTGTTTTCCTTCCTTGGAAAGAGCTTCTAATAATTGTTCGACTTCATCAAATAAGAAGATTTTCTGTTGTTCTTCCACATAAAGGTGGTGAAATTCAACAGCTTTTTCTGTATCAATCGGTATATTAAAGTCTTTACAAGCCTTGATAATACGCCCAGTCTGCCATTCAAATTGGGTGATTTCACCTGCTTCACTTTGATCAAATAGAATTTCACTATACTTTCGGCTAACTCGGTAAATTTGATCAATCTCTTCATCTGTAAACGGACCTTCAAACATGTTTCTGAATGTCGTATGAAAAGATCGTGCTTGGTCATAAAGTGTGTCATCTACGTCGAAAATAATAGTATCCATATTTCATAGCCTCCTTAACCTTCCTCTAATCATGAAAAAAGTGAGAACCGATCACTCGTTACTCTCCGTAACCAGGGACCTTTCACTTTATTTGAAGGTTTATCCCATGTATAATAAGAATATAATAAAAAAGAGAAGTGCGCTAACACTTCTCCCTGCAACCTCTACCGTCAGGGTGGTGGTTGTCAAAAAGTTATTTCCTTTGAGAACCACCCTTTTGCTTCCTACGGCGCGGGGTGGTTTTCTTGTTTTCTAATACGTTTTTCCGAAAGAAATATGCACTAATTTCCCGTACAACTCCCTTCAGAACTTCTCGTAGAAATTCAAGAAATGTTTCCATGATTATCACCTCCTTTCCTCCAAAAAACAGAAAGAAGAGCGACAACCAACCACCCTCACAATATTCAGTTGCAACCCCATCTTATCATAAACTTCCTATCAAACTATTAATCAACCTTCGACAAATTTCGATTGATTGTCCTGGTGGTTCAGGGGGACAGGTTCCCTGTCCGAGACCACTGAAAAAGTGCCCTTTTTAAATACTCATTTTATGAAATTTACGGATTCCAACTATATATTTCAAGAAAATGGAATAAAAAATGACTATAGCTGACTTTTTAGAGGATAGTATCGCTGCTATCCTCTTTAAATTTACTGCTAATGCAGTTAATTTTGCTTGTAAGGCCACGCTTTTTAGATCGTACCCCCTGGCACGATCTAACCCGTGGAAATTCTTCATCTCACCATTTTTCCATTCGTGAGAAGCTCTTTCCCGATATTTTTCTTTGAATTCATCTGACTTTTGTTGTTGGCTGTATTCATAGAATTCTGGAGTATTGATCCCAACCTCTAAAACTTTTGCTACAGTTTTACCAGAAATACAAACATCTCTAAACGGGCAACTTCTGCAAGTTTCCTTTCCAAAGTAATAACGATAGGATTGTCGGTTTTTAGTCTTTTTGTGGTATTTCCTTACGGAAATATTCCCCTGAATACAGAACCATTCATCAGAATCTTTATTGTAGCTGTAAAGTGCTTCATTTACTCTATAGGCCATTTCACTTACTGGTATGTATGCTTTAGCTCCAATTTCTTTTATTCTATCTAGTATTATCTTACGAAAATAAGCCTTATCGGCAAATATTTCTTCTATGAAAATACCGCCTTTTTTTGTTTGTTCTAATAACTCGTCAAACATTTTACCATCCACATAGGCCCCATTATCAACATGAACTGCTGTTATAATTCGCTCTTTCGGTATCATCATAAATTCTGTTTTATAACCAAAGAAATGGGAAGTTTTACTTTTATGTCCAACTCTAGCGTCTAGATCTACAATGGAACGAACTCCTTTTTGTTCCAGAAATTTAGGGTCCTCCAGAATTTCTTTCGTAACCTCTAGTAATTCCTTCACCTTGGAGTTGTTTTGTATTTCTGTATGTTCTTCTACACTTGAAATTATCTCTTCGAGATAAGACTTCATGGTTGCCTTAGCTTCTTTATGATCTTTTATTTCTTTATAATCTGGAATCTCCTGATTTATTTCCTTCGGTACTTCACCGTTTTCGTTCTCCACAGTTTTAAAAATCTTTTTAGCTAGACGCTTCATTACTCTTTCTGCGGTACATTTAAATGTGTTAGATGCTGTGTGAGTTGTATCAATGCTTATTCCCGTTCCCTGTATAATCCCTTTATCTACACATTGTTTTACGATTTTAGAGATGATGTCATCAATCGTTAAATTTCCTTCTAATTTATTTTTACGAAACTTAGTCAAAAGGCTTGGATGAGGTAGATCATCTTCGGGGTTAATGCCTAGAAAATACATGTAAGCAAGGTTCAATGAAGCCTCTTCAATAACACGTTCGTCTGATAAATTATAAAGATATTGTAAGACTAAAAGTTTTACCATAAGCTCAGGCTCTTTTGCCGGTCTACCATAATACTTACTGTAGGTTTTTTCGAGTTCTATGTTAATGAAACTAAAATCTAATTCGTCTCTAAGAATTTTAAGTTGATGATTTTCAGGAATTTTATTGTATAATACTGAATAGATGCTTAATTGCATATCTTTGTCTTTAAGCATAAAAGAAAACCTTCCTTCTTTTGATTAATTGTTTCTTGGTCGATTCAATTATACCAAAAATAGGAGGGTTTTCTTTTTTATTATACTGTTTTATTATATATCCCCATTATTTAGGAGGTGTTTTTCAGTGGCCTCTCCCTGTCCCCCTGAACCACCTTCGTCATCCTTTTGGGATGATGAACACTCTCCCTGAATAAAAAAAGGAAGTGCGCAAACACTTCCTTTTAACCTTTCTTCTTAGAACCGCTGCCTTTTTATATTCCTCCAACAGCCTAGTCTCTGTAACTAGGATCAGTGAACGACTGGTACAAGGAACCTGTCCCCCTGTCCCGCCAACGAAGTTAGTAATTCAGCGTTTTCTTTTGTTATTGATTTGCCGCTTTGGGCAGATAGTTGGTTTGTGTATGCGTTTAGTTTTTCTTCCATGGCTTGTTTGTTTCCTTTTTCTGCGGCTTGTTTTGCAGATGATAGTTTTGTTGTTAGGGCTTGGGCAATCCCTTCTTTTGTAACAAAGGTTTCTGTTAATCTGCTTAGACTGTCAAAGTCTACTGTTACTGTGAATGTTTCTTCTACTTCAGCTTTGTTTCCGGCTTTGTCTGTAGCTGAAGCGGAAATTTTGTTTTCACCGATTTTGAAATTGTAAGCAGGTCCTTCAACAGTTGAGCAGTTTTCCTGTTCAATACCTGATAGTTCGTCAGTAGCAACGCATGAGATTGAGATATCGGCATCAACTGTGTATTCTTTTCCACCTGAAAACTCAATCACTGGAGCATTTGTATCTAGTGTAATCTTTTGTTGATAGGTTTCACTTATATTTCCTGAACCGTCTTTGTATTGGACATATACTGTTTTCTCTCCGTCGCCACTAGGTAGTTCAATGTCTTTGGATGTTTTGTAGTCCTCCCACTCATTCCAATTCTCTGAATTTGTTGAAATTCTGAATTGGTTTACTCCACTTGCGTCATCTTCAGCATTGAGGCTAAGATTGATTTTTTGATTGTTTGTATATGCTGCTCCTTCATTTATTGAGAAATCTCCAGTTGGAGCCGTCGTATCTTTTTCTTCCTCTTCAACAATCATAATCCAACTAATTTGCGGGTCTGGAGCATTTGTATTTCGAACGGTTACATCCAGTAGACCATCGGTAATGTCGACGTCATATCCCAGCACATCATATGCATCTGTGAATGTATAGTTTTCCGTTCTTACTTCATTATTTATAAGGATATTTGCTTTCCTTGAGCCTTTTGTTGATGAGTACCAACGATCATAAAGACCTGTATATACAGTGTATTTCCCGTTTTCAAGCTGGAACTTATAAGTAAGATCTGTACCGTTGCCACCAACAAGGTATCGTAGTGCTGAGAAGAGATCATCACCTTCACCACCGGCAGGCTTTGAGATATCTCCTACATAGCCCCATGTTTGACCTTTGTCTGGTTCGTACATTTGGTCAATCGTATCTTTATTAACAAGTGTGTCCTGCATATAGGAAGACCATTTTGTGTAATCCTGTGTTTTTGCTCCTCCAGCATGGACAAAGTATTTTACATTGTCAGGAATCACCACAATTTCTGCTCGAATCACTTTGTTTGCGACTTCAGGAAGTGTTCCTTCAACCACTACCGTACCAGGTTTAGTGAAAGTGTCCGCGTTGATGTCCCATGTAACTGTTGTATCCATTTGCTTACCGGAATACGTAACATTAATCTTATTTGGAAGACTTGGAACTTCATTAAGTGATACTTTTTCAGGTAATTCGGTGTTGATTGTGACTCTACCCATTCTGTTTAACGTATCCAAATTCCACTCATCATACCATTGGAGGATGATTTCATCTTCATCTCCAAATTCAATTGGAAGCCAAACATATCTTGAGTTGGTTAGATCATTTTTGTTCCAGCGATCTCCCATATATATGAATTTACCGTTCTCTGGGTCGACCGGGATGACGTACGTACTTTGCGATCCAAACGTTGTTGATGCATTATCTCCAACTGACGGATCTCCCATCGGCTTCCATTCTCCTAAAACAGAGTCTGCCACATGGTATCTGGCCGGGTTCGGGTCCCATCCAGTTGCACCCGATGTAATCAAGTAGTATTTCCCTTCATACTTGAACATCGCAGGGGCTTCGCGATGGCCGTCGTAAATGGCACGGATAAAGTCTTTTCCATATTCTTCTCCAGCAATTGCTGTGTAATCTTCATTTAGCTTTGAAATATACAATGAGTAATTTTCTTCACTTGAATAGATGATATAGGCTGTTCCATCATCGTCTTTAAATAAGGTCATATCTCGGGACATTCCGGTATTTTGGACCTTATATGGGAATCCTTCCGGCACTTTGTTTAAGCGATTGCTCTCTAAATACTCAAAAGGTCCTGTTGGTGAATCACTGATCGCAACACCAGCTTTTGCCTTTGCATAGTTAGAGTCAGAACCCTCATATGGTCCATCAACATGCAGCCATAACACATACTTATCTGTTTTCTCGTTATAAATCACTTTCGGTCGTTCTAAAACACCGCGTGCTGTATTTATATCACTGAAAATAACGTCTTTTTCTGAAGAGGATCTATTTTTATATAACTCTTTAAAGTACGGATCTGTATCTAAATCTTCACGGTTTTCAACCGCCTTCATGACTACACCTTCATCTTTCCAATTATATAAATCCTTTGATGAATAGGCATGAACACCTGTTGCAGGCAGGTAGCCATTTGTTTTATCTTCTCCATACCAGTAGTATGTTTCGGTTTGCTCATCGTACATGATGCCGCCGCCATGAGCCTGAATGATATTACCGTTCGTATCTAACCATGGCTGCCCTGGTTTAAATGATTCATTTGGTATATTCACCATAAGTCCATCTATCCTATCATTTAATTGTTTTATTGAAGATCGAATCTTTTCTTGTACAGCCTTAGACGATACATCTAATCCATCTTCATTTATATCGTTAAGCAAAGCCTCCGCTTCCTTAATCGCAGTATTTAAGTCTTCAATTCCTTTCGGATAATAGACATCCGTCTTATCCGCTTCTATTTTTGCCTCTACAATTTTAGCTTCTAAGTCAGACACTGGAATCGTCACATACTTTTTGATAAGAATATAGTTTACTAATGGATCATTATAATTCGTTAATGTAGCTGAAGCCGGACCTTGGATTTTAAGGTCTAATTCTCCATCTGTTACGGAGAGCTGATGGTAGGTGAATTCTTTTTCAGCGTTGTAGCTGCCAATGTCATAATCACCCTGAGACAGATTTTGCCCCTCACTGATGATATTGACGCTTCTTCCACTCCATGGATTTTTAAATCCTACTAAAATATCATACTCACCATCTGGTAATTGGAACTTGTATTCAATGGCTTTATCACGTGCTTGAGGGCCATTATAATAGCGTAATGTTGTCTTTTTATCTGTTTCGTTTCCATCAATCACTGTAGTAGAGGTTGTTTCTGTCACTAGTCCCCACTTCTTTCCTGTGGTTGCATCCACACCGTAGGGTTGTTCTGTTTTACTTGAATAAAGACCCATTTTGTCTGCGCCTTCGACAGTGTCAGGTGTTTTATCCCCTGCGTTTACGAAATAAAGGATGTAGTCATTATTTTTTAGTTCTTCGTCTGTAAAATCGTCTTCGCCTTCTGCTGCGAAGGCTGGTGTCATAGAGAAATGGGTTGATAGGATAAATGTGAGTGTGAGAAGTAGAAAAAATAGTTTTCTTGATTTGGACAAATTGATTCCTCCTTGAAATTTTTTTACAACCTTAGTTTGAAACATAAAACAGTAGAGCAGATTTTGAATGGGAAATGCACTAAATCCTTTGTTAAAAAGGATTTCCTAGGATGTTGATCTGGAGGTAAGTAGGATGGTTGCGAAAAAGTATTTATAAGAGGGGAAAGAGTACATTCATTTTCTGTAATAATGCAACCGCTTTCAATATAATGTCTAAATAGGGTCTTTGTCAATACTATTTATTTGGATGTATGTGAATATCCTACGTTTCTCCTGTGTTCCATGTTTCATTAAAAATAATCGTAGGATAAATGGTGGATGTATAGAGATTTAATAATGAATACATCTTAATTTATTCAGTAACTTTGGTAAGAAAAACTCTAGAAAATTGGTGGATTAAGTACCAATTTCACATGATCTTATAAGTGAATTTACAGAACTTTTGCGACCGGTTTCAAAGTAGGGTGTAAATCGGATGTTCATTCTTATCAATAGATCTATCCTTTGGGAGAAAAAGAAGTGCATGGACACTTTTCGCACACTCACTATCGTAAGGGGGAAATTTCACTTTCGGCTCTAAAAGAAGGTTAATCAACTATCTCTACAATATGCCCCTTATCATAATCTTTCGCTATTTAAATCTTATGGTATTAGTAACCATAATCTGTGTGAACGAATGGGACGAGGGACCTGTCCCCCTGACCCTGAAAGAAGGTTAATCAACTATCTCTATAATATGGTTCTTATCATAATCTTTCTCTATTTAATTCTTATAGTATTAGTAACCACAATCTGTGTAAACGAATGGGACGAGGGACCTGTCCCCCTGGTCCTACATCCTCTCGTCTTGATATTCTTTAAGCTTTTCTTTAGCCAACTTATTACCTAGTCTAGCAGCTTTCTTATACCATGTTTTTGCTGCAAATGTACTTTGAAGAACCCCTTTTCCTTCTTCAAATAACCTGCCTAAATTAAACTGGGCATTTTTGTGATCTTGGTCTGCGGCTTTTTTGTACCAATAAAAGGCTTGAAGATAGTCTTTTTTTTCGTTCTCATAAATGTATCCCAGGTTGTTTTGTGAACTCGAATAATTTTCTTTTGCGGCCTTTTTATACCAATTTATGGATTGATCATAGTCTATATCTTTACCACAAGTTCCGTATTGATAAAAATATCCGATATTATGTTGTGCTGCTACCTCACCTTGGATTGCGGCTTTTAAGAACCATTGGAAGGCTTCTAAATTGTTCTGTGAAACCTGCTTTCCTTCCATATAAATTAAGCCAAGGTTAAACTGAGAAATTGGGTTTCCCTGGTTCGCAGAATTTTTGTACCAGTAGATAGCATGATATATATCCTTAGATATACCTTGACCGTTTGCGAACATATCACCCAGGTAATTTTGTGCCTCCATATGGCCTTTTTGGGCAGCACATTCAAACCAATAAAATGCATTCTTATAATCTTGAATGACTCCATCGCCAAAATAATATAATAATCCTAAGGAATATTGTGCTGTTCTGTCACCGGACTTCGCTCTTTTTTCAAACCTTTTTTCAGGATTATACTTTGGTGAAAGTAATGCTACAACCTTTTGCGTAATAAGAGATAAAAGGTCTCTTGTCTTCCAACTTTCCATTGCACTATAGGCTATTATAGCCTCCCTTTCTATTGAGAAAAAAGATGATATTTCATTTATTTTTTTATCCAGGTTTAGATGCTGTTCATAAGTAGGAACAAAGGGATGTCTTCTATTTAATGGTTCAATTTTATCTACACCATTTACTCCTATAATTAGTTTTTTTCTTATTTCATTTGCTGAAAATAATGAGCCAAAGACTTGCTCATCAATGGCAAAATCTCTTTGATCCGCACGAAGCAAATATACGATTACTGTTGCTTCACTTAATAAACTCTCATATAAGCTTGTGTATTCTGTATCTAATTGCTTAGATTCTCCCACTCCAGGTAAATCAATTAGTGTTAATGAACCTTGCTGATTAGGAAACTGATATCTAGCTCCTTCACAGACTCTAGTACAACTCTCTACATTACTGGTTTTGAAACATTCTTTTCCTATAAGACTATTAAGAGTAGAGGACTTCCCATAACCGGTTTTACCTATAAAAAGAATCTTTGCATCTTCCTCTATATAGTTAAGTTCATGTATTTCAGTATTACTTAAATGATCAATATGTATTGAATATGGCTGATATGAAAAGTGTCTAAACAACTCAAAAATAATATCTGAATATATAATTCTCATAAAATTCTTTTCTTACTTAATCCTTTGCGTAATGCTTCTTTAGTGTATTGACCATGTTTGAATATACCATTCTCGTTTCAACATATGACTTTTTTTGAATCAATTGTAGACATTCATTTAGATGATCTTCCCATATCTTTTTATAAATTGCGTCTGAATCCGGTTGACTATTAATCTGATCAACTATTTTGGGTGCAACCCGATAATATTCTTCAATATCTGCTTTTCCTCCATTTTGATGAACAAGCCACTTATCACGGAATCTTCTAAAAAGATTTAATTCCTCACAATGATCACCTTTACCTAAAGCTAAGCAAGCAGAAGATGTTATGTAGCACTTGCTTGTAACTGACTCCCATACATTATGGATGACATGCTTCATTACTCCATAACCCGGGAGTACATCTTGACAGAATTCATCAACGGTCTGAATAAATCCTTTTTTGGCATGACCCTCTGCCTGCTTAGAAACATTCCCTTTAGATACACCTTTGGCAAATGTGATTTTTTTATCTTTAGGTAGTCCAAAAACAATTTCATCAATTAGTCTAATAAGGCCATATTTTTCATCAGCAGAAACTGGAATAATTTTACTTGTAGGAACTTCAAAATACTTTGATACCATCTCTATCTTTGCGTTAATATTCTTCTGTTGCTTCGGTCCTGGTAGACAATTTTCTAAGTCCCATTCTCTAAATGGCTCGATTTTATCAATTTGATTCAAGACAATAAAAAAAGGCTTCCCTTGTTCCAAATGTGGTTTGACAACCTCATTATAAAACTTTGCATCAGACGAAAAAGCACGATCATCTCCCTTTAACACCCAAAATACAACGTCTAATTCAGGAAGAAGGTTATTATATAATTCTTCATATTCTTGATCACGACTTGCACTCTCTCCAACTCCAGGTACATCAACTAACTTTAACCCCTTAGTACCAATATTAAGAAGAACTTCCTTTGTATCTCTAGTACAAGCTTCTACATCACTGACTGGACAAATGTCTTGACCAAATAATGCATTGCACAAACTAGATTTTCCTACACCCGTTTTGCCAAAAACTCCAATTCTAGGCTCGTAGCTAAGTACAGCATCGATTCTTTCTTCAATTTTTTTTCTCATTTCAGGGGTGAAATGTACCCCTCTCTTCTTTAATACTTCAAATAAACCATAATTAAACACCTTAGAATTTAGTTGATTCAGCATCATAATCCTCCATATGTATAAATTTCTCTATGCTCTTGTTTATTAGGGATAAATATAATAGTCTTTTAGCTCTATTATTTTTTCCTTCTTCCCGATAACCCGATTAGAAATCCCTTTCATCAATTGAAAACGATCAATACCCGCTCTAGTTAATATTGTCGTAGGTATACTTAATAACCCTCCATCTAATGCATACACAACTGAACCAGCTCCGATTGCGATTCCAGACTTTATTGAACGTTCAAGAGTATCGTTAAGTGCTAGATTCAGATCCTTTTTTCCAACAAGAACTTTATGTCCTTCCCCCAGCGCAATGATCGCAAAGGGGAGTCCTGGTAATAATGTATCAATAAGTGAAGTTGAAAAAGGCTCTAATAAATCAGCTTCCAGGTCACTATTATTAATTCCACTTGGTAAAATTTGCTCTGTAATTGCATCTGCGTTTTCGAGAACTTCGTTTGTAGCCATAATTTGAATATCTGGATATTCAGAAATAGCTGATTTTATATAACTTAATGATTCGGTTGCTTTAAGTTGGAGTACTTCATCAACTGTTCCATCAGCATTCAAGATTTGTAAATCCCACCCAGGTTGTACAGGACTTTCCGCTAAGACGGCTTCTTGCCCAACTTCAAGGTGAACATCGCCAATCCATTCTCCTTGATTTAATTCATCCCGTACCTGAACCTCAAAGTATTTACCCTTCCAAGCATTCATAATTCCTTCCAGCTCCAAATTACTATATTGATCCAAGTCAGCTAATTCCAAATTAGGGTATGATAAGTTAAATGCTTCTTCCATTTGAGGATTAATTTCATTATGATTGATACAATTCAGATTAATGATTGATTCTAACGCAATACTAGATGTTACGATATCGGTAATAAGCTTTTCTTTGCCCTTTATATAATTGTTATAGAGCTGAGAAACTTTCTCTTTAATACTTCCTACACCACTTCGTTCATGACTATATTGATCTGCTATTTTTTTCAGATGGTTATTCACACCTACCCCTCCCTTAATAGATTGTTAAACACACATTCCAGGCTATAAGTATGATGGCCATTGCGAAAAAGCTATAACTAATTTTCCTTAGCTTATTAGTATGTCTCTTTTCCCTTTCTTCCATTTGGCGTGCCAAGTCTTCAATTTGCTTTTTCCGTGTATACTTTTCATTTTCTAGTTCTTTAGAAGCCTGATCCTTTAAAAGCATCAATTTATGTAAAACACTCTTTATTTGGTTTTGTTGAAGTTTATAATTAGCTTCATAGGTTGTTTCTAACTTTTCAAGACTCTCAGACAGTTGAACTTGTTTAGATATAATAGTTGAAGAATATTGTTCTAGAGTTATTTCAATCTCATTCATTTTCTTTGATATAATGACTAAATTATTTTCAACTTCACTGTTGATTTTTTCTTGTTTATGGAATTGATTTAGTAGGTCTATCTTTGACTGTTGCTCTTCTTGTATGTTTGTTTTTATTTCGTTAATATGTTTCTTATGTATAAGTATTTTTCGAGATAATTGAGCAACTTTGTCAATACAGTCTTCAATCTCCGGGTATTTACTGTCAATGATTTGTACCAGGTCCCCTAACTTATCTACTTCCTGATTAAAATTTTTATATTTCTCAACTTCAAATTCCAGCTTCTTTACTTCTCTGTGAATTCCGTATAGAACTTCACCATACACTTCACTATATTCCTCTATAATATTATTTGTTTCTTTACCTGTTAATTGATCCCAAACTCCCATTACTAATCTCCTAGTTGTGTTTTTCCAATATTATACCATATCTAGGAACAGGGACCTAGTGGATAAATAGAGTACTAATAAAGTGGACCACCATTTTCATTTTAAAGTAGATAGATCTATCACAGAACTTCCAAATTTACTATCTCAGCCAAGTGAGATGAAAAAGTTGGTCTATACTTCATTTAATTAAAACAAATCATCTTTGCAGTTCGTAATTATAAAAGGAGATAGTACAGACAGAGAATATTTTGCAAGTAGAAAAAAGATAGATTGGACTATACCAGAATCCATGTTTAGGAAAATACCTTCATTATTTCCTAAGTATTTTATACATTTGGATTTTGTTTCTTTCGTAAAAATAGCTCACCTCTCTAAATGGAGGTGAGCTTGAGTGTTTTTTTGTATATACGAATAAAAGATAGTAGGGTTTATTTATTGATATAAGGCATCTGCTCTTTAATTTTTTCCTCTGCTAATTTCTTAGCTTTTTCAATACTTTTGAACCTTCCATAATATGTACCTTTTACACTTACAATCCAATCCTGATTGGTTTCGTCCCAAGAGACCCCTCTGATGCCACTTTTGCTTCCTTTTCTTGCTCCTTGCCTGTTAACTAACATTATGAACCAGATAGTTTGCGAAATCAGAATGCCATTCTGCAAACCAAGTTCCTGCATATATTCTATTAAATTATTAGATAATTATATCAGGTTAATTACCTTAAAATGTTATAAACCTTGGAAGGATAAATTAGATCTAGAAATCATTCAGTGTCCCGACCATTAAAGTAGGCAGCAAAATGGCTTTATTTTAATAATCAAGTACTGGTTACACCACCCAAATAAAAAAGCACCCATTAGGATGCTTTCAATAAACTTAGTTCGGCGAGTTTTTCGGCATGATATTCAAATTTATTTCGTAATTTAGCTTTTAATGTACAATCAATACAACTTTCAACTAATTCTTTATAATAATTCCTTCTGACAAGATGCCACACATATATCATTTTATTTAGCAAAGACATAGTAATCGCCTCCTATCGTGATTATGCCCTGTTATACGTACGTCTAAACGCATACAGAATAGGGCAGAATGCTCATTCTTCTGTGACTTTGACGAAATAATTAGATAGATTTCTGACTAAATCCAAATAAGACGTTTACCAAAGGTGTACCACCCAATTGATAAAAGAAACATAAGAATCATCACTGTAATAATCCACGCTCTTAGAAACAAATTATACCCTTTCTTTGCGGCAAACCATTCACACACAAAAACAATAGTCAAAAGGATTAAAAAATCTCCAACAATATCTAAGAATACCCGTACCAAAATGTCCATATGAGGGATCCTCCTAATGTTAAATCTTTATTCTTTAGAAGGATCTTTAATACTTACTATCTTTTGAAATGATCAACCGGAAAAGAACTTTTTTTAGTAATTATTAGGCGAACGAAATAACCGTCCCCATGTTTCTCAAGTCAGTCCTTCATCACTGTTTTCTAATACTCATCAATCCAAAGTTCCCATTCTGGTCATTTGCTGCATCATATATCCAGTTATATTCTTTTATTTCCGTGGAGCCATCAGCATTGATGATTTTGGCTTTTTCCCATGTCCATATCGTGGCCACTCCCCCTTCTATGAACAGGTCCGTGATCTTGTAATCAAGCATTTCTTCTTTTATGTTTTCCTTTGCCAAGTTATCTACAAGGTCTTTTTGCATGGTATATAGTTCGCTGTTTTCAATAAGATAGGGTGCTACTTTTGTGAAGTCATTGGTGTTAATCGCATCTATTAAACTATAGATATAGTTATCCATTAATTCCTGTATATCATCCGGAACAGTTATAGAATTGGTTGTTGCTGGTTTGCTTTCTTGTTCTGGCTCACTCCAATTTGACGTGTATACTTTAGGATCTTTCTCCACGAACTCCTTTACCTTTTCTGATGATAATCGACTAACTGTGTTTATATCCTCTACAATCCATTTCTTTTGATTCTCCTGCCAGAGCAATTGATAACTGTTGATGTTTTCAACATCTCTTACATTAGGCTCCTCCCATGACCTGTATTCGTCTCCTTGATAATGTTCTGCTACTAATATATTTGCTTTCCACCCATTGTTTTCTTGATATAAAAATAAGGAATCCAGATCAAAGATCGTTTTTTGTAAGGAATAAATAGAGTTCTTTCCAGTTTCTTTTGCATCATTTATTTCATTTTGCAAGGCCTGCTTTAGTTCATCTGTCGCAACTGTGTATCCTTTTGTACTTCCTGAGGCTGTTGCTTCAAGCACTTGCTTTGTATGTAATATAATCGTTTCCATGATTTCCTTTTGAACCTGTTCATTTCCTGATAACTTTAACTCCATTTGAGATTGCTCAATAGGCTGTTCCGCTGTTTTCATCGTTCCCCACGGTGTTTCCAACTCAACCGCCACTAGCATTGAACCATCCATTAATACAGGTCCAAATGTATTCTGCTTCAGAATATTTACTCCTGCGTCCTTGCCATTTAAAATGAGATTTGCTTTTCCATCTGTAATTCCGGAAACAACTACAGTAACATCTTCGGCCTCTAGATGAATGGAGTGCGAGCTCTTTTCTTCATAAGGCTCCAGTGTGATTTCTTCTTCCTTCTCTAATGTGATAGAATCCGTTTCAAGCTGGGCACGTAGTGTGTAGATACCAGGTAGGAAGGGGCCGACCGTTTTTTCATCGTCAGGTTTATCTGATTTGGCAACCTCCTTGTCGTTTATATATAAAATCGTATTTTCATAGTTTGTTTGAATGGTTACGTACACTGGGTTAATTGTTAGACGATATTGATCATATAGAAATCGATCTTCTTTATCCAAGGTGACAATATGTCCGCTTCCTGATTCAGAAACGTCCTCCTGTAGTTGCGCTTTAATTGAGTCGAGAATTTGTTGCCTTTCATCAGGATACTGATTAAGGTATGTGACAAATCCCTTTAAGGAGTCTTCATTTATAGTTAATTCCGCATCATTTGTAGATAGAAGACTTGCCAGCTCCTTGGTATCCTCGGAGAGTAGAGCTGTTTCAAACCGATCGACCAGTCTTTCTTTTGATGTTAAATAGTTTCCTAATTTATAGGCCCCTATAAAAAGAACAATCACGATACTACTTATGATCATCCAACGCTTTGTTTTCTTAGACAGTGGCTTTCTAGCTTGTGAATGAACATGGGAAGCACGTGTAACAAGTTCGATTGGCCTCCCGCATTCTTCGCAAAACCTCATATCTACTTCCAAGCTTGTTCCACATTCTTGGCAGTAACGCATGACACACCTCCATGTAAGGGACAGAGAAACAGCTGCCCCTTGATTTGTCCAGTTGATATTGTTTGAGTTTTTCATATGGGGACAAGGGAGTCCCCCCGACCCAGGGACAAGGAACCTGTCCCTCCGACCCACCTACGATTCATACTGCAATTTATGTGTTATGATTCTTTTTACTGATTCTTCTAATCGTTCGAGTGGTAGGCGGTTTTCTTTTATTGCTTTTTCGATTCCATTTATTACTTTTACTTGATTTTCTAGTGTGTGACAGACTAGTAAGAGGTCTGCTCCTGCCTTTATTGATTTGTATCCAAGTTCTTCATAAGAATAATGTTTACTTACGGCACCCATTTCCATATCATCTGTTACAATCATTCCTTCAAAGCCTAATTCAGTTCTTAATAGATCCTGCATGATAGCTTGGGAGATACTAGCAGGGTTCTGTTTGTCATAGGCAGGGTATGTGAGATGAGTGACCATCACAAAAAACTCATCGTGGTTTACATGATCAATCATACTTTTAAAAGGGAATAAATCACTGTTCTCCAAGTCTGTTTTATCAGCATGAACGGAGGATCCTTCAATGTGTGGATCAACCCCACTTCTCCCATTGCCTGGAAAATGCTTTAATGTTGGTATAACTCCAGCATCTGATAGACCCATCACGGCCGCTTTTCCATAGGCTGCAGCCTTTTTGGGGTCTTCTCCAAACGAACGCGAGTCTGTTTCAGACAAATCCAATACCGGGGCAAAATTAAGCTGAATGCCCATTGCTAACAGTTCTTTACCTGTCCGACTCGCAATTGAATAAATGTCTGCTTCACTTCCTCTTTTACCTAGATCCTGCTGTGATGGGATAGGTGACACATGATCCTTCATCCTTACAATTGACCCTCCCTCTTGATCAATACTTATATAGAGAGGAAGTGATGATAATGTCTGTAGTTCACTTGTTAAAGACGTCACCTGCTTTGACGTTTCCATATTCCGGTCATATAAAATGACACCACCAACATGATACTTCTCTATCATCGTTTGTATATGTTCATTCACTTGAGTACTATCAAACCCCACAATTAGTAACTGCCCAATCTTCTCCTGAAGTGTCATGTTTTCAACAATTCTTGTAACCTTTTCCTCAAGTGTCTCCTGAGTGTGCTCTTGAGCAACAGGTACACTTTTCACAGGGTCTTTCTCTGTAAGAGAAGGATGATGTTTCATTTCGTGTAAGTTCGTCTCCTTTTTTTCAGCTTCTGGAAACAAGAAGGCACCTGTGAGGATAAGCAGACCAAAAAGTAGAATGTAAGATGCTCTTTTCATCGCTTTCATCACTGTTTATTAGCACTCAATTTCTTTAATTCAGGTGTATCCAACATCCAAAGCCCATCCTCCTTAACAAGCTGCCAATAGCCACCCCACTCCTGTACAAGGACCGAACCATCCTCCTGCGAATCGTAGGAAGTCATTTCAAGATATACTGTTGCTTTATCCTCCGTAATGGCTTGAACTTCAAGGGTCGTTACATCATCGCGGATGTTTTCCTTAAAGCCTGCTGCCCAGCCGTCCAATGGTACCTTACGTTTACGTGCTGAGGAGAAAACATTGTATGCTGTTGATAAACTGTCTTGACTAATGCTTGTGTAGTGCAGGCGGACACGATCCTTTACTGCTTGACTTTCTGCAGCACGGTCAAACGCTTCATCCGAATCTGTCGCTTCGTCCTGCTCCTTTATGATCACAATCTCTTTTTCCATAGGTTCTTCTACTTCTTCAAAATCAATCGTTAGGTCGACAAGATCAACATCTTCTTTAATGGTTGTCACCTCGCTTTTTTTCAAGCCGGACGAAAATTCCTTTTGAGCATATACCTCGATTGACCCGTCCTTCATGAGCGGCCCTAGAGCATTTAGTTCTCCTACTGAATCACTTGTTTTCTTATTATTTATATAAAGGTCAGCATCATCATAATTTCCGGAAAGCTGCACAAAATTCTCTTCCCAGTCAAGATGAACAAAGAGATCCTGTTCTTCAGGTGAAATGTGTAATGGCTGAACAGCAGTCACTTCTCCATAGTCACCCTCAATGACCGCTTTCACATTGTATTCTCCCGGCAAAAAGGGTCCGAAAATATCTTCTTCCTGATTTAATGTACCTGCCTTTTCATCATTAAAATAAATGTCAGCTTCCTTAATAGTCGTTGTGACAACAGGATAATATGGAGTGAATTGAATAACATATCGATCAAAGATCCCCCACTTCTTACCGTCCAGGACAAGATTCATATAAAACGAAGTGCCATCACCGATCGCATGCTGTTCCCCTGTTTCTATCAATTCACTCTGTTGCTTAAGGTCTTGGACCATTGACGTTATCAATTGAGGATGATCATGTAAGTAGTTTAGATACACCTTTACTTGTTCTGTTGATGCCGTCATCTCCAGCTGCCCCTCATTGATAAATTCTTTTACGGCAGCAACGTCCTCCTGTTTAATCGCTTCAATAAAGCGTTGAACTACTGCACTCGGTGCTGTTAATTTGGACACTGCATAATACCCGCCAAATAAAAGAACAGCAAAACAAATAAAGATAACCGTGATAACTTTTGATCGTTTACTTTTGAAAAAGGATGAAGGCTGGCTAACTGATCTCGTTTTTTGCTCGCTATTTGTATGTAAAGGTTGTTCAACAGGTCGTACTTGAGATGTTTTCCCGGTAACTTCCTCCTGTCGTTGACCACAATTTCTACAAAACACCTCTTCTTCTGTGAGCTGATTTCCGCAATTTCCACAAAACCTCATTCCTTCAACTCCTCCGTCATTCAAGATAAGAACAAACCTTCCAACCATCACCATTATGGAAGGTTTGTTAAAAAGACTTATTAAAAAGGAATGAAACTACTCATAGCCTCTTCTAATTGGCCAAGCAAAACATCACCAATCAAGACGATTAAAAGAATGATCACTAAATACGTTAAAAAGGTCCCATAAACACCATCCAGACCAGATGGAACATCCTTTTTAAAGCTGTAAATCGTAAAAGGAACAACTAAAAAAAGACCTAAAAATCCAAAAGCAAGAAAAAGGAAGGAGAGCTCAACTCCAAGTAATGATAAAATTAAGGCGACAATCAAAAAGCCGGTTGGTACAACGAGAAAAGAGCCAAATCGGGCAAATACATCCTTAAACGTGACAACGGACTTCCCTAATCGAATCGCGGCAAAACAAGTAATCGCAATAACCGCAATGAAAAGTAAATAATAAAAAGCAGGTTTCACCACAACATCTGAAAAACTAAATTCCACCATTCCCCCTAACATCGGCAGCCCTTTTAACGCAAAGTAAATCATGAGTGGAATACTAATGGCATAAAGAACCATCGTAATAAGTCCATTTACAAACTGATCTCCAAAAACAGCCTGAGAGCTGTTTGTTGGGTTTTTTAATCCTTTAAGGAAGAAGTTCACATACATCTTTGAAACATTTTTAGCTGTTTCGACGTGCTGTGAAGAAGGCTGTGGCTGAACTGGTTGATAGGATGCCTGCTGGGACTGAGAGGTATAAGGAACAGTCTCAGCTGGTACCGCCGCTGCACCTGGCTCTCCCCCTATTTCCATCTCAAACCTCGATCCACATTTCACACAAAACTTTCCACCTTGTTGTTCATGCTGACATTTTACACATTGCAATGTTGTAGCCCCCATTCTATGTAGTAGTCCTAACAAAGCTCTCAAGGAAGGATTATACTCAGCAAGTATAGGGATTATGTCTTATTTTTCCTTTTTTTAGGATAGTACGAAAAACCTACATAAAAAGACCTGTTCTATAATTTACTGTAGAACAAGTCCTCTAAAAGCTACGGTATTGAATCTTTCTATCATCAATAAAAAGAATGATATCCACTCCTTGATCACCGGACTGTTTAGTTAGTTTTGCTCTGTATCCTTGGCTCTCAAAAAACTCTTTAATAAATACTTCGAATTGATTGCCTGTCATCTTATCTATTTCTCCAATGGAAACAACTTGTTTTACAGGTCTTATCTCCTATCGATCCTTTATTGCTTTTACTAGTACCTTCCTGACATCCTGATTTTCTTATGTCTTTAAAACCATCGTTTTCTTTTAACTCTTCTTGTATACGAAGTAATTCCGATTCTCTCACATCGGTAATTGAATAGCTGTCTAAGAGATTCATCCATTTTTGTACAGGCGTAGAAACTTTTAGCCTTTGAACACTAACTGAATGCACAATCACACGTATTCGAATAAATATTATGGCTGCAAGAATAGCAGAGTAGTAGTATGTCTCGAAGCTCATGTTGATTCCCTCTTTACATCTAAATTCGTTCTATTATGGGAGATCTTATGATAACTATTTGGGACAGTTGACCTGTCCCCTTGACCCATCTATTACTCTAATTTAATAGCTTTGTCATACATTTTAATTTGTTTGTAATAGGTGAATAACATTCATTTTGTATGATAGTACATATCATTTAAACATCTTAGGAGCAATTGCATATGAAAAAATTAAAATCGATCCTTTGTTTTTTACGTAGATACCATAAATATGATTATTTCACTGAAAAGTGTATAGATTGTGGAAAGAAAAAATAAATAGCAGGAAAACCACCGGATATCCTTTGATATGCTCCCCTAGAGGTAGATTGATTAAAAAATAATAATCTGTCTACCTTAGGGGAGCAAACTTTTTCCAGGAATTTTAATATCTTATTTATGGCAATAGAGCTAAATTGGATCAATCACCCCTTCTAACAATCTTTTAATTGATTATCTGTTTTATAGCTTAAGATCTTTACAACCAGGACCTGTGAGCGAACGGGACGACGGACCTGTCCCTCCGACCCTTTTCTTCATTACCACTTTAATTAATTAAACTATTAAATTATAATATGGAGATATACTAAATAATTTTGGGGGTATTTATAATGAAAAGGAAAGTTGCTATTCTTGGTAGCAGTGGGGGGAATCTTTATTCTCTTGGTGGGAAAGAGCCGGAGAAGCTTCTTGGTGAGCTTCTGTTGCAACTTGAGGCAGCAGGGATGGAGTGCCACTCTATCCAGTTTATTGCAGCTAAAGGGTCGATGGATTCGGTGAAAGAGTCAACTGAAGCCTCACTTTACGGCTGGGATAGACATTCAAGTAAGCCATATATAAAGCTTGAAGGAACATTAAAAGAGGTCAATGAGGAAGCTGTAAAAACAGATCTTGAAATTTCAGAAAAGATTGAAAATGGAGAGATTGATGGGCTCATCTTCATGAGTGCTGATCCTAACGGTGCTAATAAGAATGCTGTTGAAGCAGCAGCAAAAAAGAAGTTGCCGGCAACTGGGACTGGCGGTACTTCCATGGCTACAATCAGTTCAAAAGGAGTGAATGTCATTTCCACATCAGGAACGACTGGAACAACCAATCGAACTCGTGCCGTGACCTTTGTTACATCATTAAGTAAGCATTGGGGGATTTCTTACCGTCCGATTATCGGGAAAGTAACTGCTTCCAGTAATACCGAAGAAACGTCATCTTGGAGAAGAATCAATATCCGCGGGATGATGCTTGCTTCTCTACCTGGATTTATTGCGATGGCTTTGGTTCTCGCATTAAGTAAGATCCCTGCTTTATCAATGCTTGGAGATGTTTTTGATGTGATGATTAATGCCCTTCCAGTTATTCTTGCGGTTATTGCCGCGAAGCAAGTGGCTGATCTTGACGAGGTTTCTATCGTTGCCGGGATTGTGGCGGGCGTATTGTCTACGGGCGGCGGAATTATTGGTGGAATGATCGGCGGGATTGGTGCAGGGCTTTTAGTTCAATATATTTTCAGAAAATGTGTGGAATGGAAATTTCCAGCTACGACTGTCAATATTGCTGCTGGTGGGATTGCCGGCTTAATCTCAGGATTAATCGTCTATTTTCTTTTCGCTCCGATCGCTCTTCAGCTTGGTGAAGGAATTCGATCATTATTAGATACATTAGTCGCAATGAATCCGATTCTTGCAGGATTGATCGCAGGTTTACTTATTTGGCCGGCTATCATTGGTGGAATCTATCATGCTGCTATTCTTCCAATTGTCTTATTGGAAATGGAACGTACAGGGAACAGTTTCTTAGGTGCGGTCGATATGGTCGGCTTAGTCATGGTATCAGCCGGCATTACGTTAGCTAATATTGTTGCACCTCGTGATAAAGGAGAAGCTGCAGTAGCAACACCAGGGTTTTTGATTAACATTGGGTTTGGTACGTTTGTGGAAGCCGCGTATCCATTCATGTTCTCCAACAAACTTATTTTTGCCGGAGCCATTGTCTCATCCGGTATAGGAGGCTTGCTTGTTGGTCTCTTTGATGTACGCGGAACTGCTTATGTTCCATCTGTCATGGCCCCTTTCCTTTCTGATAATATGAGTGGTTTTATTATAGCGATGGTAGGGAGTATGGTATGTGCGTTTTTGATTACGTTGTTTGTTAATTTGGTTGCTAAGAAGAAGGTTAAGGATAAGGATGAATTGTTGTCAGCTTGATGTTTTGTGAGATTAAAGTTTTGATGGAACGATGGTATTGGAATTTTCATTGGGATAGGATTTGTGAGAGTTTAGCTATCATTTTATATACCAGGAACAGGATATTCTTAGAGGCTATTGAATGTTTTTACTTAATTATAAAGACTACTTACATTAAGTAGTCTTTTTATAAGCAATACATAACACCCATGTATCCAGCAGTTCTTAAATACTTTAAGCTTAAGTATTTAATGACTTATTCTTAATAGGCTTAGCGCTTCTAAGCAATCTCACATAACTGGTTCCATATTTCATTAGTAAGTATGGAGCAAAGAAAATATAAATGGCGTAGAATAAACCATACTTTATTAGGACAATCATATCAGTCGTCTCATCTTCAAAAAGAAAGCTCATATATGATTGGCCCTCATTATATTCAATGATATTGACGAATAACCTTGTCAGAAGTGCAAAACAGCCTAAATAAAAAATAAAATTAAAGAATTTCGATCTTCCTCTGGTTAGTATCATTAGTACAAGTGATACAACAAACCCTACCCAAATTTGAATGGTGTAATTAGTGGAATAACCAAGTATGAAATGTGTACAAAATAACCCTGCTAGTAGGGCGATGATCCCAGCAAAGAATAATAAGGTCCTACCAGTAACGAAAGGTTCATAAACCTCGATCCATTCTCCTTTACGAGTTTGTACATACCCCCGATTTTCCAGTTCGTCACCAGCTTCCCAATCGCCATAAATTTCATTAAGAAGAATAAGATCTTCATCTGTTTTCTTTGTATAATCAGGCATGAAGGGTTCACCTCAGTTCCATTTTTTAACTATTATAACATTTTACTCATCCGTGCTTTATAAAAATTCAGTGCCTTTTTTCATGTATATTCTACATATAAAATGATTATTATAACCTAGCATCTCACACATTTTTCTCAAAGGAATTAGCCAAAATCTCTCTCCCCGATAAAGTAATGAAAACTTAATCAATTAATTTCTTATTCTTATCTACATTCTAAATCTATCTACCTAAATTAGGGGTGGTCCCTGTGACCATCCCTAATTTCTCTATATTAATAAATGTAGCGACCTTTGGGACAATGAACCTGTCCCCATGGACCAGTTAATACTCTTCCCGATCTTCTGCGATTATGTTGCTGTTTTTTCTGTTTTTGGACATTTTTTGGCGGAGGCGGTATGTATTGATCATGTGTGCTGCTTTGGCTATTCGATGTTCAAGGACAGCACTGCTTATGTTTACTTCCAGTTTTACTTTGTTATAAAAGATAATGATAGAGTTAGCTCCGTTTGGTTCAACATCTTCAATATGATGGGCTGCAACCCATGCTGTATCTTTTTTCATGGGTGAGCCCAGTGGGATCATGCAGTATTCCAGTGGTAAGCTCACCATAATAGGGAGGTTCTTTTGTCGCTTTAGTATTCGCCTTGCTGACTTTAGACTACCGTCAAAGCTGCCTCCATAATAGACACAGCTTTCATTTAAAACAGAGGAAGGGCTTTCCTCTACACGAATTTCACCGAATGTTTCCAGTATTGTACACTGAAGATGACCTGTATTCGTATAATGAGGGATTAAGGCCATTGTTGATTCTTTAATGATTTCCTGATTATAAACATGAAGAGTATAATTCATGATTGTTTTCCTCCTTTTCAATTTAAATGCTTTTTATTTTAAAAGGAGTTAGATATAATACCAATATAGTTGATATCTATCCAACTAGGAGAGTCCTTAAGCACTTTACGTCCAAAGTGGTGTGCTTAGGGATTTTTTTTGTGCGTTTTCACATAAACATCACCTCCTCCAATTCTCTATATCCTTTGCTAATAAAACGTAACCTTATCTATGCTTACACTTCATTAAACTGCTGATGCAATGATCATCCTATAAATAACTCCTTTCCTCTTGTTGTTCATAGTAATAGGATTCTTTCTTGTTATGAGTTGCTTGTACAATGTAGTAATCGTGGTTGTTGATTGAAGATGTTTCTTCTAGATGGAGGTGTCTGAGTAATGAGATGAAAGTTGCTGAGCGATAGTGACCTTTTAGCCTGGTTCTTAATTCCTCATTCATACATTTCACTCACTACCCTTTTACATTATACGGTAATTTTTACCTATTTTTAGAGTAAATTTCTTTAAGATTATGTAAAGGATTTGTATATTCTACTTCATATCAAGCATGTCATCTTGTTTATAAGTTTAATCTTTTGCTTACTGTTTAGAGTCTCTTTCTCACTTCTATTGACATCCTCTATTCTTCAAAAAGCATCATTTCGATCATTTTCCACCTTATTCGCCCTCAATATGGACCATATTCCTAAGGAAAACGCTCCATATTAGCCCAACCCCACCTTCCATTCCATTCATATTGAAAATGTCCCCGATGACGATCCCTTGTTATCCTCAAATTACCGCGGAATATACAAGAATGCATTCTTAGAAGGATTCTTTCATGTATGAGGATGCTAGATTTGAGGAGTTACATCAGCAGTTTGAACCAATGATTTACCATGCTATGAATACATTGTCTATTTACAAAAACAAAACGGAGTTTTACCAGATTGGATGTATTGCTTTATGGGAAGCTTCCCTTCGTTTTAATTCTGAAAAAGGTGAATTTAAATCGTTTGCTTATTCTTATATTATTGGACGAATGAAAAGCGCTCTTACAGAAGATAGAAAGAAGGGAGAAAGAGAAAGTCAGAGTGAGGATTTATGGGGAGAAGATGAAACAACTTATGGTGATTTTTCTACTGTTCTATGGGAATTACTGTTTGAAAAAGCCTCCACCTTATTGTCTGAAAATCAATGTAAATGGGTAAAAGCTTACTGCCTATATGGAAGTACTCCAAGTGAAATTGCTGAAGATGAGGGAGTTTCTGTTGCTACTGTGAAAGGGTGGCGTAGGGACGCGATTGTTAAGCTGAGGAAGTATTTTGGTAGGGAAGATTCAAGGTAAAGATAAAAAAAGGAAGAGGCCGATTTCGATTTTACTTTTAAACTTCTTTATGTAAAACTAATATTCTCTATTACAAGTATATGACCTAGTGGGACAGTAGACCTGTCCCCTTGGTTCCCACATAAACAGAAAGAAAACCTTTAGGTACTTGTCCTAAAGGTCAACTGGGTTATATTACCGTTAATTAAGTGGTGCAACTTTATTATAAGATAAAATGTCATTTTACAGAAGATTTTTAGACAATGTTTACAATATATTTACAATTATTAGGAATATTGTTCATAATTTAGTTGATAATCAATATTTCATATCATATGTTACTGACATACTGTTTTTACTCCTTTTTGTAAAAAAAAATGTTTTGATTATGCAAATTAACTATTAAATGGTTTAAGTCTATCTTCTTCTTTTTATTCAGAAGGATATAAAAAAAGCTCACCACCATTTGAGGTAATGAGCCCACATCTCATGTATTCTTCTGGTATTCCAGAATGAGAACCGATCCTCTCAATCTATGATTCTGCTACTTTTAATACTCACTGGATAAATATGAGTAGTCACTGTGGTCATCATACCTTCAGTGAAACGACTAAATGTAGCTTCACATGGGAGCCGTCCCCAATAAGACTTTTTTATGTAATTAATTAAAAAACTCAGAACTGTGTATGACTGTCCCATCTTGAGAATTAACATAATAAGCATCTGCAGCAAAGCCTTCAGTTAATGCGTATATGTCAAAGAAGTAATATGTTACTCCCTCTCTAACTTCGTCCATCGCTTCATCACTTCTCACTCCAGCTATGCTTCTATCTACGTCTACTGTTTCTACTAATATTTCTTCGGCTCTTTGTTTATCAATAATCTCTTTGTCTTTTTCTTGGGCAGCTTTTTCTTGAGCAGCTTTCTGTTGTTCTTGCTCAGCTATTCTTTGCTTTTCCTCTTCTCTTGCTAGAATGGCATTTACTCTATCGGTCGCGTCTTTTTTAAACGTTTCAACTTTGGTTTTTTGCTCTTCTGTTAGAGATGGATTAGCCAAAAGTTCATCTGATTTCCCAAGATAGGTTTCGTCAGGCATCGAATTTTCATCTTCCGGGTTATAGGATTGGACTAACTCCGTAATTTGTTTATCCAAGTCCTGGATTGTTTCCTCTAACTTATTAAGAGTATTCTCCTGCTCTTTAGTCATGACTTTTATACTTGTGAATTTTTCATTCTCTTTTAGTTCTTTTAAGCTTTTATTGGCTTTATCTATCTCTTTATTTTCAATTTGAGAGACTAATTGATTATATTTTTCTATTAATTCTAACCAGTCTTTTGCCTCTTCATTATCTTTGTCTTCTGTTATAGCCAGATTAAAACTGCTTTCTGCCTTTTCGATATCATTGTCCGCCAAAGCTAATTTTCCATTTTCAATTGCCTTTTCAGCTGTTGAGTTCCCACATCCAACTAATCCAGCCACAACTGCTAGTGCAACTGATAAAATTAGAGCCATCTTCATCCTCTTATCCTCCGCTTTTCTACTGAAGTAATCACTTTTTGTAAAGATATATGGTAAATTATATAGGGAAAATTTTGATAGTAAAGTATAGGAACGGTTCTTATTCGAATGTTTCTAATCTAAATTTGGAAACGTGAGAACGGTCCCCATGTTTCAAAAAATTGTATTTAAAGTAATGCATTAGTTAGTCATGATTGAAGTATGTGGTACTATTTAAATTCTTTACCAAATATTTTTAATTATTTACAATTGAACTAAGTTTAAATATTGAATTATAGAGAGAGTGATAATCTTGATGATTTGTAAAAGATGTAAAGAAGGTAATATGGAAGAGCATTTTCCTATAGAAAGTTATAGCGATACTATGACTCGAGAAAAAATTGACAAGTGTAATAAATGTGGTGCATATTGCAGAACAGTTTATTATCCAGGTGGAACCAGAAAAGAATTTTGGTTGGATGGAGAAGACACCAATTAAAAGAGAGTTCTTATTGTTGTAAAAAAATATTCTTTTAGATAAGGAATGATTTCAAAATGAATAGCACTTCAATCCATATCAGCTCTTTGAGACATAAAGATGTTATGAACGAGTTTGATAACATTCTTAAAAAAGGAAAGTATGCCTGCTTTCCCGCTCCAGACATTAAACATATTGGGAAGAATCTTTATTTACTTGGGATGCCATTTAATAAAAAAATACATTGGTTTATGGCAGAAGAGACTACAAATAATGGTAGAAATGCAACGTTAAATATAATTGACAAACATGTTATCGACGGGAATTCCATAAGTAAAATAATTACACTACCTATAATGGAAAGAGGAATACTCGATAACACTGAATATTCTCTTAGTAATGAAGTAGACAGATATAATACTGACATGAAGATGATTCAAGCCATTCGTAAAAATACAATGGGTGATTATGATTTCTATTACTCACATGAAAATATTTTTAAAATAACCCCGAGGAAATCTCATGCCAACTTCTAAGAAGTAAATATTTTTGTGATAGGCTTGGATCGAAAAGTTAAGAAAACAACGCGTTATGGCAGCTAGTTAGGGAAGTATGGTAAGGAGGATGTAAAGGATTAACCCTTACTATTACTTTTTTTCTACAAGGTAATTATATTTTAGGTCAATAAATAATAAAACAAGTCATTTGCTGTGCAGTACAAATATACTATTCAATAGAAAGAGATTTTCGGAAGTGTGGAGGATGTATTTGAAGGAGAAAATATGGTTGGTGGAACTATATCAGCTCCTATGATTCTTGCAGATTCAATTGAAAAAACAGATTATGCAACAGCATTTGCTCCTGCAATAAAAACAGTTGAGTTAAAAAAAGAAATAGATCAACACGGTTTTGTTATTAAAGTTAATAAAATTGAACTTGCAGAAACAGAAACATGTGTATTTGTTAACGTAACTAATAATTCAAAAGACACAATCTCATTCTACAGCTTCAATTCTAAAATGACTTTAGGTGGATCTCAATTAGAAACAACTGATAACAATGAAGCTGGTTATCCTGAAGTACAGTCCGAAATACTTGCAGGTGTATCCTCAGAAGGTATTTTATTGTTCGCTGCGCTTGACAGTGAGACAGGTGCTGCAAAATATTCTTAGAGGGTAGTTCAAATAATTATGAACTAGAATTTAAACCTTTCGAATTCGAGATCCAATATTAAATAATAGTAAACCCCTTCCGCTGTAAAGGGGTTTTTATTAATCAATTTAAGGTACATTCCCAACGATCTTTATAAGAACAAAGTGACGGTTCCAGCGTTCGCACTATGCTCTAAAAATAAGATTCACAGAAACACCCAAAATCCTCCCAGCCTGGCGTAGCGATACTCCTTCAATTGCTTTTACTTTACGAAGCACTTCATTTCTTTTTACTTTTGGCAAACTCTTTACATGTGCGATCTCCATTGAACTAAGAAGTTTCTTGATCTCCAGTCTTGCTTCTTCATCTGACAATCTTCTCTTTTCATTCACCGTATCATCCAGACATTTATCACTATTTTTCCTTTCATTGAATTCTTTAAATCTGTCTTTTGCCATTGTTCTATCAACAGAAAACATTTTTAAAATGAAATGACTATCTAACAAATTTTTGGGATATAGATCTATACCGTAATATCCACGACAGCTGCTCCACTCCCAGTCTTCAGTTTGCTTTACCATTCCCGCTTTTACTGGATTTTGGTGGATATACCTTACAACCGTTACTAAATATTTATTCGTTTCAACATTTTCACTTTTGAATCGATCCTGAAATAGATGTCCCGTCGTTCTGTACTTCCAGTTGTAATACCCAACATAGCTCACACCTATCCTTTTCATGGTAATGGAAATATCTTCATTACCCTCTTTTATAAGTACATGCACATGGTTATTCATCAAGCACCATGCATAGACAATTAACTCACAATTAGTTTTATACTTTTTGAGAATATCAAGGAACTTTTTCCAATCTTCTTCATCATGAAATATTTCCTGTCTATTTGCTCCTCTCCATATAATATGATAGATTCCAGTTTTACTTTTCACTCTAGCTTCACGAGGCATCTCTATCAACACGATCCATCAAATTATTAAAATCCCTTCCCTGCTTTCTGCTCTTTGCGTGGGTTTCCACGGCGTAATGTGATCGCCTTCCAAATCGATTCATCTGTGATTTCCAGGCTTCCCTCTAGATCAGAAATTGTTCTTGCCAAGCGAATGATTTTGAGTTGCACACGGTTGCTCCATTGTTGCTTGGTTGAGACTTGTCTAATCATATTCAACTGATGTTCCTTCAATGGACTTGTTTTCGACAATCTTTCAAAACTGACCTTTGCGTTAGATACTCGTTCTTGATAACGTTCATATTGCCTTTCCCGAGCCTTTTCTACTCTCTGTCTAATATCTATAGAACCTACTTGATTTTTCGTTGGCTGATCTAAGTTTACTGAATGTAAAAATAGAAGAATATCAATCCGATCATAGATTGGACCGGAGATTCTATTTTTGTAGGATTGAATCTGTTTGGGTGTACATGTACAGTAGCGGGTATCAGAACCAAGAAATCCACATGGGCAAGGGTTCATTGCTGCGATGAGAATAAAGGAAGAGGGATACGTAACTGTGGATTGCGCCCTGCTAATGGTGACCATACCTGCTTCTAACGGTTGCCTTAACATATCTAATGTTTTCTTCGGAAACTCTGCCATTTCATCAAGAAATAAAACACCACAATGGGCTAGTGAAATTTCACCAGGTTTGGGATTAGAGCTTCCACCAATAATGGCAACTGATGAGGCTGAATGATGTGGACTTCGATAAGGAGCGACTTGTGGAGAAGCGAGTTTTTCCTTCGCTAGCTGGTACAAGCTCATCACTTCAAGCTGTGCGTCTCGTGTCAAAGGAGGCAAAATAGAAGGAAACGTTTCGGCCAAGAGACTTTTTCCACAGCCTGGAGGTCCGCTCATCAAGACATTATGTTCACCGGCTGCAGCAATTTCAAATGCTTGTTTTGCATGAGCATGACCAATGATATCTTGAAAATCTTTAGGATGTACAAACGTTTGTGACAAAATATTGATTGGTTGTAAAGGTTTATGAAGAGGAAGTAAGCCTTGACCTGACAAATGTTGTAACACGTCATTGATATGCCCGATTACAATACATTCCAAGCCTTCAAACATGTCTAAGGGAAGTAAAGGATCAGACGGTAAATAAATTCTCTTGAACCCTAAAGATCTTGCCGCAATTAGAGCAGGAAGCATACCTTCTACCTTTTCTACTGTTCCATCCAACGACAAAGCTCCAATAAACACTGAGTCATCAGGAATCTTTTCCTTCACCTCACCCTTCTCTTTTAGGATTCCAATTGCCATTGCCAAATCAAAAAAAGGTCCGTTTTTCTTTTGCTCTGATGGAGATAGGTTCACCACAATCTTCTGTTCAGACACATCACAGCCTAGGGTATGTACTGCCGAAAGCACTCTTTCCTTAGATTCCTTTACAGAAGTATCCGGCAGACCAACAATCACCATTGATTCTTTCCCCTCTGAAATATGTACCTGAACCTGAACACAATAGCCCTCAAGCCCTTTTAACCCAATGCTGGAAATTTTAACAGTCAAATTTAATAAACCTCCTAGCTACTATAGATTTGTTTGAAGTGAAATAGTGTAATGGAAATGTTTAAGGATTTAATTATAGAAATAAAAAGGTGGTAAGATGATCGTAGGTTGGAGAAAAGTAGGTTTAGATTTAGTGGTTCTTTATATACATTCTACATCTTATTCAAGACTCCTTTACCTTTTTTAGAAAGTAGAGAAAAATTGAGGACTCCGTGCACACTGACAATTTCTAAAAGGTCAATTATCAGGTGAAACGCAAGAACCGTTCCCTTGCTTTCTATAATTAGAGAAAAAAGGGGAGAAGGATGATTGAAGGATGAAGAAAAATAGATATAGATTTTGTGGTACTTTATACACATTCTACATCTTATTCAAGATCCCTTTAATTTTTTTAAAAATATCTATTAACCTTCGAAAAATCTCGTGACGCCCCAGTGACCATATCATGACTGTGACCATTCACTTTGGTAATAATTAGGCGAACATAAAGACCGTCCCTATGTTTCCATCCCTCATGTTTAAACGTACTTTTTTATGTACATAATTAGTGTAATGGCATATAATAAAAATTAATAATATCCCTTCTATTAAAGGGAAATTTAGTGTAAAAAGGTGATGTAAAATTGACCTATTTGTTTTCGAATGAACATTATAAATTTGAAAATGAGGCAATTGTTTATACTCCAAATTTTAATCCCTTCGATTACGAGATACAGCAACTCATTCTTGAAGCGGAAAGAAATATCGGAGCTCTCGCAAGACTTGGATTAAAGAATCATCCATTAAAACCAACTATCTTAAGGAATTCAATGGTAAGAACTGCTCACTTCACAACTAAAATCGAACAGAATAAGTTAGAATACAAAGAGGTAGAAGAGCTTTTTAAGGACTATAAGAAAAGTACATTAACAATTAAAGAGAAGGCAAAATTAGAAGTGAAAAATGTATTTGAAGCTTATGAATTCATATACTCCCTACAACCAGAAAAAGATTTCTCAGACATGAATGAACAAGTCCTGAAAAATATTCATTATTTACTAATGAAAGATCTGACAGGGCACCCTGATGGATACAGGAAAATTCCAGTAGCTTTAACGGATCAGGATGGAAATGTAAGTTATCAGCCTCCTAATTACAACGACGTTCCACACCTTATGAGCGCTTTCTTCTCTTGGCTATTCACTAGTGTTACCGGCTATGAAACCCCTTATTCTGATAAAGAAAAGCCTGAGAGAAAGATACACCCTTTACTCATATCAGGCATCGCCCATCATGTTATTGGCTATATCCATCCCTTCCCGGATGGTAATGGGAGAACTGCCCGGGCATTTTCAACATTAGCAGGGCTGATTCATAAAGACTTATCTAAAATCAAAGATGCATTCAGTGTTGAAGAATTTATGGATAAACGAATTGAAGACTATTATGATACATTAATGATGGCCTCTCAAGGAGATTTAAAACCTTTCTTGATATTCTACTTGCAATGCGTAAATGATTCACTAATGAAGGTGTTAAACGAGTTGCAAAGACATGACAAAATAAAGCATATTAGAGAAATACTGTCGAGAGGGCACGCCAAAACGATGTTTGAATTCATTGCAAGGATGGAAGATGGAGAGGTAATAAATAGGAGCTTCTTCGATAATACAATCGAGGCTTCTTCATCAAGTATTGCCAAAAATCTCGCTAAACTGAAAGACCTCGGAGTCATTACTCCAGGTGAAGCCAGGGGTGAATACATCGTAACTATTTTAGACTAATGTCTTAACAAAAACAATGCCTCGCCATAATTAATGGCAGGCATTGTTTTTATGGATAATATTGGAAATGATTTATCAGTTACTAGGGAGTGTACAAATAACATTCATGAGGGTAGTACCAATATCATAGATTATGGCACTATTAAATAAATGATATGCCAATTACTATAACACAAAATATCGTTTAACTGGCCTTGTGTATGAGAAGCGCTTTTTTGATAAGATCATTGAAGACAAAGAGGGAATGCAAAACTTCCGATTGTCCTCTTAAAGAAGAACGAAATCGCTATGCGATGGCTTTTTAAGAGCCCAATATAAGAATATTTCATTAAAAAACAAAAAAAGTATGCCTTTTTGTGGTATTGTTTAATCGCCAAACCAAACAAACCAAGAAAGGACATACTTTTTTCTTATGCCAATTATAACACAACTTCATACTAAATGTCGTGCTCCCCCTTTTGATGGAAAATGATTAAACCCTTCAATTAATTAATCATCAGGAGGACATTTCCATGGAGCACTATGATCAAAAAATAGAACTATACTTTGAGCTAAAAAATGTGCCTCTTTCTTCTCGGGATTCATACGGAAGAAGGATGAAGGCATTTTTATCGTATATGCATAAGCTGGGTAAACCAGTTGAAAGTATCAATGAAGAAGACATTCAACAATATATTATCTACTTAAGGAAAGATAAAAACCTTTCTCCAGGTACGATTAATAATTATATTTCTGCCATTAAATTCTTCTATACTTTTGTTTTAGAGAAAGAATGGAATTCTATTAAAGTTCCAAGAATGAGAAGAATTAAACAACTACCAGTTATTCCACCTAGAGAAGATATCCTCTCACTGATAGAGGAAACGTCAAACTTAAAACATAAAGCGATATTCGTTTTAATATATGGAAGTGGTTTACGAGTAAGTGAGGTAGCCAAGTTAAAGATTGGTGACATCTGTAGTAAAACCATGAGAATCCGAGTGGATAAAGCTAAACACAATACAAACCGATATACGATTTTATCGAAAACTGCCCTTGATATTCTTAGAACGTATTTTAAAAGCTACTTTTCTAACATATCATATACACCCAATGATTGGCTCTTTCCAGGGCAAAACAAACAAGACCACATTAATGTAAAAACAATTAAGAATACCTTGATTAAAATCAGAAACAAATTAGAACTTGATCCAAAAATCTCTGCCCATACACTCCGCCATTGCTTCTCAACAAATGCATTAGAAGATGATGTAGACCCTGTATTTATCCAACAAATGTTAGGTCATAAAAATCTCCAAACAACAATGACATATTTACATATGACCTCTAAAAGTCTAATGGGTGTTAAAAGTCCCTTAGATACCCAAGGGTATCAGAAAGGATGAATACAGTACAGAATGTATTTCGAACATTTTTCCCAAAGTATAAGAAACAATATAATCTATCGTTTGAACAAGCTAAATCTGCCAAAGCAATGATGGACTGTAGAACGGCAGCTCTAGGTGGGAATACTTATGGCTGTGAAGGCTTTGGTCATACTCAAGTAAGTTATAATTCTTGTCGAAATCGACATTGTACGTTGTGCCAAGGAGTTAACAAAGCTGTTTGGGTAGACAAGAGAAAAAAGGATATTCTCAACGCACCTTATTTTCATGTCGTATTTACCATGCCCAAACAGCTACACATGGTTATCTATCATAATCAAAGATTACTATATGATTTAATGTATAGAGCTGTGGCTGAAACACTAACCGAGCTTTCCCAGGATGATAAATACTTAGGGGCACAGATTGGCTTTTTCTCAGTCTTGCATACATGGGGGCAAAATTTACATTATCACCCTCACATCCATACTGTCGTATTGGCCGGAGGCCTTTCTAGGCAAAACAAGTGGCGTAACACGAGTAAAAGATTCTTTATCCCAGTCAAAGTGTTATCTAAAAAGTTTCGAGGAAAATATCTCTATTATTTAAAACAATACTATCAACAAGGTAAACTTCACTTTTATACTGATACGGAAAAATATAAGGATCCAAAGTGTTTTCAAGGTTTACTTGACGAGTGCTACTCTCTAAATTGGTACAGTTATACGAAAAAGACGTTTTCCGGGCCTTTAGCCGTTGTAGAATACCTTGGTCGTTATACTCACCGAATCGCCATATCCAATAATAGAATACTAGCAGTGGAAGAAAATACCGTTAAGATTAGCGTTAAAGATTATAAAAACAACAATGAAAAAAAGACTGTTACAATGTCGGGAGTCGAGTTTCTACGACGATTCATGATGCATATTCTTCCAAGAGGTTTTGTAAAAATCAGACATTATGGCTTACTTGCGAACCGAAATAAGAAGACGAAGCTTACTCTATGTAGAAAATTAACAAAAAGCCCTGAATACAAGCCATTATTTGAAGGGCTCGGTACGCTTGAAATCGTGTCTATTCTCCTGAAAAAAGACGTTACTCTATGTCCTTCGTGTAATAAAACGAAATTAACAATGGCATCAGAGGCATTACCTTGATGTCGTTAAATTGAATTCCGTTCATAAAAGCCTCTTAATTGGGGAGGGGGGAAATCTGTCCAATTAAGAATATTATAGGTACCTAACACTACTGGCTTTGGATAGATAATAAAAGAAACATAAAAAACAGAGGAAATCGGAAGATTGAATCCCCATAGCCGGGGACCGCGACTTCATTCTTCTTGGGCAATCAAAAATTTTGCATTTAGTTGTTTGGCATTAAAACAAGCTATGGCACAACTAGTATTAATCACTAGATGTGCCCTTTTTCCACGCAAAACTTCCGATTGACCCCTGTTAGAACCGTCCCCATGTTTTCAAAGTTATAGAAAGCTGCATTGATACCTCCCAAAAACAATAAGCCCACCACATATGTGATGAGCAAGATTTGTTGAGTATCTACTATATTATTAGTACAAGTAATTAGTTCTTTTCCATCTTCCATTCAAGTATAATAGCAATATCATTAGCGACTACAGTCCCACGTACAAACTGACAATTTCTAATAGGTCATTCTTTCACACTTGGTAATAATTAGGTGGAACGCAAGAACCGTCCCCATGTTTTCCATGTGAAAAATCTTTATGATGTGAATCCGAGGAGTTTGATAGATTTATAATTGGAGGGGATGATGGAGGCTGAAACGACAGATGCTCTTGACCTTCTAAATGCTTAACAACCTCTTCAATATGCTGTACAACGATACACGTTTCAGTATTAGTAGAAATCCTTACCTCTACCTGAACACGGTAACCTTCCAAGCCTTTTAAGCCAATGCTTGTCACTTTAACTGTCATAAAAAACCTCCAGCTATTGTTTTTACTTTCATAGAGATTTAAGAAATATTTGAGTAGATTTCATAGAACATCAAGAAGAATAAAACGAAGATAAAAATACAGAAGCATAAACTCAACCACTACACTAGTCTATCACACCCTCCCACTCTCTTCATCAATCATCCCTCGACAAATATCGGGGTGTCACTGTGACCATCCTTCACATGGACCACTTGAATGTCACTATGACCATCCCTTTTTGATCTTCTTTCCTTTTAGAATATTATTATGTATAATGGGAATATAATGAAAAAGAGAAGTGCGCTAACACTTCTCCCTGCAACCTCTACCGTCAGGGTGGTGGTTGTCAAAATTTATTTAGATTTTTGAGAACCACCCTTTTGCTTGCGACGGCGTAGGGTGGTTTTCTTGTTTTCTAATAAGTTTTTCCGAAAGAAGTATGCACTTACTTCACGCACAATCCCCTTCAGAACTTCTCGTAGAAATTCAAGAAATGTTTCCATGATTATCACCTCCTTTCCATTTAGGAAAGAAGACTGACAACCAACCACCCTCACAATATTCAGCTGCATTTCCATTCTATCATGTCCTACTAAACTATTACCCTACCAATCCTCGACAAATTTCGAGTGGTCACTGTGACCATCCTTCAAGTTGACCACGGTCAATAGTGATAAATTAACGCTAGTCCCTCACTAACAAACATTTCACCATGTATATACTTTTATTTCTCCATTCTGGAGGTAGTGCCTCTATCCATATATATTTTGGATAATCTTAATATCATTTTCAGCTGATGTTTCTTCAACGGAATTGTATCAACAATTTTTAAAAAGAGAATTTTACATTAGATACCCGAACTTGATACAGTTCAAAAAAGGAGAAAGAAAAATATGTTAGATTTTGCGATTCTTTATTCACATTCTATATCTAATTGAATGAATTTCATAAATAAGAGCCTTACTGGCTCAAGGGTTTTGGACAACAAAAAAAGGAGTACCTCCCCAAATGTCGAAATAAGTAAGCACCACACAAACTTATGAGACTGGAGGAAGACTCCCTATGACTATTATACGACAAGGAAGCCTGTTTGGACTACAAGAATTATATGATTTAGAACCTACCCAAAGATTTGAAGCTATATTTTCTACCATTGATATGGACCCAATCTTCGCTGTGGTAACGAAGAAGTCCCGTTTTGGTAGACCAGTTGAATTGAACTATGCTGCGATGGTCTATTCCTTGGTTGCGAGAATCACTGAACGGATACCCTTCATTAAGGATTTGGTTAAAAGGTTGAAATATGACATGATCTTCCGGCTTGATTGTGGTTTTTTAGTGTCCGATTCGGTACCATCTGAAGCTGCTTTTTCGAGAATGATTGCTATCATTAGCGAATCCAACGTTTTAGAAGGAGTACAAGAAACGCTTCTTAAACAAGCCATTAGCGAAGGATTCATCAAAGATGACACAGTAGCTACTGATGCTTGCCATTTTGAATCACGCGACCAAGCACCTCCTAAGGAAGAGAAGCCTGAAGCTGAACCTAAAAAACGAGGTCGTAAAACAAAAGAAGCACGAGAACAGTGGCTCATTGAACAAGCGGAACGTGAAGCAAATCTACCATTATTCGAAAAGAAAATTGAAGCACAACTTAATGTTACTTTGGAACAATTGCGAGCTGAAATTCCACAAGAGCCCCGTTGGGGCGTGAAAAAGAATAGTGAAGGGAAAAACGTCTTTTGGTATGGATATAAAGCTCATTTAGCTGTTGGCGCTAAGAGCCAATATATTCTTCAATCCATCCTTTCTTCTGGAAACCTTAATGATGGCAAAGCAGCCATTCCATTATTGAAAGGGATTCAAGACCGATTAGCTATTCCTACTATTCGTTATCACACTATGGATGCGGGATATGATTTTGAACCAATATATAAACAGATTCATCAGATGGGACACCAAGCCGTTATTGCTTATAATAAACGCAATGAACCTGAACTTATTGGCTTTGATAAACATTTTGCACCCACTTGCGTTAGGGAGCATTCCTATCGTTATGATAGCTTTGATCCGAAATATGAAACACTCAAATATACGAGGCCAAAAGAATGTATAAACTGTCCTCTCGCTAATGAGGAACTTTGCCAAAGAGTGTATAAAGTAAAAATAACCACAGACCTTAGAAAGTATACGGCGCCAGCACGTGGGTCGAAGACCTGGAAGAACATTTTTAAACGCCGTACAGCAGTAGAACGCGTAAATGCATACTTGAAAGAATTTTATCAGCTAAACAATGTCCGTTATCGCACTGGAAAGCGTGCAAAAGTTCATTTTGATCTTATAACGCTAGTCTATAATGCAGCGAAATTAGCTGCCGATCGCATTAATGCTTTATTAAGTTACCAGCAAGTCGCATAAACCAAAAAAAGTTGAATTCTGAAATATTAAATTTTTTTAGAAATAGCTAAATAGAGAACTGTTCTCTTTATCAATTTTAGGAGATTTAGGAAACATAGGAACCGTCCCCATTGTTTCAATATCATGGGCACTGTAACCAAACATTAAGGTGATTTAGAAAACACAGGATCCGTCCCCATGTTTCCAAATTGGAAATCATGTGGCTCATTTTTTATGTGATCGAACTACTGGAAAGTGGCTCAATATTAAATTATCAAATACAGTTACCAGCAAGTCGCATAAACCAAAAAAAGTTGAATTCTGAAATATTAAATTTTTTTAGAAATAACTAAATAGAGAACTGTTCTCTTTATCAATTTTAGGAGATTTAGGAAACATAGGAACCGTCCCCATTGTTTCAATATCATGGGCACTGTAACCAATTTTTCTTTTGCTCTGATGGAGATAAGTTCACTACAATCTTTTGTTCCGACACATCACAGTCTAGAGTATGCACTGCCGAAAGCACTCTCTCCTTCGATTCTTTTACAGAAGTGTCTGGAAGACCAACAATCACCATAGACTCCTTTCCCTGTGATATATGTACTTGGACTTGAACACGATAGCCCTCAAGCCCTCTTAAACCGATGCTTGAAATTTTGACCGTCATATTTAAAATGCCTCCTTTTTAAGAATAGGATGGATATGAAACATGAAATTGTGAAAGAAACGATTTTGGAGTATATCTGAGAAAACGGAGTGGTGAGAGATGGGGTCGTTTGGAGTATTGTCATTTTTAATGCTTTAACTATATTCCACATCTAGTTTTAAATTCCTTTAATTATTTCAGAAAAAATTTTTCTTGCAAGAGGATTTTGCTTTTGATGATCTCCTAATTTTTATTGAAGGAAGTTTTGATTAAGTTTTGATTAACCAACACGCTCACTTTATTCGATTGCAATTCTTTTCTTTGAAGTTCTACTAAAACTTATATCATACGTCGATTGGGCAAAACTTTTTTGATCTCTAAGTATTCAACTTTCGGGTTGACGATTACAGGACAGGAGATTCATCCCCTGTCCCACTATTTTTATTAATGCTGTATTTTTAAAAAAATTGTTAAATTTAGGGAGGGGAACGGGCGAACCGTCCCCATGTTTCTTCCTTGCTCATTCCAAGAATCAATATTATTGAATACTCTATACTTGGCGAAATTGTACTTAATAAATCCTACAACGTTCTCTATTTTCCCTTTGCTTTCTGGATAGGCTTTCCTACAAACCCGAAGGTTTAAATTTCGAGTTTGCTTATAGTGCTGAAACTCTTTCGTTAAAATGAGATCTCCGCCATTCTCGCTCACCACAATTAAGCTATCCTGATCATACACGAGTTCTCCTGGGATCCCACAAAACCATTGAAAAGCATTTTCATGAGCTTGAATGACATCTTGAGTTGTAAAGGGGCGATCTAACCACTCTTTATATTTGTATCTCGAGTTAGATAGCACAAAGGCAATAAAGTTCAGCTTTACTTCTTTATTATCAGACGTTTTCTGCTTGGTGTGCCCAAAGTCAACTTGGACCTGTTCCCCCAATGGTGAATCAGGTATTGCTTCATAATCCCTTGGTGAAGATTCCTTAGCTATTTTATATTCAACTCTTAGCTCCCTTACGTAAGCACGGACTGTGCTTTCACCCACTTCAAGTTGTTCCTTATACCTTTCCATCAACCAATCTTGTACTTGTGCTGCTGAAAGATCAGGATGTTCCCTTAACCAATTCAAGATTAACTCTTTATAAGGATCCAACTTTTTCTTTCTTGTTTGTAAAGATTCAACCCATTCTGCCATCTCCGAAGTAGATCTCTTAAGATGCCGATATACAGTTGCCCTGGATACCCCCAGTTTATCAGCTACTTTGGATTTACTAAAACCTTTCTTGAGTAACTGCTGAATTTCCATATACATTTCCCACTTATCCACCTTTTCTTAGCCCTCCAATGATTTAAGAATCAAACCATCATCATACAATGGAGGAGCTATATATTTTACTGGTATATTAGGGTAAATAAGTGTTTCATCTTATCTAGCAAAAACTGTCTACTTTAGTTTAGCAGTCACAATTGGGCTCTTTAACAGCTACCGCAGAGCGATTTTGCTCTTCCCCTGTTTTCGGAAACATGGGAACCGTCCCCATGTTTTTCTTCAGTGGCTCACTTTTGAAGTGATCATTATGGCTCAAATTAATATTTTAAAAAACAGTATTAAGTTGCGTTATAATTGGCATAAGAAAAGTATGTCCTTTCTTGGTTTGTTTGGTTTAGCGATTAAACAATACCAAAAAAAGGCATACTTTTTTGTTTTTCTACTATTTTTATATATTAGGCTCTTTAACAGCCACCGCAGAGCGATTTCGCTCTTCCCCTGTTTTCGGAAACACGAGAACCGTCCCCATGTTTTAATGCAAACACCAAGGTTTCAATACTTCCTGCTAAATTTCGTAAGTCGGTCACTACATCAAGAGCGAGTTTTGTTTTGCTCATTTGCCATTTCTCCTTTCTTTTCATTTTGTTCATCAAGTTGGCTCAGCCGATTAGCTAGTCTTTTAGAAACAATACTGATAGCCGTAAGAACACCAACCATCTCTTCCTGCATATCTTTATTGACACCCTTTTGCTTTACTTGTGTTGTCATCACAGGTCACCTCCTTTTCTTTAGATATGGCCCTTCACTTATTAGCCAATGGGAAGGATGGTTTGGTAACCAAAATTACAAAAAATATTTTTTAAGCTTGTCCAACACCTTTTTGTGTCGTTTAACAACAGCTACATGAGAGATGTTTTCTACCTTTGCTACCTCTCTTACTGTTAGATCTTTATAATAAAGAGCCTGTATGAGCTCTTGTTCCTTTTCATTCAGTTCAGCCATCGCTTCCTGCAAGATTAATAGAGTGGCTTTATCGCAAAGAATATCTTCTATCACTTGGTCATCTTCAAAATCAGCACCTAGTTCAATCAAACGATTGATTGAATCCTCTTTGCTCGGGACAAAATCAACCGTTTCTGTTTCAAAATCAACAGCTATCCGTCCAACCTTGATATCCTGTTCCAGGTACCGCTCTCTTCTTTTCATTTTGTAATACTCTTTGTAAATCTCTTTGCTAACACTGACTTTCTCCTTGCCGATTTTGATAACAAACTCACTCATTCTCTTTTCCTCCTATGGCCCGGCAAGGAGCCGTAGGGAAAAAAGAGACAAAAAAATAAGCCGGACACAGAACACCCAACTGCTTTATTTGCAGGGCGATCCATGTCCGGCTTATAGGTAGTTCACACCACGACTCCATTGCTCGGTACCGATTATTTTTGATTCAATGTGCATTCACTCGCTAGATGATCATTTTTTCTCAAAATATCGATCATCCGGCCTGGGTAATGCAGTCGATTCCTCGCTCGGTATCATCGTGATATGAACTTTTTATATAAATAAAAAAGGCCCAGATTTCTCAGTTATGCATCTACTGATTTATCCGGACCTTAAGGTAGATTTGATTTGCAACTCATGGTGAGGCACTATCTCCTTTTCGTCTCGCTTTAGGTTTTCCACTTACCTGTTTGAATTTATCTGTCGCAAGTTCAACTTCCCAAACCTGCTTACATCTTCCACATTTCGTTTGCACGGGACCACATGCTTGATCCCCCTTATCAAACAACCTGTAACCACAGGCAGGACATTTTACTCGCGTAATGTTAGCTTCTTTTATCATTTGTTTTCCTCCCAACTATGCTGAAGCCATTTTAATGAAAAGTATTCCTTAATTATATTTTACACAGGAACGTATGTTCTGTACAGTGAGAATAATAAACATTTGTCAAATAGTAACAAATTCGCAGATACTGAGTAGATGATTACACTGCTTCTCCATGAGCCTGATTATTTAAAAATGATACATTAATCACCTTTTTGCACTTTGGACATTTTATTTGCACTTCAGCTTCCTTTGCTGAAAGCATATCCATTAATCTTTTTGTGCACACTGGACATTTTACTACTTTGGTCATTGATTCCATCCCCTTTAAACATCATGTAATGAATTAAATTTTGTATTGTTAAAACTTCATTTTATGTATTGTTTGCAGTCAACAAACGTGACAAAAAAATATGCGAGCAAAATAAACAATGCACCAAATGATTATTCCAACAACCAATTTTGAAATTATTATAGCACGGCAGTATAATTAACACAACAAATATATTGATTTGTTTTTAGTGTACCATTGACTACAATCAACACTTAAAATATAATAAGACTATAAGATAGGATGAGGTGGATTATAATGAATAATGAGGAACAATTCAATAAAGAGGAGTTTGCCGTGCTACTTGATCGGGCGAAAGGTGATAGATCCATAAATAATTTCGCTAATGAAACAGGTGTAAGTGCCGCTCACATTTCTAGGTTTCTTAGACAAATGATTGCTTCACCTCCTACTCCGGAAACGATATCAAAATTTTCGGCAAAAGCACACAACGAAGTGACTTATCAAGATTTGATGGTTGCAGCAGGGCATATTGCAAAAAAAGAGAATTATAATAATAGAAAAGATACTTTTGTGGATAGAGAGTCGCCTAGGAATTTAAGAATGGAGCGTGAAGAACTAGCAAGGAAATTCAAACAAGTTATCTTAGCTGATTTATATGAAAGCTCTTTTAAATGGAGTGTAGAAAAAACAGAGGAAAGATTAAGATTTCCTGACATGAAACTTAATATAGATAATGAAGGTTATCAAAGATGGTATTTGACATTTATGCCTGTAAATCCCGAACGTGGTCATTTTCCAATTATGAGCATAATTCACCTGTATGGGCGGATTGCGACTTTTGAATTAGAAGAAACAGATAAATTTACCATCGTAGTCAATGATAAAAAAGCATACGAGATGTTTTTAAAAAGAGCACCTATATCACTTCGTGCTAATATATATATTATGTTGATAGATTTAGATTGGGGTAAAATTTCAAAAGAAGAAATGTTGAGTAAATATAAAGTAGAATAGCGATGAAAAACTTCAGAGAGATAATAAAAATCAAACACAAATAAGCCCGCCAAGCCAATAGGCTCAGCGGGTAAGTTTTATCCTCTTAAATATTTATTTGATTAAATAACCGTTTGGATGACCTTTATGCCAATTCCATGCATCACTAATAATTTTTTCTAATGAGTCAAATTTTGGTTTCCACCCTAAAATCTTTTTTGCTTTTTCCGATGAAGCAATTAGAACAGCTGGATCGCCTGCTCTTCTCTCCTTCACTTCTGCAGGAATCGAATGGTTAGTCACCTTTCTTGCTACTTTAACTACTTCTTTAACTGAGTATCCACTACCATTACCAAGATTAAAAATTTCACTTGGGCTATCTTTTCTTAAGTATTCTAAAGCTAAATAGTGAGCAGAAGCCAAGTCCATTACATGAATATAATCCCTAATACATGTACCATCCTTTGTAGGATAATCATCTCCGAACATATAAATCCTATCCCTCTGACCAAGTGGTACTTGTAAAATCAAAGGAATAAGATGTGTTTCTGGATCATGATCTTCTCCAATATTTCCGCTTTCATGTGCTCCTGCAGCGTTAAAATATCTTAAAGATACATATTTAATTCCGTAACCTTGATCAAACCACTTCATCATCTTTTCCATTGCTAATTTTGTCTCACCATAAGTGTTCGTAGGATTGGTTTCATTTTCTTCAAGGATTGGTATGTTCTTAGGTTCACCATAAGTAGCTGCAGTTGAAGAAAATACAATCTTTGTAACATTATTTTCTTTCATAACATCTAAAAGACACATCATTCCATAAACATTGTTATGGTAATATTCAAATGGCTTTTCCATACTTTCTCCAACTAAGGAATTAGCAGCAAAGTGAATTACGGCTTCGATATTATGAGTCTTAAAGACATTATCTAAAGCCTTTTTATCTCTGAGGTCAATTTGATAGTAATGGCCTACTTCAATTGCTTTTCTATGACCACTTTGTAAATTATCAACAACAACAACCTCTTCATTATGTTCTAAAAAATATCTTACTGTGTGGGAGCCAATATATCCTGCTCCTCCGGTTACTAATATAGACATTACCTAATTTGCCTCCTAAACTTCTAAAACATCAGCAATTCTCTTACTTGCGAATCCATCACCATATGGATTGCTTGCTTGACTCATATTTTCATACTCTGTTTTATCTTCTAGAAGTAATTTAAAGGTCTTATATATGTTCTCTTCATCTGTACCAACCAGCTTTAATGTTCCAGCAGCTATACCCTCTGGGCGTTCAGTTGTATCACGCATAACTAACACTGGCTTCCCTAAACTTGGAGCCTCCTCTTGAATGCCACCACTATCAGTTAATATTAAATATGATCTTGATAGGAAATTATGAAAATCCAAAACTTCTAATGGTTCAATGATTCTTACCCTATCGTTATTTCCTAGTATTTCATTAGCAGCTTCCCTCACTACCGGATTCATATGAATTGGATAAATTGCCTTAATATCCGGATGTTCATCAACAATCCTTTTAATGGCTTTAAACATATTTCTCATTGGTACACCAAGATTTTCTCTTCGATGAGCCGTTATCATAATAAGTCTGCTATCTGATGCCCACTCTAACTGCTCATGGGCATAATCATCTCTAACAGTTGTTTTAAGTGCATCTATTGCCGTATTACCAGTTACATGTATAGTAGCAGAATCTTTACCCTCTTTAAGTAGATTTTCTTTAGACATATCTGTTGGAGCAAAGTTATACTTGGCAACAATTCCTACAGCTTGCCGATTGAATTCCTCTGGATATGGAGAATAAATATTATATGTTCTAAGTCCGGCTTCCACATGACCAACTGGAATTTGCAAATAAAAACATGCTAAAGACGTTACAAATGTCGTTGAGGTATCACCATGAACTAAGACTACATCTGGCCTTACTTGTTCCAAAATAGCTTTCATTTTTTCTAGAATATTTATTGTCACATCGAATAATGTCTGTTTTGTCTTCATAATAGATAAATCAAAATCTGGAATAACATTAAACGCGTCCAATACTTGATCTAGCATTTCTCTATGCTGACCTGTAACACAAACAACCGTATCCAATTTATCACGTGTTTTTAATTCCTTCACTAAGGGACACATTTTAATAGCTTCTGGCCGTGTACCGAAGACTACCATTATTTTTTTCATATTTTATCTACCAACCTATCTGTTAATGTATTTCTTTATAGAATATTAGGAGGTTTTTCTAAATTACAGTGGCTCCTAATAAAATTTTAACTTTTAATGTATGCCAGAACTAAGTTTGAAGTCAATTAACACTACACATCTTTTAGAGTTAGTTTCCTCTAATTTATATATTAAGAGTATTTCTTGAAAACTTTAATAGTAACAAATAGTATAATATATATACTATTGAAAAACTTATACTAATAAATAATAAGTATTGTTCTATTGTGAAATTTGCAAATAAGGTGATTACAAATCCTATTACAGAAATCAGCATAAATAAAATTTGAATTAACAGTTCGAACTTTTGTTTATTTGATATAATCATTCCTATTGTTAAAGGAGAAACTATAAATCTTATCCCAAACATCGGGGCTAAAATTTTTACATATTGTCCCGAAACTTCCCAACCTTCTCCAAATAACCATCTGAATACAGGTGGAGCCAAAATAATCATACATATTACCATTGGTATTGCAATTAATAATAAAAAGAAGCTAGTTTTTAAAAATGTACTTTTATATTGGTTTGTTGCATCATATTCTCTTGATGCTTTTTCTAAAAAAACTTTTGATACATTATTACTAATAACGCCAAGCGGTAAGCCTAAAATTTTAAATGAAATAGCATAATAACCTAATGTCGTTAATCCAAATAAGTATCCTACAAATAGGTTAATAGACGAGTATGAAAAGTTATTAGCAAAAATAGCAGGTACTGAGTATAGGGGTTGTTTAATATACAATTTTGCTACTTTGAGCATATTAGTCTTACTCACACTCAAGATCTTAGTGATATACTTTTTTAAAGACTTTGATTGCCTGTTTAGACCGAGTATTTGGCCAATAATTTGAGAGATTAATAGCCCTATACTGCCCGTATTTAATAATCCTAATGATGTCATTGAAAATTCTTTACCAAATGTTCTAACTACCTGAACTGAAGTCATTAATTTATACTCTTTGTTTCTGTTATTAAATGATATTAATATATTATTAATTCCTGTTGTAAATAATAGTACAAATATAAATCCAACGACCAAAAAGTATGGTACATCAGAATTATCCACATTGTAATAATAAATAAAAAAACCCAAGCTAATAACTATACTTGATATAACGCTTATAAAAAACGATAGCTTTATTAAAGAAAATACATCGTCTTCTTTTTTAGAAGTTACGATAGAAATATCATATCTCCCGCACAGCACACCTCCAAACATAGTTACTGATGTCAATATAAGAGTATATAAACCAATTTCATCTGTACTATATAGCCTAGTCATAATTGGTGCGGCAACAAATGATATTAATTGGGCTAACACAGATCCAGTTGTTAACGTTATAATTGACTTAAAAAATGTATTATTTAAGATTTTTTTCATTTTTCCAGTCCTAACTTACTTTCAGGAATTTCAACCTGATTTTTTTTTATTTACACGTGAAAATAATATCAGAATTATAATTAAAATTACCGCATCTACCCTTCTCCTCATAAAAGCTTCAATATCTGCATACATTGGATAAAAGATTAGTATTTCAAACAGCCTTACCTTAACTAAAGTGAGGAATATATTATCATTAGTCCTATTAAAATATCTATCAAACCAACCAATTACTTTCCCAAATAGAATTGAAATTATAATCACACCGGGTATTGCAAACTGATAGTACCCAAAAGCTATTATGTCAGTTGGTATCCCTGTAGTTAAATAATTATTAGAGTTATTTATATACGATGGGGTGATTATTTCTCCCCCCAGCAAATCCATAATGATATTTGGTATAAGGTTATATAACCAACTTATAAAGTCGATAAAATATCTAAACTCTCCATCCGTATAAGTGAAGCTATGAACCTTTAGAGTATTTATATATGGGAAGCTAAACTGAGCAGCTATTCTCGGTATACTATCAATGACCCCTTTCCCCTGAATATATTCCCCAGTAGAAAGGTATTCAAAAAACTGTTCTAACTGTTCTAGCATTACGATTCCTATTAGTGCAATAGGTACTAAAATTTTTAATTTAAAGGAATTCTTTTTATCTAGATAATAAAATACTAATATAAGCAGGAAAAGAGCTAGCGGCAATCTACCTCCAAATATCAACACATAGTATATTGAATTAAACAAACTTAAAAGCATAAAAAGGAAATTTAGAGAATATATTTTCTTTTCCTTCAGCACAAACGATAGAAATATTAAAAACGGTGGAACTCCTATTGGTAATAACATAAATCCAATACTAGAAATACTAACTTCCCCGCCACCAGATCTTATAGCTTGAATATAGCTCAACGAGTTAAAAACTCCACCTAAACCAGAAGCAACTAGAAATACACTGGCACAAGAAATTATCAATAAAAATATTCCAATATATCTTAAATTTCCATGAGAGATATTAAAAGTATGACGTGACTTTAAATAAGGTTTTGAATGAAAATACCCAATTACAAAAGATATATACCCAATTAATATTAAAAAGCTAGCATATAAATAGGGCTCGTTAAAATAGTCCACTGTATAAACAATGTAGGCATCAGTTTTGCCCACAAAAAATTTATTATAGTATAATACCAAAGGAATTATTCCATAAACAAAAATAAACACTAAATTTACCGCTGTAAAGAATCTAATTTTTTTTTGTTTATTACGTTTTGTATCATATAATACTAATTGAATACCTATTATAATAATTAAAATATGAATGGCTATATGAGTCATTTTTGTACACCAACTTCTAAAAAAATCTTAATGGAAATTTAGATTAAAAAAACTAGTTAAATATTTTGATTCTAAGATAAAGGGATATTAGTACAATTTAATTGTAAAATATCGATCTATTTATTGATTTGATTTTCTATAATCTCCAAGGTTTTTCAAAGAAATTTTTATTTTTTAATGAATATATTCTTTGCATAATACATATAATAAAATCTTGTAAATATAAAATATAATTTTATATTTATTTTGGTTAGCGTAACTGCAATTTTTTCTCTTCTATTCAATAAATTTAAATCGAAGTCTTTTATAGGTATTTTAGACTCCTTTAATACTTTCTTTGTAAAGTCAAATCTTTTCATTCTTACACCGTAATTTAATAAATAAACCACCATTTTTTGGTATTTACGTTTATACTGTTTTTCAAACCTATTAAATAAGTTATTTTCAACCAAATAATCTCTTAATAAATTCAATATATAAAGCAAGTCGATAAAACTATTAGTGAATGAATTTGTAATGGATCCTTCCCTATGTCTTTGTGTAATCAAAAATTCATTTAAAAAACCTACCTTACTTGCCCTTAAAAACCAAACAGAAACGGTGTATAAGTCTTCATTTGTTTTTCCTACAGGAAATAAAACATTACTGTTCTTAATTAGAGTAGATTTGAATATTTTTCCCCAGCAAGTATGTGAGATATTCCCATTTAACATCAACTCAAAAGCTTCTTCACCAACAATGTCTTTGGAATAGTTATAAGCCATCTCCTTCAGTTTATTTGAATAATGGATATAGTAGTCACAAACTATAATTTCTGAATTAGTTTTCGAAATCTCTGTATACATCTTTTCAACGAAATGCTTATCTAACCAATCATCAGAATCAACAAATACTAAAAATTCACCCGAGCTTATTTCAATACCTTTATTTCTAGTGAAACTTTGTCCTTGATTTTTATGTGAGAAAACCTTTATTCTACCATCTTGTTTTTCATATTTTTTCATTATATTTAATGAATTATCAGTAGATCCGTCATCTAATAATATTATTTCAATATTTTTATAAGTCTGATTCACTATACTAGTAATAGTTTTATCTATAAATCGCTCACTATTATAAATAGGTACAATTATACTTACTAATTCCATTTTTTTGTAACCTGCCCTTTATAATCTTCTTAAAATACTCATAACCTGTCCTATTTCTTGTTCAGCATTCAATTCCTTACAGGAGTATTTACTCATTTCTTGTTTTATTTCATTCTTATTTTCATAGCATTTTTTTATAAAATCTTCCAGTTTAACTAACTTTTTTTCATCTAAGAATGTATCTCCCAAATAAAACGTAAAATTTTTATTGTTCAATGTTTTTGTGTAATCCCCAATATTATCAGTCATTATAATTGGTAACTGTGCACTTACATAATCAATTACCTTAAATGGAGAAGAGCATTCATTTACTGTATTTGAATCCCTTAGAATAACTCCAGCAGTACATTTTGAAATTCTCTTGATTAGTTCATCATAGTCTTCATAGCTTTCAAAGTTAATATTACCTACCTCATTGAAGACGTCTTTGGCTGCTTCAATATTACTCTTGTTTGTACATATTAAAAATGATATATCTTTATTTATTTGGTTAAGTTTTTTAAATAACTCTTTAATATCATCAATTCTTTGCCATTTTGATAAACCACCAACATATACAATTTCCATCTTATCTGAATTGCTTGTTTTCAAATTATAACTGTCTTTAGTTAAATAATTATGAATTACACTAACTTTTTGCTCTTTAATCTTGTATTTTTTTAAATAATGATTTTTATGATTATTCGAAACAACTATTATATGTTTTGACAAAGTAATAACAAATAATTCTATTAAACTTAATATGATATATCTAAACCATGATTTATTTCGATAAAAGCTTTCTTCAGGAGCTACTCCTCTTGATCGATATATAATCTTAACATTTCTTCTGAAAAAGTATTTTAAAAAAACCTCAAAAAATTCCATAGTCCCAACAAAGATATAATTCACTTCTGAATAGTTCACCTTAATTTGATCTAATTTAGATACGATACGAATCCCATCCTGAGACTTGCTAAAAAAATCAATAAATGGTTTATTTTGTCTTAAATTAAGCTTATCTTTATAAAATATATATAACATATTCTCCTCCATAGAATGGCTTTTAAAAAAGGGGATCTCATCTTACTTAGACTAAGTTAAGATTATAATTCAGTTTTGATTATTTCCCTTTTTTATCATGGCAACAATGTCTTGAATATAATTCTCTACTAAATAATCTTTACTAGAGGCTTTAACATTAGACCTTAGTTCTAATAACCGATCTTTATTCCAGTATATGTTCTCAATAGCTTCCACCAAATCATAAGGTGTATTATCCTTCAAAACTATTCCAGTTTTCCCATCTTCTACTATTTCCGAGTTGAAATTTATATCACTAACGATTGCGGGTAAGCCTGCAATTTTTGCCTCGATTAAGACACCTGGAACACCTTCATTTTTCCACTTTGTAGGAAATAAAAGTACATCGTAACTATTTAGTTTTTCATAAACTTCATTTCTATCTGTGGACTTTAAAACTCCATAATAATTATTATTTTTAGAAGATGCGATTTCCTTATGGAAATTTTCCTCATACATTTGGTCAATATGCCCATAAAAGTCTATACTAAAGTCGATACCTTTTTTTTCCAAAATCTTCGCTGCATCAAGAATATTATCTACACCTTTATCTTCTGAAATTAACGAAAAAAACAAGCACTTTAAAGTACTCTTATTTTGAGGGAAATTTAATTTTACATTGGGTTCCTCTCTACAATTTGGATAAACAGAAACATTGAATATGTTTAGCGAATTTAACTTTTCTTTCATCCCTGAAGTTTCAACATAAATATGTTTATACTCTTGTATACATTTTTGTAAAAAACTTTTTTCGGACACTATCTGGGAAAAAGTCCCACCCATTATCATTACAATAGATCTATTCATCAACTTCCTATTAAGTATATAAAGCAAATAAGTTAAAAAATTCAAAGAATCCTTACTAATTCCAATTACCAAACCGATATTATTACTAAATACTATTTTGAATAAATTAATAAACTTTAAAAAGAAGTTTATATTTTTATCCTTTAAATTAAAATGATCAATATTAATATATTTAGATAACATTTTATATAAAAGTTGATTTTTAATTGTTACCCCTCCATATGGAGGGGGGAATGCTCCTAGATAAATATATTTCATAGTGACACTTCCTATATAAATTTAATTGATAGGGATTTTTCAATTTTACTAGTTTAAAAATAGTCAATATTTATTTTTAGGGCCATCATGATACTTTTAGGTTAATTCACTATAATTTATATGAACCTTCAAATGAACAAATATTTTTAGTATCAAGAACAAGTTTGTTCTTAATGAGATCCATATTGTTTTTAATGTGATCATGTCCCACCATAACTACAAGAATTTCTATTTCATTTAAAAAGTCTTCAAAATTCATAAATTGGTGGTCTACAATTCTTTCTTTTACGAACGGATCATATACCTTTACTCCAAATGCCAAGTGCTCATCCATTCTTTCTAATAATTGAAGCGTTGGACTTTCTCTTGTATCATCTACATTTTCTTTATAAGCTAAACCGTATAGACCAACTTTTGATATATCTTTAATGTCATGCTCTCTCATGATATCTCTTATTCGTCCTAATACATGTCTTGGCATAGAATCATTAATTTTTCGAGCTGTCAAAATGAGGTTAGTTAGATCTGGGTAATCTCCAACTAAGAACCATGGATCCACAGAGATGCAATGACCTCCAACTCCGGGTCCTGGTTGCATAATATTAACTCGTGGGTGCATATTTGCTATTCTAATAATCTCATAAACATCCATATTGTCTGTATGACAAATCTTAGCTAACTCATTTGCAAAGGCAATATTGATATCACGATAAGTATTTTCAACTACCTTTGACATTTCCGCTGATCTTATATCAGTTACAACAATTTCAGCTTTACAGAAATTTGCATAAAGTCCCTTAACCTTCTCGCCTATCTCTTCATTATCAGCACCAATTGTTCTTGAGTTATGTTCAAGCTCGTAAATCATATTTCCAGGAATAATTCTTTCAGGAGCATGTAACAAATGAACATCTTCACCGATAACATAACCTCTTTTTTCAATTTCAGGGCGTACATATTTATCGATTGTTCCCGGTGATACTGTTGACTCAATAATTAGTACCGCCCCTCTTTCACAAACATCAAGAACACTATTGACAGCAGAAATAACATACTTCGGATCAAGTTTCTTACTATCTTTAAGGAATGGTGTTGGAACTGCAACAATATAAGTATGAGTCTTCTGATATTCGGTTGTAAATTTAATCCCATTTCCATTAGCTGCTTGGAAAAGTTCTTCCAGTCCTTCCTCTTCAAATGTAAGCTCACCTTGACATAAAGAATTAACTAATTTTTCATTGAAATCAGTTCCAACTACCTTAATTCCAGATTTTGCAAACATAAGTGCTGTGGGTAATCCTATATATCCTAATCCAATTACATTAATCATTTTTTTAACTTCCCTTCGGGCTTATTTAGTTTGTATCTTTTAACTCTATCAAGAGCTCCATACTGCAATTTTTTTCAATCATATTAGTCCTAACAACTACACAGTTTATTTCTTCTTTTTTTAAATAGTATAGACTTCTATAAGCCTTTTTAACTTCTATATCCCCTACCGTTCTTACACTGCATATAGGCTTATTATTTTTATAAAGCTCAAAACCATCTTTTACTTTTATTACATCACAAGGAGTGTGAAAATAAAATTCGCAGACTTCTCCATCTCCTACAACAGAATCGGTTATCGAGTAACCAAGGTCATTCTTTTTAATTCTTCTTGTATGTGAATAATCATTTTTAGAATTCATTGTCCCTATAAAACTATCATCATTATGCTCTACTTTTCCACGCATGGTCCAATCATAGATTAGAAAAGGTCCATGTTTTTTCATTTGCTCCTTGCCTTGTATTACTGCAGTGTTATGAGCTGATGTTAGAGCCATCTTTTTACCTATATCAGTTGCATAAGAGTATGTGCCACTATCACAAAATACATTGATTCCTCTATGCCATAAGTCAATATGCAGTTGATCCATCTGTGCAGGACGGGTGTCATAATCTTGTAATACAGTCATTAAAAACCCGTACTCATTTCTTAAGGAGTAAAAACCTGATTTATGAAAAGATGAAGAGACCCTTGGAGTTTTTTTCATTGGAATATCATTAACATTTTTATCACTAAACCATAATATTTCTTCATCGTAATCCCCATGTTCAAACACCCTATTTCCATCTATAAAAGCAAACAAAGTATTTACTACAGGTCTAAAATCTCTATATCCACAAGATGTAACCGGAAAAATAAGTGCTCCATCGTTTGAACCATAGTTTGGAACGTCACCAGTTTCATCTTGCATTTGATAAAGTAAATTTGCACTACCTTTTATTAGTTCCTTACTCTGATTTGATAAGTGTTGCATTGTTTGTTCACTTAATTTAATATTTAGCTCCATTAGTTGAAGTGCAAATCTCTGGTAGTTAAAGGAATATTGTCTATATCCTCCGTCAGGGAGAAATTGTTTGTGGATTTCCTTATCTAGTAAGGTATAGGCCTTTTTCATATTTTTGTTATCGCCACAAGCCCATGCTCCAATAATAAGACCTGTTATTTCAGATAAAGTATGATTATTTTTAATACATTTATGAGCATAGAAAAAATTTGATAAGACTTTTTTATAACTGCCTTCAACAATCATTTTCACATTTTCTTCATCTTTACTAGTTATCAGCCTAAAATGCTTAAACACCGAATACGTAATTAATGTATTAATCATCCTTAATGTTGCTTCTTGGCCGCACTTGTAATGTGACCCAAATGGATATGGATTTTCTCGAATCCAATCATTCATTTGATTCGAAAAAGCTTCGTAATACCTTCTATCTTTGGTTATCATATAAGCCCTAGAAAAGTAGAAAAAGTGTGTAAATCGAGATGCTTCCCAAACAGCTTTAATATCGCCTCTCTCAGGGTCAAAGTCCGGAATTTGATACCACTTTAACGATTTTTCAACAATTTTTTTTGTAATTGGGCTATAATGCCAGTTAATGGGATTGCCATAATCTAGTTCTATCGATGAGAAACCTAATATTTTTCCTTCTATTGCTTTATTTGCTATCGAAACTATTTCGACTTGTTTTTCATTTGATAATCTTTTTAGAAATTCTTCAATAGGTTCAACTATTATATCCAATATCTCTATTCTCTTTACTTGAACATCTTTTTCAAATAGATTTTCACTGCTTGGTATTGCTCTCATCATTTTCAACTTAGCTGAATAAAGTGTTCTATTAAAAACCCAAGGCAATCCATATTCAGTTATTAATGAACCAATCATTACAATACCTCATTTTCCCACATTTTTATTAAGTGCATTAAAACTTATAAATATAACAACGTACAGTTAATATTTGAAATATAGTTTTTTATATTACTTCCTTATATTTCGTAGAAACCTCTTTTTCTTTGTTTCTATCAACACTATCTATCACATCAACCAATTTCATAGTTAGTTTCTTAAAATCAAAATCCTTTGCTCCATTTCTAGCATTTTGTCCCATCATGTAATACTGATCTTCAGACATGTTCTTTATTTTCAAAATTGCATCAGCCAATTCTTCTGGCGTACTTTTTTCTAACTCAATTCCACATTTATACTTATTTATTATTGAATAACCCATTTTCACCGTTGAAATAATCGGTTTACTTGAAGCCATATATTCAAATAATTTGTTAGAACTATTCCCTCTAGCCCAATTGTATTGCGTCTGAGAATAGTTAAGAATATTTACTGATGATTTACTTAGTATATAGGGTATCGAGCGTTTACTTACAAAACCTTTCATTTTAACATTAGTTAGCTTTTCTTCAGCAACTCTCTGATCTAGCATATCCTTTTGATTACCATCACCATAAATCAAAAACTGAATATCTTCCTCATCCTTTAATATTGATGCTGCATCTAGGACATTACCCACATTATTAACCGGTCGTATCGCTCCTACATAAATCACGTTAAACTTATCAGCATTTAAATCATCGTCTTCAACCTTATTTTCAGTAGATGATATTTGAAACCCTTCTACATCGACGCCATTGTTGATGTAATAACATTTATCAAGATTGATATCTCCACCTTGTTCAGTGTCCCATTTCTTTTCAATTATATAGTCAGTATCTCCCTCTTTAGTGAAAATAAGAGCATCTGCCTTTTTATAAATCCAGTGCTCTCCTGCTGTTAAAATACGTCCTAATAGGCTTTTCTCTTTGGCTTTATCAAACGAAAATATAGCTTCCGGCCATAAATCTCGTATTTCACATATACAGGGAACATTAAGTTTCTTAGCTATCTGGATTCCCGCAACCATAGTTAATGGGTGCACACTTGAAGCAAGAATAATATCAGGTCTACCATGTAACTTTGCATATTCCTTTGCGACAGAGAATAGATTAATATAAAATAACCCCATGTTTTTTACTCTATCAATCCCATTCCCTAAGGCCGTTGTGGTCTTTACAAAAACAAAAGGAATATCATCCACAGTATCGGTGGCATACTTCTTATTTTTTGTATTGATATATTCTGATTTGTTATGATAGGTATTTGCACAAAAGACCGTTACTTCATATCCTTGCTTAATGAGATTGTCCGCAAACCAATAATGCCGTCCTCCACGGTTTTTATACATATCAGTCGCATAATGATTCCATAACCATATCTTTTTTTTCTTCAAATTGTACTCACCTCTAATACTTCACTTAAATATTTGTAAGATATTAATCTAGTTTTCTCGCAGGAGTGCCAACATAAACTCCTGGTTTAGATATGTCCTTAACCACTACAGAACCAGCACCAACTTTACATCCGTTGGTGATGTTTATATTATTACTAACTACACTGGCAATACCTAACCAAGATCCTTGTCCAACCTTGACCGTGCCTGCTAAATGAGCACCTGGTGAAATATGAACAAAATCTTCAATATCATTGTCATGGTCAATTGTGGAACCTGTATTAATAATGCAGCTTTTACCAATTTTGGTACAACAGTTAACAATTACTCCCGCCATAATAGCTGTCCCAATTCCTATATCTACATATGACCCTATAACTGCATCCGGGTGAATTAATACCGGAATACTAGCCCCAAATGTTTCAAGCATTTCATGAACCCTTTGTCTCGTAGCATTATTCCCAATACCAACAAATATATCGTACTCATCTATATGTGTAAAAACATCATCTGAAGTTCCAATGACTTCTAAACCCATTGATGATTTAATGATTTTGTCGTCATCTAAAAAAGCAATACTCTGCCATTTATTCATTTTTATTGCAATATCCGCAACAACTTTTCCGTGGCCGCTAGCACCAATTATTAAAAGTTTGTTTTTCATATTTCCATTCTTTCCTTTTTGGTTCCCTTAAAAGGCTCAATTGTTGCAGCAGTTTCTGAATTAATACCCTCTCTAACGAAAACCTTTTTTATGGTCAAAAATATTATCTTCCAATCCTCAATGAAACTTACATTGTCCACATACTCAACATCGAGATTAAATTTATCTTCCCAACTAATCGCATTTCTACCACTAACCTGCGCTAAACCAGATAGCCCTGGTCTTACTTCATGACGTCGTTTTTGATGATTGTTATACAATGGTAAATATTGCACCAAAAGTGGCCTAGGGCCGATAATGGACATATCACCCTTCAAAATATTAAAAAGTTCGGGTAGTTCATCAAGAGATGTAGAACGTAGTAACCTACCAAACTTCGTCAACCTAACACTGTCAGGTAGTAACTCCCCTCTATCATCTCTTTCATCCGTCATAGTCCTGAACTTATACATCAGAAAAATCTCTTCATTAAGCCCAGGTCTCTTTTGCTTGAATAGAACAGGACTACCTAATTTCGTTCTCACAAGAATTGCAACTACTAGAAGTATCGGACTAAGAACAACAATGGCGATTAACGATAGCATGATATCCATCGGTCTTTTTATAAACCTTCTATAAATACCACCTTTGGAATTCTTCATTATTTAAACCACAACCCCTTAATAGTCTCCACTACTCTTTCTAAGTCCTCATCTGTCATCTTCGTATCAGACGGCAAACAAACCCCATTCTCAAACAACTTTTCCGATATACCTTCACCCACAAAATCATACTTTTCAAAGAACGGTTGCAGATGCATCGGTTTCCAAACCGGCCTTGACTCAATATTCTCTGTTTCCAATGCATTAAATATATCAATTGGTCGTACTTTACCAGTCAACGTAATCGAACTTAGCCAGTAATTCGGTTCATCCCATTCATTACTAGGCATGAATTCAACACCTTCAAGCCCACCAAGTTCTCTCTTATAAAACTCTAAGATATAATTCTTCTTAGCAACTCTCTGATCCAACACTTTAAGCTGCCCTCTACCAATCCCAGCAACAACATTACTCATACGATAATTAAATCCTAATTCGCTATGTTGATAATGTCTTGCTTGGTCTCTAGATTGAGTGGCCCAGAATCTAGCTTTTGCAATACGTTCTTCGTTATCAGAAACAAGCATCCCGCCACCAGAAGTTGTGATAATCTTATTTCCATTAAAAGAGAAGATGCCATAATCCCCAAAAGTCCCTGTATGCTTACCTTTATAGTAAGTACCTAATGACTCAGCAGCATCTTCTATAACCGCTACATTATGTTTCTTACAAATCTCCATTATCTTGTCCATATCAGCGGGTAAGCCATATAAATGAACAACAATTACTGCCTTTACTTCTGGATATTTTTCAAATGCTTCTTCCAATGCCTTCGGACTCATATTCCACGTTTCATAATCACTATCTATAAAAACAGGAATGGCATTTTGATAGATGATTGGATTTGCAGTAGCAGAGAAAGTCAGTGTCGGACAGAATACAATATCCCCTTCTCCAACTCCTGCTGCTTTGAGAGCCAAATGAATAGCAGCTGTTCCTGAAGACAATGCCGCAGCCGCTTTAGAGCCAACTTTTTCAGCCAGTTCTCTTTCGAATCCATTTACGTTTTCACCAAGGGGAGCAATCCAGTTTGTATCAAAAGCTTCCTTTATATATTGCATTTCATAACCTTCATCACTCATATGGGGTGAAGAGAGGAATATTCTTTCTTTCACTTTTGTCGACTCCATCTTCTAGACTTCCTTCCCTAGTTAAGTTAATATTTTAGTAGATTAGGACTTAATTAGAATCTTTTTTCCTTTCTAATCAACTACTAAACCACTAAATTTGTTATCTATATCAGATAGCCACCTCGTAAATAATATTCAATATGAGAAATAGATAAAAATATCAACATATAGTATGTTTCACTGTTAAAAACCGAATTTTAATACTACATATTGTGTTTTGTTATCGATTTCCGATACTCACCTCGTAATATCTATTCAATCTACCTTGCAAATACGAATTAGATATTCTTTCATTTATCACCCTAAACCGAGTTTCTTCCTATTATATAGACCATTCAATCAATCTATAAATCTCACTAAAAGTGCCTCAAACCCTTATCCCGCAAGGTTTCTAGCACTCAATCTAACCATGATAGTCAGTTCCTTAACTCCATTCAATCTATTTCCATATTTCAGGTTGTTAGAAACCCCGTCAAATCAACGTTTTGCAAATTCAAAATACCTGATTTTAGCCATTTTATCTTTATATACTAACAAAATGGTACTATGTTATATAGGTAAATCCCGTATATTGTATATTTTTGTGACTTTGCAATGATTTTAACACAATATGTTGTGGTTATCTATTGACCATTCTGACTTCCCCAGCACCATTTAACCATACCTCTCATCCCCAACCATATCTATGAAAAAACTCAACTACAAAAAAGGTACTCCCACTCCTTTATCTTCTTCCTCATCACTCTCAATATGGTCATGCACACTACAATGAACTTCACCATCTACATAATTAATCACACCAAACTCAGGACAAACCTTAGCTTCATACCTAAGAAAATAACCACTAAAAGCAACATCCGAATGCTCTTTACTCTCAATCATCAAATGTACCTCATAATCCCTTTCCAGCTGATTCCTATTAACATCACAAACATCAGCCTTTGTACTATTTATATATCCTAAAACTCCAGGAACTGCAATTGCTGCTACAATCCCCAAAATAACAACTACAGTCATCACTTCAATTAACGTTAAGCCTCTACCATTCAACAATCGATCTTTTACCCACATATTAATCCTCCCCAACTTTATCATGAATGTTCATGCACTCTAAAGTTGTATACAAAGTATGTGTGCAAAAAGAATAATAGTACAATCTATTTCCTTCTCACTTTAAAGAAATCAAAAATAATAATTATATTACTCAATAAAACATAAAACAAAATATCAGGCATCCAACCCACCCTCACACCACACCACCAACAACAAGTGTCTAAGGTTCCCACAGAACCCACAGCATAGCCGAGTGCCTCCATTGATATAGGTAAGGAGACATCACCTAATTTTAATATGTAGATGAAAGAGACTTACCTTTAACAGACTCTTTCTATAATAAATGTCGTAATTTCTACTTCACTCTTCAGATCTTCACTCCAAAAGCAAGCTCGTCTACAAGTAAACACCGTAAACGGCATTACCCAAGAGATTCACTTACCAATCGTAAGTCTAGACATATATTGACTATTCACTACTTTTCAGAATACCTTCAAATACTTCAGTTTTTTGGTCCAACAAAACTTTTACTTAACAACTTCCATAACAAATTCTTCTTTTTTATTAGCTAGTTCTAAAACATAGCTCCTTATATATTCCAAATCATACCTATCATAATTCTCTATTAAAGTCGTAACTCTCGTAAAATCAAACTCCACTGTTTTCCCAATAAAAATCTTCGGAAACACCGCTTCACTATGAACTTCATTCTCACCAAGTAACTCTTCATACATCTTCTCACCAGGACGAATCCCGGCAAACTTAATCCCAATTTCCTCTTCTGTATATCCGGATAACCTAATTAAATTTTTCGCCAAATCAACAATCTTAACAGGTTCACCCATATCAAGAACAAAAATCTCTCCACCACGAGCAAGTGCTCCAGCCTGCATCACAAGCCTTGAAGCTTCCGGAATCGTCATAAAGTATCTCGTCATATCAGGATGTGTAACCGTTATAGGCCCACCTGCTTGAATCTGCCTCTTAAATAGCGGAATTACACTACCACGGCTACCAAGTACATTCCCAAAACGAACAGCAACAAAGTTTGTCTGGCTTTGTTTATTAAGCTCTTGAATTACCATTTCAGCAATACGTTTTGTCGAACCCATTACATTTGTCGGATTTACAGCCTTATCTGTCGATACCAATACAAATGTCTGAACACCAAATGTATCTGCAGCCTCCGCTACATTTCTCGTTCCAAGTACATTATTTTTCACAGCTTCTTTTGGATTATATTCCATTAAAGGTACATGCTTATGTGCAGCTGCATGATAAATCACATCCGGCTTATGTGTTTCCATGACATCAAATATTCGATGACGATCTTGGACATCAGCAATAATTGGAATGATCTCAAATTGATGTTGGTATTGATTTCTCAGTTCCATATCAATCGTATAAATCGAATTCTCTCCATGGCCTAGAAGTAGGAGTTTCTTCGGCTGGAATTTACTTACTTGTCTGCAAATCTCAGAACCTATTGAACCACCTGCACCTGTAACGAGAATCGTTTTGCCTGTGATTTTCTTAGATATACTTTGAATATCTAGGTTTACCGGATCACGTCCCAACAAGTCTTCTACCTGTACATCGCGGAATTGATTCACCGATACTTTTCCTGTTACAATATCCTCAATCATTGGCATGATTTTTGTTTGGGCTTTCGTTTTACTGCATTCTTGATAGATTTTTTGTATTTCATGTTTACTAAGTGACGGGATCGCAATGATAATATGGTCAATGTTTTTAGCTTCTACAATTTCAGGGATATCCTCTGTTTTTCCTAAAACTGTTACACCATAGATTTGAAGCTTTTGCTTCGTACTATCATCATCAACAAATGCAACTGGATGTAGCTCACTATCATTATTTTTCAGCAATTGTCGAACTAGCATCGTTCCGGCTGAGCCAGCTCCTATAATAAGAGCATTTTTCTTTTCAACCTTCGACATAATGTAACGGTCGCGAACAATTCTCCAAGAAAATCGCGATCCACCGATAAGACACATATGTAATAGCCATGTAATAAATAGAACTCTTACATACACATGGCCATTTATCGCATACTGAACAAGTGCAGCAGCTGCAAGTGAATATGTAATGGCCTTTACAATCGCTACTAGCTCTCCAACACTCGCATACTCCCAAGCCTTATGATATAAACGATACATAAAGGCAAAAACATGATGGCTTATAAGCAGGGTAACAGAGCTGATCATGACCATTTTCAGAGTGAAGAAATCAAAATAAGGATTTAAAATGAAGTAGCCAACATAAATAGAAAATAAAACAATCAATGAATCCAGACCAAGTAACAAGGACAACCGCTTTGAATAACTCAATTTTGACCCCTTCTTTACATAAATTTTGTCATATAAAAATACCTAATGAAAATTCATAATCTCTTATGCACTTTAATTAGATATTTTAATAAAACATTTACTAACTTTAACCCAAAAGTTCTTAATAAAGAATTATATGATCCTTTATACATTTAACTCCTGAAAAATCAGGTCTATATCCTTAACAAAAACTAGTTATCACTATATCTATATAACTATCAAAAATGGTGATAACTGGTTTTCGCTAATTCAAAATCCCCAAAAATATATACCTATTTCATTATATCCTGTAAAAAAAGGGAAGAAAAGGGAGGAAATTTGTCGGAATGCGACTATTTTCCTCCATAGTAATAATAATATTGATTATCTTTTTGCTTTTTCCCGTTAATAACAACTCCAAGGTATTTCCCACTAGCATTGACAAGTATATCTTTTGCTTTTATTGCAGAATCAATTTCTGTTTTTCCACTTTGAATAACCAGTACAGTACCATCACATTTATTCGCAATAATTTGGGCATCTGTAACAGCTAATAAAGGCGGTGTGTCAAAAATAATAAAATCAAATTGCTCTTTCACAATCTCAATCAAATCATTCATCGCATTGGATTCTAGTAATTCCGCAGGATTGGGAGGAACCGGACCACTTGTTAATACAAATAAATTCTCATGCTCAGTAGCTTGAACTGCCTTCTCAATGGATGCTTCCTTTGATAGAACATTAATGAGTCCTACCATATTATCGGCACGAAATGTATAATGAACCGTTGGCTTACGCATATCTGCATCAATTACAAGTACCCGCTTCCCCTGCTGGGCAAATACGACCGCTAGATTCGCAACAGTAGTAGATTTCCCTTCCATCGGCTTTGAGGATGTGACCATTAATAATTTAATTTTCTTATCTACTGAAGAATATTGAATGTTCGTACGAATTGTACGATACTGCTCAGAAACAGGGGACTTAGGATCCTTCATTGTCACTAAATTCCGAGCAAGACTCTTTAATTGTGCTAACTGCTTACGCGCCACGTGAATCACCTCTCACCATACGATTTTCCATTTTCGTAGAACCCTTTTTATCAGCGACATCATCATTTTCAATCAATGTTATTGACCCTAACACAGGTGACTCTAAATATCTCTCAACATCCTGTTCGTTTTTAATTGTTTTATCAAAGTAATCTAATAAAAACGCAAGGCCTACTCCAATCATTAATCCAATGACAAAGGCAATTGCCATATTCATTACTGGGTTCGGTTCAACATGCTTGCCATCTTCAGCCTTCGAAAGAATATTCACATTATCAATATTCATAATGTTCACCAATTCACGTTGAAAAACAGATGCAACAGTGTTTGCAATATCCTTCGCTAAAACTGGATCTGTATCATTTACAGTTACTAGTAAAATTTGAGATTCATTTTTCGTTGTGACGGTAATTTGTGAGGATAAATCTCGATTAAGATTTAATTCGTTCGATACTTCCTCTAGAACAGCAGGACTTTTAATAATTTCAGTATACGTATTAATAATCTGAGAATTAAGAGAGATATCATTTGGAACAAGAACATTCTGTTCCGTTTTTGGTTTCACGAGAAGCTCTGTTGAAGTTTGATAGACCGGTGTTAGTAAAAAGTAGCTTACAAGACCACTAGCAGTCGTTGCAACAATTGTAATCATAATAATGAGCCATAGACGCTTTTTTATTATGTCAACCAATTCTAATAGGCTAATTCCATCTTCCATTGTTTCGTTCATGTTTACCTCCATGTATTAATAAGGAATTTATTATTTAGTTCTTTAGTCTTAACGCATAGGACTTTATCAACAGTTGTTATTATAACTGTAATTTGTATCACATTTCTACAAGTTTTTGCAAATAATTTATAGTTATTTTTACCACGACAAGTTTCGACAAATAGTATGCGTTTACACTATTTTGATATTTAAACTTAATGTTTTAAAGATAAATATTTAACAAGTTTTACTCTCTATGATTTCACTATTAACCTTTTTTAATCTTATATAACAAACAAAAAAGGAATCAAAGCTAAAGATACGCTATGATTCCTCAGTTAAAATGTTCCTCTAGACTTTGATTAACCTAATACATTGCTAGAGAGAGTAAAAGTTAGTTATTGTTAGTTAAATTAATAATTAGGTATTAAAAGATGTATCTTAGTTTAATACTTTAATATAAATAGGACTTTTAGATAAGTTAATAGAGCTGTTTCCAGTATCAACTACCCCTAATTGTTCCCCTAGCATAGATATAACTTGCCCTTTAATTTGTTCTGTCCCAGGCCAAGTAATAGCATGCTCTGTTCCTCGAGTCCAACAAACATATATGACTTCACCTTTGTTATTTATAAATTCAAATATATAATCCTTATTATCATTAAGCTCAATTCTTTTTAAAAATTTATAGCCATTAAGAGTATTTGCTAAAGTAGAGGCACCTAGGGAAGCCTCTTTGGGTTGTTGGGTACCAAATTCTCTGATACCAAAATTATGTTCTCCATCATCTACATTTGAACTATGACCTTGCCAATCGTACCAAATATTAATTGGAATACCCAAATACATATTAATTAGGTACATTCTAACTAGATATTGTGCCTGTTGTCTTTGATCAAGTTCCACACCATAAAAAGCTTCACCAGTTGAATATCCCCATTCACCGGATAAAACAGGGATGTCTTTATCACTATACTTTGCTATTAACTTTTTTATAGCTTTGTAATCTTCAATCACTGTTTCTGGTTCAGTTCCACGATATAGATGAACAGAGAGTGCATCAATGTCCTTTAATATGCCTTGTTTAAATGTTTCTTCAAGCCAATCAAATGAATTGTTATCAATGGTTGATAATGCAGGTGCTACTACAATTCCAGTAGGGTCACTTCTTTTAATTGTTTTTGAGGCAGATTTAACAAGATGAGTATACTTCTCAGCACTTGAATCTGTCGGACTCCAAAATCTCTCAGAATTAGGCTCATTCCAGATTTCCCATATTGCATGTTGATTTTTATATCTTGAGGCAGCCTGCCTGACAAAATTAGTATATGCCTTCCTGCCTCTTTTTGTAACGACAGAATTGCCCTTTTCATATAAAGAATTACTATAACTAAGAATATAATAGGGACGAATATTATGATCCATTAACGCATTATTATAAGCATCATAACCTGTAGTATCAAAATCATACTTGTTAGGTGTTTGCTCTACTCTATGCCATAGTATATCATCACGGACTATCTTGAACCCATTATTTTGTATAGCCGTAACATCGACATCTGAACTTGCAATATGAGTTTGTATACCTAAGTTATTTGGTACAGTTTCAGATAGTTCCTTTATATTTCGACCGGTAAGTATATTATCAATAAAAAGAACGATTAGTAGCAAAACAAGTATCATGAATATTATTATTTTTTTATTTTTCATAGACCACACTCATTAGTAGGATATATTCATTTGCACCTAGAGATGCTGATATAAATGATATTATCTATATCTATACCTTAGCATATATACTAAACCAGTTTTGATTAACATTAACCTTACTTTATTTGAAGAATTTAGATACTTGTTTCTGAAAAGATTATTTATATTTAAGGCGTTTATATATTTACTTAGTGATCTTTTATATGTTTTATATGCTTCTTTATCATCAGGATAAAGCTGGTTTAAAAGATATATATTAAAATATAAAGTATTTAGTAGAAAAAATTGAAATTCTTCGTTATATAATCTTTTATAGACGTCCTCTTCAATATTTGCCTCAATTTCTGAGAGGATTGCGATATGGTCTACCAATGCTTTATATGTTGGTTTCTTTGTTATAGAACCTTGTCTTTGTAAATAAAAATATAGACTTTGATTTACAAACGATAGTTTCTGGGAATGTTTGATAAGATGAATAAGTGTAGGGGCATCTTCATATAATTTCCCTTTAGGAAAAGTAATTTTATTATCAATCATTAATCTTCTTCTAATTAACTTATTCCAAATATGTCCATTGATTTCTCCAGACCAAAATCTTCTAAGAGCTTCCATATTCCCTATTATTTCTTGTTCATTGAAATCATTTGAAAACATATCTTCCTTACTGCCATCTTCATACTCATTCATTGCTTTGGATACCACAATATCAGCATCTGTTGTTTGGGCTTGTTTATACATTACTTCAACCATATTGTTTGTTATAGAATCATCGCTATCTATAAATAAAACATACTCACCCTGAGCCTGCAACAAACCTTTATTTCTCGTTTCACTTAAACCTTCATTTTCTTTATTGATTAATTTGATATTCTCTATTTCTTGGTACCTTTTTAGAATTTCACTACTATTGTCAGTTGAACCATCGTTAAGGACAATAATCTCTATATTAGTGAAGGTCTGGGATAGTACGCTATCTAAACATTTTTCAAGATATTTTTCCACATTATAAACTGGAATTATGACACTTACAGCTACTCTCAACTATTTTCTCCTCACCTTTTTACTTATTTTCTAACTTTACTTAGAACCATGTTGTAAACAGACTTTGTATACTGGTCTTTAAAGATCACCATCAAAATTAAATAGATGAAAACAGATAGAAGTCCATAACACAGAATATTTAACAAATCTGATTGAATATGGATAAATGTTTTACAAACAAGGACTATAACAACCATTATTATATTAGCGATTATATACTTTAAAAGGCCTTTTTTTATCAACGTTGTAAGACTAATTATGTTTCTTAGGAAAATCAATTGAATGATTAATATCATCAACTCAGTTAGTAAAGTTGAAATTGATGATCCCATCGCCCCATATTGAGGGATGAGGATAAAATTCAATACAATATTTACTATTGCTCCTGCAACTAATGGGATAGTATATTCTTTATTCTTTTCCATAGGAATAAAATAAGTTGAGCCAAGCATTACACCTATTGCTTTAATAAAAATTAAGGGTGCTAATATTTGACCGACCGCAGTACTTTTTTGGAATTCTTCACCTAGAAACCAAGGAATAAACTCACTAGATAATAGTAGGAAAATTATACAAATTGGCAGTACTATAAATGAGATAATTGAAATACTTTGATTGATTAGTTTACTAATATCTTTTAGGTTACCTTCTTTTATAATTTGAGCTGCTTTTGGAAGCATGACTGCACTAAACGCTGTTGCTATTGTAACCAAAACATTTATGATCTTTTGGCCCTGTTCATATAGGCCAACCTCAGTGGTTGTCGATAAGATCCCCAGCATAATTTTATCGGTCAGGATATAGATCATAATAGAGAAGCCTGCAACAAATAATGCGAGCATTTTTGTAAAATGTTTTTTAATATTTCTAACAGCTATTCTCTTAAACGATCCGACAAAAGTCATTAATTTAAACCACATAAAGCTATTTCCAATTAAAATAGAAAGTGCAAGAATGATTGCATATAGATAAACATCATTTTTATCTTTTACAAAAATAAAAATACTAATAAATCCAATCGATTTAATTAATAAATTCCTATATAGTATTTTCTTAAACTGTTCCATTCCCTGGTAGAACCAATTTATATCAATCATATATGCAATAAGATTAATAGCTTGAAAATAAAAGAGTATCTTATTAGAAAAATAGAAATGAGTCATAGAAATATAAATAATTGTCGCTAAAACAAGTAATGATAATCTAAGAATAAATATTTCGCTAAAGACTTGACTTAGTTTTCCTTTATCATTTCTTACTTTTGCAACTTCTTTTACACCATAAAGTTCTGACCCTAATAAAGCAAGGTTGATAAATAACATGACAATTGAAGTACTGTATCCAACTATCCCAACTCCTGAAGGTTCAAGTACCCTAGAAACATAAGGGATGGTTAGTAACGGTAAAAACAACATGATAAATTGCTGCAATATTACATAAAAAATATTTTTTGTTGTTGAACTCATTTCTTTCACCTTTCAAGCTGAATTCTATCGAAATGTTTCTATGAACTATTCAATATTTATCACATTAGACTCTATCTTTAAGTTTCCTAGCAGGAATTCCGCCGACAATTGTGTAAGGGGCAACATCTTTATTAACGATAGCACCTGCTGCTATTACAGAGCCTTTTCCAATTTTAACACCTTTTAAAATTACAGTATTCGCTCCGATCCAAACATCGTCCTCAATAATTATATCTCCGTCGTACCAAGGATTTTTTCTTATCAAATCATCACGCGAAGTTCCATGGTTGGATGCTATCAATTTTACTGAAGGACCAAACAACACATCATTACCGATTACTATTTTCCCTTCAGGTGCCCCCCAAAGAAAGCAGCCATTATTTATAAAAGTATTATCACCAATACTAATATTTTGCGGCTCTTTTACAAAGACATTATAATAGATTCTTGTATTAGTTCCCTTTTTTATTTTTGCTAACCTAAGGGAGTTCAATAGAAAATATGCCATTGCAACAAATATATTTTTAAAAACTCTGATGACAATATCCATAGTTAAAAATTCCCCCTCTCGTTATAGTATCGATTTATATACCTGAATGTGTTCATCTACAAACTTCTCAATAGAAAACAATGAACTTCTCTTTTTACCTGCGTCTATCATTGATAGGCGATTGTTTTTATTTTCTTCTAAATCTGTAATTATTGTTGATAGCTTTTCTGCATCTCCCTTTTTAAATAAGCATCCAGCACCAGAGACTACTTCTGTTAAACCCGCTACATCACTGGCTATTACAGGTAAGCCACTTGCCATAGCCTCAACTGCTACTAGACCGAATCCTTCAAAGTGAGAAGATAGAACAAAAAGATCAGCTGTTTTCATAATATTAGGCACATCTGCCCTAGCCCCGAGCAAATGTACTCTATTATTTAGCTTATGATTTTTAATCATTTCCTCATATTCGTTATGCTTTTCTCCATCACCAACGAAAACAACATGTATATGGTTTGGGAGATTCATTGCGGATCTAATTACCGTTTCATGGTCTTTTTGATTCGTGAGTCTTGCGACCATTAAAACAATAAAATCCCCAACCTTAAAATTTGGAACAAGTTTAGCTTTCTCTAAAGGTTTTGCATTAGTAAATTTACTTAATGCAATTCCATTTTCCACTACAACACTTTTATGTTTTACATTCTTAGTCCAAGTAATTAGCTCATCAAATGTTCCATTGCTAATGCAAATGATTTTACTGTAGTTTTTATAAATAATAGTATCAATATACTTAAAAACCTTTAACTCTCTTCGTCTATTGGAAGTATTATGTTCAGTTGTGATGAATTTTGGAGTCTTTTTGAAAGTATTTCTTAAAAGGCTAACCCAATATTGAGATGGAAATGTGTGAGAATGAATAATATCATATTTTCGTTTTTTAATAACTTTCTTCAATTCCAATATTTGCAACGGATTATAAATGTTACTTATATTACTATAAATAATTTTTATCCCTTTGTTTTTTAATTGTTGTTCAAAATTGCCTTCCGTACTCCTTTTCAAAACAAATACTTCCGATTGAACACCTTTTTTCTCAAATTCCGGAAGTGCATCGTTCAATAAAGTTTGCGCACCACCAATATCTAATGAGTTAATAACATGCAATACCCTCACAATATTCAGCTACCTTTACCTAAAGATTTCTTCGTATTTTTTTACCATGTTTGACACATCGTATTCTAGTGCCTTATTAAGACAATTGGCTTTCAGCTTATCGTATAATTCTTTATTCTGAATTAGTTCTAGAATAGCTAGTTTTAATTGTTGTTCTGAATCAGAAAGCTTGCTATCATTCAATATTACATTACCATCAAATTGTGGTGTAATCAGTCCGTATTCATGTACTTCAAACTCTTTAATTTTTTTATGAATATTTTTATCCTTATCTATTATTTCTCTAGGTCCAGATTTACAATCAGTCGAAATGATCGGCGTATTACAAGCTAAAGATTCAATTAAAACATTAGGAAACCCTTCGAACAAAGAACTCATCACAAAAGCATCTGAGTGCTTAATAAATTTATAAGGGTTTTGTTGAAAGCCTAAAAATTGTATAGAGTCTTGTATGTTTAGTTTTTCAGAAAGTTTCTTTAAATCTTCTTCCATTTCGCCTTGTCCTAGAATCAATAACTGGATATTGGGCTCACTTTTCTTTAGCTCAGCAAGAACTCTTATTAAGTGCCAATGCCCTTTTGCATATGTTAATCTTCCTACATTTATTAACGTTTTTTTATTTTTAAAAAGCTCTTTTTCACTAGAATTTAATGGTTCATTTGATCTTTCAATAATGTCATTTATCTTATGAGGATTATAAATAACATCAATATCCTTTTTTAAGTTATAATTTTCGATAAAATCTTCTTTCATTACATTGGATATAGCAACTAAATGATCCGGTTTAGAATAAAACAATTTAATTAAGACATCGTAAATTTTACCAAAGAAACCCCATGTTTTATTTTCAATGGATTTAACATTATGTTCCGTACAGACTGTTTTTTCATTTTGATTTGACACAATATTAATAATATTTGCTGCAACACCGAAACTAACAACTACATCAAAATGATATTTTTTCTTTAATTCTTTAACTATTTTAATTCTCTTTAAAAAAACTTTCATTTTTTGAAGTTTTGTTTGGCCTTTTGGGCACACTCCAAGAACTTTTGAGTTATGCTCATAGCGAATTTCACTTTCACTATCCAATAAGATTAGATACTGTGAATAGTCACTATTTAGACCTGACATGATGTTTGATGCTACCTTAGGCATGCCACCTTCTTGAAAATCCGGTAATAAAAAGGCAATTTTTTTCATTTTAACGACTCCTAAATGTACTCAATCTCCTGAATATAATTTATCGTAGGCATTTACCATCTTTTCAATCGTAAAGTTATTTATAAAGTGCTTATATGCATTGTTACTCATCTTGCCTAGCAAATCCTTATTGTTGATCAATACTTTTAACTTTGCTCTACCTTCTTCTATATTATTTAGCTTATATAGAAAACCGTTGTCATCATTAGTAACTAATTCATTATTACCTGTTACATCAGATGCTAATAAAGGTACCTTAAAAGCCATAGCTTCAATCAATGCATATGGTAATCCTTCATATAAAGATGATAGTAAAAATAAATCTGCTCCTTTTAACACTTCATACGGATTATCCAAGAAACCGGGAAGTTTAATGTGGTTGTCCAATTTATTACTATTAACATACTCAGCTATTTCATTATAGTACTTCCCATCACCAACGTAGGTGTACATAATATTAGGGTACTGATTTAGCAGACCCTCAATTATTTTTATTGCTTCCCATGGATTTTTTTGATCATCCATTCTTGCTATGGTTACGATATGAAAAATGTCCTTGATGCCTTCATCTTTAACTTCGGGAATATCCATCCCATTGTAAACAACAGTTGACTTTTCTACAGGTAAAATATTATGTTTGATAGCTTCTGCTTCTTCACCTTTAGATACATGTATTACTTTTGTTGAAAAATTATTAGCCAATGCTTTTTCGATAAATGTGAATAATTTCATTTTTTTATTAGATATCGTTGGGTTTTGGAAGATATACCCATGCGGTGTGTAATATATCTTTTTTATCCGCAAATATTTTGCTGCTACTCTCCCCAGAACACCTGCTTTAGAACTATGGCAGTGTACTACATCAGGTTTTATATTTTTCAATATACCTACTACCTTCATTAAAGCTGCGAAATCTTTTTTAACACTTATTTCTCTTTCCATTTCAGCAACAGGATAGAATTTGACATTATCCAGTCTATTTTTAGCATCAATAAAGACAGTATCCATTCGATTAACACCATGTATAACATGAACCTCATATTTGTTTTTATCAATATGGTCAAGTAAGTCTACCAAATGTTTTCTTACTCCCCCACCTAATGCTTCACAAATATAAGCTACTTTAATTTTTTTCATGTAATCCCTCAAATCTTTCAGAAGCATTATTTGTTAGCTTATTACTAATAACATATATAATACTCACAAAGAAGAAGTAAACGATCAAATATATGCTGGCATACCAAACATATAAAAATGCCGAGCTAATCAAAGTGAAAATTAAATAATATTGCGAGGAGTCGCACAAGACTTTAATAAACTGTGCTTCCTTGTGATTTAAATCAATTGCTTGATTACTTAGTTTACGAAATTTCTTTTGAGTATTAATTAAATATAGGGCAATTAAACCAACAATTACGATTCCAAATTCAGCTGTCCAACCTAGTAAAACTGACATAATTGGAAACTCTTTTCGTTCAATGAAATCATAGTATTCTTGATTGTATCTTGACCAATCCGGTAGATATTCAAAAATATAATAGGAGTGATATTCCCATCCAATACCTGTTAAAAAGTTTTTTACTGTGATGATTAATAAGGCAAGTGTAGTGCCTGACCTATTTGAAACAGATGTTTCATTTTTGTTTAATAAGAAGTTATTTATAGTTTCCGATAGGTATTCACTTCTAAAGTTATATTGAAAAATAAAAGAGCAAACCACTATAGCGCAAAGAATTACTAAAACCCGCTGAATTTTATTCATATCTCTCATAACAAAGAGTAAAATAACCGCTCCAAATAAAAATCCAGCCGTTGTCTTTGCCATTACAAATAAGAATAAAATAATTACCAGTATGATGTATAAAGGAAAGATCTTTTCACGCTGTTCATTAAAGATATTAAACTTATTTTTTATAGAAGCAAGAATAAAGGGAATAAATATAACAAAAAATTGCGTTGCTAGGTTTGAGGCCTCTTCTGTTAACCCATTAATTCTAAAAGTCGTTTGAACATAACTTCCTAACATATAGAAACTACTAGGATTGTCATTCGCTTGCTGTCCACCCCATCTTGCTTCTACAGTATCACCGATTAACCTTACTAACGGCTCAAACAATGACGGTAAGAATAAATAACATAATTGAATAAGACAAACAATGAGTGAAAGGATTAATGCAATCCATCCGCCTTTTAAAAATTTATTAACATCATTTAAATCATTTATATTTAACCTTACTACAAAGTAATGAACAAGGATTGAACATACAAACCCAAGAAATGATATATACGTTTTAATCGGATGCTTGTTAAATCCAGATACATCAATCCTGTAGTAACTTAAAACCATTGCTATAAATTGCACAACTAAAATTATAGAAATAAATACAACTACCCTTTTATTTATAAAAGATTTCGGGAATTCCCCTCTTAATTGTATTAAAGCCAATAGAATAAAGAATATATATAGATAAAGCTGAATTCGATTTCCATAATAGATTGGAAATTGAATATTAATATACTCAAAAATAAATAAAGAAATGGGCCAGATTAAATATTTCATTGACATCCCTCTTAATAAGAAGAAATAATATGTACAAAAAAACATACAATTATTTCTTCTTTCCCTACGTTATTTACCCTATACAACAGGGTTACGACAAAGTATCTTTTTCATAATACATTTTCAACCTTTAAAATTAAAGACTGTAACAATATTCCTTTAGTAGTTGGAGTAATTTAACTTATATTTTGACTACTGTGCCACTTCCATGCACTTTCTATAATTTGATTTAAATTAAATTTTGGCTCCCAGCCTAATTCTCTTTTTATCTTCTCTGAGGAAGCTACAAGTTTTGCAGGATCTCCTTGACGTCTATCACCATATTCGATATTTGCCTTAATCCCTGTTACACTTTCGCAAGTTTCAATTACTTCTTTTACAGAAAAACCATTTCCGTTTCCTAAATTATATACTTCTGTTTCTTTTTCCTCTTCTAATAATGCATCTAATGCGAGAATATGAGCATTTGCTAGGTCTGTTGCATGAATATAGTCTCGAATACATGTACCATCAGGTGTATCATAATCAGTACCGAAGACAGAGATTTTCTCTCTTTCTCCCAATAAGTGTTGAAGAATAATTGGAATTAAATGTGTCTCAGGATCATGACTTTCACCAATTGTTGATGATTCATGTGCACCCGCTACATTGAAGTATCGCAGCACGATATAATGGAGATCGTAAGCTGTTGCAAAGTCTTCAAGGATCTGTTCAACCATAAGCTTCGTTTTTCCATAGGGGTTAATTGGATTATTCGGTTGTTTTTCATCTATTAAGTCAACATTTGGGACTCCATATGTTGCTGCTGTAGATGAAAAGATAAAGTTTTTCACATTATGATCTACCATTGCCTTAAGTAAGGTTAATGTTGCAGCAACATTATTCTGATAGTACTTATATGGATCTGTGACAGACTCTCCAACTAAGCTATTGGCAGCAAAATGCATAACAGCTTTTATTGGATACGTATTAAATATGTCATCAAGTACACGACGATCTCCTAAATCTCCCTGTACAAAGATAGCGTTGCTGTCAACTAACTGCTTAAATCCTGTTGATAAATTATCTAATACCACTACTTTTTCTTTTTCCACTAGCTCTTTTACAAGATGGCTACCAACATAGCCTGCTCCACCAACAACCAGAATCATTTTTACATCTCCTTACCAAAATAACAAATGTTTTTTGACACCATACCTAATGAACATTCCTTAAATCTATATCTATCGGTTTAGGTTCAATTTATCATGTTGATAAGGCCTTGTTTTCTTTCAAAGGAAACAAGGCCTTAATAATTTATTTAAGAATGATTTCTCTTAGGTAACAATTAAAACTATTAGATTTAATAATTGCAAAACCAGTTTAATAAGCACCTTTTCTGGATATTACAAGTAAAATTGTGTTAACAATTATTTTAAGGTCTAACTTAAATCCTTGATTATCCACATAATAAAACTCTAAATCTGCTCGCTCAGGATAACCAACATCACTTCTTCCGCATATTTGCCAATAACCAGTTACACCAGGCTTTACGCTAAGAAACTCAGTTAATCGATGGTTATATTCTTTAAGTTCAACTTGGACAACAGGTCTTGGTCCTACTAAACTCATATCCCCCTTCAGTACATTTAATAATTGAGGGAGTTCATCTAAACTAGTTTCACGCAAAAATTGTCCAATTTTTGTAATTCTTGGATCTTCAGATGGTTCTAATTTATAATTGTTCTCTAAATACTTTTGATAAAGTTTTTTATCACTTTTTAAAACATTCTCTGCATCAACAATCATCGAGCGAAATTTATACATCTTAAAAATGCGTCCATTTTTCCCCACACGTTGTTGAGCAAAAAAGACAGGACCTTTATTTTCTCCAAATAAATATAATACACTAATTAACATAAATATCGGCGATACCAAAACTAATCCTATTAAAGCTCCTAAGATGTCAACAATTCTTTTTGTTAGATAATAAAATTTCGTATGACTTTGAGTTTTACCTTCCCCGGCTACCGTTACGTTTGACGATGATTTTTTTGAAATAGCTTCTCTCATTACTATTACGCCTTAACTGATTCTTTTTTTACTACTTCTTTTAGGAAGTCCATAAGAGAATCTTTTAAATCTTCGTGCTGTAAAGCAAATTCAATTGTTGTTTGGATAAAGCCGAATTTTTCACCCACATCATAACGTTTTCCTTCAAAGTCATAAGCGAATACACGTTGAATCGTATTTAGTTTCTGAATGGCATCTGTTAATTGAATTTCTCCTCCAGCACCAATCTCTTGTTCTTCTAAAAACTTGAATATTTCTGGTGTAAATACATAACGACCCATAATTGCTAGATTTGAAGGTGCGGTGCCTGGTGCCGGTTTTTCTACAAAGTTATTAACTTGATAAAGACGACCTTCATTATTGCCTGGATCTACAATACCATAACGATGAGTTTCATTATCACCAACAGTTTGTACACCAATTACAGATGATTGAGTTTTTTCATATTCATTCATTAACTGTCCTAAAGATGGAACATTAGCTTGTACAATATCATCACCAAGTAAAACTGCAAATGGCTCGTTACCAATGAAATTACGTGCACACCATACAGCATGTCCTAACCCTTTTGGTTCTTTTTGACGAATATAGTGAAGATTTATTTCAGAAGATTGCTTCACTTTTTCAAATAACTCTAATTTACCTTTTTCAATTAAGTTTTGCTCTAGCTCAAAATTATGATCAAAGTGATCTTCTATTGCTCTTTTTCCTTTACCTGTAACAATAATAATATCTTCAATACCTGATTCGATTGCCTCTTCGATGATATATTGAATAGTAGGTTTATCAACAATTGGCAACATTTCTTTTGGCATTGCTTTTGTAGCTGGTAAAAAACGAGTTCCTAATCCTGCTGCTGGTATGATGGCTTTTCTTACTTTTTTCATTAGTAATTACCTCTTTCATAAATTATTGGTTTTATTAATAATTGTACTTTTTGATTTTTACACACTTCTCTAATTTCTGCCATATGTTGGGAATGAAAACTATCATACTTTACTTTGTTTTATATAAACTAGCTTAAAAAATTCCAAACAATTTTTTTCGTTTGATCATGCTCGGAGCCTCTTTATAAATAGCTTGACCTTTTATTAAATATTCAGCATTCTCACAGAAGAATAATGATGCATTCGATCCGAATTCTTTTTCAATTACAGATAGTGATTCACTGAAATGAAAGCTTCTTGTTGATGTGTTATGAGCATCAGAAGCTATGAAATGTGTTAAGTTAGAGTCAATTAACTGCATAGTGAATTTTTGTATTTTTTTACCGAATTTTCCAACTACACTACCAGATGTAATTTGGGTTAGCACTCCTTTACTTACAAGGTTGTATAGAATATCAGAGTTTTCAATAATCTCAGTATTCCTTTCAGGGTGAACTATTACTGGGGTTAATCCCTTCAACTGAACCTCAAATAAAAGTTTCTCTGTATACCTGGGCACATGACCAGAGGGTAATTCAATAAATAAATAGTTGAATTTATTAAGAGGAAGAATATCACCTTTCCTTAAATCTTCCAGCAATTCTCCATAGATACGAGTTTCCTGTCCCGGCAAGACTTCAAGTGGTATATTTTCTTGATGAAGTATATCATTTAGTTCTACCACTTTAGATAAAATGACTTCTTTTTTATTGGTGTACTTTCCATTGTGGTGATGAGGTGTTGCAATTATTTTAGTGATTCCTTCGGAAACAGCTTCTTTTGCCAACTTTATTGCATCTTCTATTGTTTGTGCTCCATCGTCTACCCCTGGAAGGATATGGCTATGGATATCAATCATTATACTTACCTCCGTAATAGTAATCTACTATTTACAAAAAATTAACATAGAAAGCAAACAAAAAGAGAAGATCCTTAAGAATCATCTACTTTCCACCGTAATAATAATAATACTGACTTTCTTCTTGTTTTTTATTGTTAAGAACGGCACCTAGAATTTTTGCATTAGCACTAACTAGGAGTTCCTTCGCCTTTTTCGCAGCATCAATTTCTGTTTTACCACTTCCTACTACCAAAACAACACCATCTGCCAAGTTTGATAAAATCTGAGCATCAGTAACTGCAAGTACTGGCGGAGAATCAATAATAATAATATCAAATTCTTCTTTTGCATTTTCAATTAGAACCTGCATACCTCTTGAAGCTAATAACTCCGAAGGATTCGGTGGTATTGGGCCACTTGAAAGGACAAATAATTTTTCTTGAGCAGTTGCCGTATAGGATTCTTCAAGTGAAGCTTGTTTTGTTAATACATTAGATACTCCGATGTGATTCTCGGTTCTAAAAGTATAGTGGACTGTTGGTTTTCTTAAATCAGCATCTATCAATAAGACACGTTTTCCTTGTTGTGCGAAAACAACTGCGATATTCGCCGTATTTGTTGATTTTCCTTCCCCAGGTCCAGCTGATGTAACGATAATAGTCCGAATTTCTTTATCCGCACTAGAAAATTGTATATTTGTTCTAATCGTTCTAAATTGTTCCGCAATTGGAGATTTAGGAGATGTTAATGATATTAAACTCCTATTTTGTAAATTAAATATTTTTTTACGATCTTTACGAGCCAACCGACTCACCTCTCGTTCTTGTCATTGAAACCTTTCCTGTCTCTTGACCTATATTTTCTTCATCCAGATTAATGGTAGTAATAGTTCCTAACACAGCTAACCCAAGATGTTTTTCAATATCTTGCTCTGTTTTGATTGTGTTATCTAAATAATTTTGTAACCATGCTATCCCTGCCCCTAGAGCAAACCCAAAGATCAGTCCAAAAGCCATATTTATTAAAGGTTTAGGTTTAACGGGAGAAGGATCCTCTCCTATTTCAGCTGGTGTCAATATATTTACATTATCTATTTTCATTATCTTGGATATTTCAGATTGAAAGGTTTTTGCAATAGTATTGGCAATATCTGCCGCTTTCTGCGGATCTTCATTTTGTACATCTATATTAACAACTTGTGAATCTTGTTCATTAGAAACAGTTATCATCTCATTTAACTCATTGAAAGTCATATCTAGTTTTTCTTGTTCTATTACTTTATCTAGTATTGCGGGGCTTTTAATAATAACATTATATGTGTTAATCAATTGAAGATTGGTTTGTAATTCCCCTTGGTTATAGAACTGTTGATCATTTTTAGATTGATTTACAAGAATCTGCGTTGAAGACTGGTAAATTGGTGTTAGTAAAAAATAACTAACAATTCCAGTCAGTGCAGTCGCTATTGCTGTTATAATTATTATGAATGATAGTCGTTTCTTTAAGGTAAGATACAACTCTTTCAAACTGATTTTTTCTTCTACCATAATGACCTCCAAATATTATAATCTAATAAAACAACTAAACCATTATAATAAATAACGTGCTAGATATCTACAACTAAACTACATTTTCTTACATATCTGGTAGCTTTTCAACTATCCATCTTTGCTTACTCGAACATTTTAACATGTTTCTGTAAATATATTTACAGTTTTTTTTGGGTAATTTGTACCAAGGAATTAAGAAAGGGTTTTCTTCCTTTATATTACTGTTGTTTGTAATACTTCGATTCTATAAGTACTCTGAACTTGAAGGTTAAAAATAGAATTTCAGGATTTATTTTATTTTTTTCTATAGGTGGCTGTTTTATTTCTATCTTATTTTATAGGTGTGTCTGTTCCTTCTAATCAAACACTTCATATAATCAGCCCTACACAAAAACAAATAGTTCTAAATACCTATTATAGTGACAAGATTCTACCCGATATAACAAGTAATGGCAAACTCACTGAAAAGTGGTGACGCAAAGCAAAGCTATAGGGCTTCTATGCTAAAGCCAGCCAGTTACCATCAAATACAAAGGAGAATTATTAATGTCAAATTATTGGGTTACACCTGAGGAACTTGCAAAAATAAAAAAAAGAAATAAGACTATATTATACACTTGTATTCCTATCATAACATTTGTTCTAACTGCGTTGATTACGTTATTAATTGGTTAGTTTTTATTAATAACATTTACTCTTTAACGATACTAGAACAAGCATTCAGAGATTTTATTACGCAACTTTGGCACTCTTGCAGCCCTTCCAAAAGTTTTTAAAAGTATATGTATTCTTAATTCACTTTCATCCGTTTTAGCTATAAGAGATGCTGTATTGCTTCATGGAATAAAATAAGAATAAACCATTGTAACTTAATCAAGGAATGCTTTTTTTAACATGGACTAGAAGGATTTAGGATCAAGTGCCTTAAAAATTTCTCGGGTAAATGTTTAATGAATGTAACAACTCTAAGTCCTTCGAGAAACTCCATGAATTATTTACTACTCTTCTTTTCATTTCCCCATCCGGTTCTCTCATATCAGGTCTATCCTTTAATAACTGAGATTATTTTCGCTTTCTTGCACCTTGTTCATAGAGAAAGATCACGGTTACTGAATGATCGTCCTAAAATTTGTCTACCCTCTAAATATAGAGGTGATGAATATGAGAACTTTTCCAGTACTAATGTTTCTTTTTTGCCTATTTTTATTCACTTGTACAGAGAACTTACATTTACTTTTGACAGATTACAGTCTTAACTTCCGTTTTAATCCTTCCCCTAATGCCTGGACCTTTTTCAATAATGATTTGATATACGTAAGTGAACCTGCTTATATAAGTCAAAAATTTGGTCATACGTTTTATTTTTTCTTATTAGCTGTTCTAATTTTTCATGCTTGGAAAAGCATTCGATTGGTTTTTTTAATATCACTTGCGGCCGCTTTATCCTCTGAAGTAGCACAATTATATTTTTCACGAAGTGGCCGATTGATAGATGTAGGCTATGATTTAGCAGGAATGCTCCTTTTTGTTGGACTATTCTACTTATATTGTTTAGTGAAACTGCTTCAACGTAATAATAATGCACGTGTAAGTTCTTTAAGGACGGATGACAGTGTTAAGAGTTAAAAATGTTTTTAATTTCTTAATCGTATATTCCCCCTTACCTTGCCCTTTAGGTTTTTATTACTATAAAAAAATTAACTTCATGCTAATCTTGTAAGATTATGTCTAATGATATTTGTTCATTTTCAAATTCCTTCTTTGGTATAATATGACTATATTTTACACGACAAAAGGCAAACCTTTCGAAAGAATGGAACACAAAACTTCAGATCTAATATTTAAATACTATGATGGCTACGTTGCCTGATGATTAGGGAGACGATCTAAGTGAAGATGATAAAAAGCCTGTTTTGTTTGATTAGTCGAAAACACAAGTACAGTTACTATTCTGATCGCTGTGTTCGTTGTGGGAAGAAAAAGAGAAGAGCTGCCTAGATCATACACATATGAAACCCTGCAAAAGTACTTGAGAGATTTCTATCTCCAGAGTTCATTTGCAGGGTTTTTGTTTTGGCTGCTCTGTTATTTTAGCTGTATATGGAGAGTTACCCCATTCACATTACGCACCCACAGTTTTTTGTCTACTTTTTTTGGTTCTAGCATTTCATCGATATGTATAAGATCGGAGCCAAGTAATGCTGTTAATTGGGTGAGATCAACTAATTGACTTATTTTTTTCTCGTCCGTTTGGAACGTTACATTAATTCTACCTGGTGAATTTGAGACCATGTTAATCCTCCATCCGTTTTCTTTTATGTTTTACAGAAGTAGTTGTTTCTAACCAGTTTTTCACCTTATAAAAGATTTTCCATGACTTTTCCCCTGTTCTGTTAAAAAACTGGACATTGTAAGCGTTTTCAGTTATAATTTAGATAAGATTAAAATTACCTTTACATAAGGAGTGGTTAATAATGGAGAATCAAGGAAATGTGTTAAATGGAGTTATGTGGGGCACGTTGTTAAGTATTCCATTATGGGCCGGGTTATTTCTACTGCTTAAGGTTTTATTTTAATATAAACAGGCTTGCCGATTGACGAGCTAGTAAAATGATCGACAATGACCTAGTTAAACTTATACTTTAAACTTTAAAATTGTCACTAAAAGTGAATTGTTTTCTTAACGTATAAAGACCCCCCTCTAATCTAAGAGGGGGTTTTACTTTGGATATCGGTTTTTTCTTTTCCTATATCCTCAATGTTTTTTGCCTTCTCAACAATAGTCAACAACCTATTCACCAAACTAACGACTTCATTCACAAAATAGCCTTTCAAACGGCGCTATTAATGTGGTGTTTCATGACTAACGTGATAATGACTTACGTTGAGGAATGCCTTTCCTGCTAAAAAGGCAGATTTAAGATACCTAAACCATATAGGCTCTCTAGGTGATATGGAGAGAATTAGCTATTAGGATATTTGAGGAATGATGGTTAGGAGTTTTGATCTGTATGCTGCTTTTCAAGAACTACTTTTCTTTCCTGAATAAACCCATTCATTAACGTTTCAATTTGTGTCAGCTTTTCGATCGAATCGACATCCTGAATGATGTATCTTAGTGTCTTTTTCACTGATTTAGGCATCGTATCAAATGCATTATGATTATTAAATTGTTTCATTTTTGAATCTCCTCTAAGCAGTGATAAAGATATTGTGTTCAAATTTTTTCGATATTGGGATTTAAAAACGAGCACTCGAGGTGCTCGCTTTTTTATGATGCATATACTTTTTTTATTTGAGAAATTATATCTTCGATCATTTCGTTTGTCGTGATGTCTGTTCTCGCTTCGCCTTTATCTAAGGCACTTAAGAGAATTTGTAACAGCTCTTCTTGTTTTAGCTGATTTTCCTTCATGTGTCAAAAGCTTCCTTTCTGGTTTTTACAATTTCAGACAATATGGGACTATTATACTTGGAAGCTTGTATCTAGACAAGTCTTTTTATACAAAGAAGTGACAAATAATTGCCAGTTTATATAATAGTCACTTTTTAGTCACATTAGATCCTTCGAAACCATCTCCCTTTTTATGTCCCCTGTAGAAACTCGTTCTAAACCTTTTTGTACAACTTAGAATGAGGTATAATAGAAGAATTAGGGTTTATTTCAAATTATTCAAACTTTACATATATAGTATAGTGCCGAAGCAAAAGGTGCTTTGCTTTTTATTGAAAGGAGTCCATTCATTATGCTTGGTCGGGAACTTAGTAAAGAACTTGTACTTGGTGCCGCTGAACAGATTAAACAGTTGCTTTCACCTCAGGAAGAAGAGAATCGGAATGTCGTGAAAAAGGGACTCATTTTGTATCGTCAAGGCAGTATTTATAATGTGAGCACAACAAGCCATTCTGTGTCTGCAAAAGTGCAGGATGTCACGAGTGTTCAGGTTGAGCTTGATTTAGATTATTTTTCATTGAGTACATGCACTTGTCCTTCAGATTCGATTTGTCGACATCAGCTTGCAACGTTTCTCTATGTATATGCAAGTGTAGACAGAGTCGGTACATTTGTTGACCTTTGGAAGGAAGAAAAGCCGATTGATGATGTGTTAAAGCATGTTAAAAAGGCAAGCTCTCTTTTAAAGCCTGAAAGGGACTATGAAGATACACTTGATAGCTGGATTGCTTTTTTTGATCGGGAATTTGTTCGCTGGTATGAGCAGGTATCAAGTCCTAATCAGCTATTTCAAAGTCTTTTTCATCATTATTATTCTGCTTTAAAAAAGAAGGCGCCTAAGTCTCCTGAGATGAAGCAATTTTTTATCGTTCAGGCATCAGTCACTGTGTTTTTAAAAATTTTGCAGCTCATTAATGAGACGAAGCCAACCGACTATATGTTACAGCATATTATTTATCCTTATATTGATCAGCTTAGCGATAATGTTGAGGTGGCCATTTCTGAAATGAAGCGCTATGCTTTGCCGTTTGCTCTTGATCCTTATTTGGTGGATAGTGTTGAACGATTCAGGGAGCTTCTATATATGAGCAAGGAATATCAGTATGAGCGCACCAATTTGTATCAATTGCTTTGGATTGAGCTGCTGCGACGGGATAAGTTTATTTCGATTGAGCGCGAATGGCTTGAGGAGCATATTGAGGAAGAAAAGAATCAAGAGCCATCCTTTGCGATTGAGTTTGAAATGGCACTTATGCATATGAATTTTCTTCAATCACGTGATGAAGATATTTTTGAAGTGATGCGCACACGTTTTACCCCGTCTGCTTTGCCATTTACGTTTCACTGGGTTGAGGATATTTTCAAAAAGAAAAATTGGAAGCGGCTGTCGAATTGGATTTCTTATTTAATGAGCGGCTCTATCGAATATATTAACAGTTCTTTACCATTTGAGGAAAAGCGGCAAACGATCCGTCATTTATTGAGGATGATTTCACAGTACGCACGCGCAACAAATGATGATGTGCTGTATGAGAGGGCATGCCGAATGATGCTGCCGTTAAGCTATGCCGAATATCATGATTTGCTTTTAGATAAAGAGCAGTACAAAACATGGATTGAGCTGCAGACACTATTAGGTTTCTCTCTGGATGAGATGGATACATATGTTTTAAAGGAAATTGAAAAACGAGAACCTGGTGTGCTGTTACCTCTTTATGTGCATTCTGTTCAGAAAGAAATTAGTTTAAAAACACGGGAGAATTACAAAATGGCTGTGCGCTATTTGAAGAGAATTAAAGCTCAGTACAAGAAGCTGAAGCGTGAAGAGGTTTGGGATAATTATATTTTGCAGCTGGCTGAGGAGCATAAGCGATTACGTGCATTTAAAGAAGAGTTAAAGAAAGGAAAGCTCATTCATGATTAATACCATTGAAATTGTGTTGCATGCAGAGCAAATTGAAAATAACCATTTTTATGTGCATTGCACATCTGCGCATGATGATCATCAATTGGAGATTGATGAATTTGCCCGTTATCTTTTTACCTGGCATGAGTCGTCCTTCTTTGGCACAAAGTTGGAGGATATTAGTTACATCGGCCTTCCTGCTGTTCAACTGTCACCTTGGATGATGGTCGAGCTTCTTGGAAAAGAAACGTATAATTCGCTTGCAAGCATTGAGCTTTCAGATGATGCGCAAAGGTTAGCCGATATTGCCCATGATATTTATGAGTTGATTTCAAACGGAGAATATGTGCCTGATTTTGAAGGCTGGAAAAATGGTGTGATGAAGTTCAAGGATGCCCACAATGAGTTGGAGGGATTTGCTCTTGATTGGTTTTCAGCCGCGATCACAGATATGATTGCCCACGATCAAATTCTTCATGCAGCATGGGAAGAGATTTTGCAGTCATACCCGGTGCTCACAACGTTTCAAGGTCATTTTATCGATGAAGCTGATTTTCTTGAAAAGATTGGCTGGCATAAGGATGAGACTCCCTTCACGGTTGGGCTGCGTCTTAATGAGCCGGAAACAGATACAGATGAATGGCAGCTTGAAATTATTTTACGAAGCAAGAGCAATCTTGATGAGCTGGTTCATTATCAGGGTAAGAGTGATCTGCCTAAGAAGTGGCATCCTTATATGGAGAAAATTGAACGTGAGCAGGAGCGTTTTTCCGAGATTGTTCCATGGTTAAGCTTTGAAACAGGAACAACGTATGTCACTGAGGATGAAGCATGGTTGTTTTTAACAGATGCAAGTGAAACATTGATTAATATGGGTGTGGAGATTCTCCTTCCATCATGGTGGCAGGTTGTCAAGGAATCACAGCTTATGTTGAAAGCAAAGGTTTCCTCTACTCCACGCGGTCAATCTTTTGTCGGCATGAATTCTTTGATTGATTTTAACTGGCGCTTTGCGACCAATGGAGTAGAAATGAGTGAAGAGGAATTTCTAAAGCTTGTTTCTGAGCAGCGTCGCTTAGTGAATTTTAAAGGACAATGGATTAAGCTTGATCCTGCGTTTATTAAGCAAGTGCAGGCCATTTTAAAACGAGCGGATAAAGAGGGCTTGCATTTTTCAGACATTCTTCATCAGGAGCTGAATGCAAAGGATATTGATGAAGACGGGGATGAAATCATGGATACCCGTGCATTTGCAAATATTCAAATTGAATTGAGTCAGCAAATGAAAGGAATGCTGCGTAAGCTTACGGATACAAATGAGCTTCCAACACACGAGGTTCCAGCTGATTTTCAAGGCTCGCTACGTCCTTATCAGCAGAACGGTGTGGATTGGCTGTTGTTTTTACGAAGTGTATCGTTTGGTGCCTGCTTAGCCGATGATATGGGGTTAGGAAAAACGATTCAAATGATTGCTTATTTTTCTTATGTATTAGAAACGGAAAAACCTGAGCAGCCGGCACTCATTATTGCCCCGACATCGGTGCTTGGAAACTGGCAGAAGGAATTTGAAAAGTTCGCTCCACATCTTCGTGTGAAGCTTCATTATGGTCCGAATCGACCGAAGGAAGAGAGATTTGCGGGATCCATTAAAGATTATGATGTTGTCATCACCTCTTACGGCTTGTCACATGCTGATTTTGAGGAAATCTCAGCGATTCCGTGGAGCACGATTTGCCTTGATGAAGCGCAAAATATTAAAAATGCCCATACAAAGCAGTCAAAAGCGATTCGTAAGCTGCGCGGACAGCACCATATTGCCTTAACAGGGACACCGATGGAAAACCGCTTAACAGAGCTTTGGTCGATCTACGATTTTCTCAACCACGGGTATTTAGGAAGTTTGCATAGCTTTCATAAGCGCTATGTATTACCGATTGAAAAAGATCGAAATGTGGAACAGATTGAACAGCTCCAACGCTATATTAAGCCGTTTTTATTAAGAAGAACAAAACGGGATGAACAGGTAGCCCTTAATCTTCCCGAAAAACAGGAGCAGAAAGAATATATTCCACTTTCAATTGAGCAAGCATCATTATATGAGCAGCTTGTGAAGGATACATTTGAACAAGTTAATTCTTTGGCAGGAATGCAGCGTAAGGCATTGATTTTGAAGATGCTCGGAAAGCTGAAGCAAATCTGTAATCATCCTGCTCTTTATTTGAAGGAGCAGCAGCCGAAGGATCTTGTAAAGAGGTCTCATAAAATTGAGAAGCTATTAGAATTAACAACGTCCATTCGTGAGCAGCAGGAAAGCTGTTTGATTTTCACGCAATATATCGGGATGGGTGAGATGATGAAGAAGCTGCTTGAAAAGGAATTTGGCGAAAAGGTTCTGTTCTTAAACGGAAGCGTGATGAAGGCAGAGCGTGATCGGATGGTTGATGACTTTCAGCGCAAGGAGTTTCCTTTCTTAATTCTATCGTTAAAGGCCGGTGGAACAGGGTTGAACTTAACCGCAGCAAATCATGTTATCCATTATGATCGCTGGTGGAATCCCGCTGTTGAAAATCAAGCAACAGACAGAGCCTACCGGATCGGACAGGAACGGTTCGTCCATGTGCATAAGCTCGTTACAACCGGAACAATTGAAGAAAAAATCGATGATATGCTTGAGAAAAAACAATCATTAAACGACGAAATTATTCAAAGTGAAAACTGGATCACAGAGCTTTCATCAGATGAACTTGAAGAGCTCTTTACCTTATCGATGAGTTAGGAAGGGGTTTTAGGTTGTGGCAACAAAACAAAAGAGTAAAAAGAAAACAACAGAAAAAAAAGCCCCGCAGTGGGAGAAGCTTGTAAAGTTAATAGAGAAGAAAGCATCTAAGTAAAGCGACAGTTTCGGCTGTCGTTTTTTTGTGGGTTAAATTTTGAGTCTTTCTTCCATTACCTTAATTCTTGTATCATGAATTCCCATTTTTGAGCTTAAATGGGTTATGCCTGTTTTTAAATCATTGATGTTCATTTCATGCACTTTAATGGCGCCACGATGTTGTTCTAGTTCTGTCTCGATTTTTACAAAGTGACTTCTGAATTCTGTAGCCATGTTGTCGACTTTTGTTTCTACGTTATTCACTTTTGTTTCTAAATTATCCAACTTGGTTTCTACGTTATTCACTTTTGTTTCCAATTTATCAACTCTAGTTTCTAGATGTCCCATTCCTCCTTCTAACCGAACGAGACCACCCTTAACATCTTGAACATCCTTAGAGATTTGATCCAGCTTCTTTTCGGTATTCAGCATATATTGGTCTATTTTGCTATCAATACTAGTCATAAATTGCTTTAATATCTCTTCCATTCCTTTCACCTCCCTTTTCACCTATTATACCACCTCTGTCTAAAAAAATCGGCTGATCACCTCGTGATCAGCCTTCCACTTTGAGGTCTAAAGGGGATACCATTGATTTTCTCTAATGAAGAAAAGTCGGAGACAATTTAATTTTCCTGCTCAACTAATTCACGCGGCTTACTGCTCATGAAGCGGACTGAATCAGCCACAACTTCTGTGACATACACTCGATTTCGTTCCGCATTTTCATAACTGCGTGTTTGGATACGGCCTGTGACACCAACAACTGATCCTTTTCGGCAATAGTTTGCCGTGTTCTCAGCTGTACGGCGCCAAACTGTGCAATTGACGAAATCTGTTTCAATTTCCCCGGCGGCATTTCTAAAATTTCGGCTAACAGCAAGAGTAATATTGGCGACTGGGGACCCATCCGCTGTGTACCGAATTTCAGGATCCTTCGTTAGACGACCGACCAAAATGATTTGATTAATCACTTCAAACCTCCTTTCCTTTCATGTACACCCGTATTGTAAACGATGAATCACAATTGGAAAAATGAGTAAAACACTGTTTTGTTTAACTGATAGCTCATGAAACTCATTTTTCATAGAAGCAAAAATAGCGTTTCCTTTTAAAACTTCAGATGTTTGCACATTTTTTAAAAACAATTGTAGATGTTCATTGCAGGGAATTTCATTTTATTGTAGCTACTTGATCCTTTAATTGAATAAAAATTTACTCGTAACAAAAAATAACAGTATGTTAATGAGCAGGAGGAAAATGATGAGAATTATGAAGAAGAAGAAATATATATTTATTCTTTTAGTCATTCTTTTAAGTGGAACGATTTTAACACTCCAGGAAAACAACACTGAAGCCTTTTCAAACCAAGTTATTCAACGAGGATCAGCTGGGGATGATGTAATTGAGTTGCAATCTCGTCTAAAGTATATTGGCTTTTACAAAGGGGAAATTGATGGTGTTTTTGGCTGGGGAACATATTGGGCGCTTCGGAATTTTCAATCTGAATTCGGACTCCCTGTCGATGGGTTAGCTGGTTTAAAAACGAGGCAAAAGCTTGTTAGTGTAACAAAATATGATTACAAAAAGGGAGCTGATCAAGCTCAAAAACAAACAGCTATTAATGTTCCAGCTGGTTTTTCTCAAAATGATATTCAACTCATGGCTAATGCTGTTCATGGAGAATCGCGTGGTGAACCTTATATTGGACAAGTTGCAGTCGCAGCTGTTATTTTAAACCGAGTGGAGAGCCCAACATTTCCTAACACAGTATCAGGTGTTATCTTTGAACCATTGGCTTTTACTGCGGTAGCTGACGGACAAATTTGGCTTACTCCTAATGAAACATCAAAAAAAGCTGTCCTTGATGCTATTAATGGCTGGGATCCGACAGAAAATGCGAGTTATTATTTTAATCCTGATACAGCCACAAGTAGCTGGATATGGGGCAGACCACAAATAAAAAAAATTGGGAAACATATTTTTTGTAAATAGAATCCTGGATACCAGGGGTGGATGATGATGTCTGAGAGGCGGATAAATAAAGCAGACCCTCTTGCTTATCCTTAATTGAGTAACTGATCGTTTAAATAAGCGGAGTTGTTCCGGTTATACTGAAGAATGGAACTCGGTTTTGGGGATATAAACGGAGTTGTTCCGGTTAAGCAAAGTAAAATGGTTCATTTTCATCTTTTTCGATTAAATAGGCGGAATCTTTCCGTCTATTTAATCAATTTTTCGTGCTATTTCCTCAATAGGAGTAATTTCTCCGCTTATTTTAGTAGCTTATTTCTAGGCGATTCGTGAAGATTTAGAAATCGCTTAATCGGGTGCTTATCTTGGTATAAAAAATGTTCGAAGTATATGTTCTTTGCTGATTTACTTGCCAATTGCTTTTTCATCTTAGTACGAATTACTATCCGAAAAGCAATGTTAATTCTTATTTTGTACTTTAATACAGAACTCGTTACTTATATAGAATTGCGTTTTTCTTTATCTATTTTTTCTATGCATTCTTTTAACCTTATATTGTTCAAAATCCCACTTAGATAAAAATTCTTTTGTAGAAGTATAGCCTGACTTATAGAGAAACTCGATTTCCTCCTCATTCAGTTCATAATCAGTTGTGTTGATGTCTCCAGTTGGAATTTGAATTGTGCGTTCAATCGTATCTTCGCTCAAATGTCGTAAATCATGGGCTTGAAGCATCGTTTTATAAATATTTTTAATAAGGTGGATTGGCGTAGGTATAACTGGATCTATATTAATTTCATCTTTCACAAAACGGAAGCCGAACGTTGGAAACCGAGGATTTTCAGTATCAAATAACCATATTGGAAAGTTACTTAGTAAACCGCCATCTAAAATGTAGGATTTTTTACGATCTTTTGTTTTCCATATAACCGGACGGTAGAAAAATGGCAAAGATGCACTCATCATAACCGCAGTTGAAATATTTAAATCAGCAGGAGTCATCCTGTAGCGGCCCAAATCATCTGGCAAAATAAGCATTTGCCCATTCGAAATATCAGAAGCAATAATCTTCAACTTCCCATCTGGCAGATCCGCAAATGTCTTAATGCCTTTTTCTAGAAGAAGTGAATCCACCCACGATTCCAAATAATCGTTTTTATAAAGTCCAAGATGAATCATAAATTCTAAAAGAATGCCGAAAACGGGAATTCGATGCAAAGTTGTCTTACCTCGCAGCCTTGAAAAATCAAGTACACTCAGACGATCTCTTATTTCACAGCTTGTGTAACCGCTTGCCAAAAGAGAAGCAATTAATGCTCCCGCTGATGTTCCAGCCAACCTTTCCCATTCCACATTTTCCTCTTCCATTGCTTGAATCGCTCCAACAAAAGCCATTCCCCTAGCCCCGCCACCTTCAAAAACAGCATCCGCCTTCAAATTTCCACCACCTCACTATAAAAGTAAATGATTCTGTTAGGATCGTTCATTGACAATGATTTGGAATAAAGTTAAATTTTCAATCTCCTATTCTACATGCTACAGTATACTTAAAACTTCAAGATGCCTAATCTAAATTCCTTCCCTTTTTCAATATATAGCGTCATACAAAAAGTTGTGCTGGGCCAGGGGGACAGGTTCCTTGACCCAGTTTTCAATTAGTATGCAACGATAAGAGTAAAAAGGAGACGGAATTTCTCATACCATTTCCACTCCTTTTTTCTTTGAAGAAGTCACTCAATCCCGACCCAAAAACCGGACAAGGAATTAACTGTACTATAATTAACAGAGGATATTTAGTTCAATATAAGAGCTAATATCCTCTTTTTTGATATATATGTATATAAAATAGGTAGTATTGATTGGAGAAAGATGCCCTTCCTGTGTGTCCTTTTATTCAGTAAACGGTCCAGATTGTTGAACATATTTTTTCAAAAATAGAACTAAAATAAACCGTAATTCCGGCACGAAACCCAACCATAAAATGGTAAAATAATAAAAAAGTTTAGGAGGGATCGTTTATGATAAAATATCCTTTTTTACTAGAAAAGGCAACAATAGGGGTTACAGCACCATCATCAGGTGTCCCAAAAGAATTACATGGCCTTATAGAAACTGCCAGTAACCGTGTAAAATCAAAAGGGTTTGATGTTATTTGTGGCGATACAGTTTGGACTCAAAATAAGGTAAGGTCTTCGCCAGCTAAATTTCGGGCTGAAGAGTTTAATAAAATGATGCAGGATGAAGATATTCATCTTATCATTCCTCCATGGGGTGGAGAATTACTAATTGAGGTGCTTGAATACATCGACTTCGAAAACATAAAGAATAAATGGATATTAGGCTATTCTGATACGAGTCTATTACTATTAGCTATTACTCTAAAAACTGGTATCGCTACTGCTCACGGAACAAATTTTGTTGATTTAAGAGGAGAATATTCAGATAAAACGACAGCAATGTGGCAGTCTGTTTTATCCACTAAAACAGGCGGGACAATCCAACAACATTCATCAGAAAAATACCAAAAAGAATGGCAGTTCGATAAACCTACTCCATGTATTTTCAATTTAACAGAACAAACTAAATGGAAAACCATTACAAACAATCATGTCAAGATACAGGGACGTTTACTCGGAGGGTGTATTGATATTATCAGACATATAATCGGAACGCCATATGGAGATGTTTCTACCTTTAGGGAAAAGTATATTCAAAATGAACCAATTATTTGGTTTTTTGAAAATTGCAATCTATCAACTACAGATTTGCGTCGGTCTCTTATTCAAATGAAATTGGCTGGGTGGTTTGATAATTCTACAGGTATAATGTTCGGAAGAAGTTCAGCTAATACTCCTGTCAAAGAATATACAGATGTAGATGTATATAAGGAACTCTCTGAAGAACTTCAAATTCCAATAATATACGATATTGATTGTGGACACCTTCCACCTCAAATTACTTTAATAAACGGTGTATATGCTGAAATTGAGACAGAAAGTGGACAAGGCACAGTCTTACAACATTTTAGATAAGAAGTAAAATTTAAATTAAACAAACTGTTAGCACATCCTGATTATAGGTAAGAATCTTTTATAAACATCTTCAACATAGGGCGCGATTCCAGAGGAATTGGCGCTCATTTTCCGTTTTAGGGCCATTTAATGGAGTAAGACTCTCAACCACCATGAGAACCGGGCATAATTGGCTATTTGTTTGTAAGCAGACAGTTTTTTATATGTATAAAGATGTTCCTGAATAACGTATACAAAACCAGGTAATTTTGGGTTGGAAGAGAATATAGTCATAGATGATTCTTGTGCTAGAGTGAAATAAGAAGGGAGAAATAAGAAAATGCAGATTAATGAAGATATCAATTTTGGGGGAATACTGGAAGAAGACATAACAGGAGTAACTTGTATTTACATTCCAGTTAAAGATGTTTACAAGTCTATTAAATGGTATCAAAAAAATTTTGGTTGTGAACCTACAAGCCATAATCCTGTAAAGCCGGGGATGGAACTATCGATCCTAAGATTTCCTGATCATAATGGGGATTTTCCTGGACCAGATCTAAGGCAAACGGTACCAGCTATATTCCTTGTGAAAGCAAAGAGACGGGATGGGAGTTTAGGTTTTACAATTGACTGCGTTGATCGACACCCTATAGCTTGTTTCATTACTCCCTGTATCCAAAAAATGTACAATCGTTTCAAGGAAAACGGAGTAAACATCGTATCTGGAATTCCAGAAAATAAGCCTTTTGGATCTAACTTTAAATTTTACGATCCAGATGGGAATATGTTAGAAATATGGCAGCCTTAAAAACATTAAATGGAAAAAAAGGAACCTTTCCCAATCATAGGCTCCTTTTTTAGTCTACAACTAAAGCCAGCTAATAGAAGCTTTATTAATCTTCAGCAATCGGCCGCATTTCTTGAGTAAAAAAGCTCTCTTATTAATGATTTAGGTCTGAATGGGCTACACTTAACTGGACAAAACATAAAGGTCAAGTAGACTACCCTCTAAATCAGTGCATGCATGCCCGATTGGTAAGCCAGACGTCTCTATATTTCATCAACATATAAATAAAAAATAAGCCTGTTAGCGTTGATGACTAACAGGCCTATTTTTTGCTATATGTTTTCTGCTTTAACTGCTTTGTTTGGTTTTGGCTGGTATAACTTCTTCCCTAACATGGACTGAAAGATTAAGAAAGTCCCACCGACTGCCCAATAAAGAGGGAGTGCCGCCGGAGCATTTAGAGAGAATATCAAGATCATAAGCGGAGATATGAGCCCCATAAATCGCATTTGCGATTGATTTTGAGTAGGCATATTTGACATTGATACTTTAAATTGTACATAGTAAACAATCCCGGCAATTGCCGTAATCCAAATATCCGGCTGTCCTAGGCTGAACTATAGGAACGAGTGTGTTGCAATTTCTTCTGAGCCCCTGATTGCATAATAAAACCCCATTAAGATCGGCATTTGAATAAGCATTGGAAGACAGCCGATAGAAAGTGGATTAACTCCGTGCTTTTTATATAATCCAAACATTTCCTGCTGTAGCTCTTGTTGTTGTTTCTGGTCCTTGGCAGCCTTAATCTTTTTCTGGATATCATCCATTTCAGGCTTTAACAAGTCCATCTTTTCCTTCATATGCTGTTGATTTTTATACTGTTTTAACATCAATGGCAACAAAATTAGTCGAATAATCAGTGTAATCAGTATGATTGACAATCCGAAGCTGCCATTAAATAAATTCGCGATACTATGAATGGCTGATCCAAATGGATGAACGAATACATGTTGAAAAAAACTATCTCCACTTGAATTCTGTGCGGAACATGCAGAAAGTGCAAAGGCAGATATCATAACTACAATAATTACAAAAAGGTTTTTAGTACGTTTCATCTTTCTTCCTCCAGTCATTTTTTAAAAATGAGTTTTAAGAGAAAGAATGAAAACCTTCAGAATCGTCACCCGAACTTTCTTTTCTGCGAATATATCTTGCAATCCAACCTAATAATGAGTTAGACATCCACTCATAAATTTGCAGAATAGAAGGTGTTGATAAAGTGATATTTACCTTTGAAGACGAGGCACATGCTGTTTCGATAAAATCATATTCTACATGCCAAGTCCAAATATATTTAATCGTTAAGCTTAAAAGAAAGCTAGCATACAATGTATATATAGTGGAAATATTCAATAAATCCGAAATAATTTCGTACAATTTTTCACCCCTAAAATGAGCTGCTAAGAGAAGTATAATAAAAGATTACGTGCAAGACAATGGAATGAATATCTAAAGAGGGGCTGCTGAATATAAACAAACTTTAGTCAAACAAGAAGTTAAAGGGTGATACATATTAAACATGTCTAATATGTATCACCCTTTAGTTTTTATGAATTTTTACAATTTAGGTCTTGATAACATCGGACTCCCTACACCCAGCCTCGGAAATGCGACGCTTCGGCGTGTTTTCTTATACCAACCATATATGCAGCTAAACGCATGTCAACTTGATGCCTTTGTGACATTTGATAGATATTTTCAAAAGAATCGACCATGACTTTCCGCAATTTATCGGCAACTTCTTCCTCTGACCAATAATAGCCTTGATTATTTTGCACCCATTCAAAGTAAGAAACGGTGACCCCACCTGCACTAGCTAAAATATCAGGCACAAGGAGCACGCCTCTATCATTTAATATTTTCGTAGCTTCAATCGTTGTTGGTCCGTTCGCTGCTTCTACCACAATCGAAGCTTTAATATGTGGCGCATTTTGTGCGGTAATTTGGTTTGAGATGGCAGCTGGTACAAGGATGTCACACTCTTTTTCGAGTAATTCTTTGTTTGTCATGACATCTTTAAATAAGGTTGTGACGGTACCAAAGCTATCACGTCGGTCCAGCAAATAATCGATATCAAGCCCTTTTTGATCATAGAGTGCCCCATGTGCATCTGAGATTCCGATTACTTTTGCGCCGGCATTGTGCATGAACTTGGCCAGAAAACTCCCCGCATTCCCAAAGCCTTGTACGATGATACGCGCACCTTCTAAATCAATGCCTTTTTTCTTGACAGCTTCTTCAATGCAAATGGTTACCCCGCGCGCGGTTGCTGTTTCACGGCCTTGTGAGCCACCTAAAACAAGTGGTTTCCCTGTTATAAAGCCGGGTGAATCGAATTCCCTCAGGCGGCTGTACTCGTCCATCATCCATGCCATAATTTGCGAGTTTGTATAGACATCAGGTGCAGGGATATCCTTGGTCGAGCCTACGATTTGGCTAATAGCACGGACATATCCGCGACTTAACCGCTCAAGCTCGCCAAACGACATATTCCTTGGGTCACAAATAATCCCACCCTTGCCGCCTCCATAAGGTATATTTGTAATCCCGCACTTTAGACTCATCCAAATCGACAGTGCTTTTACCTCTTCCTCATTGACTTCAGGATGGAAACGAACACCGCCTTTCGTTGGACCTACTGCATCATTATGTTGAGAGCGGTAACCTGTAAAAATCTTAATTGAACCGTCATCCATTCGCACTGGGATTCGTACTGTGATCATTCTGAGCGGTTCTTTTAATAACTCATACATCTCCCTAGAAAACCCTAACTTTTGCACCGCATCTTTTATAATCGATTGAGTTGAGGTTAATAGATCCACTGATTCACTTTGTTTATGTACTGGCTTTTGAACTTGATCACGCTTTACAGGGGTTGACACTTTCATGCTCTACACCTCTTATTTTATAAGTTGTTTTATGAAAAAATAGATAAAGTCCCATAGGAAAGGGGCGTTTCCGTGATAGAAAGCCCCTTTTTCTTACTAAAGTAATAAATACGCTAGCGGTGTCACGATAATGAGTGTAAGAATTACGCGTTCAATCCAAATAATGATCAGCTTTGAAATCGAAATTGGGATGTCTGTCGAAACAATACATGGTACAAGCGCTGAGAAAAAGATAATGGCTGATACAGAAACGACTGCTATAACAAATTTCACGACGATCACAGATTCTGTTACTAATAGAGCAGGCAAAAACATTTCTGCAATACTAAGAGCACTTGCTTTGGCAACAAGCATTGGTTCCGGTAATTGAAGTAACGCTGTAAACGGATAAAAAATGTAGCCGATCCAATCAAATACCGGTGTAAATTCTGCTAATACTAAGCCAAGTAATCCTATCGATAAAATCGATGGAAGAATCGCCATAGCCATTAGAAAACCGTCTTTTATATTGATCCAAATGTTGTAAAGTAAGCGCGGTGAATTAGATACCGTTACCTTCGCTTCATCCCAGGCCTTAGCAAAAAGATTACCGCTGATTTTCGCTTCCGGCTGGGGAGCTGCCCCTTCATAGTACTCATCTTTCATGCTAGATAATGGCCAAATACGAACTGTGATTGCGGTTACAAGAAACGTAACAATAAGTGTCAGCCAAAAATACATATTCCACATTTCCATCAAACCGAGTGTTTTGGCAACAATGACCATAAACGTAGCCGAAACCGTTGAGAAACCTGTGGCAATGATCGCCGCTTCCTTCGCACTGTATTTCCCTTCTTTGTATACTCGATTTGTAATGAGAAGACCGATCGAATAGCTTCCGACAAATGAGGCGACAGCATCAATCGCTGATCTACCTGGGGTCTTCCAAATCGGACGCATGATGACCTGTGTTAATACACCAATAAATTCGAGTAAGCCATAACCTACTAAAAGCGATAGGAAAACGGCTCCTATCGGTACAAGTAATCCAACAGGAACAACCAATTTCTCGAATAAAAATGGTCCCATACTAGGGGCAAATAACCAAGCAGGTCCAAAGTTGAACACGAGCATCGTTCCTACAAATAAACCAAGCACCTTAAAAATAGAAAAAATAAGGTTTACTGTTGATTTTTTCCAAGTTCCTGATACGAATGGATAGATAGCACCTGCTGCAATAACAACCAACGCATAATACGGTAAAACTGGTGCGGTGTGCAGCTGAATAAACGAGACAATATGATCAAGCATAATCGAATTTTTCTCACCAATTGTTATAGGGACGAAGAAAATAAACGCACCGATAAAGCTATAGACAAAGAACTTCCACATTGGTGCAGGTCCGTAGTTTTTTGGTAAAGTTGTTTGCTCTTGCATGTCTTGTTTTATCTCCATCTCAAGTTCAACCCCTTCATTGCAGAATTAGGCTAAAAATCTATCTATGCTGTAAAATACGCCCTGTACCTGAAAACTGGGACTAGGAACCTGTCCCCCTGACCCGCCCCGTAATAAATTGCAGCCATGCATACACCCCGATCTTAACCGTTTCAGCAACTGCCGAATCTTTGCTGGGATCCAAACAAACAAAATCAATATGCCGTACAGCCGGATGCTTGCCGATTTCAAATAAACTATCAAACAATTCAATCGCGGTCATACCGCCCGGGGTGGACGCCGGTACACCTGGTGCAACGGAAATATCGAGCACATCCATATCTACTGTGACGTAAATCCGGTCCACTTTTGCTGACAATTGCTCAAGAGCTCCTTGAATCGTAGAAATAAGACCCTGCCTGCGAGCTTGCTTTAATGTCACCATATTAATCTTGTTTTCTTTCGCATAGTCAATAAGCGGCTTTGCATTATAATAGCCATGCAATCCAATATTGATGACATTCTCCCCTTTGACCGTTTTGCCATCGATTAATTGGCGGATTGGCGTTCCATTTGCTGGTCCTAATTCTTTCGGATCCCTTACATCAAGATGTGTATCGAGCTGTAAAATTCCAATGGTTTCACCAGCAAGAGCTTCTTTAATCCCGCGAACGGCACAAGCCGTTGTCGAATGGTCGCCGCCTATCATACAAGTTGTTATCTGTGGATATTGCTGGATTAAATGAGCCGTTGCTGCTTGAATACGCTGATGTGATAAAAGAATATCTGTCGTATGCATGACGACATCTCCAGCATCTGCTACTTGATAAGACGTCAAATCAACATCTTCATCTAAGTTGTAAGTCGCAAATCCCTTCCACATCTTCCGAAATACTTCCGGATATAATGAAGCGCCAGATACACTAATGGAAGACCTCGAAATCGGTGAACCGTAAACAATCAAATCAGGTGTATGGTTCATTTCGTTAAGCTGCTTCACCCAGTGATGAACATAATCTGCTTCACTGTTCGGCGGAGTATTCCAAGACCAATCTGGTGTTTGAAGCCACTGTTCACTCATCTTTTCACACCACCTTCACACCTTTTTTCCAAACCGATTTCACATGGTTAACCCCAAATAAATATTGCAATTCCTGATAATTTTTCACATTCCATAAAACAATATCCGCTTGCTTACCGACTTCAAGCGACCCTACTTTTTCCTGGCGGTTAATCGCACATGCTGCATTGTATGTTGCTGCTGTTAAAGCTTCTGCTGGTGTAAGACGCATGGAAATACATGCTAAATTCATAACAAGCGGCATGGAAGTCGTTGGCGAAGACCCTGGATTGCAGTCGGTTGAAATCGCCACAGCCACACCCTCATCAATCATTTTTCTGCCTGCAGCCGCTTCTTCACGTAAATACAGTGCTGTTGCAGGAAGCAAACAAGCGATTGTTCCTGATTTCGCCATTTCCTTGATGCCTGCTTCTGACGCTTTCAATAAGTGCTCAGCTGAAATGGAACCTATTTTTGCCGCTAATTCTGCTCCGCCATACGATTCGATTTCATCCGCATGAATTTTCGGAATCAACCCAAAGCGTTTTCCTGCTTCCAATATTCGTTCCGATTGTTCAGGTGTGAAAACGCCTTTTTCACAAAAAACATCATTAAATTCTGCCAGTTTTTCTTCAGCTATGACTGGTAACATATCGTTAATCAAATGGTCAACAAACTCATCTTCACGTCCCTTATATTCCGGCGGTACTGCATGGGCGCCCATAAATGTGGGAACAAGATCGATCATATGTTGTTCCTGAAGCTTTTTCATCACACGCAATTGTTTTAGCTCTGTTTCCAGGTTCATCCCGTAACCGCTTTTTCCTTCCACAGTAGTCACACCATGCGTAAAAAATGCATCGAGACGACGCGTTGTTTGTTCAATTAACTCTGCTTCGGTTGCTTCTCTTGTCATGCGGGCAGTCGCATGAATCCCGCCACCCGCATTCATAATATCCATATATGTTGCACCTTCAAGACGCATTTCAAATTCACGTTCACGGCTTCCCCCGTACACAACATGTGTATGTGGATCTACTAGTCCCGGTGTGACGAGATGGTTTGTTGCATCAACAACTTCTGCTTCATGAAGTCTTTCTGCATAGCGTTTTTCAAGCTCTTTCGTTGTACCAACCGCTTCGATCACACCCTGCTCAATCCACAAGCTGCCGTCTTCGATTAAACCGAGCTCAGACATGGCTTCTTTAGAGCGCGGACCTTTCACATCTGAAGCTAAGGTCGCCAGCTGGGCAGCATGTTTAATCCAGATAGGTTTTGTCATTACTGATCATCCCCCTTATCAAGCATCGGCATATTGATTCCTTTCTCACGTGCTGTTTTCTTCGCAAGCTCATATCCTGCATCAGCATGACGGACAACGCCCATACCCGGATCAGTCGTTAATACTCGCTCAATACGTGCTTCCGCTTCTTTCGTACCGTCTGCAACGATGACCACACCAGCATGCAATGAATAGCCCATTCCTACTCCACCACCATGATGCACAGATACCCACGTTGCCCCGCCAACTGCGTTTACCATGGCATTTAATATCGGCCAGTCTGCCACAGCATCTGATCCGTCTTTCATTGCTTCTGTTTCACGGTTTGGTGAAGCAACAGAGCCTGAATCTAAGTGGTCACGTCCAATGACAACCGGTGCTTTTAGTTCACCGCTGGCCACCATGTCATTAATGATTTTTCCGAAACGAGCACGTTCTCCATATCCTAACCAGCAAATTCGTGACGGCAGGCCTTGGAACTGAATTTTGTCTTGTGCCATACGAATCCAGTTACATAAATGTTCATTATCACTGAATTCACGTAAAATCGCTTGATCTGTTTTATAAATATCTTCAGGATCTCCTGACAATGCTACCCAACGGAAAGGTCCTTTTCCTTCACAAAATTGCGGACGGATATAGGCTGGAACGAATCCTGGGAAATCAAATGCGTTTTCTACACCTTCGTCTTTTGCAACTTGGCGAATGTTATTACCGTAATCAAACGTAATCGCTCCTTTTTCCATCATCTCAAGCATGGCTGAAACATGCTTTGCCATTGAAGCTTTTGAGAGCTTTACATACTCTTCAGGATTAGATTTTCTTAAAAGTGCTGCATCTTCAAGTGACATCCCTGAAGGCACATATCCGTTTAGTGGATCGTGAGCAGATGTTTGATCTGTTAATGCATCAGGGATAAAGTTTCTTCTGATCATTTCAGGAAGAAGATCAGCTGCATTTCCTAATAAACCGATTGATAATGCTTTCCCTGCCTTTTTCGCTTCTTCTGCCAATTGAATGGCTTCATCTAGTGTATGCGCTTTCACATCTGTGTAACGAGTCTCAATTCTTCGGTCGATTCTTGTCTCATCAACCTCAATCGCAATACATACACCACCATTCATTGTTACGGCAAGCGGCTGTGCACCACCCATCCCACCAAGTCCTGCTGTTACAGTGATTGTGCCTTTTAGTGTACTATTGAAATGCTGACACGCTAACTCGGCAAATGTTTCATACGTACCCTGGACAATTCCTTGTGAACCGATATAAATCCAACTTCCTGCTGTCATTTGACCATACATCATTAACCCTTTTTTATCGAGTTCATGGAATGTTTCCCAATTTGCAAATGCTGGAACAAGATTGGAATTTGCAATCAGAACACGTGGTGCATCCGTATGTGTTTTAAAAACAACCACTGGTTTGCCTGATTGTACGAGTAAAGTCTCGTCATTTTCTAACTCTTTAAGTGATGTAACAATAGCATCAAACGATTCCCAGTTACGAGCCGCTTTTCCAATTCCTCCATATACGACAAGATCTTCAGGTCTCTCTGCAACATCTGGATCTAAATTATTCATCAACATACGAAGAACTGCCTCTTGCTGCCAGCCTTTTGTATTTAATTGTGTCCCTTGTAAGCGTGTGATTTTGTTGTTTGTTGTCGTTTTCATTTAATTCCCCTCCTAGTTATGATACTTTCATTCTATTACGGAAATTATTAGAAATTTATTATAATTTAGTGATTATTTTATAATTTATTTCGTGTTATTTTGTTTTTCTTTATTTTTTATAAATTATTTCAACTATCAATTCTATATAAAGGCTTTTTTCGCAAACTTTGTTGCTTTGTAATAAGTGTGGTAGTAGTTGGTTGGAGCTCCAATCAACCTAATCAGTTTACATCCAATACTATTATTAAAAAACAACAGTCTTTTAGAAAGGCTGTTTTCTCAATGTTTGTTGCTAAAGTATGATTCCCACATATAATTAGATTAATATCTAAATAACAATATAACGAAAAACAAAATTAATTTATTGATAAACAGAAATAAACATACTAAAATCATATTATCATAAATCAGTGAGGTGCTTTAAATGCGTGTTAAACTAGGTTCAACTTTTTTCTTAAGAGTCGTTGTTTTTCTTATTGGAATTGCGGTACTTGCTGTGTGTGTATATTGGTTACCTCAAGCAGCTATAAGAGATGCGAAAGTTCGTCCAGGAGATTACTCGATATATCCATTGTTAGTATGTGCGTATGGAATATGCATTACGTTTTCTGTTGCTTTGTATCAAGCATTTAAACTATTGAGCTATATCGATAAAGATAACGCTTTTTACGAGTTATCCCTTAAATCCTTGAAGGTTATAAAAAAATGTGCTTTTACAATCATTTTCTTCATTTTGTTAGGAATAGTTTACTTAAGGGTGCATTCTTATTTCACAGGTGATGACTCAGCAGGTCCGAGAGCACTAGGTCTATTGGGGATTTTAGCAACAGCTATCATCGCTGCCATTGTGGATGTACTTCAAAAGCCATTAAAAAATATCCTAGGAAAAAAGAAATAAAAATGTGAGGTGTTTATTTCTTCTCTTTCCGATTTGATTTTGAAAAATAATTCAATAATATTAATAATCATACTGCCAAAATACACATTAGTTAAATGCCAGATAAACTCTTTGGAAATAAATCTTGTTGCATCGCCTTAAAAAGTGCCAACTGATTTTTTTTATCTCATTTACTGAAATCTTCATAAACATCTCTCCACATTTTGAATACCTCCTTGAAACTACTGCATTATATTCAACAATAATCTGTATTTTCAAGTGAGCAACAATCTATACGATAACAGCCTTTAGAAAAGAGCCTATATAAATAAACGAGTGAAGAAAAAAGGCCTGAGCACGGTTCAATACCGAGTTCAGGCCTTACAAGCTGCTTTCTCAATGATTGTTGCTTTTGCCTATTATTCTAACCCTATAGTGGAATGGAGCGGAAGATACTCGACTCCTGCGGGAAATGAGGAATGCCAGTATCTGCAGAGCAATGGAACGAACTAATTTTCACTTTAAACACTTTATTAACAACAACAAAGTATGCGGAAACAGCCTTATAAAACAATCGCTGCAAGTACACCGAACACAATCAACGGAATATTAAAATGCAAAAAGGTTGGCACACATGTATCCCATATATGATGGTGTTTTCCATCTGCATTTAACCCCGCTGTCGGACCGAGCGTGCTGTCTGATGCTGGTGATCCCGCATCCCCAAGCGCACCTGCCGTACCGATTAATGCAGCAGTCGCCAAAGGAGAAAAACCAACTGCTGCACAAATTGGAACGAACAACGCAGCAATAATCGGGATCGTGCCGAATGATGAGCCAATTCCCATTGTAATTAACAGACCAACAAGTAGCATCAGAAGTGCGATAATCAGTTTATTATCACCTAAGATTCCAGTTGCAGATTGGACAAGCTCCTCAACAGCACCAGTCTCTTTCAAAATCGTTGCATACCCTGAGGCAATTAACATCACGAAAGCAATCATACCCATCATAGCAACACCTTCATTGACAACCTTTTCCCCTTCTTTAAACGGAACGACTGTGAACAAAAACATAAGAACAATTCCCGTAAGCGCTCCTAAAACTAGAGAATCGGCTACAAGTTGTACAATGAGTGCACAGATAATCGCCATGATCGTTAGGAAATGACGGAATGTGAAGGACAATTCCACCTCTTTTGCTGCCGCTACCTCGATGTTACCCCCTTGATCTCCTCCATCACTAATAGGCAGTTCACGGTCCTTCCGATACGTAATAAAAATCGCAAACAACAGCCCAACAATCATACCCATTCCAGGTATTAACATGGCAAATGTAACAGATGAAACAGCGATGTCCATTCCGCTTGCTTTCATTTCATCAGCAATGATCCCGTGGAATATTAACCCGAAACCCGCTGGAATCATAAGATATGGCGCCTTCAACCCAAACGTTAATGCCGTAGCAACGCCTCTGCGATCAATCTTCATTTTATCAAACAAATGGAGCAAAGGCGGAATTAAGATAGGAATAAACGCAATATGTATCGGAACAGCATTCTGAGACAAACATGCAACTCCGGCAATCGTCAATAATAAAATCGAGCGCTTTCCTTTTAATATGCTTACAAGTCTTTTTACTAGAAATCCAGTAATTTCAGAATAACTAATCATAACAGCAAATATTCCAAGCAATATATAACTTAATGCCGTATTTGCTTGACCACCCATTCCACCGATAAGCATATTCGCCGTATCGGACAGTGACAATCCTTCCATTAATCCAGCAACACCGGCTGCCATTAAAATCGCAAACATCACATTAACGCGGAGAAGGCTCAATACCGACATGACGATCACAGAAACCACCACTGCATTTAACATCGAATCATCCTTTCGAAACTTAGTTTCTTCCTCAATTTTCAGTGAATGACTAAGGAACAGTACCTCCGTAACCAATAAAACCACCGAATGGTACTGATCCTCGATAACTAGTTCTTGAATTTTTTGCCATGATTATCATTGTGAAAGAACGTTTATTTTACGAATGGTTTTTTTGCTCCTCTTTTTTCAAAGTGAAACGTTCCTACTTTTAACCAATTATTCATTGCTTCAATATCTTTGGAGAATACTCGATCTGCGTTAATATAAGGCACAATCTTTCTACCATTCTCTAAAAATTCCTTTGTTGCCGCAGCCATTTTCTCTTGCCCGCGAATTTCGGCTGCCTGCATCCCGCAAATCGCCTCAATCGCTACTACACGACGTGTATTTGTTATCACTTGATAGGCATGCCTTGCCCCAATCGTCCCCATGCTGACGTGATCTTCCTGGTTTGCTGATGAAGGGATGGAATCAACACTTGCCGGATGTGCCAATGTTTTGTTTTCAGATACTAGTGATGCTGCAACATACTGCATGATCATTGCACCTGACTGTAATCCTGGTTCAGGACTTAAAAACGGTGGTAAGTCATTTAGTTGAGGGTTTACTAAACGCTCAATTCGACGTTCTGAAATGTTTGCTAGTTCCGCCACTGCGATCGCTAAGAAATCCATCGCAAATGCAATCGGCTGTCCGTGAAAATTGCCGCCTGATAAAACTTTTTCACCGTTATCGAAAATTAATGGATTATCCGTTGCTGCATTCATTTCAATTTCCAATTTTTCTTTCACATAGTTCAATGTCTGCCAAGTCGCTCCATGGACTTGAGGAATACAACGGATCGAGTAAGCATCTTGGACACGTATTTCACCTTGCTTCGTTGTTAATTGGCTATCAGAGAGGTAGGAGCGAATTCGCTCAGCCACTTCTACTTGCTCTTTATACCCGCGGGCAAGATGAATATCTTCGTCAAAAGCATCAATAATTCCACGTAACCCTTCAATCGTAACGGATGAAATTAGCTCTGTTTGATACGCTAACTTCTCTGCCTCTAAATAGGCAACAACCCCCATTGCTGTCATCGCCTGTGTTCCATTAATAAGGGCCAGCCCTTCCTTTGCCGTTAATGTAATAGGGAAAATTGCTTCTTTCGTTAGCGCATGAATGGCCGATGTTTTCTCCCCTTTATAAAAGACTTCTCCTTCACCAATTAACACGAGGGCCAAATGTGAGAGTGGTGCTAAATCACCGCTTGCACCAAGTGATCCTTGTTGTGGAATCACCGGATGAATCTCTGAATTTATTAAGTCTAGCAATCTTTCAATCACAACAGGACGTACACCTGAAAAACCTTTCAATAAAGCATTTGCTCTGAGGAGGATCATCGCGCGTGATACAACTTCCGGAAAAGGTTCTCCAATCCCGCAAGCATGGGAACGAATTAAATTCAGCTGCAGTGCTTCCACGTCATCTTTGCCAATCAATACATCACTAAATTTTCCAAATCCTGTTGTGATCCCATATATGATTCGCCCTTCAGCAACGATTTTTTCAACCGCTTTTCGACTTTCTTGAACTTTTCTCATGCTCTCTTCGGAATAAACAACTTTCTCTTTATCAAATAGAACTTTTTGCACCTCAGCAAAAGTAAGTGTTTGACCAGTTAATGTAACCATCTTTTCTTCTCCTCTCAAATCCTTTAGTGTAGTAAAGACTCAATAGAAAAGGGGACTATATCAATGAAATCACTCAAAAAATGATTTCACGATATAGCCCCCTATTAACTAAAATACTATGGGCATAATTATATGTGATTAATTCCTAAGCCGATCGTTTCATGCTCAGATCCCTTAACAGGCGCACCGATTGTGCCATATAAGGCAACGGCAATCCAATCTCCTTCTTGCTCATGATCATATGGGTTTCCACGTAAAACAGCAAAAGACAAGCCTACAGTTCTTAGTACAGATCCTAATTGCACTTGACCTCTTGTTACCCCATGCAATGCTTCAATAATCGCATGGTATAATGCATGTGATTCGCGATAAACATCCGACTGGATGATCTCATTTTTCTTCGCTGCTGTTTCAATGGCAGCTACTACTTTATGCGCGTCCATCGATCCAACTTTTCCTATGTATCCCTTCCAATTCAACTGCTCGAGTTTTTGCAGCTGTTCAGTTGAATCATCAGATAACAAAAGAAGAATGGCGTGTCGACCAATACGACGATCTTTACTCAATGCCATTAAAAACAACTCTTTCTGTAACTTAATTACTCTAATGTCTAATAACTAGCTTTATTGTAAGCGCTTCATTTGTTGGTGTCAACTATATTTCTAGAATTCTCTCATTCACCATACTCTATGATATGAAATTGAATAAGCATTGGTGTCAGCTTTTAACCGTTACAGTTCGGCAAATATATTGCTCATTTTTGCAAACAAACACAGTGATGCGGATCTTTTACATGAGAATACTTTTATAATCTTTTAATTGTAGAGAAGGTAGTTCTTACTCTACCATCTTTTCATATCCCTGACCGATAAGCTAATGGTGTGCGTCCTACTAGCTGTTTAAATTTCGCATTAAAATACGTTTGATGAGAATATCCAGTTAATCGTGAAATTTCTTCAAGTGGTAAATCCGTTTCCTGCAGGAGACGTTTAGCTTCTCGGATTCGTACTTGATGCAGTGTATCTCGAAAGGATTGTCCAGATTCTACAGAAAAGCGGCGGCTTAGAGTGCTTTTATTAATGCGGAGCACATCAGCACATGCAGCTAAATTCCACTGGGCATCCCAGTAGTTTGATTCGATCATCGCCTTAACCTTTTCCACCAGCGTCCCGGAGCCTTCCTGTAAATTATCTTGACCTGGTACTAGCAATTGGGAAATAAACGTAAGTAACTCTGATACGATCTCGTAGATCACAGGCTTTTGGATAATTTGCTGAAAGACATTGTGGTAGGCATTTTCCCATTCTGCTTCTTGTGTCTTGTAAGCTTTCATATAGCGGCGAATTTGAGCGAGAACACTAGTAAGTCGAATTCGAACCATGTCCGGACTTGGATATGGTTTTTTAAAGGTGAAAAATTCATGCTCTACCCACTCGCGAATTGCTTTGGTATCCTTTTTCTCAAGCATTTCTATCCAGTGGCGTTGCTCAATTGGTGTTAGGAAGGGATCCATATCCCGCCAACCTGAACGTTCATTTTCGGCCAAAATAATGTCATATCCCTCAAAAAACACTTGTTCAGTTAACTGCTTTGTTTGTTGATAAATATCTTTTAAAGGGCCTTCTTCCGAATAAGTATTAATGACAAGTGCAAGCGGCTCCTCCATCTGTTCTTTCCAATGCGCAACAAACGCTCGATACTCCTCCTTTAAATGGGTCGTTTCCTGTGTTTCATGTATACCTAATATGAATTCAGATAATGCAAAAAATCGATACTTTCCCGTAAAAGGATAGCCTTGCAATATCTCATAGACAAGGGGAAGCGTATGCGGATGTGGAGTAACAAAAGCCGACATGATCACGGGTTGAGAATGTATTTGTTCGGTCAAGAAAAAATCAGGGTAATCTATATCCACTATTTCTCTGTATTCCTTAGTGCTATTGGGAGCTTGTTGCTGCTCATTCCTAATCTGAAAGCGTAACTGCTGAATTTGTTTAATTAGGTCTGTAGGAGAAAACGGCCTAAACAAAATCTCCTCAGCATGTAAACGAAGTCCACGATAGGCAACTTGAAAAACTCTTTCCGATGAGATTCCAAGCCAACGGATTTTATTATTCTGTAAGGCAGCTTTTAGCATCTCATCGTCCCACTCCCACTTATCCATATCCAATATGATTAAGTCAGGCTTATTATGATTTAGTGCACTCGCTAGTCCTCTTATATCATCCCATGTCGTTAATTGAACACCTGTTAAATGTGATTGAATGATCCAGCGAATCCCCTGTGCTTCAAGTGCATCTTTTGCCACCATATGAATCTTCATTTCTGCAACTCCTGTTAAGAAATTTATAATAACTCTTACCTTTGATGAACATTTTAACAACTTAATATTACAACATTTTCAAGTACTGAAATAGGGTATCTCTTATGAACGTGTTCCGTTTGAGACGCAATAAAGAAAAAACCCTATCAAAATACGTATAATTCCCCTTATAAAATTAAGCAAAAAAATGCAAAAAGGTATTGGATATTAATCACAATACCTTTTTGTTTAGTACCTTAAAATACTCTAAAACAAGTTCAGAACCTAGTTCTTCCTCAATACTCTATTCGCAATAGTAAGCAGCCTCTTCGTACGATATAATTAATTCTTTTAGTTAAAAGGGGAGTTGAATTGGTTTTTTGAAGCAGTAAGACCGTTCTTTTAAAACTTCAGTTGATTTTACAGATTTTTTTTAAAACAGCTGATCAGATAATCGTTGTAGGGAGTTTACAAGATATGAAATATGATTTTCTCCTGTGAAGCTTACACTTTGAAGAATATGTTGAAAGGCCTGGGATTGGGTGATGTTGTCATCAAGAGGTGTGTCTATGTATAGCTGTTCATCCTCCTTCCATGTAAAATACTGAATGGAAAGGTTTCGCTGATCTAGCTGAAAGATTAATCTGAGTATGCTTTTTTGGTCAATGGCTTCATACCGTATATCGACAGTTGCATGAATTGGTACTCGAAAATGATGGTAGTTATTTATACCTAGTTGTTGATCACCTATCCTTAGGATGACTAAATCTTGTGTTGAGCTTTCTTTTACTTGTAGTGGATAATTTGCATTTTGCTTTAAATAGATTGACTTCAGCTTATACTTGTTCATTTTTTACCCTCTTTTCTCTTGTTTTTATCTGTAAGTCCACTGTAATTATATTCCATCTTAGATTATTGATAAATTTTAGTAACTACGATATTTTGTAAAAAATGACGAAATTCGCGGAAAAACTGCTGTTTGTCTCCATCTTTCTTCATATTTTTCCAATTTGCTTAAAATAGGTCTAAATATCCATTTTTGTCCACAATATGAACATTTTGTATAATGTTATAGATTTGCACATTACACCTTGCTTTTCTATTTTACGATAACAGTAGGCTTGGAGAAGGGAATTGTTTGTTCAATGAGAGAGTTAGATGTATTCCAAATGAATCTGAAATTTTATCGAGAGCTAAATGGGTGGTCACAGGAGCAATTAGCGGAAAAAATCAATGTTTCCAGGCCTGTTATCACTAGACTTGAAACCGGTGAGCAGACTCCAGATCTGTCCTATTTATTATCATTAAGTAATGCTTTTCACGTAAGCATCGATCACTTGATTGGACGTGATCAACAAACAAATGACTATTTATTTGAGGTTTACGGAAAGTATGAAGCTGACGGCTCTGTCTCTCAAGTTGCTGATTATTTAATCAAAAATCCCAAAATGGTACAAGGCTTACATCAGCTTTTAGATGTAAAAACAAAGCACCGTAAGTTTATTGAAGATACAATTATTCGCGTCATTGAAAATTCATCAAAGATTTCCGAGTAATTCCATGTTTTTAGGTTGTAAGAGACCTTGTGGTATACTATAAATAGTCCAAAATAAGCTAGCGGGGATGATATTGATGAAAACGTTCAAGCTTGTCTGCTTAAAAATTGATGAACAATCAGCTGAAGCCAAAAACATTCCTTTACTTGACGGTCTTGTCATTAACAAGGAAGATGGCGAAAATTCGTGGTTACTAGAATCATTGATCTCAAAAGACTTCTTGCCTTACTTCGAGGAACAAAAAGAAGCTAATCGTACATTAAAAATGTTTGTAACCATTTCGAAATTGAGCAATGCACCTGCACGAATCTCTGCGAGTGTGAATACGATCACTGTGTTAGACGAATCCATCTCCATTCTTTTTGATGGTCGATTACTAACATCAAGATCACAATATCGTCCTGATGAACTGTTGGAGTCATTATTAGATCAAGGATTGTCCGGCAATGCCTTAAAGGAAGCTTTTAAGGAATCCATTCAACAACGTGAACATTCTACAAAGTTGTAAGGCTGCACGATTGTGGAGCCTTTTTTAGTGTATTTTCATAATAAAAAGACTAACCCTTTGAGTTAGTCTCTACTTTTGTTAAATTATTTGTTTTCGTTTTTGTTTTCGCCTTCATTCGTGCCTTCATTGTTACCATCTTCAAGCATATTTTCGCCTTCTTCAGTACCCTCTTCTAACATGTTTTGGCCTTCTTCAGCGCCTTCCTCAAGCATGTTTTCGCCCTCATTAACGCCTTCTTCTACTGCATCTTGACCTTCATTAAGACCTTCTTCCACATTCTCTTCTACTGTATCATTTTCATTTGTATCTTCTGGAGGTGCCGGATCTTGATCATCGTTTGCTGCACATCCTGTTACAAGCATTGCTGCAAGAAGAGAACCTGATAATGTTAATAACCAATTTTTTCTCATCATTTATTACCCCTTTCAACTTGACCTTTTATTTATTTTAAAACCCGGTCTTTCTTTATGTTTCCCGACTCAAAATAATTTCATTCTTAATTTTAAAGTGTTTCGGCCGATATGCATTATATAGACAAGATCATTAATGATGAAACCTTTTTAAGGGAAAACGAGACGAATGTCCTAGGGGGTTATTTGTGTTTATTTAAGTTAATGAAGGTGTTTTAATAGGAAATATGTGTTGTGGAGAATATTTTTGGGGGATGAAAGACTTTTCTTCTGGTTTCCCGCTTTGGTTTGTCTTTCATATCGGGGATGAAAGACTTTTCTTCTCATTTCTCACTTTGTTTTGTTCTTCATATTGGGGATGAAGGACTTTTCTTCTGATTTTCCATTTTGTTTTGTTCTTCATATCGGGGATGAAAGACTTTTCTTCTCATTTCTTGCTTTGTTTTGTCCTTCATATCGGGGATGAAGGACTTTTCTTCTGATTTCTCGCTTTGGTTTGTCCTTCATATCGGGGATGAAAGACTTTTCTTCTGAGTTCTCACTTTGTTTTGTTCTTCATATCGGGGATGAAAGACTTTTCTTCTGAGTTCTTGCTTTGTTTTGTCCTTCATATCGGGGGTGAAAGACTCCCGATTAGTTTTGTCTTTCATTTCATATCGCACTTGTTTGCCTTTCACAGGATACTAATTTCCTTAACTTATTATCCCCCCAAAAACCAAAAAAACCCTCCATGATACATGAAGGGCAATCTTAAAAATTTCTTATTCAGCTTCTTTTTTCTCACCTAACGCAAACATGATTTCTGTTTCACATGCTACTTCTCCATCAACTGTTGCGATCGCTTTTCCTTTTCCAAGGGAGCCTCTTAGGCGGATGATTTCTACTTCCAGGCGTAATTGGTCACCTGGTTTTACTTGTCTTTTGAAGCGGCAGTTATCGATTCCGGCAAAGAATGCTAATCTTCCGCGGTTTTCTTCTTTTTTCAGAATGGCAACTGCTCCAACTTGTGCTAGTGCTTCAACGATTAATACCCCTGGCATAACCGGGTAGTCAGGGAAATGACCATTAAAAAATTCTTCGTTGGCTGAGACATTTTTAATGCCAATCGCTTTGACTCCTTCTTGTACTTCTAAAATGCGGTCAACGAGTAAAAATGGGTATCGGTGTGGGATAATATCTTTGATTTCGTTAATATCTAACATATGTATGAATCTCCTTTATGCTTTTTTCTCGCTTCTTTATTATGTACGACAAAAGGAAGGCTTTCACCTTCCTTTAGCAAAGTATATATGGAACATTATTCTTTTTCAACTAAGTCGATGATATGTTGCCATGTTGATTTATCAAGTGCCTCCTCTGGATTTCCATTGCCGATGACTCCATAGCCGATCATAAGTCCAACGATTAAGCTGATGACCATAGCTAAGAGAACAAGTACGACACGTAACCAAATGGGAATGAGGCGAATGCGTAATTTTACTTTTTCGGTTTGTTGGTCTTGTTTTTCTTCTTGATTTTTCTTTGCGTTTATCTTTTTAACTTCTTCTCGACTGACCGCTTTTGTCGTTTCTTTTGCTACCAATAGACTAAACTCCTATCTTACGCCGTTAATTAATCCCAGCATTTGGTCGCCAAGTGTAATGGACTTTGCGTTCATTTGGTATGAGCGCTGTGAGATCATTAAATCGGTCATTTCCTTTGTTAAATCAACATTGGACATTTCAAGTGCACCCTGCTGCATTGTGACAGCCCCGCGGTCTGCACCTTCTAAGTAGGTTAATACGTCTTCGATTTGCATGTCACCCAGATCTTTTAATCCGTAAAGATTATTCCCTAACTGACTCAGCATTTGCGGACGATCTACTTGAATAACACCTAGTTGGAACTCTTGTGGTTGTTCTGTTTCATTTCTCGGTATGGCTCTAATTGTTCCATCTTTTGAAATCATAAGCTCTTTAAATGTATCATTGAACCGAATTGGGTTTTGATTTTCATCCAGGACCAGGTTACCCGATGCTGTTGAGAGTAAGAGCTGGTTACTTCCGTCCGTTGCTGGCGATAAATATAGAGCACCATCTCGAGTATAATTAATTTGCCCATTTACATCAATTTGTAAAAACTGATCTGGTGAAGTAAAAGCAATATCAAGTGATCTGCCAGTTTGCTTGATGCTGCCTTGTGTAAACACAACGCTTTTATTTAGTCTTGCGCCTGTTCCTTGTCGAATCCCAAGTTCTGTTCCAAAACGTTCTTCTTCTCTTTCTTCTAATGCATTGCCTTGATTAGTAAATTGCTGACGAACTAATTCGGAGAATGTTGTTTCCGTTCTTTTATAGCTTTGAGTATCAACATTTGCCAGGTTGTGGCCAATTTGATCAAGCTGTTTTTGGATCTGGCCCATTGTATTAGTCGCTGTAATCATTGAGCGTAACATTTATTATTTCCCCCTATTATGATAAGCGGCCAATTTCATTTGCGGCCTTTTCCATGCTTTTATCATATGCTTGCAGCACCTTTTGATTTGCTTCAAATGAACGGTAGGCTGTCATGATATCCGTATATGTTCTTCCTACATCTACAGTGGAAGTTTCCAGATAGTTTTGTTTTAAATTGTATTGGATGTCACCATTGTTGATTGCTGTTGGAAGGGCTTGGCCGTCTGAAGTACGGAATATTCCATTTCCTTCTTTGACTAGATTACGTACATCTTCAGCAAAACGGACATCAATTTGTGCGATAGGTTCTGGTTCTCCATCTACCAAAACATCGCCGGCAGTTGTAACGCTGAATTCACTGGCTTGGATAGAGATTGGTTGTCCTGCTGTTGAAAGCACAGGATTTCCATCTGAAAGTAAAAGACCATTTTCGTCTAATGTAAAATGTCCGTTGCGTGTGTAGCGTTCCTCACCAGCTCCGTTTTGAACAGCAAAGAATAATGAACCTTTTACATTTGTTTCCGGATGTAGAGGAACAGTTTCTTCAACTAAGGCAACATCAGTTACCAGGCCTGTTTCCTTTAGCTCACCTTGGATATCTCTACTTTTAATTTCCTGTAAATAAACTCCAGAATTAATCGAACCAATTGTTTGCATGCCTGCTACATTCATTCCATTACCAGTTGGAACAGTTTTATTTTCCATACGCTGCAAGAGCATTTCCGGAAAAGCCCGGATTGTCGATTGATCCGCTTTATACCCCGCTGTATTTGCATTTGCCATATTATTTGATAGCATTTCTGTTCGGCGCTGCTGTGCCAACATCCCTGCAGTTGCTGTATATAAACCTCTTAGCATGAGTAAACCCACCTTAACCGTGTTTTTGTCCGAACAACTGAATTCTTTTTCGACAGAATTCCCTATTATTGATTATAAAGGAGAACGATTGTTTTCTCCATTGTTAGTTTTTAGGAAAAAATATTTTTATTTCTTTTTTCCTAGCTTGTCTTTATAATAAAGAAAAATCTGATAAGGGCAAACTTGTCGAAAGGCAGGGACGCAAAGCTATGGGCCTATACAATATTTTACATTGCACGGTCGCCAAGCTGCCAGGCTCCTTTTTGAGCCATGGGCTTTATAGGGAGAAGAATAAGATGAAAAGAATAATCTTGATGTTTATTTTAACTATGTTTGTGTTGGGGGTTGCCGGTGTGAATAAAGCAAATGCCAGCGCGAACACGGAATACTCTACATGGCTTTGGGATACGAATCAAATTGTGACGAATCGTGAAGCTATATTAGAATTTCTTGAAAATAAACAAGTATCTCATGTGTATTTACAAATTAACCGATTGATTAATGTTGACCAATATAAACAATTTATTAAAGAAGCTTCAGCACGTCAAATAAAGGTTTATGCGCTTGACGGTGCTCCTGAATGGGGACCATCATCTAAGGCTTTTACTAACTTTTTGAACTGGGTTTCCGCCTATCAAACAAGTGCAGCTGAGGGTGAAAAATTTTCCGGCATTCATCTTGATGTTGAGCCATATCTTACTTCACAATGGACTACAAATTACAGTGGAGCTGTGCTGAAATATCAAAATGTCATTTTAACTGCAGCGAATACTGCGAAGACACTTGGAATACCATTCGCCGCTGATATTCCTTTTTGGTTTGACGAGATGAATGTGAAAAATAAATACGGAAAAGGAAATCTCGCTGAATGGGTGATTAAGAATACGAGTGAGATTACAATCATGGCATACCGTGATAAGGCTGTTGGTCCCAATGGGATTATTGAGCTAGCGAAATACGAAATAAATCTTGCAGCGTCACTTAATAAAGATGTCACGATTGCTGTTGAAACGATGAACCTGGGCAGCAGTGACGGATTCCTGACGTTTTATGAGGAAGGGCAAAGTGCGATGGACCAAGAGCTTGCGCTTGTTTCAGATGCTTATAAGGATTATTCAAGCTTTAAAGGTGTTGCGGTGCATCACGTGGGGAGCTGGATGGAGTTACGGTAAGGAGAATGGATGGAGAATCGGCTTTTTGTGGCCGATTCTTTTTTATGCTTTTATTCCTATTTGAGTACAAACTTATTGGCGGGACGAGGGACCTGTCCCATTGGACCTTCCTTTGGACCTTATTTGCGATTCTTCATTTATATTTGCGATTTCAAAAATTTATTTGCGATTAGACAAATTTATTTACTATTTTTCGAATTTATTTGCGATTAGACAAATTCCGCCATGATTCTACACACACTGCCGGGACAAGGAACCTGTCCCCATGACCCACACCATGACCCACACAAAAAAAGAACCTGCACAAGTCAGGTTCTTAAAAGTATCATCCGAATTTTTTGCGTGGAAGTTTGTCCATGTTGTCCAGCATGATTCCTGTGCCGATTGCTACGCAGTCCATTGGTGCTTCAGCTACTAGTACTGGTACTTTTAGTTCTTCAGCTAAAAGTTGGTCTAAGCCGTTAAGTAGTGCTCCACCACCTGTTAAAATAACACCGCGGTCGATGATGTCTGCTGAAAGTTCTGGAGGAGTACGTTCCAGGACACTCTTAGCAGCTTGTACAATGGCGGAAATTGGTTCACGAAGTGCTGCTTCCACTTCTGTTGAGTTCACGGTAATTGTACGAGGTAATCCTGTTACCATGTCACGACCACGAATACTGATTTCTTCATAACGTGCGCCTGGGAATACAGTTGCTACATTGACTTTAATATCTTCTGCAGTACGCTCACCGATTAATAGCTTGTACTCTTTTTTAATGTAATTTAAAATTTCCGCGTCAAACTTGTCCCCAGCCATTTTAATGGAAGAGGCGGTGACAATATCGCCCATTGACAACACAGCGACATCAGTAGTTCCACCGCCAATATCAACAACCATGTTTCCATAAGGTTGGAAGATGTCCATACCGGCACCAATTGCTGCTACCTTTGGTTCTTCCTCAAGAAATACATTTTTACCGCCGCTTTTTTCAGCAGCTTCTTTAATTGCCTTTTGTTCAACAGATGTAATATTCGTTGGGCAGCAAATGAGCATGCGCGGCTTTGAAAGTAACCCTTTTACATTCAGCTTATTAATAAAGTGCTTTAGCATTGCCTCTGTTACTTCAAAGTCTGCAATAACACCGTCTTTTAATGGGCGAATAGCAACAATATTCCCAGGAGTACGTCCTACCATACGTCTAGCTTCTTCACCAACGGCAAGTACCTTACCAGTATTTTTGTCCAGGGCAACAACGGAAGGCTCGTTTAACACAATTCCCTTCCCTTTCACATGAATAAGTACGTTAGCCGTACCAAGATCTATACCAATATCCCTCGCAAACATTCTATCTATATCCTCCTTGCAAATCTTCATATCCGAAATACTGACCTAATTACCTATTTTATCACAATTTCGCAAAAATAGTATGATTTTGTAAAAAAATTTCAGGTGAGTATGTAGGGAATTGTCGATTTACTTAAAGTAGATAGAATTCATTTACTTCACTGGTTCTTCTTCTAAAATTTCGTCCTTCTTGTACTTCAACTTTGTTGCTTCTCCACCACGTAAATGTCTGATTGATTTATGATAATCAAGTATTTCCTTTACCTCATTCGCAAGATCAGGGTTAATTTCAGGTAACCTTTCCGTTAAATCCTTGTGGACGGTACTTTTGGAAACACCAAACTCCTTCGCAATGACGCGAACAGTTTTCTTTGTCTCCACGATATACTTCCCAATCTTGATTGTGCGTTCTTTGATGTAATCGTGCACACCACTCGACCTCCCTAATATGGATGTGAGAAGTGTGAAATGAGACTCGCATACCAAGACACTTTGGCTGAATTTCTCTTAGATGATCGTATGTTGCCTCTTTTACAGCGATTAAAAATTACACTCACGATCCCTCACCTCAAACACTCTCTTTGATAGGTTTGTAACATTTTATTAGCTTGGATTAAGATATATGCTAATAAAGTCAGAAGGGACAAGGCTTTCTTTAAATTTTTTTCATTTTTATGAGATTTGAATAGAGAAATTGTGGTTTTTCACCTATTTTAAACAGTTTATTTCCCGAGAAATTTGTCGATGGGTGGAGTGAAGATGGAGACATACCTTTTTATTATATTTTTGGTGAGGGACATTATGACTTACTTTTAACATTTTTTGTATAAAAAAAGAGTAGTCAGAAAACCACTCTTCACGTGATTATGATTATTTCTGGCTAAAGGCAATTTTTAGTCCTATCAGTGTAAACAGAGAACCTTGGATCATGTTAATCTTTTTCGATAATGATGGATCTTTACGTAGGAAATTGCCGACTTTTCCAGCAAACATACTTATTAATGTAAAAATCACTAAGGCTTGGATGAGAAATAGAATTCCAAAACCGAGCATTTGAAGGGACACATTCCCATTCTCATACTGAATAAATTGCGGGAAGAAAGCCAGGAAAAATAATGAAACTTTTGGATTTAAGAGATTCATTATGACTCCCTTTTTATATAAAGATTTGTAGTCTAAAGAGTTCTCATTTGTAAAAGTAAAGCCTGAACTTTTGTCTCTAAAGGATTTATAAGCCAGGAATAACAAATAGGCTGCTCCTGCATATTTAACTAGTGTAAAAGCTAAAGCTGATTGATAAATCACGGCAGAAATCCCAATGGTCGCAGCAGCAATATGAACTAATAATCCTGTACATAGCCCAAGTGTAGTGAAAATTCCAGCTTTCTTACCTTTTGCTATACTCTGTGCCAAGGTGAACAAGTTATCTGGTCCTGGCATAAGAGTCAGAACGATTGCGGCACCTAAAAATGAAATGATTGATAGAAAGTCCACAGTTACACCTCCACTTTTTAATGTGAATTTTACCATAACATCATAAAGAAAAGCTCAAAATCAAAAGTTTTGAGCTTTTTTGCATGTTTTATTGTGTTCTTTGGTAATCAATATCATATTCTTTCGCTAACTTTTCCATTTCTTCATGATATTCATTCAGGGCGGTTAGGTACTCTTCTCCTTTTGCATTAGATTGCTCAATTAATTCCTGGTCGGTTTTTTCTAATGCTTCTTTTTCGAGTAAAAGAGCGTCATAATATATGCTTAATGCTTCTTCCATTTGGCCTTTGATTGGCTCCAGTTCTTCAACAGTAACTTCCAGTGACTCTGCTGTTTCAATGGCTTTTTCGTATTCAGGGATAACCTCGCTTGTTAAGACACTCAGTAATTCTTGGTCATTTTTGAAATTCTCCCCCGATACGGTTGCCAAGGCTTCATTCGCTTTTGTTTCATAGCCTGCAATTTCGTTCATATCTTCATTAATAAAAGCAACGATTTCTTTTTGCTTTTCTTCATAGGATAGCTCATTTTCTTTGGAGGTGCTTGCTTCTGTATCAGATGGCTTTTCTGAAGAAGTGTCATTACTACAGGCGACGAGCATTAGCATCATCGCGATGATGAAACTTAATTTTTTCAAGTGAACCTATCCTTTCTATTCGTTAAGATTCGATGATTGTAGGGTCATTTTTAATGAATGCATCACGACGCTTTAAATACCTTTTTTGCATGACTCTGATAAGACTCATCATGATGAGACCAACAATGATACCTGAAAGAGCATACCAGCCTGCTACAAATAGCAGTCCGATGTACACAAAAAAGGCAACGAAAAATACTGAGTATATAACTAGTAACATGATGTTTACTAGTTGAAGCTGAGTAATTCTCATCTTTTCTTCTTTAGATGTTGTTTCTTGATTCTTTAAGTGTAAAAACAATTGAAATTCTGATCGTACCGTTTTATATGGGGCAATAAACCAATTAATGATCGCCTTCATGATTTATTCCTTGTGTTAAAGAAAGTAGTTTTTCCTTCATGATTGTTTCACCTTCAGATTCAAACCCTTTGAAAATGACTTGTTTAATTTGCTCATGATTAAAAAACACATTTGTTTCATCTGAAATATGACCTTGTGGGTAAGGGCATGCTACGTATTCCCACACCTTTTCCTCTTGATCAGCCTTCTGCTGCATTCTTCCGTATATCATAACTGCTTGTACAATTCCCTCTACCAAGACAACTGTACCAATCGGCAGTAAGTCTGTTCCTTTGTCAATGACGATTGAATTAATTTCATTTCTCATATTCACGCGGGCTCCTTTCAAATCAAGAAGGTTTATTCTGCTTTTTCAAAACTAATTCCCAGTTTAATTCCGAGTATAAATCTAAGGTCAAGCGTTGTTTCTTTTCCGATGCTGGCTTCTCCTCCAATACCACCTGCCGAACCACCAACTGTACCTTTAAAGTTGTAATCAGTAAAAGGAATAGGCAGGATTCCTGAGACCTCTCCTTCCGCTAGTGACGCCTTGGCCGCAAATCCGACTGATGCATTGTCAACTCCAGCGTAGGCATTTGCCTTTAGGAGCTCACCCTTAGCTTGTATACCTGTACGACCAACATAGTCTATCTCATCATCAAGCTGTGTTTTGACTTCTGCTGCATAGACTGTCCCTCCAGCTTTCACTAAAGGAAAAATACTTTGTCCCCCTACGCTTGCTTGCGCTTCTGCTGCTCCAATTTGCAGGTCAAAGCTGGAATCCATTACTCCTGTATCGTGCTTTACACCAGAGTGAATACCAGTTAATTTACTGCTTCCACCGAGTTGTCCGTCTCCATCACCATATCCTGACCAATCATTTTCTACTTTTCCTGCACCAGCTTCAAAAGTAAAATCTCCTCTTTGAACCGAATCTCCTGTTAGATAAGGAGATGTCTTCTCCACTTCTTTCTCAGAGGTGCTACTTGTTGTCGGAGAGAAGTTCAGACCCAACCATTGATAAGGTGTTGTGTAAGATTGGAATGCATAGATCGATTGTGTAGAACGATTGGCTACCGGTGATCCGTTTGTTACGAGATGCATAGGTGTTGAGCGAATGCTGCCCATTAATAGAGCGTGTGTCGGATTCATAAGTGCCTGTAATGGGTGAAAGTATTCGAGACTTCTAGGGTTTACTGCTACAGTTGTATTCATGTCTTCCAAATACGCTGTTAGTATACTTAAATCCGCATTTAATTCCTCTAATGAAGATGTGCTTTCTCCATCAAAATCTTCTAAATTGGTGATGGTGTCGTTTATTGATTTCTTCGCTTGTTCAACCTGCTGATTGACTTCTTCATCATCAAGTAGATCGATCGAAACAATATCTGTTACATTTGAAATGTATTGATTCGCATCTGCTGTTACATCATTTGTATAGTTTTGAACAGCTGTAAGCTTATTCGTTAATTCACCTTGTAAAAATTCCTGGTTGATATATCCTGTATGATCATGTTCAAAACCATCCAGTTGGTTTTTACAACTTGTTAGCTTTGTTTTGTATGTAGTAAGCATTTGTTTAAGCTTGAATAAAAAGGGCTGATGACAGGATTGGTAGTAGCTTTTAATCGCTGCTGCCCCTTTCCCTGTAAATGAACCATCCAAATTAATCAACTCAATAATTGATTTTTCAATGGCTTCCAGCTCTTCCATTTTTTTATTTACTGCCTGAATTGTTTCATCAAGAGAGGTATGTAAATCAGATACATCTAATACTTTCATTTCTTTACCTCCGCAACACCTTGTAGCAACATGGATGTTTTTAACGATTGGTCTGTTGCTTTCATCGCATCCACAGAAGATTGAACCATTGATTCATTTTGCGCTAACAACTCTTGGTAGCTGGTTATGATCTCTTCCAGCGATTTATTAATCTGTTCTATTTTTTTCGTAACATCCAGTTGATTATTTTTCACAATATCTTTTGGCAATGATGGCGCAAGCGTAGTTGAAGCATTTGTCATCTCCTTAAGTACACGGTCTATATCATGATATTGAAATTTGATTTCTCCCATTATGATCTCTACCTTACTTTTTATTTTTAGGCTTTTCATAACAAACGTTGGCTAATGATTTTTCATAAACGAATTGGCCATATAGGATTGCACTGACCTTACTCTTCCAACATCTCTAACTCAAGAGAATGAATGGTTTGCTTTAGAGAGGCAATTTCACTTTTCAAACTACTCATTTTATTGCTAAGGGTTGAAAAAACATTGGAGAGTTGAGTAGATTCTAGATCCTGGTAGGAACCAAGGATTCCTTCTGTTCGAATAACCTCAAATTTGTCGGCAAGTGATCCTTGCCAACTTGCAGATGTTAACTCAGGGGTTATAACCGATTGGTTATAATTCAAATACTCCTGTTTAATGCCCTGCAATTGACTTTGGCAGCTTTGCAGGCGCTGGAGCTGTTCTTGCTTCTTCTTTAAAAGTCCATAATAATAAAATAAAGACAACGTAATCTCCCTCTTTACTTTTCACTGACTTTCTATGTAATGCCGGTTATTAGAATGGGGCATTTAACCTTATCATCTTTAAACCACTTTTATATACCCTTTATTGAAACGACCCAAACCTAATTCTTTAAAATTTTCCAATCTTTTCAATCATAACATTAGTTAAAAAATGCAAGAATGGTGAGAAGGATTTATTTTTGGTGGGGATGGTGTAGGTTGTTATTCCTAGTGGTGGCGGGTCGGGGACTTGGTTGG